>JAGCPN010000001.1 GCA_017965665.1 Aeriscardovia sp.
TATTACAGACAGGGTAGAAAGGTTTTCCACCTCTTCCACGCTCTCGGCCCGCTTTATAAGCTTGGAGAGGAAGTCCACGTTTGCAGGCTCGAGCACCCCGTCTTCTTTGTACTGCTCAAGCTCTTGCAGACGGTCCTTTTTGATTTCCTGAAGCGGCTTGTCAGCGTTCGCTTTTGCCTCAGTTAAATTTTGTATCATAGCACTAAGTATAGCTATAGGGATGGGAAAATTATAACTTTTAGATTGGGTGTCACAGGTTGTGCAATAACTTCAGAAATGGTAAGAAATACAGGATTTTTGACACAGCCCATACTTAACCTCCGGAAGAGATGCGGAGAAGAATATTTTTAGGCAACATGAATATGAATCCCCCGCGGAAATTCAGATTCTGAGAGTCTTTTACGTATTTCGCGCCGGGGAACAAAATGCTATTTAGTGTTTATTTTTGAATTAAATAAGAAGGAACCTTGTCTGAAATACCTATCCTCTTATGCGCCCCCTTGCGCCTATCTATGATGCTTCCCTTCCGGATGCAGGATAAAAAGAGTGCGGCCGAAAGAGGCGGGAAGCTCCAAAAGGCTTTGAAAAACTGTCTCCTTCAGACATATTGAAATGCAGGGTGCCAATGGAGGCCTGCAAGAATTAAGCGTTATCTTGGCAAAAAGTCATCGTCAGTAAAGTAATGTTGCTTCAATATGATGGATTTACCTTTGCTTTCAAAACTGTTTAGATCCTTGAAGGGAATTTTTGCAATAAATAGGCAAGCCCTAGATTGCGATCGCCGTATCCGCACGGAGAACCCGAAACCCAGGTATCCCTATTGCCAAAAAGGACCGTCTTCCTCTTCATTTGTTATTGCCTTTATCCGCTCCTCCACTTCGTTTCGATATTTGATCTCCTGCTTCCGGCACTTTTTCAGGTCAGATTCGTGCTTCCCTTCTTCAGGAATCGAAGACAATGCCCCTTCTATCTCTCCCAATTCCCTCGCCACCGCCTTCAGGCCTTCGAGCGCCTGCCTTCTGTCTTCCTTCAGGTTTGCTCTGTAGCCCTTTTCCTGGGGCGTCAGCTCGCGTTCTTCTGCCGTAAGATTCAGGCGCGCTTCCAATGCCGCCGCATCTTTCTCTGTTTTGGACGCCTCCTCCAGATAATCTTTTATTTCTTCAAGTTTCTCTTTTATGCCCACTAGACTCTCTTCTGTCGGTTCTTTGGCAGAGAAGGATGCCCCTTCCTGGCTCTCTTCTTCGCTCATGATTCCTCCTTGCTTGATGAAAAGACTGCAAAAAGATCATTTTTCTAATTCATAAAATAGCAGGCGGGCGTAGTATTTCTCTGCTAAAACTGCGACTCCTCAGTATGCCTCATGTAAGCTATCTGAGGTTCATGGCGAGGGCGCCGTGTTTTTCGGAACGGATATTTAAATCACGCTTTTACTAATTTTTGGATAAATAGGCAGAATGCGTGCAAAGGACGCCTGTCCGAGATTCAAATTTTTCCTTGCTTTTTGCAACCCGGCGGCTAATATCTGTTTTCCAGGATTGATTTCGGAGGCAGAGGGATGTTACACAGGTTTAATCCCATAGGTTGTTTTTCTCGCCCTGCCATGAAGCATAGGCCGGGAGGGTTTATCCCCTTTATCGGCAACTCTGCAGGCGCGATGTCATCCATGTATATGTGGCAGGTTTGATGCCAATACTACGGCATCCCGGAAAAATGGCCCCGCGGGGGCGTCTTTTCCGACAAGTACTGGCAGGTGGCCAACGAAGTGGTCGCGCTGCACAAAGCCGAAAAGGAGCCGATACCTCCGGCGCCTGAGGAGAATTAAAAGAGTTCCGGATTTTGGCGGATAGATGCTTTGCTCCGCCTTGTATGCTGCAGCCGTTCCTAAGTGCATGTAATGGGCTTCGTGCTTCCAGAAGCAGCTGGCCAGGCTCAGCAAGTTTCCGGGCTGTAAATCCCTGCAAATTGGAAATTGCGTCAGGCCTTCTAAGAACAGAAGTTCTGCGCCGCTTAATTGGGTTGTGACTTTGAAACGATAGAATCTTTGGCATGTCAGAAATTGATCTAAAAGCACTACGTGAGAAAATACCCCCCAAGCCTGAAAGCCCCAACCCTTCGCAGTACGAGGACCTTTTGAGGTGCGTTATGGAAGAGGGGGAGCTGAAAAGCGACAGGACCGGAACCGGGACAATCTCGTACTTCGGGGCCCAAATGCGCTTCGACCTCTCTAAGGGCTTTCCCCTTATCACTACCAAGTCCGTATGGTTCAAAGGCGTGGCATACGAGCTTTTGTGGTTCCTCAAGGGAAGCTCCAATATAAAGTACCTGACCGACAACGGAGTGCATATCTGGGACGAGTGGGCGGATGAAAACGGGGATCTGGGCCCCGTCTACGGCACTCAGTGGAGGAGCTGGCCCTCCCCCCAGGGCCCTATAGACCAGCTGGAGAACGTGGTAGAGGAGATCAAGAAGAACCCGGATTCTCGGAGGCTCGTGGTTTCGGCGTGGAACCCGGCAGAGATTTCCCAGATGGCCCTTCCTCCCTGCCACGCCCTCTTCCAGTTTTATGTCGTAAACGGGCGCCTCTCCTGCCAGCTCTACCAACGCTCCGCCGACATGTTCCTGGGCGTTCCCTTCAATATCGCTTCCTACTCGCTTCTCACTACTCTCGTGGCCCAGCAATGCGATCTCAAGCCCGGAGACTTCGTGTGGACCGGCGGAGACTGCCACGTGTACTTAAACCACATAGAGCAGGTCTTAACCCAGCTCTCCCGGACGCCTTATCCGTACCCCACCCTTGCCGTCGACAAGGCCAAGGACCTGTTTAGCTACGACTACTCCGACTTCCACGTCTCCAACTACGAGCACTGGGGGGCCTTAAAAGGAAAAGTCGCGGTTTGAAAGTCTTCCTGATCTTTGCAAAGTCGAACCTTGCCGGGAAGTGGCTTATAGGGGACGGCGAAAAAATCCCCTGGAGGGTGCCGGAAGATCTCAAACGCTTCGCGTCCCTTACGCGGGGCAAGGCGGTCATCATGGGATCGGGGACGTGGAAGTCCATGGGATGCCGCCCTCTGAAAGGGAGGCTGAACGTGGTGCTTTCGAGGCGCGAGGGGGCAACCTTTCCCGGGGCTCTTTCGGCCTCGAGCCTGGAGAATGCGGTTAAAGCCTGCAGCAATCTGGGGTACCGGGAAGCCTTCGTTATAGGAGGGGAGGGTCCTTTTAGAGACGCGCTCCCTTTGGCCAAGGAGGCTTTTGTCACCGAGATTGCAGGGAAGTTTGAAGGAAGCGTGTTCGCCCCCAACCTGGCTTCTCTTGCGGGGTGGAGGGAAGTGGAGAGAAGTAGATGGAAAAGGAGCTGCAGGGGCAAAAGAGGCTATAGGTTCCTCAGATTTGAGAACCGGGGAAACGGGAAACAATAGAAAAAATGTAGATGGAAAGATAACCGTGGCCCCGAGCGGGAACGATCCGCTGACCTCACGATTTTCAGTCGTACGCTCTACCAACTGAGCTACAGAGCCAACTTCGAGACAACAAAGCCAGCCATTGTCTCAAGCGACCCGAACCGGACTTGAACCGGCGACCTCCGCCGTGACAGGGCGGCGCTCTAACCAACTGAGCTATCGGGCCAGATGTGGAAAACCACAACGAGTTTAAGCATACAATAAACAGATAGGTTTTGCAAATGCGGATTTTTACGGAGCGAAAATGGAAGAGAGAAAGACCCTGACCGATGACTATGAGCGCATAAGAAAGTCTGAAGACGCAGGCGAGCTCTCGCGCCTGGCGCGGGAGCAGGTGAGCAAAGAAGAGGCCGGGGAAGAGGAATTTGCCGTAAAGTCCGCGCTCCTTGAGGCAGTGGCAGCCAACCCCGCTACGCCCCTGGAAGACAGGATCTTCCTGGCTTCCTCCTCTTCCTTCCCCAACATCCTCGTGCGCCTGAGCGCAGATTGCGATCCCGGGGTGAGGCGGGCTGTGGCAGCCAACCCCGCCTCGAAAAACTGGCTTCTTTCCAAACTTGCCAAAGACGATGAGGCGGAGGTTCGGGAGGCCGCCATGGAGAACCCCAAATCTTCCTGGAAGGCCAAGCTCGACGGCGCGCAAAGTTTCGCCTCTTCCCCCGCCCTCCTCCGCTTCCTCTCGGAAGTCGGAAGGGACGCCGCCGAGGGGAGCCGGGACTTCGTCCTCGCCTCCATGGTCAGATCCAGCGTTGCCCGCAACCCCTCCTGCCCTGCAGACGTCCTCTCTTCCCTGGCCCTCGACCCCAGCCCCGAAGTGGCCAGGGCCGCCTCAAAGAGAATCTCCCCGGATAATGTACAATAAGGAGCTGTTGTGTTTCCCCTCGGTTTAGCTGGACGCTTCCCACTCGCCAGAGCGGACTTCGGGGAATTGAATCGCAATGCGAAAACAACGGTAGAAACACAATACAGAAAAGGTTAGTTGTGAAGACTTTTACACCCAAACCGGCCGACTTGACTCATGACTGGTATGTAATAGACGCCCAGAAGGTAGTGCTGGGCAGGCTGGCTGTCACAGCGTCCACGCTCCTGAGGGGAAAAAACAAGAGGACTTTCGCCCCCAACGCCGATGCGGGGGACTACGTTGTGATCCTCAACGCCGACAAGGTGGCCCTCACCGGAAAGAAGGAAGGTGAAATCGCCTACCGGCACTCCGGCTACCCCGGCGGCCTCAGGGCCGACACCCTAGGATCCCTTAAGAAGAACAACCCCGACAGGCTTGTGCGCCAGGCCGTGTGGGGGATGCTTCCCAAAAACAAGCTCTCCAGGCAGCAGATAAAGAGGCTGCACATAGTGGCCGGGGCCGAGAACCCCTACGCCGCCCAAAAGCCGAAGAAATTTGTAATCGCCCAGATGGCCCAGGGCAAGAAGAACTAGGAAAAGGGAAGAGGCAATGGCAGAAAATCAGTTGCAAGAGGCTGTAACCTACAGCTCCGAGACCGAGCCCCAGGCGGGAGCCGGAGAGAGCCTCATAGCTCCCGGCTACGGGACCGGAAAGAGGAAGAACGCCGTGGCCCGGGTGTGGCTCAAGCCCGGCAGCGGCAAGTGGACCGTCAACGGCAGGACCCTCGAGGGCTACTTCACCCAGGCCCTCTCGAGGAGGGAAGTCCAGTCCCCCTTCACCCTCCTGCACCTGGAGGGCAAGTTCGACGTGTTCGTCCGCGTGGAAGGCGGCGGGATTTCCGGGCAGGCCGGAGCCATCCGCCTCGGGGTTTCCAGAGCGCTCAACGAGATTGACCGCGATCACAACAGGCCGACCCTCAAGAAGCACGGCTTTTTGACCAGGGACGCCAGGGTGGTGGAAAGGAAGAAGGCCGGCCTCCACAAGGCCCGCAAAGCCCCGCAGTACTCCAAGCGTTAAATTTTTCGGGCCCCCGTCCGGGGGCCCTTTCTTTTTCAGTGTGCCCGTTTGCGACAATAAGGCTTGGATATTAAGATTTACTTGTCGACCTGTGACGGTTTAAATTTACAATTTGAAAAGCGGGCGCGCCTCTTCCGGGGCACAGTAGTTTTTTGCGTGGCAATCTGGCCCGTATTGTAACTGTCGCGGGCTTAAAAATACTACTAAAGGAAGGGCGTACAGCAATGGCGGGACAAAAAATCCGCATTCGGCTCAAGTCCTATGATCATGAAGTTATTGACCAGTCTGCGAAGAAGATCGTTGAAACTGTGACAAGCGTAGGCGTGAAGGCTATCGGGCCGATCCCGCTTCCCACCGAAAGGAACAGCTACTGCGTCATCCGTTCTCCGCACAAATACAAGGACTCGCGCGAAGAATTTGAAAGGCGATCCCACAAGCGCCTGATCGACGTCATAGATCCCACTCCTAAAGCTATAGATTCGTTGATGCGCATAGATCTACCCACGGATGTCAATATAGAGATCAAGCTGTAAAGGTCGAGGCATGCAGAGAAAAGCTTTATTGGGAACGAAGTTGGGAATGAGCCAACTGTGGGATGAACAGGGGTACGTCATCCCCGTCACCCTGGTGGACGTGTCCACCAACGTGGTGACCGACATCAAGACCTCTGAAAAGAATGGCTACGATGCCATACAGATAGGCTACGGGAGCATAAAGCCCGGCAAGGTCACCAAGCCCCTCGCGGGCCACTTCGAGAGGGCGGGAGTCACGCCCCGCCGCCACCTCGTCGAGTACAAGACCCCCGACGCGTCCGAGTACCAGCTCGGCCAGGAGCTCGCCCCCGACACCTTCGAAGAGGGCGCGGTGGTGGACGTGATAGGCACCACCAAGGGCAAGGGCTTTGCGGGCACCATCAAGCGCTGGGGCTTCCGCTCCTACAGGAGGACCCACGGCTCCCACAAGAACGAAAGAAGGCCGGGATCCGTCGGCGCCTGCGCCACCCCGAGCCGCGTCTTCCGCGGAAAGAGAATGGCAGGGCGCATGGGCTCTGACAGGCAGACTATCCAGAACCTGAAGGTAGTGGAAGTCAATGCCGAAAAAGGTTTCATAGCGATTAAGGGCGCTCTGCCGGGCTCCAAGGGATCTTTGGTGCTCATCCGCAGCGCTGTGAAGGGAGCCTAGCAATGGCAGATCTTTCAGTAGAGGTCACAAGCCCCGAAGGCGAGAAGGCGGGATCCGTCTCCCTCCCCGAGAGCGTGTTCGGCTTCGATTCCCAGACGGTAATCGACCACATCCCCCTCATCCACCAGGTAGTGGTGGCGCACCTGGCCGCCCTCAGGCAGGGCACCCACGCGGTAAAGAGCCGCGGCACCGTCTCGGGGGGAGGCAAGAAGCCGTGGAGGCAGAAGGGCACCGGGCGCGCCCGCCAGGGATCCATCCGGGCCCCCCAGTGGAAGGGCGGGGCCATAGCTTTCGGGCCGGTCCCCCGCGACTACTCCCAGAAGACCCCCAAGAAGATGAAGGCCCTGGCCCTAAAGTACGTCCTCTCTGACAGGGCTTCTGCCGGCGCCATCCGCGTCCTGGGCTCCTTCTCCTTCGAAAAGCCCTCCACCAAGAAGGCCGCCGAGGTGCTGGGCCCCATAGCGCAGGGCTCCTTCTCCACCCTCGTTTTGGCTCCCGATCAGCTAAACGAGTGGCTTTCGGTCCGCAACCTGGACTACATAAACCCGATCTTCGTAGATCAGATAAACACCTACGACGTCATCGTCGCAAAGAACCTCATCTTCTCCAAAGAGGCCATGGACCAGTTCATTGACAAGTGCAACGCCAAGTGCGCTGCGAAGGAGAGATAGCCGTGGAGAAACTGTATCAGGACGTGATAATCAGGCCGGTGGTCAGCGAGAAGAGCTACGCCAACTCCGACCGCAGGCAGTACACCTTCGTGATTCCTGAAAACGTCGGCAGGGTCGAAGTCAAACAGGCCATCGAAAAGCTTTTCGACGTGAAGGTGGTCTCCGTCAACATCCTCCACCGCATGGGGAAGGTGAGGCGCCTGCCCAACAGGCACTTCGGCAAGAGATCCAGCGAAAAGAGGGCCATCGTCACCCTCGGGCCCGGCCAGCAACTTGATATATTTACTAACGGTAACTAGGTAGCCGAGAAAAAGGATTGATAAATTATGGCTATCCGCATTTATAAAGCGACAAGCGCTGGAAGGCGCAACGCCTCGGTGGAAGATTTCTCCAATCTCACCCGCCGCACCCCTGAGCCTTCCCTCGTGCGCCCCCTGCACTCCACCGGCGGCCGCAACAACTACGGCCGCATCACTTCCCGCCACCGCGGCGGAAGGGTGAAGAGGCAGTACAGGATCATAGACTTCCGCAGGTGGGACAAGGACGGAGTCCCCGGGCACGTCAGGGAGATAGAGTACGATCCCAACCGCTGCGCCCGCATAGCCCTCGTGGTGTTCGACGACGGCGACAAGCGCTACATCCTCGCCCCCAAGGGCATAAAGCCGGGAGACCTCATAGAAACCGGCCCCAAGGCCGACATCAAGCCCGGAAACAACCTGCCTCTGGCCAACATCCCCACCGGCACCATCATCCACTCCATAGAGCTGCGCCCGCTCGGCGGGGCCAAGATTGCCAGATCCGCCGGAGCCTCCGTGCAGCTGGTGGCCAAGGACGGCAAGTACGCCCAGCTCAGGATGCCCAGCGGAGAGGTCAGAAACGTTCTCGCCGCATGCAGGGCGACCATAGGCGAAGTCGGAAATTCCGAGCACGCCAACATAGAACTCGGCAAGGCCGGCCGCGCCCGCTGGATGGGCCACAGGCCCATCGTCCGCGGCGAATCCATGAACGCAGTGGACCACCCCCACGGCGGCCGCACGCGCGGCGGCAAGAATCCGCGCAGCCCGTGGGGCAAGGGAGAGGTGCGCACCAGAAGGCCGAAGAAGGCTTCCAGCAGGCTTATCGTGCGCCGCCGTCCGTCTGGTAAGAATCGCAAGTAGGGAAATCGAATGAGCAGTAGAAGCATTAAAAAGGGACCTTTTGTAGATGCTTGCCTACAAAAGAAGGTAGATGAGCAGAACGCCAACGGAAACAAAACCGTCATCAAGACCTGGTCGCGCCGTTCTATGATTACCCCCGATTTTATAGGTTTGACTTTTGCGGTGCACGACGGCAGGCGCCACGTGCCCGTATATGTGACCGAAGCCATGGTGGGCCACAAGCTCGGAGAATTTGCACCGACCCGCACTTTTCACGGCCACGTGAAAGACGACAAGAAAGCACGGCGTTAAATTATGGGTAACTTAGAAGCTAAAGCGATTGCAAGGCGCGTGCGCGTCACCCCGCGCAAGGCCCGCAGGATGGCGGACCTTATCCGCGGCAAGAACGTGCAGAAGGCCAGGGTGGTGCTGCAGTTTGCGCCGCAGACTGCAGCCAAGCCCGTGCGCAAAGTGGTGGAATCCGCCATCGCCAACGCTCATTTCCTCGCCGAGAAGTCAAACCAGACTTTCCACGAGAACGATTTGGTTGTGAAAACGATTATGGTGGACGAGGGAGCGACCATGAAGCGTTTCCGCCCCCGCGCCCAAGGCAGGGCCGGTGCGATCCTGAAGCGTACCTGCCAAATCACCGTGGTGGTTTCTTCCGAAGAAGGGGTTCGCTAATGGGTCAAAAGATTAATCCGCTCGGCTTTCGCCTCGGAATAACGGAATACTACAGGAGCCACTGGTTCTCCGCTTCCAACGTCAAAGGCGAAAGGTACAGGGACTTTGTGGGCGAGGACGACAAGATCCGCCGCATCGCCTCCGAGCGTCTCGAGAGGGCCGGAGTTTCCAAAATCATCATCGAGCACACCAAGGAAAGGGTCAGGGTGGATATCTACACCGCCCGCCCGGGCCTAGTCATCGGCCGCCGCGGAACAATGGCGGACCAGATAAGGGCCGAGCTCGAAAAGCTGACAGGAAAACAGATACAGCTCAACATCTTCGAAGCCAAGGACCCCGCCATCGATGCCCAGCTCGTAGCCCAGTCCATAGCCGAGCAGCTCGTAAACAGGGTGATGTTCCGCAGGGCCATGAGGAAGGCCCAGAAGGACGCCGTGGCCGCGGGCGCCGACGGCATCAGAATCAAGCTCTCCGGCCGCCTCGGCGGAGCCGACATGAGCCGCTCCGAGTTCTACAGGGAAGGAAGGGTCCCCCTCCAGACCCTCAGGGCCCTCATAGACTACGGCTTCTTCGAGGCCCGCACCACCTACGGCCAGATCGGCGTCAAGGTCTGGATCTACAAGGGGGACATGACCGAAGAGCAGTTCGACGCCAAGCAGCTGCAGGCCGCCAGGAGCGGGAAGATGAAGCGCGACGGACGCAGGCCCGCCAGGCGCCCCAAGACCGCCGATCCCGCCGCCCAGGCTCCCAAAGTTCCCGCCGACGAGCTCATAGCCCAGGAACCCACCCCCACCGGGGCGGAGGAAGTAAAGGAGTAGGAACGTGCTGATTCCAAAGAGAGTAAAGTACCGCAAGCAGCACCGCCCCGGCAGGAGCGGGATGTCGAAGGGCGGAAACGAGCTCACCTTCGGCGAGTTCGGAATCAAGGCCATGGCTCCCGCCTATATGACCAACCGCCAGATCGAGGCCGCCAGGATTGCAATCAACCGCTACATCAAGCGCGGCGGCAGGGTCTGGATTGACGTCTTTCCCGACCGCCCCCTCACCAAGCACCCGGCCGAGTCCAGGATGGGCTCCGGAAAGGGCAACCCCGAGTTCTGGATTGCCAACATAAAGCCGGGCAGGATCCTCTTTGAGATCGGGGGCGTCCCTGAGGCGGCAGCCAGGGAGTCCCTGAGGCGGGCTATTGATAAACTACCTATGAAGTGCCGTATAGTCAGTCGCGAGGGAGAAGCTTAATGGCTGCGAAAACTCAGGAATACTCCGTAGCTACCCTGCAGGCAAAGCCCAGCAAGGAGCTAAGCGAGGGCATAAAGAAGGCCAAGGAAGAGCTCTTCAATCTCAGGTTCCAGAGCGTCACTTCCACCCTCCCCAACCCCTCCAGGGTAAAGAAGCTGCACAAGGGCATCGCCCGCATGAACACCATCTTGAGGGAAAGGGAGCTGGGAATTATAGAAGAGCCCGCCCCCAAGGAAACTGACAAGGGCAAGAAGAAGAAGTCGACTTCCGAGGCGCACACCGACGCCAAAGATGCGGAGAAAGCATGAGCAAAGTGGAAAATAAAGAGCGCGCCGGGCGCAAGGTCCGCAGGGGGTATGTGGTTTCCGATTCCATGGACAAGACCATCACCGTGGCCCTCGAGCACAAAAGCGCCCACCCCCTCTACGGGAAGGTCGTGCGCTCTACCAGCAAGGTCAAGGCCCACAATCCCGAAAATGAGGCCCGCAAGGGAGACTTGGTCGTCATCATGGAGACCCGCCCCCTGTCCAAGACCAAAAGATGGCGCCTGGTCAGAATAGTGGAACGCACCAAGTAGTGCTTCAACTAAAGGAGAATTGAATGATTCAACAAGAGTCACGTTTGCGTGTGGCTGACAACACCGGCGCCAAGGAGATTTTGACCATCCGCGTCCTGGGCGGTTCAAAGCGCCGCTATGCGGGTCTGGGAGACGTGATAGTGGCGACCGTGAAGGACGCCATACCCGGGGGAGCCGTGAAGAAGGGGGACGTGGTCAAGGCGGTCGTAGTCAGATGCGACAAGGAAACCCGCCGCCGCGACGGATCCTACATCCGATTTGACGAGAACGCCGCCGTGATTCTCGGCAACGGCACCGAGCCCAAGGGCACGCGCATCTTCGGGCCGGTGGGCCGCGAACTGCGCGAACGCAAATTCATGAAGATAGTTTCTCTAGCTCCGGAGGTGATCTAATTGGTAGCCAAGCTCAGGAGCGGAGACCTGGTGCAGGTTATCTACGGCAAGGATCGCGGCAAGCAGGGCAAGATCCTGAGGGTCCTTCCCAACGGAAGGCTCGTGGTCGAGGGCGTGCAGATAGTCAAGAAGCACAAGCGCGCCCAGGAAGAGGGCCAGGAAGCCGGGATAGTGTCCCAGGAAGCCAGCATCGATAGGTCCAACGTCATGTTGGTGGATCCCGACAGCGGCAAGCCCACCAGGGTGGGGGTCTCTATAAAGCGCGAAGTGCGCGGAGGAAAAGTGAAGACCACCCGCACCCGCGTCAGCAAGAAGTCAGGTAAGGAGATCAAGGTATGAGTGAAGTGGACCCTGCCGAATTGTTCGCTCGGCCTAGGCTGTACAGGGAATACAAAGACGAAGTGGTCCCTGCCCTCAAGGAACAGTTCAAGTATGCCAACCCCATGCAGATTCCTTCCATAGAGAAGGTCGTGGTGACCATGGCCCTGGGCGAAGCCGCGAGGGATTCCAAGCTCATCGAGGGGGCCGTCTCCGATCTGACCCTCATAACCGGCCAGAAGCCCGCCATTTCCAAGGCCAGAAAGTCGGTGGCCCAGTTCCACCTGCGCAAGGGCCAGACCATAGGCGCCTTCGTCACCCTGCGCAAGGATATGATGTGGGAGTTTTTGGACCGCCTCATCACCCTGGCCATCCCCAGAATCCGCGACTTCAGGGGCCTGAGCCCCAAGCAGTTCGACGGCAGGGGGAATTACAACTTCGGCCTCACGGAGCAGTCAATGTTCCACGAGATCGATCCCGACAACATCGATCACCGCAGGGGAATGGACATAGCGATAGTCACTTCCGCCAGAACCGACGAAGAGGCCCGCTTCATGTTCAGGCGCCTCGGATTTCCTTTTAAGGAGGAATAGAATTGGCGAAAAAATCTCTTATAGCCAAGGCCAAGAGGAAGCCTAAGTTTCCCGTCCAGGCCTACACCCGCTGCCAGATCTGCGGCAGGCCCCACGCGGTTTACCGCGAGTTCGGGCTGTGCAGGATCTGCTTCCGCAACAAGGCCCACGAGGGCCAGCTGCCGGGAGTGATGAAGTCCAGCTGGTGACTTTGGGAACCATTGAAGGTCTATGCAAGTAGAAACCACAACGAGAAAGTTTTAGTTTTATGACAATGACAGATCCAATCGCAGACATGCTGACCAGGATCCGCAACGCCTGCGCGGTGAAGCATGAGCAGGTGTCGATCCCCTATTCCAAGTTCAAGGAAGCCATAGCCGAAATCCTTAAGAGGGAAGGCTACATCGCTTCCCTCAGCGTCGAAGGCGAAGGCATTTCCAAGTCCCTCGTCCTCGGCCTCAAGTACACCTCCGCCGGGGAGAGCAGCATAAGGGGAATCAAGCGCGTCTCCAAGCCGGGATTGAGGAAGTACGCCAAGTCGGACAACCTCCCCAAGCCCCTCGGCGGCCTGGGCGTGGCGATTATTTCGACCAGCTCCGGACTTATGACGCAGAGAGAATGCCGCAAGCAAGGAATAGGCGGCGAAGTCGTCGCTTACGTGTGGTGAGGGGGCAAAATGGCATCGCATATAGGTAGGCTCCCCATCGCCCTTCCCAAGGGCGTCGAAATCACCGTAGACGGGCGCAAAGTCACGGCCAAAGGGCCCAAGGGCTCCCAAGAGTGCATCATCCCCGAAGGAATTGAAATCAAAGAGGGCGACGGCGTCCTGCAGGTAGTGCCCGACGATCCCGGCGCCAAGGGCGCTTCCGCCCGCCACGGCCTGGCGCGCGCGCTTGTTGCCTCCGTCATCCAGGGCGTAAGCTCCGGCTTCAACAAGAAGCTCGAGATCATCGGGACCGGCTACAAAGTCACGGCCAAAGGGCCGGATCTTGATTTCGCCCTCGGCTACTCGCACGACATCCCCGTCAAGGCTCCCGAAGGCATCACCTTCACTGTGGCCGACGCCACCCACTTGACGGTAAGCGGCATAAACAAGCAGCAGGTCGGCGAAGTTGCGGCTCAGATCCGCAAGCTCCGTCCCCCCGAGCCTTACAAGGGCAAGGGCATAAGATACGCCGGCGAGCACGTTCGCCGCAAGGCCGGAAAGGCTGGAAAGTAAATGTCGGTCAAGGTTCTTGGCAAGGGCGCTTTGGCAGCCCGCCGCCGCAGGCATGTAAGCATCAGGAAAAAGGTTTCAGGCACGCCCGAAAAGCCCCGCCTGGTAGTGACCCGCTCCAACCGCAACATCGTGGCCCAGATGGTCGACGACGTGCACGGAGTGACCGTAGTGAGCGCCTCCACCCTCCAGTCTTCTTTCAAGGACTTTGAAGGGACCAAGGTGGAAGCCGCCAAGAAGGTCGGGCTCATCCTGGCCGGAAAGGCGAAGGAGGCAGGAATCGACTCTGCAGTTTTTGACCGCAACGGGTACAAGTACCATGGCCGCGTCGCGGCGCTTGCAGACGGTGCGCGCGAAGGAGGACTGAAGATATGACAGAAGAAGTCAAGGACGAGGCCGAAGAGGTTTCCCCCGCTTCCGCTGCCCAGGAGGAAGAGGCTCCGGACCGCAAGGACGCGGGGCGCCGCCGCAGGCGCAGGAGCGCCCGCAAAGAGCGCTCTGAGGCCAAAGACGAGCTCATGAGCAGGGTCGTGTCCATAAACCGCGTTTCCAAGACCCACAAGGGCGGAAGGACTATGAGCTTTGCCGCACTGGTAGTGGTCGGAGACGGAAAGGGCACCGTGGGCGCCGGCACCGGCAAGAGCAGGGAGGTCCCCGCCGCCATAGCGAAGGCGGAGTCCGAAGCGAAGAAGAACATGATAAGCGTGTGCAGGCTACGCGGATCCATCCCCGAGCCTGTCATGGGCCACGATTCTGCCGGCAAGGTCCTCCTCAAGCCCGCCGCCCCCGGCACCGGCGTCATCGCCGGCGGATCCGTCCGCGCCGTTTTGGAGTGCGCCGGCATTTCCGACATTCTGACCAAGTCCATGGGATCTTCCAACCCCATAAACACCGTGAGGGCCACCATCGACGCCCTAGAGCAGCTGGAGGACCCGATCGAAATCGCCAACCGCAGGGGCCTCACTCTCCGCGAGGTAGCTCCGGCCAGCATACTGCACGCCATGCAGGACGAGCGGGATGCCGCCAAGAAGGAAAGCTCCGAGTACAAGGGAGGTGAAGCCGAGTGAAAAAGCTGGTCATAACTCTCACCAAGGGCTTTTCCGGCTGCACCAAGAGGCAGAAAGACACCGCCCTCTCTCTCGGGCTTCACCGCATAGGGCAGAGCGTTGAGGTGGAAGACACCCCGGTTTACCGCGGGATGCTGAGGATAGTGGCCCATCTCACCCGCGTGGAGGAAAAGCAATGACAGACAAAATCCTGCAGATAAACGATCTTCATCCGGCTCCGGGAGCCAAGAAGGCGCCCCAGCGCGTGGGCAGGGGCGAAGGATCCAAGGGCAAGACTTCCGGAAGGGGCACCAAGGGAACCAAGGCCCGCTACCAGGTGCGGCCCGGATTTGAAGGAGGGGCCCTGCCCCTCTACATGCGCCTCCCCAAAAAGAGGGGGTTCAAGAGCCCCTTCCACAAGGAGTACCTGGCGATCAACCTTTCCACCCTCTCCCGCCTCTTCCCCGACGGCGGGCAGATAGATGAAGAGGCTCTGGAGAACGCCGGAGTTCTGCGCCGCGGCCAGGTTCCCAAGATTTTGGCCGAAGGCGAAGCGAGCGCAGCCTTCAGCGTAAAGGGCGTCAGGACCTCCGCAGCCGCCGCTGAAAAGATTAAGGCAGCAGGCGGAAGCGTAGAAGAATCCAAATAATACAAAAACTCTCGTTATAGTTGTATTGCTAGCGAGAGTTTTTGTATTTTTAATTCCGGATGACTAGGAGAGAACTTGAGGACGCTGATTCAGGCCTTTCGAACTAAAGAGCTGAGAAATAAGATCCTTTTTACCATAGGCATAATAATTATCTACCGAATTGGCGCCTACATCCCCACTCCGGGAGTGGACTACAGGGTGATTCACGCCTGCCTGGCCAAGACTTCGAGCATCAACTTTGTGAGCCTCATAAACCTGTTTTCGGGGGGCTCCCTTTTGCAGCTCTCCGTCTTCGCCCTCGGGATCATGCCTTATATCACGGCATCCATCGTGGTGGAGCTTTTGAGGGCGGTAATACCGCGCTTTGAGGCCCTGCACAGGGAAGGCCAGGCCGGAGAGGCCAAGCTCACCCAGTACACCAGGTACATGACCATAGGCCTGGCGGTCCTCCAGTCGGCCACCATAATCGTCACGGCCAGGAGCGGCGCCCTGTTTAATTATTCGTGTTCCCAGAGCGTGATCCCCAACAGCTCCATATTCTCTCTGATTTTGATGGTGCTGGTGATGACCGGGGGCACCGGCCTGATAATGTGGATGGCAGAGCTCATAACCGAAAAGGGCATAGGGCAGGGGATGAGCGTGCTCATCTTCATCTCCATCTGCGCGGGCTTTCTCCCCAAGCTCTGGGATATCGGCCGCTACGACAACTGGCTCAAGTTCTCCATAGTCCTGGCCGTCCTGATTGCCGTCATAATCTTTGTAATCTTTGTAGAGCAGTCCCAGAGAAGGGTCCCCGTCCAGTACACCAGGCGCATGATAGGGCGGAAGATGTACGGGGGCACTTCCACCTACATTCCGCTGAAGATAAACATGTCGGGAGTAATTCCCCCCATCTTCGCCTCTTCCATCCTGGCCATCCCGACCCTCATAGCCCAGTTCGGCAACACCAAGCAGAGCTGGGTCAAGTGGGTCGATCAGAACCTGGGGGTGACGACTTCGGCGTGGTATATAGTCCTCTACGCCTTCATGATCATCTTCTTCACATTCTTCTACGCCTCCATTACCTTCAACAGCAATGACATCGCAGACGACATGAAGGAGTACGGAGGGTTTGTGCCGGGCATCCGCGCAGGATACGAAACCAGCAGGTATCTCTCGTTTGTGATGGACCGGCTGGACACCGTCGGATCCATCTACCTGCTCTTTGTATGTCTGATTCCCACAATGCTCATAAGGGCGCTGGATCTGGGAAGCAGCCTCCCATTCGGGGGGACCACGATTCTGATTATTGCGGGCGTGGGCCTGGATACCCTGCGCCAGGCGGCGGCGCAGGTGCGCCAGTTCCAGTACAAGGGCTTTTTGGTTCCCAAGGCGGTCCCCTCCGAGCCAATTCCCGTTGAAAGCGAATGAAAGGAAAAATGAACCTTATAATCATGGGGCCCCAGGGAGTGGGCAAGGGCGCTCAGTCCGACGATTTGGCCGGAATCTACGCCATCCCCCACATCTCTACCGGGGAAATCTTTCGCAAAAACATAGCGGAAAAGACAGAACTTGGTAAAAAAGTCTCCTCTTACATAGAGAAGGGGGAGCTGGTGCCCGACGAAGTGACGAGCGCCATGGTGTTCGACCGCCTCAGCCAGGCGGATGCCCAAAAGGGCTGGATTTTGGACGGCTACCCCAGAAACGCCAGGCAGAGCGAGGATCTGGACGAATGGCTTTCAAAGCATGCCCAAAAACTCGACGCCGTCATTCTCCTGGAAGCCAGCGCGGAACTCATTGCCAGCCGGATTCAAAAGCGCATCCGCGAAGAAGGGCGCAGCGACGACAATCCGGACGCGATAGCCGAAAGGCTGGCAATTTACGCCCGCGAGACCAAACCCCTCATCGACTACTACAGCCAAAAGGGGCTTTTGAAGAGGGTAGACGCCGAAGGGACCGTCCCGGAAGTGACGGCCCGGATTCGGGAAGCTATAGAAAAATAAGATTTTTTTGTAGTAGAGTAGTTTAGAAGTGTGTGTGCACGTAGGAACTCTTTTCAGAGACTGTGAGGGAATATGTCAAAAGATGGCGTGATAGAAGTCGAGGGCAAAGTCGTAGAGGCGCTGCCTAACGCGATGTTTCGAGTCGAGCTTGAAAATAAGCACATAGTGCTCGCCACCATCTCCGGCAAAGTCAGGAAAAACTACATCCGCATCCTCCCCCAGGACAGGGTCGTAATCGAAATGAGCCCCTACGATCTGACCCGTGGACGCATCACTTATCGTTACAAGTAAAGGTAAACCCATGAAAGTCAAACCAAGTGTCAAACGAATTTGCAGCCACTGCCGCATAATTCGCCGCCATGGAATAGTCATGGTGATTTGCACCAATCCCCGTCACAAGCAGAGGCAGGGATAGTTCTTTCGCGCTTTGCGAAAAATAAGGCATCAACCGCTTAAAGGTCTTCCTTTTTGTACCTCAGGCACGGAGGCTTGAGCCGCCCGGCGGGCGGAAGGTTGGTGCATGACCTCCGTATACAGGAAAGACAACGAAATGGCACGTCTTGCCGGAGTTGATATCCCCAATGGAAAAAGGATCGAGATAGCCCTCACCTATATTTACGGCATAGGGCGCACCCGCGCCAAGGAAACCCTGGAGGCTACCGGGGTAAATCCCGACACCCGGGTAAAAGATCTTACCGAGGATCAGCTAATCACCCTGCGTGATTATTTAGAGAACCATTACAAGATAGAAGGGGATCTTCGCCGAGAGGTAGAGGCGGACATACGCCGCAAGATCCAAATCAATTGCTACCAGGGCCTCCGCTGGAGGCACCACCTGCCCGTGCGCGGCCAGCGCACCAAGACCAACGCGCGCACCCGCAAGGGCGTCAGGCACACTGTGGCTGGCAAGAAGAAAGCCACAAAGTAATTATTTTGGCAATTGAGGAATGAGGATTCATGGCTACTTCTAAACAATCTGTGCACAAGACCAAGCACAGGGTCCACAAGTCCGTCCCACTGGGGCAGGCCCACATCAAGTCCACCTTCAACAACACGATAGTCTCCATCACCGATCCCACCGGAGCCGTGCTTGCCTGGGCCACCGGCGGCGACGTCGGCTTCAAGGGATCGCGCAAGTCCACGCCCTTTGCCGCCGGAATGGTGGCGGAAGCTGCGGCCCGCAAGGCCATGGAGCAAGGCGTCAGGAAGGTCGACGTCTTCGTCAAAGGTCCGGGATCCGGAAGGGAGACCGCCATCCGCTCCCTCCAGTCTGCAGGCCTGGAAGTCGGATCCATAACCGACGTCACCCCTCAGGCCTACAACGGCGTGAGGCCCCCGAAGCGCCGCCGTGTCTAATTTGTACAAGAGAAATCTGGCTAACAGTATTGGCCGGCCCGCCTCCGACCCAGATCGAAAGGATTGAAAAAGGTGCTTATTGCACAACGTCCGACAGTGGTTGAGACAGAAATCTCTCCCCAACGATCATGTTTTACCATTGAACCGCTAGAGCCCGGATTTGGTTACACTTTAGGCAATTCGCTTCGCAGAGTCCTCATGAGCTCCATACCTGGGGCTGCCGTCACTTCCATACGCATAGCCGACGTCCTGCATGAGTTTTCGACCATCAAAGGCGTAAAGGAAGATGTGACAGAGCTTATCTTGAATATCAAGAATATAGCCCTGACCAACGAATACGACGAGCCCGTGGTAATGTACCTGCACAAGAGCGGCCCCGGGGAGGTCACGGCCGGGGACATAACCCCGCCCGCCGGAGTCACGATTTGCAACCCTGACCAGCATCTGGCCACCTTGGCCGAAGACGGCGCGCTCGAGATGGAATTTACGGTGGAGAGAGGGAGAGGATACGTCTCTGCCGATCAGAATGAGCAGGAAGGGCAGGAAATCGGGCGCATTCCGATAGACTCCATCTATTCTCCCGTGCTGAAAGTCAGCTACAAGGTCGAGGCCACCAGGGTCGAACAGCGCACTGATTTCGACCGTCTGATAATAGACGTGGAAACCAAGCCCTCCATTTCCCCCAGGGACGCCCTGGCCTCCGCAGGCTCTACGCTTGTGGAGCTTTTCGGGCTGTGCAAGGAGCTAAACAGCTCGGCCGAGGGAGTAGAGCTGGGTTCCAACCGCGGATCCTACAGTGGACAGGAAGTCGTGATGCCCATAGAGAACCTCAACCTGACGCAGCGCTCTTACAACTGCCTCAGGCGCGAAGGCATCTACACTGTCGAGCAGCTGCTTAGTCACAGCGAACAGGATCTGCTCGAGATTCGCAATTTCGGCACCAAATCCGTCGACGAGCTGAAAGAAAAGCTGGCTGAGATGGGCTTGTCTCTTAGGCCCTCCTCCGAAGGCTTCGACAGGGGGGAGCTTGAAAAGGATATGTCTTTTTACAGCCCAGAAGACAACGATGAGAATATGTAATCTCTAAAAGGAGAGATAATGCCACAACCGAAAAAAGGCCCGCGCCTGGCTTCCAGCCCTGCCCATGAGAGGCTCATGCTCGCCAATATGGCCACCAGCCTCTTCAGGCATGAAGAGATAACCACCACCCTCAAGCGCGCCAAGAGGCTCCAGCCACTGGCCGAAAGGCTCATAACCTTTGCCAAAGGCGGGACCCTCGCAGATCGCAGGAGGGTGATGCGCCTCATCAGGGACAAATCCGTGGTCCACAAGCTTTTCACCGACATCGCCGACCGCATGGAAGGGCGTGAAGGAGGGTACACGAGGATAGTCAAAATCTCTCCCCGCGTGGGCGACAACGCTCCTATGGCCATAATCAGCCTTGTGACGACCGAAAGCCCCAAAGCCGCTTCCCTCAAAGAAGCCGAGACCGCCGTTAAATTGGCGGAGGATGCCGCAGCCATGAGCGAAGAAAAGCCCATGGAGGATGCAGGTGAAGCCGTTAGGGAAGAGACTGCTGAAGAGGCTGAGGAAAAATCCGAAGCCGAGGCAGAGGCTAAGCCTGAAGAAGAGAAGCCGGAAGGCAAAGAAGAGTAAGGTTTTTTGCCTCAAGGGGGGGTTTGCCCCCCCTTTTTTTATTATTGAATTGTGCGCATAAAGGTAGAGTGTTCCTACAACGGTTCGGCCTTCCATGGCTGGGCGAGGCAGGCGGGGCAGAGAACCGTCCAGGGGGAAATCGAGAGGGCCCTTTCCACGCTGCTTAGATCCGAAGTCAGCGTTCAGGTCGCCGGAAGGACTGATGCCGGAGTGCACGCCAGGGCGCAGATTTTTCATGCGGACCTGCCCGCATTGGAAGGCAGGTTTTCGGACCTTTCCTACCTTGTCAACAGGGCAAATTCCCTCTTGGGCAAAGATGTGGCCCTAAAAAAGGCCGAAGAAGCCCCAGCCGGTTTTGACGCGCGTTTTTCGGCCCTGAGCCGCACGTATATCTATCGGATTTCACCCTTTCGCAGCTCCAGATCCCTTTTTCTCAACGGATTTGTATGGGACGTGAATTTTGAGCCGGATCTTAATCTCCTAAATTCCCTCGCCCCTGCCATATTGGGCCTGAAGGATTTTGCCTCCTTCGCCCTTCCAAACCCCGGAGGGACAACGATAAGGGAGGTAAAGGAAGCCCGTTGGGACAGGGCGGAGGGCGCAATAGAAAGCGGCACTCTGCAATTTACAATCAGGGCCGACGCTTTTGCGAGGAAAATGGTGCGCTTCCTCGTGGGGGCCCAGATCTGCGTGGCCGGGGGCAAAAAGCCTGCGAGCTGGTTTTTTGACAAGTTCAAAGCCTACAGAGACTTCCCGCCCCTGGCCCCGGCTGAAGGGCTGACGCTTGAAAAAGTGGACTATCCGGAAGACGGCATGCTGGAAACCCGGGCGCAAATCACCAGGGCCGTGAGGAAAAGAGAAGAAATAGGCGGTTGAAGGGAGATTCGAACTCCCGGAAGCCACAGGCTTCATACGCTTTCGAGGCGTACTCTTTAGACCACTCAGACATTCAACCAGTGCGGAGCACTTCGGCAATTTTTACACTAAAATCTTCACATTTCAAGTGTTTTGGCACTTGATAGTTTTTGATCCTTATGTTTTAATATCAAAGTACACTTTCGAGTGTGACGGTGGGTTTCCCAAGTGGTCAAAGGGAGCTGACTGTAAATCAGCCGCGGAAGCTTCGCAGGTTCAAATCCTGCACCCACCACGCCTCAGTGGCTCAGTGGTAGAGCACCTCCTTGGTAAGGAGGAGATCGTGAGTCCGATTCTCACCTGAGGCTCTCTAGGCGGGATAGCTCAGCTGGCTAGAGCGTACGACTCATAATCGTAAGGTCGGGAGTCCGAGTCTCCCTCCCGCTACTTCTAGATCAGCAAGTTGTTCAAGAGGGATCCATGGCAAGCAAAAACAGTGACATTCGTCCTAAGGTGACTTTGGCGTGCACCCAGTGCAAAGAACGCAACTACATAACCAAGAAGAACCGCAGGAATACGCCGGACAGGCTTGAGCTGAAGAAATACTGCCCGCGCTGCAAGGCCGTTACGGTCCACAAAGAAACCCGCTAATCCGAGCCCCTTCCGGTCCCATGGAGGACCGGTTTTTTTGTATTTGACACAGGGAAAAAATGAAAAAATTCTACTATGAAAATGCGAAGTTTTCGGATCTCACCACCATTCGGGTAGGGGGATGTATCGAGCGCTTCTTCCAGCCGGCAAGCAAAGAAAGCTTTATCAACCTGCTTTCCGAAGAAAAGGGGCCGCTTTTCGTGCTGGGCGCGGGGTCCAATACTTTGGCATCGGATGAGACCTTTGCGCAAACCGTGGTGCGGACGCGCTTCGGAAAGATTGAAGTTGTAAAAAAACAGCACGAAAAGGCGCTCATCAGATCTGACGCAGGCATAATTTGGGACGACTTTGTCAGCTCCTGCGCCCAAATGGGCCTGCAGGGGGTAGAGAGCCTATCGGGCATCCCCGGCACTGTGGGGGCGGCGGTGGTGCAGAACATCGGCGCCTACGGGAGCGAAGTGTCGGAAACGGTAGCGGAAGTTGAGGTGTGGGACAGGAAGCTTGGAAGGGTGGAGGTTTTGGATCGCTCTTCCATGGAATTTGGATACAGGACTTCTCTGATAAAAAAAGACATCCAGTCCCAATCGCCATTCGCCCCCAATTCGCGCTTCGTAGTTCTCTCCGCACTTTTTTCCCTCTCCTGCGAGAGCTTTGCTCCGATAAAGTACGGAAGCGTAGCCGAGCAGCTTAAAAAGCCCATGGGGTCTGCGGAGAGCGTGCGAAACATCCGCAAGGCGGTTCTTGCGGTCAGGGGGGCCAAAAATATGTTGGAAGATCCCGCGCGCTACAAATCCAAAATTATGAAGGACATGACTCCCGAAAGGCTGGAGGGGCTCCCCCTGCCCGCCGCGCCCAATTTTGACCGCTGCAGCTGCGGAAGCTTCTTTACCAACCCCGTGGTCTCTTTGCAGGCAGCCTCCCTTCTGCCCCCATCCGCCCCCAAATATCCTGCCTCTAAAGGAGTCAAGCTCTCGGCCGCCTGGCTTATAGAGCATGCGGGATTTGAAAAAGGGTATCCGCTGAAAGAACACCCTCGGGCCAAAGCGGCCCTGTCGACTTCGCACGCCCTCGCCATAACCAACAGGGGCTCGGCCGGGGCCTCAGACGTAATGTCTCTGGCAAATGAAGTGAGGCGCGGGGTCAAAGGGAAATTCGGCATCGACCTCGCCCTTGAGCCCGTTCTTGTGGGATTGGAGGAAAAATGAGCTACGTCATAGCCTACCCTTGCCTCGACGTGAAAGACAAAGAGTGCATGAAAGTGTGCCCCGTAGACTGCATCTACGAGGGCGAAAGAATTTTGTACATCAATCCCGACGAGTGCATAGACTGCGGAGCCTGCGAGGCCGTGTGCCCGGTACAGGCCATCTTCTACCAGGACGACCTTCCGTCCAACTGGAAGTGGTTTGAGGCTGCAAGCGAGGAATTTTTTGAAGAGGACAGGGAACCCGGAAAAGTGTACGAAGACGTCGAGGCAATAAAAAAGCTTCCGAAAAAGGAAGCCTGAACTAAAAAGCGGAGACCGGGAGATTCGAACTCCCGGGCGGCAAGAGCCGCCAACACCTTAGCAGGGTGCCCCTATCGACCACTCAGGCAGGTCTCCGAGGAGGCGCAACAACGCATCCGTGAGAATTATGATAGCAAATGAGAGAATAAAAATCAATGGAAAGCATTTGCATTGGAAACTTTAAATATTAATTAACTTTTTAGATTTTGGTAAAAAACTCACAAAGAAGATCCTAAAAAGGTAAGATTACAATGTATTATTTTTGCTCTATTTTTCTGAATGTAAGGAGAAAATATGGCAGATGACAAGAATCAGGGCACAGAGCCCCAGACCCAAGAGCCGAAAGTCGAATGGGTCGCGGTTCTCGTTTTGTCCATTTTGGCCGTAGCCGTCCTGATAGTAGGTTTTTCAGTCTATCTGGCCCGCAAGATCAGCAGGTATCAGGAGGAACAGGAAATAGCCCAGAAGAAGGCTGAAGCTGCCCAAGCTGCCAAGGCCGCCCAAATCTTCACTAAGGTAATCGATATGAAGGCTACCGCCAACGGCCCCGCCGTAGCTACCGTAGACATTGACGGCACCAAGACCAGCTACACCTTCACCGACACCTGGACCAAGACCGAGGATGTCAAGGTTTCCCAGGATCTTGAGAAGTATGATGCTTCCCAGGATGCCGTAGTGGTGAGCGTCAAGGCCGGCACCCCCGCCGCCACCTCCAGCTCTGCCGGCACTTCTTCCTCCTCTGCCTCTGCCAGCTCCAGTTCTTCCAGCAAGAACAGCTCTTCTTCCAAGGTCTCCATTGAGGCTTCCGAGAGCGGGAAGGCTATAGCCCAGAGCAGCGGATCCGATCACGCCACCCTCTCTGTGACAGTCGGCGACGTAGCCAAGTAGTTCGCCAATTAAAAAATAAATCCCAGACTTAGTCTGGGATTTTTGATTCAGTATTTTCTCTTTTTTACTTTTACCCTGTGCTTGCGGGGAACCTGGTTGTATGTCCCGACCCAGACCCAAAAATCTATAAACAGGCATATTGCAGACACTATCGCAGCCAAACCGAGCAGCCTCGTCCCTCCCCTAAACACCAGATCGTGGAGGGCGATCACTACAGACCCTACCAGGCCGATGAGGACGCAAATCATCCCCACCAGCGCCTCGACTCTATCGCTCATGCTTCCTATCTTAGTCTTTGGATGCAACTTCCCTGCGGGCGAAGGCTTTTATGACGGGGAGCTGAAAAAAGGCGATGTTGGCCAAATCCTGAAAGAACTGGATCATAGCCTCCCTGAGGCTCGGGGGCAGGGTGCGAAACTGCCTGTAAAGTTTGGGGAGGGCGGATTTGAAATCCGAAAAGATGTCTTCAAAGTCGTTATAGCCCGCGGCGGCCAAAGAGTCGAAGAGGGTGTCTATGAAAATTTTCTTTCCCGCCGCATCGTACTTGTTTATCCATTTGTTAAAAGTGTCCCCTATATAAGCGGCCAGGGGGGCGATCTTTTCGGCTGTGTTGAACTGCAGGTTCTTTTTAAACTGCCAGCTTATGGGATAGTGCTGTTTTATCCCCGAGGCGTTGGACTTGACTATGGAGTAGTGGACGGGGGACTGGAGGAGGGAGCCTATAAAGGAAAATTCAGGCACGATTTTGTGAATCTTGGGCTCTATCCTCTTAAACCCCTCCGTCTGCAGAAATTCCGGATTGAATCCCGGACCGTCCAAAGAGTAAATGGCCAAAATCCTGTCCTGCACTTCTTTGGGGCAGACGCTGGAAGCGTAGATGGCGAGGTTGCCTCCCTTGGAATGCCCCCCCAGTATCACGGCCCCGTGCCAGGACTGAAGGAGCTGGGAAAAGTAGGCCGCGGCCACTTTCTGCGAGTGCACGGGGCATAGGAACCCCATTTCGTAGTTGTCCTTCCAGCCGCGCACGGTGCTGTCCGTGCCGCGGAAAGATATGAACAGGACTCCGTTTCCAAGGTCAGCTGTGAGTGCGCAAAACCTCTCAGGATCGCTTTTGTCTTCCGGCTCTATGAGGTTTGAAAGCCTGACTTCCCTGAACCTCGGGCTTTCCCCCAGGGCTCTGACCATGTCTATGCAGAGATCCGGATTGACTACGTCGTAGACCATAGCTGGGTAGAGCTCCCGCTTTAAAAGATCTTTCAGGGGGACCGCAGTGGGCTTGGCGAGGGATTTTGAGTGCGGTTGGGGGACTGAGGGCGGCACGTCTTCCCCTACAGGGGACTCAAAATTCCAGGACGCCTCCTGGTTGAAGAAGGCGTCCAGATCCCCTTTTTCAACAAATTTCGGGATGAACTCCGGCATATGCATATAGGGAAGCTGGCAGAACGCCACTGCATCCCTGGCATTGAAGCGGAGCTGGGAAAAGGGCCGCTCTTCGCCTTCAATGTAGTCGATTACGGATAACTGTTTTTTTGCCGTTTTTTATACCTCTTCATAAGTAGAATATTTTGCAAGTGCATGTCGAAGGGGGACTATGTCCGATTCTCTAAGTTTAGACGAGGCAGTTGAAAAGGCGCGGGAGACTATTGAAAAGGGCGGCGCAGTCCGCTTTTCAGGAAGATGCGGGGTAGGGAAGACTACCTTATGCAAGGCGATTTTAACGAGTTATCCAGAGTTTGTCAGGGAGGGGAAAGCTTTCATTGTGGCTCCCTGGAATCGGGAATCCGCAGACATGGCCAGTTACGAGGTCCTGAAAGATGTTTTGAGTACAAAGAGGGGAGTGTACTCAACGGAATCCAGACCCGTTAAGACCCCCGATGCTTTAGCCTTTGCCATACTTGAAGAAGCCCAAGAAGGGGTACGTCTCCTGGATGCTACTACGCAGGCGAAGCTTGTTGCAGAAGTGCTTCAGGATCACGTGGACTATGTGAAAAACCAGGCTGACCGCGATCGGGATCGTGAACTTGAAGAGTATCTGAAATTGTCAGACCTCAGCGAACCGGGCACGACATATGAGAAATTTAAAGAGGTTTTTATGACCTCGGGATTTATAACCAAACTCAGAGAGACTTTTGCCCGATTCAACGAGCTGGCGATTGATACCAGCGCAGACATGAAAAACTATGCGGATTATATTTCCGATGCAAACAGTAAAAAGCGCGCCCAACTGACGTGGGATATGGTACAAAAACTGCGAAAAGAATATGCGGATAAAGTAAAGTCTCAGTATCCCGGCTTTTATGACAATTCCTACATGCTGCTTGAATGCAGGAAACAAATCAGGGATGAAAAGGTTGCAAAAGGCTGTCTTCCGAAATTCATTGTTGTAGATGACTGCCAAGATTTGAATTTGGCGACTTTTTACCTCCTAAAAGAGCTTCATCTGAAAGGCGTGCCCGTTATTTTCGTCGGCAATGACGACGAATCCGTACAGGGTTACAAAGGGGCTTTTCCGGATGTCCTTTCCATTCTGGAATCAGGTAAAGAGTTTGAATGCCAATCCTATCTGCTGGAAAGTGAGTATGGGAAGGCGTCGGAAACCGAGTTTCTCTGCAACGTGTCAAATAATATAGGATCCTGGTTTGCACTCGGTCCTGTTCCCAAGCGCCCCGGAAAGCCTTTGCCTCTGCCCGATTTGGCAATCTCGGATTATTTTGAGTGCAAAATTGCTGAAAATGAGGAGGAAGAGCTGGATTTCCTTGAGCATGAGATCATGAATTATATGATTTCCGGGAAAAAGGAAGAAGAGAAGTCCTGGGGAGATCTGGCCATAATAGCGAACAGCAATATATTTTTGCGCAAAGTTGGAAAAAGATTATTAAAAGATCGCATTCCCTTTAGATACACTACGGTCAGCGATGAAGCACTTAAAGATAGCCAAGTTGTTAAAGGGATGCTAGCGCTTATGCAGCTGTCCTATTATGCCGCACACATGTCTGACGAGCGGATTTTAGGACAGATGTGCAAGGATTCCTATACTCTTGCTGAAGATGCGCTAAAATCCCCCTTATTGGCCTCAAAGAAGACAAATACTTCGGACCTGTTCATGGTAAGAAACACCCTCCAGTGCATTCTTTCGCCTCTCGCCTCTTCTGGAAAATCTGATGGGGAAGAGTACGACAGAACGTTGCAATTATTCCCGGAGTTCAGGAGTTGGGCAGATCTAGAAGAAAAAGAATTTGAAGATAAGAATCTGAATTCCTTTTTCGCATTTCTATTGGTTTACCCTGAGGAAAGGGAAGCTATTTTTAGAAATCTTTTTGGTGACAGGGAAGAAAAGAAGGGCGGCAAATTATCAATACATGGATGGATGTTTGATCAGCTATTTGAGCTTTTAGAGGATGCAAAACAGAGTGCGGATGACATCCCGGAGCTTTTTTGCAAGCTTTGGGAAGGGTGCGGCCAGTCTCATTCAGAGGATCCAAATTCATGGCAGAAACTTGCTCTCGAAGGGGGGCCGGAATCTGATGAAATAAACTTATGGCTGGATCAACTTATTCGCCTGCAGCATCTTGCTGACATTTCCACGGATGAGGAAACCGTGCCGGAGTTTTGCGAAAGAGTTTCAAAAGCGTATATCGAGTCGGATTCCCTAGCTTCTGTAGCACCGAAAAATGACAAAATCACTCTTTCCTCCCCCTCAGGCGTACAATCAAAGCACTATAAAAAAGTCTGGATAGCAGATCTGCAAGAAGGGGAGTGGAATAAATCAGCTGTAGATGATTTGTTCCTCATACACCTTTTGGAGGCGACTGTAACAGCTGGTGAAGTGGAGCGAATTGCTCCAGATTGTCTTCCAAGCAAGGGAGGCGACTCTCTTCAGTCCAGATATTCCATTCAAGATAAGTGCTCATACCTCAGGGCATTTTTAGTGGCCTCTACAAGAACTTGCGGAGATCCGACAAGTAAGACTGCATTTGTGGCAGTAAATAACGATACGCACACTCCTTATCAGCTCTTGAACGTTTTTCAGGATGCCCAGAGCGATACGCGCAGTAAATGGGAAAAATGCAAAATTAAATTGTCAGAACCAGAACTTAGATGCAATACCCTAAAGGGACTTGCGGATTACTGCAGGCTCAAATTAGTGGAGGCAGAAAAGGACGGTTGGGAGTCAGATGCCTCAGATGCTGCATATGCTCTGAGTTTTTTGACCTCGAAAGCCAACGTTAAAAGCGCAGATCCAAAGTGTTGGAATTTTATGAGGAAAGTATCGGCATCGGAGGGTATCGAAAGAGATGCAGAGATAAAAATAAGCCCCTCTCAGGTAGAGGGAATATGGAATGACACTATGAGAAGAGTGCTGGACAGCTCACGATACTCGGGGCCTACAAAGTCTGTGCCCCAAGCGCGATTTGGCACAAACGTCCATAAGTGCGCACAGCAGATCACGGATGCTTATGGCAGACATCCCGAAAATCTTGCAAAGGAATATGCTGAGAATCCGGAAAGTCTTGCAGAGAGATTAATGGGCAGTTTTAGGGAACTGCAAAAGGAGGATCTTGAGTTATCCCCTCTGGAACAGTCTGATTTTCAGAGAAGGGCCCAGAGGGCTATGGATAACCTGGCTACTTACTTAATCGGTGTTGCCACTCCGTCCAATCCGGAAGGAGTGGAAGAGGTCTTCTCGGAACAGCACTTCGAAGCAACTGTCACGCTGGAAGATATTTTTAAGATCGCAAAAAATACTGATGAGTTCGGTGAGATTACGTTCCAGGAATTTATAGAAGCTTTAGAAGTTCTGGGTAACTTCGATAATTTAAGTTCAATAAAAGATACAAAGATTCTCCTCAGCGGAACTATAGATAGGATTGAACGCAGAAAAACTGGAGAGATTTTTGTAGTGGATTACAAAACCGGACACAATCATTTTAATGGAATTGGCAATGTCTCCGATTTACAGCTTCTTTGCTATCAACTGCTTCTGTACTTTAGCCACAAGGAAGGATCTTCGCAGTTTAAAGAGGGATATGTTCAGAGGTCTATGATTTTTTCCCTAGAGCGCGAAGTTTATCCTGCAACAGATAAAGATAAAGATAAAGTGCAGCTTGCAAATTATGGATATTATTTCCAACCCTGCATATTTGACGAAAGCAATGGAGGATTAAATGCGTGCCCTATGGATCGCTGCACAAAGAGTAATGCCAATCCAATAACAGGCCACATGCCGAAGATACCTGATGATACTACTAACCGCGTATTGCAAATCCTACGAAATCAGCTTCCTGAAGGTAATAGCAAAGGGGACTTGAAGAGCTGGCTCCCTTGGGTGTTTTATATGCTTTCCAAGTTCTTCTTTGCAGTCAGATATATCTGTTCCGACCGGCTGCAAATGAGAGAAATTAAGGATGGCAAAGAGAGCGATGAGCACCTTATTGAAAGAGCAATGACAATTTACGGTATGTGTGAGAGCAAGTCCGAAGAGGGAAATGAGTAAGATGGAAAAATCTAAATCAAGTCGATCAAAAGAACCTTTCAGCGATATACTCAAAAAAATCGAGAGTGAAAATAAGCCGACACCGGAACAGACTAAGGTAATTGATTCTGATGTAAAGCATCTGCTAGTGATAGCCGGTGCGGGGAGTGGAAAAACAACAACTCTTGTGCGCAGGATATTGGCACTTAGGTACTCTAAGGAGATTCCTCCGCAAAATATATTGGGACTTACTTTTACAGTAAAAGCAACGCGAGAGTTGGAAAACAAAGCAGTGGAACTTGCGGAAAAGATCTTAAAGGAAGCGAAGGAAGCGACAACAAAACTGCCTTCCGAAGAAATCGGAAACTTGGAAGAATATTTAGGACCTGAGCAAGGTTCTATTCGAGTTCAAACATATGATGCCTTCATACAGGGGATAGTTAGAGACAATGGGCTTTTAATTGGAATCAACCCGCAAATGTCCCTTTTAAGTCCTGCCGGAATTTATCAATGTATAGCGCAGGTATGCGAGGACAACTATGACCTCATAAACCGCTGTTATAATGACATTGCAACTGAGTATCCTGATTTTCCACTTCCTTCCCTCATTCACAAGGCCGATTCTTTTTCTGAGGATCTGCAGACAAGCATTAAAAAATTTTCTGGACAGGTCTTAAATTTCCTTATAGATGAAGATCATTTGGATTTCAGCTCTGCATTGCGGGGAGTCAGAGACTGGAATACTAAATGGCTGAAAAAACTTAATGAGCTACTTCAAAAACAAAAAGAAACAGAGATAGAAATTTGCGAAAAGGAAAAGCGGACCAATAAAGACAATGAAGCAGCTCAAGAACAAAAAAATCTGGTGAAAGAAGCCAAGAATGCGCATGATAAAGCAAAAAAGGAACTAACCCGAGTAAAAACCATCATTACAAATATAGAAACGCTCATTTGCGAAGCGCGTCTTCGCGATCTTGTAATTGATTTGTCAGAAAAGTATAGCGAAGTAAAGCAAAAGGAAAACTTAGCTGAATTTGGAGATTTTACCCTTTATGCGCTGAAGTTGGTCACAGTGACCGGTATAGCGCAATTCTACAGAGACAAATACAAATATGTTTTCTTGGATGAGTACCAGGATACTAACCATACCCAGGGCCTTCTATTGAAAAAGTTGTTTGGGGATGGCGATTCAACTTATGTCACGGCAGTGGGAGATCCCCAACAGGCTATCTATGGATTCCGCGGAAGCGCGCCTGGAGCTTTTGACTATTTTAGAAATAACTTCGGAGTAAGTAAGGCACAGGGCAATGAACTTTCTTTATCCACTACTTTCAGAAACAGGGAAAGAGTAGTCAATCTTGCTAATTGCATTACTGGACTGCACCTTGACAGAGAAGATCAACTAAGTCTTAAGCCGCTACCTGCGGAGAAAAATGACGAAGAAATTTGTGCCCTTGCCTATAAAGATGGGAACGAGGAAAATTACGGACCTCGAGCCATCTGGGAATTTGTAAACGAAGAAGATTATCAGAAGAAGAAGATAGCAGTTCTTGGACGCAATAATAATGACTTGCCGGCGTATAGGGACTTGCTTGAAGAAAAGGGCATCCGTTGCATACTTACCGGGAAGGCGACCTTCGATGCTGAAAATCCGATATCCAGGGATTTGACGTATTTCCTAGCCGTTTGTTCAGATCCGTTTGCCGTTTATGATACCGAATACCTCCTCACCTCTCCAAGATACGGGCTATCCATGGAAGGGCTACATGTTCTGGCTGAAGAAGTAAAAAAGAAGAACAGCGATCTTAACAAGTCTTTGGGCCGTAAACTCAACACGGAAGATAGCAAAGCTAAAAGCAATTCATTAAGTCCCGAGCCTCTCGTTACACTTCCGCTATATCTGGATTTGTATTTGGAGAGAGCATCAGAGAGCTTTAAAAAATTATGCAAAAACAGCGACATTAAAATTCTTGAGAAGTTCAAGGATGATATGCACGCTGTAAAAGCTGCGATTCCTCAAGGAATAGAGGCCACAGTATCCACTGCATGGAGCGTTCTAGATTTCAACGCGGATGTAGGAATTGCAGAATTTTTCGGAAGGCTACCTTACGAAAAATTGACTTTAGATGATGCCTTGGAAGCTGCAAGGAGCTATGAGTCTGATCTTGCAGGCAATCAAACTCCGTCTCTTCAGGGCTTTTTAACATGGCTTTCCGATTATGAAAAAGATCACAATCAAAATGCGTCGGGTGAAAACGGGACTGTGGAGTTGATGACAATTCATCAGGCTAAAGGCTTGGAGTGGGACGCAGTTGCCGTGGTTGGTATGGACGGAGTTCCAAAACGGGGAAACACTTCTTCACAAGAACTAAGTTTTCGCGAAGATGGATTTTTGGGGGAAAACAACTTCTGGAAACAGACATGGATTAATTCCTGCAGTGAAATTCCGCAGAACCAAAGGGCGGATCTCAATGATTGTGATGAGAGATATCAAGAAGCCTGCAAGGCTTTTAATGATTTATCCGACTTAACTGTTGAAGAACTTTCGGAACGTATCGACGCCCTCTGTCACGCAGAAATACGGCGTGATGAAGTCGAAGAAGCACATACTAGCTATGTAGCCATGACAAGAACAAAAGGCGATCTACTGCTCGTCTCTCAGGTAACGGGCAATTCTGACTTTAAAGTAGACAATTTAAGAAAAACCACCTGCACCGGCATGTTTTGGGTAGATGCCGTCAATTTCATTTTGACGGGCAATTGCTGTACAAATACTGATAGCTCTGCCAATAGTGAGGAATGGAATGAAGGGATAAATGCCTCTTCCACGAAGGAGCATGGATTTGCTATCTACTCCACAGGGGAAAAACTGAAAAAAGCTTTAGAAAGCCAGCTCAAGCTCCCGCCTGAAGTGAGAGAAGAAGATGAGTACGCATGGCCGCTGCAAATTAAGGAAAAAGGGTGCAGAAACATTCTTGAGAAGAGCAGAGATTTTGCAATTCAAATTTCTAGACGACCTGAAAATGAATGGAACGGCGGAGAGCTCTTAAACAAGGCCCAAAGACTTCTGCGTGTTTCAAAACTGCAAAATAGAGCTCTCAGAGTGGAAAGGACTAAAAGCCTTTCCGGGACTGCCTTACAGGACTTTTTGGCGGATCCGGACAAGGCGCTTAATTCCATTCTGAGACCAATGCCTCACTCGTCGAAGAAAGCGGCTGAGGCCGGAACTGAATTTCACGAATGGGCCGCCGCACAGTTAGATCCTTCCAATAACAAACAGGGTAAGATTGACGGTGAAAATAAAGACGAGATAGCCAAGTGGCAAGAAGTTTTTCTTGCTTCCAAATGGCCGGCCCGCGAGGTATACAGCGTTGAAAAGGCGTATACCGTGCAGGTTCCCGGGATTTCCGATCCCATTACGGCAAAAATGGATGCCGTTTTCAAGGGCAATTTGAAGGGCGGAGATCTCAACTTCAAGCTCACTATTGTGGATTGGAAAACGGGCAAAATGCCGAGGGGCAAGGATAGGAAGGAAAAGCTCCTGCAGCTAGATATCTACCGTCTTGTATTGTCCCGGGCATTGGACAAGGACATAAACGACATAGATGCGTGCCTTTACTATGTCTCTGCAACATCCGGGGAGAACCCGCAGATAGATGCCGAGGATAAAAGCGAGGATGAAATCCTCGAAAGAATAATGACAGCAGAGGGATTGTGCGCCCGATCGAATGACGAACAGGAGGGCGAGTAATCTCTGAAAAGAAGGAATTGTGATAAAGAAACCTAGCAGCAGGCCTCAGCCTGCCGAAAAAACCAACAGAACCCGCAGGAAGCCCATATCGAGAAAGCAGTCGGATTTCCTCAAGAAAAAGCCTGACGAAGAATTGATAGCCCCTCCCGCCTACAAGCGCGGATCAATGAGGGTTGTGGCCCTGGGGGGCCTCGGAGAAGTCGGCCGGAATATGAACACGATAGAGTACAACGGCCAGATCCTCCTGATTGACTGCGGAGTGCTCTTTCCCTCCGAAAAACAGCCCGGAGTTGACCTGATACTTCCGGACTTCGACTATATCCGCCCCCGCCTCGACAAGATCCAGGCCCTCGTCCTCACCCACGGGCACGAAGACCACATTGGGGCGGTCCCCTACCTTCTCAGGGAGAGGCCCGACATCCCTCTCATCGGATCCAAGCTCACCCTCGCCCTGGTGCAGGCCAAGTGCGAAGAATTCAAGCTGAAGCCTAAATGCATAGAGGTCAAAGACGGTCAGGAGGTCAAGGCCGGAGCGTTCGATCTGAGCTTTATAGCCGTAACCCACTCCATCCCGGACGCCTTGGCCGTCGTGGTCAACACTCCCGCCGGCAAGATCATTGATACCGGCGACATGAAGATAGACCCCCTCCCCCTGGACAAGCGCCTGACAAACCTCAGGGCCTTCGCCAAGGAAGGGGAAGAGGGAGTGGACCTTCTGATGATGGACTCCACTAATGCCGAGGTTCCCGGATTTGTGAAGCCCGAGATTTCCGTAGCCCCCGCCTTGGACCTGGCGTTCTCCCAGGCCAAAGGGAAGATCGTCGTGGCCAGCTTTTCCAGCCACGTGCACAGGGTCCAGCAGGTCGTAGATATAGCCTGCAAGTACCACAGGCACGTGGTGTTTGTGGGAAGGAGCATGGTCAGAAACATGCAGATCGCAGCCGATCTCGGCTACCTCAAGCTCCCCAAGGGCGCGGTCGTGGACATAAAGGACATAGGCAAGTACAGAGACAACCAGCTCGTCTACATCTGCACGGGTTCGCAGGGCGAGCCTCTCGCCGCCCTGGGCAGGATCGCCAACGGCGAACACAGGGACATCGAAGTGGGGGACAACGACACCGTGATCATGGCCAGCTCCCTCATCCCCGGAAATGAGAAGGAAGTTTACGGAATCATAAATAAGCTCGTAAACCTCGGCGCCCGGGTGGTCAACAGGGACAACGCCTCCATCCACGTCTCCGGACATGCAGACGAAGGAGAGCTGCTGTACATGTACAACATCGTCCAGCCGCGAAACGCCATGCCGATCCACGGGGAGGCCCGCCACCAGCTGGCCAACGGCCTTATAGCCATAAAGACCGGAGTGGATCCCAAAAACGTGGTACTCGCCAGGAACGGGGACGTAGTGGATCTGTACAAGTCCAAGGCCTCCATCGTGGGGTCCGTCCCCTGCCAGTACGTGTACGTGGACGGATCGAGCGTGGGAGAAGTAAGCGAGGAGGAGCTGGAAAAGAGGCGCCTGCTTAGCACCGACGGCTACGTTTCCGCCTTTGTGCCAGTCGATCTAAAGAAGTGTAAAGTTGTAGGAGAAGTCAGCGTTTCCGCCAGTCCCCTGTTGCAGCGCGAAATCGACCTGAAAAAGATTCAAGCCATAGCCTCCGATGCGGTCGGAGCGGAAATGCAGGGAGGAGAGAAGAACACAAAGAAGCTAGAGCAGGAGCTAAAGCGCAGCTTGAGCGCATATCTGGGGAGAAATACCCAGAGGAAGCCCATAATCATTCCAGCCGTAAGTTCGGTCGGTACAACAAAATAACTCGTTTTCAATAAGGAGTGACAATGCCAGGAATGACTTTGACAAGGGTAGAGGCCGCAGCGCGATCCGAAGCCATAAAGAACGTCTCATACGACGTTTACGTGGACATCACCCGCGGGGAAGAGTTCTTCTTCTCTCAGTCCACCATAAAGTTTGACGCGAACCAGCCTTCTACCTTTTTGGATCTGATAGCTAAAAAAGTCACCTCGGTAGAATTGAACGGAGAAGCCATAGACGTTGACAGCGCCGTGGAAGAGGGCAGGATTAATCTGACCGGCCTCTCCGATCACAATGTGGTAACGGTGAAGGCCTTCTGCCCCTATTCCCACACCGGAGAGGGCCTGCACCGCTCTGTAGATCCCACAGACTCCAAGATTTACCTCTATTCCCAGTTTGAAGTGATGGACTGCAGAAGGGTTTACGCCTGCTTCGACCAGCCGGACATCAAGGCCACTTTCAACTTTGTAATAGATTCCCCCACTTCCTGGACCGTGCTCTCCACCACCAAGCCCGCCAACAGGGTCACTTTGGACAGGAACACCGAAAAGGGTACGACTTCCAAGGGCGTGGAGAGCGTGGACAGGTGGACGTTTGAAACCACCCCTGTGATGTCGACGTACCTGACCTCCCTCATAGCCGGCCCCTACGCCGGATGGAAGGTCACCCGCCTCATCGACGGAAAGCACATGGACCTGGGCCTGTACTGCAGGCAGTCCATCAAAGACAGCCTCGGCAAGGACGCCTCCTACATCTTCGACGAGACCGAGAAGGGCTTCCGCTTCTACTCCCAGTGCTGGGGCGTGGCATATCCCTACGGAAAGTATGACCAGATCTTCGTGCCCGAATACAATGCCGGGGCCATGGAGAACATAGCCAACGTCACCGTGAGGGATTCTTACGTCTTCCAGTCCAAGGTCTCCGGGGCCTTGGAAGACAGGAGGATTACCAGCCTCCTGCATGAGCTGGCGCACATGTGGTTCGGAGACCTTGTCACCATGAAGTGGTGGAACGACCTTTGGCTCAACGAATCCTTCGCGGAGTTCATGTCCACCCTGTGCGCCGCCGAAGCCACCGAGTGGAAGGACGAGTGGGCGACCTTCGCCTGCGGCGAAAAGAACTGGGGCCAGGAGCAGGACCAGCTGCCCACCACCCACCCCATCGTTGCCGATATCAACGATATTTCCGACACCGAGGTCGCCTTTGACGGCATCACCTACGCCAAGGGCGCTTCGGTTCTAAAGCAGCTCATGGCATACGTCGGCAGGGAGAACTTCTTCAGGGCCATCAACGCCTACCTGCTCGCCCACGCCTATTCCAACGCCACCCTCCACGACCTTCTTTCCGAGCTCAACGCTTCCAGCGGCAAGGATTTGGATTCCTGGGCCAAGCTCTGGCTCGAGACCAGCGGGATCAACACCCTCGTCACCGAGCTCGAAACCGACCCCGACGGCATCATCACCAGCTTCAAGATCCAGCAGAAGCCTTCCGCCGGCAACGGGGTCCTTCGCCCCCACAGGATCGAAGTGGGCTTCTACAACCTGGACGACAGGGGCGCCGTCAAGAGGGACTGCATGTTCGATGCGGAAATCAAGCCTGAAGCCGAGACCGAACTCTTCGAGATAGAAGGGCAAAAGAGGCCTGACTTCATCCTCATAAACGACGAGGACCTCACCTACGCCAAGCTCCGCTTCGACCCGGCCTCCCTCTCCTTCCTCGAGAAGCACATAGCCGATTTCGAAGATCCCCTCGCCCGCGCCATAACCTGCCTGGCCCTGTGGGATATGACCCGCGACGGAGAATACCCTGCAGAGAAGTTTGTGAACGTCATCTTCTCCCAGCTCGAGACCGAGACCCAGTCCACGGTCTTCAGCACCATGCTCAAGAACCTGCTCATCGCGGTTCAGGAGTACGTTCCTTCCGACATCAAGGGCAAGATGCTCGAAGATGCCGGAAAGAGGCTCTGGAAGATGGCCTCCGCAGCCGAAGCCGGAAGCGACCGCCAGTTCCAGCTGGTCACGGCCTACCTCACCCTCGGCTCCGATCCCTCCTTCGAGAGCACCGCGAGGGGCCTGCTCGACGGCTCCGTAACCCTGCCCGGGCTCGAAGTCGACAACAACATGCGTTGGAGCATCGTGATAGCTCTGGCCCATGTCGGAGCGGTGGACCAAAACGAGATAGACCAGCAGCTTTCCATGGACGAATCTTTGCAGAACAAGGAGTTTGCCTACAAGGCCAGGGCCATCCAGCCTACCAAGGAAGCCAAGGCGTGGGCGTGGGATCAGGCCATCAACAACCTGAACCTCACCAACTCCCAGCTGGCCTGCGTGGTGCAGGGCTTTGCGGGAGACGAGGACCCCGAGCTCTACAAGCCCTACGTCGACCTCTACTTTGACAACATCAATTCCATCTGGAGCAAGAGGACCTTCCACATGGCCGAAACCCTTCTCGGCTCTTGCGTGAGCTACTACAGCCTCTACCCCTACAACGCCCCCAGCGAAGAAGTGGTCGAGGCAGGAGAGGCCTGGCTCAAGGCCAACCCCGACGCCCCCAAGGCGCTCAAAGGCATAATCGAAGACAACCTCGCCAAGTCCAAGAGGCGCATGGCTGTGGAAAAGTACAACAACTCCCTGAAGTAAAGGAAGAGTTGCAATAGAAAAAGGGGCGCCCGAAGGCGCCCCTTTTTATTTCCTTTAAGCCCTACCTTTCGAAGGGCGTATTGCTCACGAAGGATACCAGGGCGTCTTTGAGCTTGTCGTAGGGGGGCATGACAAACCTCAAAGTCTCCGGCCAGAGGGGTTTTGCCATGACGCTCTTGGTGTGGCTGAACTCCAAAAATCCGGCTTTGCCGTGGTAGTGCCCCATGCCGCTGGCCCCTACCCCCCCGAAGGGAAGGCGGCTGGAAGAGAGCTGCGCCAAAGTGACGTTCAACTCCAAAGATCCGCTCTGCGTCCTCTTTTCAAACATTTTCTGTATCTTCGGGTTCAGGTCGAACACGTAAAGTGCGAGAGGGTGCGGCCTGTCGTTTATAAAATCTATGGCTTCCACCGCGTCTTTTACGCACACTATCGGCAGCACCGGCCCGAAGATCTCCTCCTGCATGGCCTTGCAGGAGGGGTCGGATCCCACCAGCACCGTGGGAGATATGTAGAGATCGTCTTTGTCGAAAGATCCCCCGCTTGCCAGGGTGCCGGCCAGAGGGTCGGAGGAGGGCAAAAGCGAGACAAGCCTGTCGAACTGGCGGGCGTTTACGATTCTCCCGTAGCTCTCGCTCTCTTTGGGGTCGGGCCCGAAGAACTTTTCGCACGCCTTTCTTATCTCTTCGGCCAGGGGCTCTGCCAGCTCCTCGCTCGTCAGGCAGTAGTCGGGGGCTACGCAGGTCTGCCCGGAATTTATGAACTTGCCCCAGGCGATCCTTCTCGCCACAGCCTTTATTTTGCAGGAAGATCCCACGTAGCACGGGCTTTTGCCCCCCAGTTCCAGCGTCACCGGGGTCAAAGTCTTTGCCGCGAGCTGCATGAGGATGGAACCCACCTTTTTGCCTCCGGTGAAGAAAAGCCTGCCAAAGCGGTGGGTCAGCAGGTGCTGGTTCACATTCCTCCCCCCCTGCAGGACGCGGACCTGGTTGGAGTCCATGTACTGGTTCAAAAGCTCTTCCAGCTTTTTGCTCGTATTGGGGGAGAGATCGGAGGGCTTCAAGATGACGGGGCAGCCTGCCGCTATGGCATCCACCATGGGCTCGAGAGAGAGAAGGAGCGGGTAGTTCCAGGGGGAAATTATGAGGGCCACCCCCTCAGGCTCGCACTTGGTCCAGCTGCAGGCCGGCCAAGTGGTCCAGGGGGGGAGCATGTAGCGCCTGGCGGACCAGCACCGCATCCTGGGGAGCACGTAGTTTATTTCGTTTATGATAAGCCCTATCTCCATCATCAGGGTCTCTTCGCGGGGCTTGCCCAGGTCCCTATGCACCGCCTCGCACAGCTCTTCGGCGTTGTCTCTCAGCATCCTCCTCAGAGCGCACAGCTGCGAAGCCCTGTGGGCCATGGGCAGGCACTCCTGGTCCCTAAAGCTCCGGTTCATTTTTTCTACCGTTTCGTCTATCGTCCTGGAGCTAGATTCATTCATCTGCCTTTTTCCTTCCTGTAAAGTCATCCATGCACGAATTGATGCCGAAAACATTTTCCAGCCTGTCAGCCAGAGGCGGAGGGCAGTTGGCTGCAAACCCCGCCAGGGCCGCAAAGGGAGGGAGGATCAGCCTTTGCCGCCCGAGCCTTATGGCTTTTACAATTTCATCCGCCACTTTCTCCGGGCGCAGGATGGGCAGGAGCTCCGGAATTTTCGTCCTTACGCCCTCAAACATCCCGGTGCTTATGTAGAAGGGGCACACGAGCAGCGTCCTTACGTGCGACCCCTCTTTTTTCAGTTCGTTTCTCAGAGATGAAGTAAACCCCACGGCGGCGAACTTGCTGGCGCTGTAAGCTGTGAGCCTTGCGCTGCCTATAAGCCCCGCGGCCGATGCCACGGTCACAGTCACGGCCCTGCGGGACTTTTCCAGCTCCCCCAGGAAGGCCTTGTTGGTCCAAAAAAGGGAGAGGGAGTTGACGCTAAACACCCTTTCTATTTCCCTCTCTTTGAGATCGGCAAACCGCTTTCCGGCCACCACTCCCGCATTGTTGACAAGGATGTTTAAGTGTCCGAGGAAGGACATGGTGGGCCCTGCGGCGCGCAGGACGCTTTTAAAGTCTGCGCAATCGACTTTAAAGGCCCCCGCCTCCCCTCCTATGTCCCTTATCTCTTTTACGGTCTCCGCGGCGGCAGGGCCGTCTATATCCCACACGGCGACTTTTGCTCCCCTCTGGGACAGTTTTTCGGCTATGAGCCTGCCTATGCCGCTGCCGGCTCCTGTGACAATGGCGCCGGCCCCTTCGAAACCCGCTTCCATTTTCCTCCCCGTGTGCCTCGTTTCCGGCCGTTCCACACTTATTGTATGTTTACCTCATTAAGCCCCATCAAAAGCCCTCCCCTCTGAACTAGTAAAATAGGCTTTAATTGTTTCTGAAAGGATTTGCGCGCAAATGGCTGTAGATGAAAGCCTTACGAAAATCATTGAAAAGACAGTTAAGAGGGCCAAGTGGAAGAGCTTGGCGATAGTGGAGATAGGCGATCCCGTCTTGAGGAAAATATGCGGAAAATGGGAAGGGCAAATAGCCCCGCAGACCTTTGACAGGCTCATCCGCGCCATGAGATCCTCCATGCTTTCAAAGCCCGGAGTGGGCCTGGCCGCCCCACAGGTGGGAATCCCCCTGTCTTTTGCCATAATGGAAGACCACGTCTCCGGCGCCCGAAGGCGCGGAGTGGAAGGGGAGCTCCAGGAGGACGGGCACATGGAAAGAGGGGGGAAGAAAGACGAGAGGGAATTTGCCGAATTTCCCTTTTTTGTAGCCCTCAACCCTTCCTATAAGCCCATAACCTCCAAGAAAGCCTATTTTTACGAGGGATGCCTCTCTCTTCCCGGCTACCAGGCCGTAGTGGGCCGCTACCTCGACATCGAGGCCAGGTGGGAGGATGCGGAGGGGAAAGAGAGGGTGGAAAAACTCCACGGCTGGCCGGCTCGCATCTTCCAGCATGAAACCGATCACCTCTCAGGCGTCCTGTATCTGGACAAGTGCATCACCCGCTCCTTTAGCTCAAACGGCAACTGTGAGAAGTTCTGGTTTTCCCCCTCCATTTCCAAAGCGAAAAAGGAGCTCGGATTTTCCGTGCAGATGAAGAGCGATGAAAACTGAGAATGCCTTTTCCGCCGGCCAGGCGAAGGCCGGAACGACAATGAGGCTTTTGGCCCAAAGATTCGCTTTGAAGCCCGTGTCTTTCCCCCTCAAGGTGCGCCCCCTGCGCCTGGGACTTGGGGTTGGGGTGGGCTTTTGCACTCTTCCCGGCAAAAAGATCGTCATGGGCTTCGCCTCTGAAAAGAGCTTTGCGCCTGTAGCCATAGCCGAAGGGGACGCGATTCGCCCCTTAAAAAAGCTAAAGGATCTTGTGCGAAGGGTAGGGGAAGTTAATTTCAAGCCGGACAGCCACGGCGGAAAAATTGCCACCGTCAAGGATGCTTTTGACAATCTCATACCCATAGGGCAGATAAAAAAGGAAGGCGCGAAGTGGGGCATTGCAGACATCCGAATCCCCCTCCCCAAGCCCTCCTTAAATTCCCTCTCCTGGCCCGAGGCGGCCTCCACGATCTTCATGGGGGTCTATCTTCCCTGCCTCCTTTCGGACTTTCCTCTCTGCTTTCCCACCGGATCGGTGTTCTGCTACTTTCTCAACCAAAGTGCGGGAAGCGCGATCCTGAACGTGCTGGATGACGCGAGGACGTGCAGGGACTTCTCCCTCAGCTCCTGCGGCTACGAAATCGCCACTGCCCTCTCCATAAAGGAGAGCGGGATAATGAAGGCGTTGAAAGGGGCTTTGGGCTCCGTTTCCTCTTCTTACGAAGACGGCTATTGGACCTTTTCCTCTTCCGACGACAGAGCCGAAGTGCCCGTGAAGAAGTTCGAATCCTTTATGAACCTGGCGTGTTTCGCCGCAGATTCCGCTCCGCACCCCTTCGGCTTCTGGGAGTTTCTGGATGCGATGGAAAGGGGGCTGGAAAACCCCCTCGGCCATTCCCCCTTTAATACCGTTCCCCGGATGGCGCATTTCGCCTCTTTTCAGGCCGAAAGCTTCAAAAAAGATGCGCTGGATCCCGAAGGGGAGTGGGTTTTGCGCAGCGCCTTTCTCAGCGCCGCAGCCAGCCTCAGCCTGCCTCTTCCCATCGAATGCTCCATTTCATTTTCCTCTCCCCCCGACAGGGCGGCTCTGGTCCTGCAGGTGGGCGGAATCGGGAGGATACCGGAGTTTTTGGCGCCCCATCCCCTGGGCCGGCGCCGGCTACTCTTCCTCTTCTCCCTCTCGGTAGCCAAGATTCTGTGCGCCGCGGCCTTCGGCGCCTGCGAGCGCCTGGAGGAAGTGGACCTCTTCATTTCGACCCGGGACTTTGCCCAGTATTCGGAGCGCCCGCTTCTTTTCGCCAAAGGGTCTTTTAGCCGCGAGGAATTTATGCGCCCCGAGGTGGGGGAGGAGGCGGAAGAATTTTTCAGGGCCCGCTTCAAGGGAGATCTTGCCCGGTCCCCCTATTTTTCCCCGATGCCTTCCGAAAAAGTGTGGACAGACCCCCCGTTTTCATCCTCGAGCCGCAGGAAGCCCCCGGAGTTCAGCTTTGAAAGCGTGCCGGAAAAGTTCGCTTCCGCTCTGGGCTCTTCCTTTGTGTGCGATCTTTCTTCAGACAGGCGGCTTTCCCTCATGAATGCGATGGGGACCTTCCAATCCATTGCCTACCGGGTGCGCAGCGGCAAAATGGGCAAGGAGGAGGCCGAGGAGAAAGTGGCCTCGATTTGCCGCCTCATCCCAGATCCTGAAATCGTCCGCGCCGGATCCGACCTTTCCTCCTTCATCTCTTCGGGAACAGAGGGTCAGATCTACTCCCCCCGCCTGGAAGAGGATCTGAGCCGCCTCCGGCGTGAGGCGAGGAGGATGGCGCGAGACGAGGGCCGCGCGGATGAAGCCGTCGCGCTTTTGGAAAAAGGGGCGCTTGAGGCTGAAGAGGAGTTTGACCTCGACCCCGCCGCCCCTTCGAGGTACTTTGAAAATTATCTGGAAAGGGTGGTGTACAACAAGTTTTTGTCTGCCAAGGGCGAGTACACCGTCCTTCTCCCGCCCTCCCTTTTTGCCATCCACATGGATCTGGAAGAGATCTTTTCGCACCATAAAGATCCGCGCGCCCTGGAGCACGCCAACTGGCAGGTCCTGCACGCCCCCGCCACCCCCCTGGCGCATTTGAACCAGTACAAGGAGCTTTCTGCGCTCAGGGACTGGGAGAGAGCCCGCGGGGCTGCGATGAATATGCTGCAGGTGGCGGTGGAAGGCGGCCATATTGCCATGGCCTACAGGAACCTGGGGTACTGCTCCTGGATGCAGGGCGATCTCCACCTCGCCTCCGCCCTCTACCGGGTGGCCGAGCAGATGGATAAAAAAGAGGAGCTGATACGCACCGAAAAGAGCCTGCTCGAGAGCGTGGCCCGATCTTCCCATATCATCCTGCCCTCCGTGCCCGAATCCCTCTACCTGCTCCAGAAGGCTTCCGTCCCCCTCTACACCCGCCTTCCCGGGGTCAAAGCCGCCCGCAGGGCCGCCGAGGCCCTCGTAGACTGCGGGCTCTTTCTTCCCGCCCTGAGCGTTTTAAGCGCCCTCGCCACCCTTCCGAGGGGATCTAAAGAGGCCAAACTCGCGTCCACCCTTTTCTGCTAAACGCCACACTTGCCGCATTTGTGTGGAGAAACCGTGTCTTTTCACGCCCCGGCGCAGGGGAATTGTTAAAAATGATTGTGATAATAAAATGAAGAAAAGGAGAAAAAAGTGGGCGTCGTAATTTTAAGTGCGGCCAGGACGGCCATAGGCAAGTTCGGAGGGATGTTCCGCGCATCATCCTGCCTGGACCTCTCCGTCCCCTGCGCCCGGGCGGCGCTGGAAAGGAGCGGGCTTAAAGCCGAAAGCGTGGAAAGATGCGCCTGGGGCAACGCCGTACAGGCCGGGGCCGGCCAGAACCTCGCCCGCCAGATCGCCCTCTCTTCCGGCCTCCCAGTCTCTTCTACCGCCCTCACGGTCAACCAGGTCTGCGCTTCGGGAATGGCGGCCGTGAGGATTGCGGCAAGCGAGATCCTTTTGGGCGCATCCGATGCGGCCCTGGCCGGAGGGGCCGAATCCATGAGCCTCGCCCCCTTCTACCTGCAGGCGCGCTGGGGGAAAAAATACGGATCTTTCGACGCTCAGGACGGGTTGGAAAAGGACGGCCTTTCGGACGCCTTTTCCGGCCTCCCCATGGGCATTACGGCGGAAAACGTGGCTGAAAAGTTCTCGGTGTCGAGGCGCGAGCAGGACCTTTTCGCCCTCTGGTCCCAAAAAAAGGCCCTGGCGGCCAGGGAGAGGGGGGACTTTGAAGAGGAAATCGTGCCTGTCAGATCCGGCGGCGAAGAGCGCGTTTTGGACGAATCGGTGAGGGAGACTTCCCTCGATAAGCTTTCCTCCCTCAAGCCCGCCTTTAAGGAGGGGGGCACCGTCACCGCGGGAAATTCCAGCCCGATAAGCGACGGCGCCGCGGCCCTGGTGCTGGCATCCGACTCTTTTGCCCGAAGCCGGGGCCTTCGCCCCCTTGCCAGAATCGACTGCTTTGCCCAGGTGGGGACCGATCCCGCCACCATGGGCTACGCCCCCAAAATGGCCATGGAAAAACTGGCCGAAAAGGGGCGCTTCTCCTTAAAAAACGTGGATCTGTTCGAAATAAACGAGGCCTTTGCGAGCCAGAGCGTGGCGGTGATAAGGGATCTGGGGATCGAGGAGGAAAAAGTGAACGTGAACGGGGGCGCCATAGCCCTGGGCCATCCCTTAGGCTGCAGCGGCGCCCGCATCCTCGTCACCCTCATCTATGCCCTGAAAAACCGCGGGCTGGAGACCGGGATTGCCTCCCTTTGCGTGGGAGGAGGAATGGGAGTTGCTATGAAAGTGAGCCTGGCATGAAGTTTTACGAACTCACCCCCCAGCAGCGGAGGGACTTTCTGGAGCAGGAAGGCTACGCCACCCACAATGACGCGAGGCTGCTGCGCCTGACCCCCCTGCTGCGCGAGTACGCGGCAGACGGGATGATCGAAAACCAGGTGGGGGTCATGGGCATCCCCATAGGCCTGCTCATGGGCCTTGAAATGAACGAGAAGACCTACAACGTGCCCATGGCCACCGAAGAGCCGTCGGTAATCGCAGGCGCGTGCGCCGGGGCGAAGATCGCTCGGGAAAACGGGGGGGTCGTGTCGGCCCTGTGGCCCGTGAGGGTAATACCTGCCGACATAGTCTTCAGAAAAGTCCCCATAAGCAAGCAGGAAGCCTACGCCAAGATGGTGCTGAGCCACAAAAAGGACATGATCCAGGTGATGAAGGAGAAGATGCCCACCCTCACGCGCCACAACGGGGGCATCGAGGGCGTGACCTGCCACTCCATCCACAGGGGAGAGTTCTGGAAAGTGAGGATGTGGATCTGGACGGGCGAAGCCATGGGGGCGAACATCGCCAACAGGCTCAGCGAAATAGAGGCCAAATATTTGGAGTCGCTCCTCGGAATCAAGCCTCTGGCGGCCATACTTTCCAACGCCGAGCTGGAGACCGTGGGATCGGGGGTGTGGATCGACCCTGCGACCCTCGCCACGGGAGACGAGGACGGAGAGCAGGTGGCCCAAAAAATCGTGGCCCTGAGCAGATGGGCCGACCTTGACGACACCCGCGCCGTCACCCACAACAAAGGGATTATGAACGGGGTCGTGGCCTGCGCCTTGGCCAACGGAAACGACACCCGCGCCGTGGAAGCTTCGGCACACTGGTTTGCGTCAAGGAGCGGGCGCTACTCGCCTCTGGCAAGGTGGGAGTTTGCAGAGAGGAATGGGAAGAGGGTTTTGCAGGGAAAGCTCACCATGCCCATGCCCATTGGCAGAATCGGCTTCTCCATAAAGACTCTCGGCACCCCGGAGCTGTGCCAGAGGATTTTGGGGGCAGCAGACCTGTGGGAAACCCAGGAAGTCTTTGCCGCCGTAGGCCTCGTACAAAACCTTGCGGCCCTAAAGAGCATAGCGACCGAGGGGATAGTCCAGGGGCACGTAAAGCTGAGGAGCTACAACCTCGCCAGGGCGGCCGGAGCCCGGGGGGACGAGATCGACAAAGTCGCCGACTTCATGATCCACCACCCCAAGAGGACGGTGAGGCAGGCTGAGATTATGCTTTCCCACCTCCGCGCGGAAAAGGATAAGGAAGGCGCCCCCGCTCCCGAAGAGGACGGAGGGGAAGAGGAGGAAAAAGATGAGTGAAGCGGGCATCGACAGGATCGGCTTTGCCACTACCTCCCTCTTTTTGGACATGCGTGACTTGGCCGAGAGCCGCGGGGTGGATCCTGAAAAATACACCGTGGGGATAGGGCAGCTGGAGCAGAGCGTCGCCCCCTCCAGCCAGGACTGCGTAACCCTTGCCGCAGCCGCGGCCAAAGACGCCCTGGAAGGGGAGGACCTTGAAAAAATCGACATGGTCCTTTTGGGGACCGAAAGCGGGGTGGATGCGAGCAGGGCCGCGGCGGTGTATGTAAAGCAGCTCCTCGGCCTTCCCGACAGGGTCCGCTGCCTAGAGCTTAAACAGGCCTGCTTCGGGGAGACGGCCGCCCTCGCCTGGGCCATGGACTACGTCTCCAGGCGCCCGGGGCGTAAAGTGCTGGCGATAGGCAGCGACGTGGCGCGTTACGGCCTGAACACCCCCGGGGAGGCCACCCAGGGAGCGGGGGCCGTCGCGCTCCTGTGCTCCTCGGATCCCAAAATTTTGAAAATCGAAGACGATTCCAGGTTCCTCACGGTCCTGGCATCCGACTTCTGGCGGCCGACTTATTCCAACTGCGCCATAGCCCGCGGCCACTACTCCACCGAAGTCTACCTGGAGTGCTTCTCCCGCCTCTGGAAGCAGTACAAGGATGAAACGGGAAGGTCGGCTTCAGACTTTGACGCCTTCCTCTTCCACCTCCCCTTCTCCAAGATGGGCCTCAAGGCCCTCAGGGAGGTCCTAAAGGAGGCGGACCCGGAGCGCGCAAAAGTCTTCCAGGACAGGTTCGAAGCTTCGAGCGCCTACGGGCGCAGGGTCGGCAACATCTACTCGGGATCCCTGTACCTCTCCCTTTTGAGCCTCCTAGAATCTTCGCTTTTGGAGGAGGGATCCAGGATTGCCCTCTTTTCCTACGGCTCCGGGGCAGAAGCCGAGATTTTCAGCGCCACGCTCCGGGAGGGGTATTCCTCAATGCTGTCTCCTTTAAGGCACCTTGCCGCGATAAACGGCAGGAGGAAAGTGGAAGTGGCAGAGTACGAGCACCTCTTTTCCGACTTTCCCCCTGCAAACCCCCAGGACTACTCCTGCGACGAGAGGTACTTCGCAGGCCCCTTCCGCCTTACGGGCATCCGGGAGTGCCAGAGGCAGTACGAAGCGGAGGGGTGAAGTGGAACCCTTGACCGGGACCGACCGGGACGTGGCGATTTTGGCCGGGACGGACCTGAAAAAACTCAGCCTGGGTGAGGCCGAAAAACTTTCTAAAAGCCTCGCCTCCTTCATAGAGAGGGACCGGGACCTCTACTACAATTCCGACGACCCCGTCTCTTCCGACAGCGCCTACGACGCCAGGGTGGCCGCGCTGGGGGAGATCGGAGAAATCTGGCCCTCCCTCTCTTCTCCCCTGCTCTCCGGCGTCGGCTCCCGGCCGCGGGGGCAGGGCCTGATTCACCCCTCCAAAATGCTCAGCCTGGAGGACGTCTTTTCCAAACAGGAGCTGAAAACCTGGTACGAAGACACTTCCCGCGCACTTAAGGCGCAAGATCTGGAAGTGAGCTGCGAAGTGAAGATAGACGGGCTGGCGGTGGACCTGGTATACGAGGACGGCATTCTGGTTTCGGCCTCAACCCGCGGGGACGGCGTAGAGGGTGAAGACATCACTGAAAATGCCATGGCCATCCCGTCCATCCCCCGAAGGCTCCTGGGGGAGGGCAGGGCCTCCTTTTTGGAGGTGCGCGGCGAAGCCTTTATGAGGTTCGACGACTTTAATGAACTGAACGCCGGCAGGGAAAGGGAGGGAAAGCCCCCCTTTGCCAATCCGAGGAACGCCGCCGCCGGGAGCCTCAGGCAGAAAAACGGACATGATTCCTGCAGGAGGCTCAGCTTTCTTGCCCACGGAGTGGGAAAGGCGGAGTGGAAGGGAAGCCCTCCCATCCGCCTTTCCGAGATCTATTCCTTCTACCAGTCTTGCGGGCTTCCGGTCTCGCCCAACAGATCCGTCGAGACCTGTTTTGAAGGCATATGGGCGATGGCGGAAAAGCTGGGTGAGAAGAGAAATTCGCTCGAGCACCCCTTGGACGGGATGGTCGTCAAAGTGAACAGGCTCTCTTTTGAACAAGATCTGGGGGCCACTTCCCACGCCCCGAGGTGGGCGGTGGCGTTCAAGTACCCCGCCCAGGAGGCCCACACCCTTCTCAGGGACGTAGTGTTTCAGGTGGGGCGCACCGGAAAAGTGACGCCTATAGCCGTGCTCGATCCCGTGCTCCTCGCCGGATCCACCGTTTCCAGGGCCACCCTTCACAACGGGGAAGTGGTGGGAAAAAAGCAGATCATGATAGGGGACACCGTCGCGATCGAGAAGGCCGGAGACATCATCCCCGAGGTCGTTTCCCCCGTGCTCTCTGCCAGGGACCCCGGGAGGGTGAGGCCCATCGCCCTCCCCTCCCTCTGCCCCTGCTGCGGCACGCAGCTGGTCAAAAGCGAAGAGGGGGAGGGGTCAGATTTGGTGTGCCCCAACAGGGAGGGGTGCCAGGCCCAGATTGTGGGCCGGCTCCTCTACATAGCGGGGCGCAAAATTTTCGACATAGACGAGCTGGGCGAAGAGAGCGCGGCGGGGCTCGCCTGGCCGGAAAAGGGGAGGCCGGATCCGCAAAAGTACCTTCCGGGGGTAAAGGAAGTGGAAGAGTCTTCCGCCCCCTCCCCTTCTGCGCTCCTCCCCCCGCCCCAGTCCCCCCTTTTGCCCAGCGAGGCCGGGCTCTTCTCCCTTTCGGCAAAAGATCTGGCGGCCGTGGAAGTGTGGAGGGAAATCCCGCTGGTCAGGACGGTCGAAGAGGGGGGGAAGAAGGAAAAGAGGATTGTCGGAGGATCGGGCTACTTCGACAGGGTCCCTCTCTTCCGCGCTTCTTCGGGAAAACTGCGGGCAAACGCGGAAAAGATGCTTGAGCAGATTTCCAGGGCCAGGGGGGCGGATCTGTCCAGGTTTCTCGCGGCCCTCTGCATAAAGCACCTGGGGCCCAACACCGCAAAGCTTGTGGCGTCGCGCTTTAGGGACGCTGAGGAAGTGCGCAGGGCAGAAGAAGCGGACTTTGAGGCCATAAAAGGGGTGGGGGAAAAGACCGCTCGCGCTATGGCCAAGTACTTTGAAGCGGCCAAAGATCCCGAAAGCTTTGAAGGCAGGATCTTCTCTTCCTGGATCGCTTCTGGGCTGGGATCCGGAGGCGCCGCGCCTGTAAGGCCTGCAGCCGGGCCACTTAGCGGCCTCACCTTCGTCGTGACAGGCACCCTGGATGGATTTACGCGCCGGCAGGCAGAAGAGAGGATAGAGGAAGCTGGGGGCAAGGCCTCATCTTCTGTCAGCTCAAAGACGGACTACCTTCTTTTGGGCCGCGATCCGGGTTCAAAACTGCAGAAAGCTGAGGGGCTGGGGGTTAAGATCATAGGAGAAGAGGAATTTAAAAGACTTTTAAAGGGGCAGTAAGTGGGAAAGTGGATGAAGACCAGGCCGAAGCCTGATGAGGGAGAAGAGGGGGCGTGCAGGCCCACCTCCGACGAGAGGGCTTTGAAAATAGAAAGGGAGGCCTTCGGCAAAATAAAGGCCATAATTTCCCCGAAGCTGGGAATTGAGATTTCCCGGCTCGATATGATCTCCTCCATTTCCGCCGTCAGGCGCAACTCAATCCTTTCCAAGGAAACCACCTATGAAGTGAACGTGGATATAGAGGTTCCGGCGACAGACGACAAGCTCACCTCCGAACTGGAGGGAGAGATCGAAGAGGCGATCCTGACTCTCAGCTCGCCCGATCTCAAAGTCATCCCCTCTCTGAGGCTGCGCCTCATGGACAGCTCCAAGCTAGATTCGCTTATGGACCGCTACAAATTCCCCCTGGAGCACTTCTCCATCCCCACTTTGGTAGTGGCAAGCGGCAAAGGGGGAGTGGGAAAGTCGACGGTGGCCGTGAACCTCGCCGCCACTTTTGCGGCCAAAGGCCGCAAAGTAGGGCTGATAGATGCCGACGTCTACGGGTACTCCGTGCCCGCAATGCTCGGCATCACCCGCCGCCCGCACGAAGTAGATTCCATGCTGATCCCCGAATCCGCCTGGGGGGTGAAGGCGATATCCATAGGCATGTTCTCCCAGGGCAACAGGCCCGTGCTCTGGAGGGGGCCGAGGCTGAGCCGGGCCTTCGGGCAGTTTGTGAACCGGACCCTCTGGGGCGACCTCGACATACTCATAATCGACCTTCCGCCGGGGACGGGGGACATGACCATTTCATGCGCCCAGCTGATCCCTTCGGCTTCCTGCCTGGTGGTGACAGGGCCCCAGGTTTCTTCCGCCCTCATAGCCTCCAGAAGCGGCCTCGCCTTTTGCAAGTTCAACGAAAAGATAATAGGGGTCGTGGAGAACATGTCCTTTGCGGGGGAAGGGGAGGGGAGAATCTTCCCATTCGGCCGGGGCGGAGGGGAAAAGGCTGCCGAAATTTTGTCGGACGCGACCGGAAGGGAGGTCCCCCTGTTGGCAAAAATCCCGCTCTCGGGAGACATTTCAATGCTCTGCGAAGAGGGGAGGCCCGCAGTGCTGGAGCCGGACGGCTCCCTCTCCCCCTCTCCTTTGGGGCGCCTCTTTTCCTCCCTGGCCGAAAAAGTCGAATCATCCATGAAGTCTGCACGGGAGGCGAAGTGAAGCCCACTTTTTCGCGCCTCAAGAGCCCCAAGAGGGAGGCTATAGAAAAGGCCCTGCTTGAGGAGTTCAGCTCTTACCCCCTCTCGGATGCGACGGTGGCCAGAATCGTGGAGGGGGCGGGGATCTCCAGGGGGGCGTTCTATGTCTACTTTGCGGACCTGAAGGACGCCTACCTGTACATATGCCGGGAAATTATCCGCAGGGTGCACCTGTCCAACCCGGGAGAACTGGGGGCCGGGGATCCCGAAAAGTACATAGAGGCCGTGAAAGCCTTTGTGGGATCCACCGAGGCCGAAGGGTACATGAAGTTTTTTGCCAGAGCCTTCGTCGACAATGCCAAAGTCACCCAGGAAATCTGGAGGGAAGAGGCCGCAGATCCGATCGCCTGGGCGGTATCTCTGCTCTGCCACGAGACCATCCGGTCCATTTACAACGGATCGGACTTCCAGGAGTGCATAGAGAGGCTGCGGGGCGCCCTCTCAAAACTGCTGGCTTGAGTTTTATCTTCTCCGCTTTATCTTCTTCCGTTTTCTACCTGTGCTATATTATTATTAATTGACACACTGTCATTTTATTTGTCCGACTTACAGAAGAAGGTATTTGATGAAAGAGAAAGCCGGGAGGAGGCCTAAAGAAAAGGCCCTCGCCGCCAACGGCAGGAGCCTGTGGCTGGTCCTCTTCGTGATAGCCATGGCAGTGTCCATAATCGTTATGGACCTGACGATTGTGGACGTGTCGATGCCGGCCATAATGACCGATCTGCACCTGGGCTTCGCATCTGTGGAATGGGTGGTCGACCTCTACTCTCTGGTCTTTGCATCCCTGCTCATAACCTTCGGCAGGATCGCCGACCACATCGGCCGCAAGAAGATGATGATAATCGGCCTGGCCGTATTCCTGGCGGGCTCCATCGTCGCCGCCGCGGCCCCCTCCCTCGCCCCGCTCCTGGTCGGAAGGTTCGTACAGGGCGTGGGAGGAGCGATGATCCTTCCCACCACCCTCTCTTCAATCAATACCATTTTCAAGGGCAAGTACAGGATCGTGGCCTTCGCCACTTACGGATCGTCCATAGCCGTGGCCGCGGGGATAGCCCCGCTCATAGGGGGCCTTTTCACCACCTACTCCACCTGGCGCTGGGTCTTTTGGTTCGACGTGATAGTGGCGGCCGTGGTGGGCCTGCTGGTCTGGTACGCCGTCCCCGACAGCCTTGGAGAAAAAATCAAGGGCATGTTCGACTTCGGGGGGTTCGTCCTCTCCACCCTGGGCTTCGTCTTTGTGGTATACGGCCTGATTGAGGGCCAAAACTACGGCTGGTGGCGCCCCAAGGCCGGCACCAGGCCCTGGGCCGCGGGGCTCAGCCGCATCCCCTGGGTGTTTTTGGCCGGCATAGTAGCCCTGGTACTTTTCGTAATACTCGAAGTGATACTGGAAGACCGCGGCAAGAGCACCCTCATGAGCGTAAAGCTCTTTAAGTACCGCAGCTTCTCTTTTGGAAACATCGTCTCCGTCGCCAACGCGGTGGGGGAGTACGGCCTGGTCTTCCTTCTGCCCCTTTACCTTCAAAACATATTGAACCTGTCGGCGATAGAGACGGGGTACGTGCTGTGCGTAATGGCCTCAGGGGCGTTCATCTCGGGGGGATTTGCCACCCCGTTCGTGAAGTACGCCAGCGCTAAGGCCGTAATTTCCACGGGATTCCTCTTTGAAGCCGGGAGCATGGCCGGGTTCTACTTCACCATCCGCCCCGGCCACGGGGCCATAGAGGGGCTAATCTACCTCTGGCTCGCCCTCTACGGGGTGGGCCTGGGCTTTGCCTCCGCCCAGCTGACCAGCGTCATCATGATAGATGTTCCCGACATAAAGGCCGGCCAGGGCAGCAGCGTGAAGTCCACTATCAGCCAGCTCTCCTCCGCCCTCGCCATAGCGGTGATAGGGATAATCTTTGTAGACTTCCTCTGGGCCACCCTCCCCCCCAAGGTGGACGAGCTCCATCTTCCCGACCAGTTCTCCAAAGAGATCGACAGCGTGGTTATAGGGAGCTCGGGGAGCGCAATCCCGGAACTCGAAGGGAGCCGGGAATACCAATCCGCCCCGGCCTCCTTCCAAAAGGAGTTTAAGACCAAGATCAATTCCGGATTTACCGAGGGCATCTCCAACACCCTGGGGGTGGATTCGCTGATACTTTTGGGCGGAGGGATCGTCTCCTGGATACTGCCCAACGAGAAAAAGCGGAGGAAGGCCGCAAAGGAGGGAGAAGCGGCGAAAGTAGTCAAAGCCGAGGCCGACACGGCCCTGGATCTCTAGCCCCGGGCCCGCTTCCCGAAAAGTGACGCGGTGAGATTAAAATTTATTTGCACTCGTTTAAACAGATGCGCAAACAGCGTGCGCACCCGCCACGGCATTAAGGATTGACTGGATTATGGCAAAAGAAGAAGCCAAAAGGAAGAAAAAAGGCGCCCTGAAGCAGGTCATACAGATCTATAAGCTCACATACAAGACCAACAAGTCCCTGCCCTGGTGGATGCTTTTGGCCTTTTTGGTGCCTATAGGGATAGCCCTGGCGATATGCTTCGGCGTCAGGTTTACCGTAGCCTGGATCTGGATTCTCATCATCCTTTGCGGGGTCATGGTGGGCTTTTCCGCAGCTTCCGCCTGCCTTACCCAGATTTCCGACCGCGCCGGTTATAAGAGGCTGGAAGGCCAGTTCGGGGCCTCGCCGGCCGTATTTTCCACCATGACCAAGGGCGACTTTTCCTTCCCCGAAGAACCCGTATGGATAAACCGCAAGACCCGCGACGCCCTGTGGAGGGGCACCGGCAGGGCAGGGATGTACCTGGTAGGCGAAGGGGATAAGGCGCGCCTCGGCTACGAGATGGACAAGCAGGAAGCGATCCTGCGCAGGGTGGCCCCGGGAAGCAAGATCCCGGTCATAAGGATTTTTGTCGGCAAAGGGGAGGGCAGGACCCCCATAAGCAAGCTGCGCGGGGTCATAATGCGCAAGAAGGCGGTCCTCACCAAAATGGAGCTAAGCGAGCTCAACGTCAGGCTGACCACCATGCAGACAAAGCAGCAGGCGATCCCGAGAAACATAGACCCCGGAAAGATAAAGGTCAGCAACAGGATGATGCGCAGGAGGACCGGGGCGGACCAGTAGGCCCTCAGGCCCTCTCCGTCACCCCCGCTTCCTCTTCCTCTTCATCTTCCTCCCTCACTTCTGCCCTCTCTTTTTTCAACTTCTTTTTACCCGGAAAGCCCAGGCACATAGCGAAGCTGACAGCCAGCACCGCCGCCGATACGAGGGTGGTGTCGGCTATCCCGTTTTCAAACCCCCGCTTTATATGGGCATCCACTTTTGATGCGTCCGGCCTTGCAGCCATCTGCTTTTCCAGTTCCGGTATGGAGGCGCCCTGGGTGCTGATGACGGAGGTCGTGACGGACTGCTTTTCAACGCTCGAAAGGCTGGTGTTGTTTACGGCCGCGGGAATTTCCGTCCACAAAAAGGCCGTAAAGACCGAAGCTATGATCCCCACGCCCAAAGATGAGGCCAGCTGCACGGCCGTGGACTGTATGGACGAGGCCTGTCCGCCCCATTTGTTGGGGACGCCGCTCATGAGGATGGCCGAGAGCTGGGCGGAAGTTAAGCCCAGGCCAAAGCCGTAAGCTATTAGCCATCCCCTCAGGGCCCAGGGGCCCGGGTCGGGGGAGAGGCGGAAGAGGAAGAAGAGCCCCACCAAAGAGAGGGCCTGGATCGCCATGCCCCAGACTATCACGGCCTTGGTGGAGGTGAGCTTTACAAGCGGAGCGGCCAGGAGGCCGGAGACGAGGGAGGCAAAGCCCGTGCAGCATGTGATCTCCCCTGCCTGCAGGGCGCTCATGCCGAGGACGTTTTGGAGGAACTGAGGGAGGATGAAAAGTATCCCCACAAGCCCCGTCCTAAACACTATCTGCACAGCGATCGAAAGGGAGAAGGTGTGGATGCGAAAGACCCGAAGGTCCATGATGTAGGACGAATTTTTTTTCACCCTGAAAGCCTGCCAGAAGAGAAAGCCCGCGAGGGCGAGGGCGCCTATGAAGAGCACCCAGGGCACGGGGGAGAGCCCCGCCCATGAATCGGACTTTTTGGCCGCAAACCACCACCCCATGCTCTTGCCTTCGATAAGCCCGTAGACCAGGCCCCCAAAGCCGATGATGGAGAGAAGGAGCCCCAGGACGTCCAGGCCTTTGAACTTTTCCCCGTAGGTGTCGGGGATGGTGAAGATGACAAATACCGCGCTCACGGCGGAGAGGGGGATCTCTATCCAAAACACCCACTGCCAGCTGGCGTAGGTTACCAAAAGCCCTCCGAGCCACGGCCCCACTCCGAACATCGCGCTCATAAGTGATCCGAAGAGGGCGAAGGCGAAGATCCTCATGCCGCCCGTGTAGATGGCGTTCATAGTGGAGAAAATCGTGGGGAGGATCATGGCGCCCCCTATGCCCTGAACCACCCTGGCCCCCATGAGCATGGGGTATCCCCCTACCTTTCCGGCTATAGCCCCAAGCACGCTCCCCAGGGAAAAGACGACCAGCCCCCATATGAGCAGCTTCTTTCTTCCGAGCGCATCGGCAATCCTTCCGGAAGTGACGAGGAGGGCGCAGAAGATAAGCGAGTATATGCTCACTATCCACTCTCCGTTCGAGGCGTTCAGGTTGAAGACCTGCATTATGGAAGGAAGGGCTACGTTCATTATGGTCCCGTCCATGATTACGGCCGAGATCGCTACTACAAGACCTACCAGGGAAAGCCATTTGGATTTTAGCTTTGCCTCCGAGGACTGTTCATTTTTTCCTGTTTTTCCCGTCATAAAGCTCCTAAAAATAGCGATTTAAAGAAAAAATGGATTTAAATCAATTTAAAAACGCTTGGGGTGTCGCAGACTTAAACAGATTGTATCATAACTTAGACAAGTTGTTTAAATACAGATAAGCTGTATTCCGTGCCAAAAAGAATGTGGGAGGGGTGCGTCCAAAGGCTTTACGACGCTTTTTGGTCCCTTTTGGAAGAAAAGCCCTATGCCCGGATCTCGGTTTCAGAGCTCCTGGAGCGCGCAGGCGTGAGCCGGGGGGATTTTTATTACCACTACAAAAACCTGTTGGACCTGGCAAAATGCGCGGTGGAAGACGAGGCGAAAAACTGGGATGACCTGACTGCGCTCTTTTTAAATTTTGACGAGAGCGACATAGAGGTGGCGACCGACCAGATCTGTTACTACCTTTCATCCATCTGCAGGCAAAATTCCCTCAAGGCCAGGAGGCTGTCTGCCCTCATCTCCCCGCACGGGAGCATGTACCTGGTGGAGGCGTTCAGGGAGGGGTTTAAAAATTACACGGTCAGGTACAGGAACCTGAACCTGGAAGAGTTCAACAATCTGCAAAAGATTTTGTTTGAGGGCGTAATGGGCTTTTCTACGAGCCTCCTCGTTCACTTAGATCTTTTAAAGAGCCTTGACAGGGCAGAGCTGCACGCCCTCTCGGGACATCTGGCCTCGATGATATACGCATCCATAAAAATCCGCCGGCCGGGTCCGCAGGAAATTTTGGGCTTTGAAAAGTCTTAACGCCTTTAATCGGGCCAGTGGCCGCGATGCTTCTCGACGGGTTTGGGAACTCTGAAGCGCCTTATCTGGATGGCCCGGGAAATGGCGTAGGTCAAAAGCCTCTCTTTGCGCAGGGTGGACCTGTTCCCGTCCCACTTGCCGTGCTTCATGAGGCTGCGCTTCAAAGTGATCCAGAGCACGGTCAGATCCACCAGCACCGCCACCATGTACACATACATTATCATCGCCAGCACGAAGCCCAGAACGGAAGAATAGGAGGACAGGCTGATGGAGCCTATAAGCAGGACCAGGGCTATAGGTATGAAGAACTCCCCCAGGTTGTAGCGGGCGTCTATCCAGTCCCTCGCAAACGTCCTTATGGGCGACCTTTCGGCCTTGGGCATGTTGGCCACGTCCCCCGTCTCCATGGCTACGTACTCTCTGTCCTGCTTAAGACGCGCCCTCTTCCTTTCGACCTTGTTTCTCTCCTTGCGGTCCTTGGGATCGGGAACCAGGGGGAGGTAGGAAAGCTTTTGCGCCTCCTTCCTTTTGAGGGTAGGCTGGGCCTTCTTGGCCCCCGGCAGCCTTGGGCCCGCGGGCGCCGGCTCTTCTTCGTCGCCCTTTTTCTTCTTTTTAAAGCCCGACAAATTCCATTTCACATAAAAAAGGTATCCTATAAGCGGGACTTGATTTACTTTTAAGCTGGTGAATGAGATGAGTTCTGAAAGTGCAAAAAATCCGACCCTCGAGGAGATTTCCGCGAAGGTCGACGCCGGCTGGGACGGCTTTGTCTCCACATTGGAAAAGAAGATCGCCTTAAAGGCCGTTTCGGCCGAAGGGATAAGCTCGCCGACGATGAAGGCTTCGGCGGAGTTCGTGGCGCAGTGCCTCAGGGACGCCGGGATAGACAACGCCAGGGTGGAGCAGGCCGTCCAGGAGGACGGAGAGCCCGGAGCGTGGGAAGTTGTGGGGCAAAAGGACGTGGGCGCCGACAAGACCGTGCTTCTCTACGCCCATCACGACGTCCAGCCCGCGGGCGATGAAGCGTCCTGGAAGACTCCTCCCTTTAAGGGAGTAATCGAGGGAGGCCGTCTCTACGGGAGGGGCTCTAGCGATGACGGAGGCGGGATTATGACCCATGTGGGGGCTCTCACGGCCCTCAAGGGCAACCTCAAGTGCAACGTGAAAGTCTTTATAGAGGGAGAAGAGGAGATGGGCTCCCCCAGCTTTGTGCCCTTCCTCAACTCCCATCCCGACTATTTCGATTCGGATGTGATGTTCATAACCGATTCCAGCAACTGGTCGGCCAAGATTCCGTCCCTCACGGCCTCCCTGCGCGGCAACGTCACGATGGACGTCACCGTAAAGTGCCTCGGCCACCCCGTGCACTCCGGAACTTTCGGGGGACCGATTTTGGACGCCAACACCCTCTCTTCCATGATCGTGTCCAGCTTCTACGACAGGGAAGGCAACGTCGTCGTCCCCGGGCTCATCCAGGGAGAGCCCATAGGGGGGCTCAAAGAGGACCTGAGCGAAGCGGACTTCAGGAAGGATTCCTCCCTCCTTTCTTCTTGCCGCCTGGCCGGGAGCGGATCTCTTGCCTCCAGGCTCTGGACCAAGCCCGCCATAGCCCTCACCGGCATGGACATACGCCCGGTCAAAGAAGCTTTTAACCAGCTGGCAAGCGAGTGCACTTTCCGCCTCTCGGTGCGCACCAGCCCCCTGCAGAAGGCGGAGGACGCGGCCGAGGCCCTCAAGGACTTCATCCTCAAGAACCCGCCCTTCGGATGCCAGATAGATATAAAGGTGCTGGAGACCGGCACGGGCTGGGCCATGGATCCCGATAACCCCGTCGTGGCCCAGGCGGAAAAGTGCTTCCAGGCCGTCTTCGGATGCGCCCCCGAAAACAAGGGCGAGGGCGGCTCCATCCCCATGATCCCCATCCTCCAGGCCAAGTTCCCCAAAGCCAACGTGCTGGTGGATGGACCTGAAGACCCGCTGACCAACGCCCATGCGCCCAACGAATCCCAGGACCTTTCCGAACTCAGGGGCGACATGGAAGCCGAGGCGCTGCTGCTCAGCACTCTCTGAAGTTTGAAAGTTGCCGTGAAGGGGAGAGTGTGGAGGTGGAGGGTTGTAGACATCTCCACAGCCAGCTGCCTTGGGGTGGCGTGCGGAATCGTCTTCTGGGCGGCAGACTTCCTCCCCTTTTCAGCCCTTCAGGCGATCTTGCCGGGCCTGGGGGGATTTTTGAACGGCCTGTGGCTCTTTGCGGCCCCCCTGTGCGCTGTGATAATCAGAAAGCCGGGAGCGGCCCTGTTTTGCGAGCTTTTGGCCTCCGTCCTAGAAGCCCTCATGGGCAATATTTACGGGGGGGCGAGCGTAATAATCCCCGGATTTTTTGAGGGGCTCGGGGCCGAAATCGTCTTCGCCTTCTTTTTCTACAGGGTGTGGAACCTGTGGACGGCGTGCCTGGCATCGCTTTTGTCGGGGCTTTTCTGCTGGGCGGAGAGCTTTCTGACCGACCTTCAGGCCATAAGCTTTTCGGGGCCCTACGGCCTTGCCTACCTCCTCTTCACTCTCCTGAGCGCATTTATCGCAGGGCTCGGCTCCTGGTACATCTACAAAGCCATAGCGAGGACCGGGGCCCTGGACCGCTTCGCCTCCGGCAGGGCGGGCAGGAGCGTCTGACAGACTTTCGGGCCGGCCCGTCTTTTAAAAGTGGTATCTTTAAATAAAACGGAAAATCAACTTTGCGCTCCCATCATCCTGCGGGGAATTGGAGAGGTTATGGGCGCTTTTTCTCGACTCTGGCGCCCAAGGGGATGAAGCTTTGGGTTCCAGGAGTAATTTCAAATGGAGAGCCGTAGACATAGCCGTGTGTTCAGTTATCGGGGTGGCTTCTTCCTTCGTGTTTTGGATGGCGGACTTTATACCTCATGACGGCCTGCAGGCGATCTTCCCCGGCCTTGGGAGCCTTTTGGACGGACTGTGGCTCTTTGCGGGGCCGCTTGCCGCCATCATCATAAGAAAGCCCGGAAGCTCCATCTACGCCCAGCTTTTGGCCTCCCTGATAGAGGGGATGATGGGGAATGTCTACGGCGGGGCCCTCACGGTTCTGAGCGGCTTCATTCAGGGCCTGGGGGCGGAAGTGATATTTGCGGCCTTTGCCTACCGGCACTGGAATGTGTGGATCACGATGCTGGCCGGCGGCTTTTCCGGCCTCCTCTACAGGATGGTGAGCTTTCTGACCGACCTGCAGGCCTTCAGCCTCCTGGGCCTCTACGCCCTCTCCTACACGGTGGCCACCACGATTTCTGGCATCCTTATAGCGGGCCTCGGATCCTGGTACCTTTACAGGGCCATAGCGAGGACCGGGGCCCTGGACCGCTTTGCCTCCGGCAGGGCAATACGGAGGAAGATCAAATGACAAAAGAGGCGGCCATCAGCTTTGCCGGGTGGGGCTACAGAAGGCCCCTCAGGAAGGACTACGTAGTCAAAGGCCTGAACCTCGAGATATGCAAGGGGGAGAGGGTCCTGCTTTTGGGATCTTCCGGCATAGGCAAATCCACCCTCCTTTGCGCCATAGCGGGGGTTTTGGGAAACAACGAGTCCTACGCCGCCCCCGCATCCCAGAGGGAAGACGAGGACGGGGGCGTGACGGAAGGCGATCTTCTCGTCGAAGGCCTCCATCCCCAGGACGCCCGCGGGCGCTGCGCGCTCATGATGCAGGATCCCGAAGCCCAAATGGTCCTCCAGAGGGTGGGAGACAACGTCGCCTTCGGCCTGGAAAACCTCGGGATAGAGAGGAAGGAAATCTGGCGGCGGGTGCGCGAGTCTCTGAAAAGGGTGGGGCTGGGGAGCGTGGAGCTGTCCAGATCCACTTCGCATCTGTCGGGAGGGCAAAAACAGAGGGTGGCCCTGGCGGGAGCCATAGCCATGAGGCCCTCCATCCTCCTTTTGGACGAGCCCACCGCCAACCTCGATCCCAAAGGGGCGAGGGAAGTGTCGAGGGCCTGCCACGAGGTGCTCAAAGAAAATCCCGCCACCGTGGTCCTGGTAGAGCACCGGGCGGACGACTGGCTGGACATTTTGGACCGCGTGGTCATCCTCGGGCGCGGGGAAGACGGGCTGGCGAAGGTTGCGGCGGACGGCTCTCCGGACGAAATATTTTCCGACCCCTCCATAGATTTCGATTCTCTGGGAATCTGGATTCCCTCCAAGTTCGCCCTGGCCAAGCTCCAGAGGAAAAGGCTGGAAGAGCAGATACGAATCAAGGCCGAATCCGACAGGGATCCGGGCTCGCTGGCCCCCGGCGGCCCGCAGTCCCTGGTCGACCGGGGGTCGGGCAAAAACCTGATAGCCCCGAGCGTGAAGTTTGCAAAGAAGAGGGAGTTTGAAAAAGGGGAAGTCGTCCTGGAGGCGCGAAATCTTTCCATAGGCTACAACGGAAAGAGCATAGCCGACGGAGTCTCCTGCGCGTTTGAAAGCGGAAAGATTACGATCCTGGCAGGAGAGAACGGGGCCGGAAAGAGCACCCTGGCTATGACCGTCTCGGGCCTCATGGCCCCGGTGGGGGGGGAAGTCAGGGTTTCCGACGATCTGGCCTCCGGGCTCAAGGGCTCCCCCTTTTCCTGGACCAGCCGCCAGCTCTGCAAGAGGATCGCCTACGTCTTCCAGAACCCCGAGCACCAGTTTGTGAGAAACACCGTGCTGGAAGAAGTCATGGTGGGGTTTTTGGAGACGGGAAGCGGGAAGGAGGAGGCCCGATACCTCGCCCACTCCCTTCTCAAAAGGTTTGATCTGGACAAGTACAGCCAGGCCAACCCCTACACCCTCTCGGGAGGGGAGAAGAGGAGGCTCACCGTGGCCTCATCTCTGGCATCTTCCCCTGAAGTTCTCGTATTGGACGAACCGACTTTCGGGCAGGACAGATCCACCTGGCTTGAAATCGTGATGCTCATGCGCTCGGTGGCAGACAGCGGAGTTGCCGTAGTGGCCGTCACCCACGACAAAGAGCTCATAGAGTTTTTGTCCGACAAAGTCGTGACCATAGGGACCGAAGATGACTGCAGCATAAAGGTGAAGGGGCCCGAGGAGAGGAAGGAGGGAAGGAAGCCTTCGGCGCTTTCCCCCATCCTTTCCAGGCTGAACCCGGCCATCCGCTTCCTTTGCGCCTTCTTGCTGTCGATACCCCTGTTTTTGAGCCTGGATCCCCTTTCTGCCGGGGTGGCCCTCGCCCTGGAGTTCGTCTTCATGGAGGGGTGCGGGATTTCGCTAAAGCAGGCCTTCAGGCACGCCTGGCCGATTTTGGCCATGGCCCCCTGGACTTTTCTGGCCGTGGTCATCTACGGAAAGAAGGGATCGGTTACCTACTTTGCATGGGGCATGATACACATCACAAATAAGTCCGTGTACCTGGCCTTCGCGACGTTTTTGAGGGTCCTGGCGATCGCGGTCCCGGCCGTGCTTTTGGTTCTGGGAATAGATTCTACAGATCTCGCCGACGCCGCCAGCCAGATTCTCCACCTCCCGGAGAGGTTCGTATACGGGGGGCTGGCCGGAATAAGGCTGTTTACCGTGCTCTCCGACGACTGGCTACAGATAGGCCAGGCCCGCAGGAGCCGGGGCCTGGGGGACAGAAAGCGGGCAGTGCGCTTCTTTACCCAGTCCTTTTCGCTCCTGATTTTGTCTATAAGGAGATCTACATCCCTCTCCACGGCCATGGAGGCCAGGGGATTTGGATCGGGGCAAAGGCGGACATGCGCCCGGCAGAGCCGCACCTCCTACAGGGACTGGGTTGCTCTCGTCATTTGCGCAGCCATCCCGACTTCGGCCCTGATTTTGGCTTTTTACTGCGGCACATTTGCTTTGGGAGGCAAGTGATGAGGGGAGAGAGGCTCGAAGCGGGATCCGAAAGGGCGGCCAAGCTCGCGTTCTACGCCACAAAGCCCGGCTGGAAAAAGACCGGCCGATTTTTGGTGGAAGGGCCCCAGGCGGTGAGGGAGGCCATAAGGGCCGGGGCGGCCGGGGACGTCTACTTTGACGAGTCCCTTTCCCTCCCCCAGGAATTTACGGAGGGCGAAGGGGCCTACTTCCACCCCGCATCCCATAGGGCGCTCGAAAAAATTTCCAAAGACTGCCAGGGGGTCTTGGCTTCTGCCCCGACATGGGACCTTTCAGAGGGCTTTTCTTCCCTGGACTTCTCCGCGCCCTGCGTGATTTGCGCTCTGTGGCAGGTGAGGGATCCGGGAAACGAGGGGACGGTCATACGCAGCTGCGACGCCGCGGGGGGCAGGGCCGTCCTTTTGGTGGACGAGTGCGCCTCTCCCTTCAACCCCAAAGTCGTCAGGGCCAGCGCCGGCTCCATTTTCCACGTCCCCGTCCTTCGCTGCTCGGAAGCGGAACTTTTGTCGCTGCGTTCCAAAGCCTCCCTCCTCTCTACAAGCGGCAGGGATTTTGATAAAAAGGTGTTAGTCGACAATTCCCCTTCCGATCTGGCAGGGCTGGGGCCGGTGGTGATGCTGTTTGGCAACGAGGCCCGCGGCCTTCCCGAACGGCTCATACGCTCCAGCCGGGCCGTGTGCAAGATACCTATTTACGGGGGGGCGGAGTCCCTCAACCTCTCCTCGGCCGCGTCCATCCTGCTCTATGACGCGGCCCGGAGCCAAAGAATGAAAGGTGAACTATGAATGCGGTTTTCAACCTCTCCGCACTCTCTTCTTCCCTGAAAGAAAGCCTGGAAGAAATAGGGGGGGCGAAAACTTCCCAGGATCTCGAGGCCGTCCACTCCAAGTACTTCGGGTCACAGGGGATCTTCTCTTCGGCGTCTAAGTCCATAGGCTCTTTGGACAAAGAGAAAAGGAAGGAAGCCGGAGAATTTTTCGGAAGGTGCAAAAAGGAGTTCGACGCGGCATTCCTTAAGAAGAAGGAGGAAGTGGAGGCCGAAGAAGAGCGGGAGAAGTTATTGTCGGAAAGGGTCGACATGACCCTCCCCTTCACGCGCTTTCCCATGGGCTCCCTGCACCCCGTAACCCTGGTGCAGCGGGAGATGGAGCGCTTCTTTATGTCCCTGGGCTGGTCTTTGGGGGACGGCCCGGAAGTTGAGCACGCGTGGTACAACTTCGACGCCTTAAACTTCCCTCCCGACCACCCGGCCCGCCAGATGCAGGACACTTTCTACATGGCCCCCGAGGAATCGAACCTGGTTTTGAGGACCCAGACCAGTTCCACCCAGGTCCGCGAGATGATTTCATCCCCCCTCCCCCTCTACACCGCCTCAATAGGGAGGGTCTTCAGATCCGACACCTTGGACGCCTTCCACTCCCCGGTGTTCCACCAGTGCGAGGGTCTGGCCGTAGACGAAGGGCTGAGCGTGGCGGATCTGAAAGGTGTACTCGAGGCCCTCGTCTCTTCCCTCTTCAAAAAGAAGGGGGACGTGCGCCTTCGCCCCTCCTACTTCCCCTTTACCGAGCCCAGCTTTGAAATGGACATGCTCCTGGAGGGGAGCGGGAAGTGGGTGGAACTGGGCGGCGCCGGAATGGTGCACCCCAACGTCTTAAAGAGCGCGGGAGTGGACTGTGAAAAATACACCGGCTTCGCCTTCGGAATAGGGATTGAAAGGGTGGCCATGCTCAAATACGGCATAGCCGACATGCATGACCTGGTGGAGGGCGATGCGCGCTTCAGCCACCAATTTGCAATGGGGGACTAATGAGTGTGATAGATCTGGACTGGATGAAGGACTACGTGGAGGTCTCGCCCTCCGCGTCCGCGCAGGATATCGCCTCCACCTTTACTGCCATGGGTTTTGAAGAGGAGAAGCTTTCTCCTGCGATCTTGGGCCCCCTGGTCGTGGGGCACGTATTGGAGTGCGAGATTGAAGAGCACAGGGGCCGCACCATCCACTTTTGCAAAATCGACATAGGCGAAAAGGTGGAAGAGATAGTGTGCGGAGCTCCCAACATCGCCAAAGGTAGCTGGGTGGTGGCGGCCCTGCCGGGAGCCGTCCTCGCAGCAGGCTTCGCCATCCTCCCCCAGCCCAAGTACGGCCACACTTCCAACGGGATGTGCTGCTCATTTAGGGAGCTGGGGCTCAAAGGATCCAGCCAGGACGGAATTATCCTCCTAGACGATCTGGGACAGGAGGGGAAAATCCGCCCCGGCCAGGACGCCATCCCCCTTTTGGGGATTAAAGGCTGGAAGCTCGAAGTGGAAATCACCCCCAACAGGGGATACGCCCTGTGCTACAGGGGGATGGCGAGGGAGTACTCGTGCGCCACCGGCGGGGCCTTCAAAGATCCCGCGCTGAATCCCGGCCTCCCCTCCCTTCCCGCCGCCGGGGCGGAAGAGATTGAAGTGGCCCCGGGCCTTGAAGAGCTTTACAACTTCTTTGCCGTCCGCGCCCTGGGCGGGGGCCTTTCAAAAGACCCTGAAGACGCGGTCTTTTGCCGCCTGGCGATGTCGGACGTGATGGCGAAGAGTGCCGTCCGGGCCGCGGCCTCGTTTGCGACCCTGGAGATCGGGTGCCCTGTGGAAGCTTTGGACGCCTCCAAGATCTCCTTCCCGCTGGAAGTGCGCCGGGGCGAAGCGGGAGAAAAGATCAGGATTTCGGGCAGGGATCTGGAGTGCGCAGGTAAAATCGTCCTCTCCCAGAAAAAGGACGGCAAGATCCTCTCCCTTCTCGGCCTGGGGTCCTCTTCGGATCTGGAAGCCGGAGAGGGATGCGAAAGCGCCCTCCTCTTTTCCTACTCCCTCCGCCCCTCCTATGCCTCCAGGCTCTCCCAGGGCCTGAAGGCTTCAAGCGACCTTTCTTACCGCTTCGAGCGCGGAGTTGACAGCCGCGCCGCCGCGCCCGCCCTCAGGCGCGCCCTCTCCCTCCTGCCCTCCTGCAGCTTTGAAGGCGCCGCAAGATTCGCAAGGGAGTGGGAAGAAAGGGTGGTGGCGCTAGATCCCCGAAGGGCCGAAAAGCTTTTGGGAGAAAAGTTTCCCGCCTCAGACATGAAAGAAAAGCTCGAGGAGGCCGGCTGCCGGGTCGAAGAGGCAGGATCCCTGCTCTCTGTAAAGGTCCCCTCCTGGAGGTACGACCTCTCCCTGCCCGTGGACCTTGCAGCCGAAGCGGGAAGACTCAGGGGATACGGCTCCATTTCGGCCAAAGCCCCCCAAAACCCCGCCATGGCCTCCTCTTCCCCCCTCAAGCGCACCGAAGGCAAGGTCCAGGACGCTCTGGCGTACTTTGGGGCAGATGAAGTCATGAGCTACCCGTTTGTGGGAGAGAAGGACTTTGCCCTCCTCTCCGAGAGCGCATCCGAACTCAAACTCATGAAGATCGCCAACCCCCTCTACGATTCGAGGCCGTACCTGAGGACCGATCTTCTCTCTACCCTGCTCTTTACCGCCGCCTCCAACGTCCGCCGGGGCCTGGAAGGGGTGAAAGTGTTTGAAACCGGGAGGGTGTTTCTCTCCAAGGGGAACGCCTGGTTCTCGCAGCCTTCCCCCCTCGCAGAAAGGCTGAGCGACGAAAAGCTGGCGGCCATAGAGCTCTCTTTGCCCGACCAGCCCTGCCACGCGGCCGCCGTGTTTTCGGGGAAGGGCTTTGAAAACAACTGGCAAAAAGAGAGGGATCTGCTGGACTACAGAGACGCTCTTGAAGCCCTGAACCGGATCCAGGAGAGGCTGGGGGTGAAATTTGAAATCCGCCAGGGAAGGCCCGATCCGGCCCCGGGCTTCAACCCACAGATTTTCCACCCGGGCAGAAGCTGCGCGCTCTTGCTCGCGGGCTCCCTTTGCGGGGTGGCAGGAGAGATAAGCCCCAAAGCGGCCAGGGATTTGGGGCTGTTCGAGCATACCTCGGCGCTGGAACTCGACCTGGACAAGATCTCCTCTCTCCCTGTTGCGCCTTTCCGCGCCTCTTCCCCTTCTCCCTTCCCTTCGGTCAAACAGGACTTCTCTTTCGAGCCCGCGCCGGGCATGAGCTGCGGGGATCTGGAAGGCTTAATACGCGCGGGCGCGGGGGATCTTTTGGAAGACTTGGAGCTTTTCGACGTCTACAGCGAAGAGGGCGAAGCTCCCTCCCTGACATTTTCCGTCTCCTTCAGGTCCAAAGAAAAGACTTTGGATTCGCAAGAGATTACAAAGATACGTGATAGCATAATTTCCATTGCCCAGGCCGCGGGAGCGCGACTGAAAGGGAATTGTTAGGCGGAAAGAAAAATGAACGAGCAAAACGAAGGAAACCACGGGTCGCCTCAAGATCCGCAGGGAAGTGTTTCTGCAGAGCCCCAACAGGCCCCCCAGGGCGCGTCTGGCGGCAGGGGGCCCCAAGAAGAGAAAAAGCAGGAAGAGGCCAAAGAGGAGAAGGCCGCACAGATAGATTACGACGCTTCAGGGCTGGATCCCGATCCGGACGTCCCCGGAACCGACAAGCCCCTCTACGGGCAGATGCTCTCGCAGTACCCGGGCTACAACCCCTACATCTTCGGCGCCCCCGACAGCTCCCAGCAAGCCCCAAAAGAAGAGGCAAAGCCCGCGGAAGGGGGTGACAACCCCTTCTCCGATGCGTACGGAGCTCAGGGCCCTGCGGGCGGCCCGGGGAGCTCACAGCAGCCTCCCCAAAACTTCCAAAACCCTCCCCAGAACTCCCAGCAGTTCGGCCAAGGGCCCCAGAACCCCTACTTCGGCCAGCAGCCTCCCCAAAATCCCTACTACGGCCAGCCCTTCCAGGGACCCCAGCAGGGCCCCTTTGGAGGGTACGGATACGGGTCGCAGCCGCAAAACCCCTACGCCGGCAGGCAGGAGAATATAAACACCTCCGACCCGAGGCAGAACCCCTACTATGGGAAGACGGACGGGTTTGCCGTCATCGCCTTCGTAGCTTCGCTGCTTGGGATCTGGATAGTGGGGCTGCCCCTGGGCATTTTCTCCCTCTTCCGCATAAAGCAGCTTCACACCCGCGGCAAGGGGCTGGCGATAGCCGCCATAGTCATCTCCTGCATCTACATAGTTTTGGAAATTGTCCTCTTTTTCTTCGGGATAACCGACCAGCAGATTGTCAGCTGGCTCACCCAGAAACTTGGCGCGGGATCGGGAAGCGGCCTTAAGATCTGAAGCAGGCGCAAGGAGGGAAAATGGAAGAAGAGAGAAGAAAGAGCGGCTCGGGGAGGGGCGGAAAGCCTCCCTTCGGAGGGCAAAAAGGAAGGGGCGGAAAGCCTTCGGGGCGGAAGGGCGCCCCTGCCGCCCGCAGGCGCTCAGGCGCGGGCGCGGGCGAAAAAGGCGGGCGGACCTTCCGATCCCAAAGGCCGGAGAACAAAAAGAAGGCCGTGGACAGGGACAGGTATCCTTCGCAAAACCCCTACGACAGGCTGCGGCCTGAAGAGCCTCCCCTCCCCCGGGGGCTTTCCTGGGACATGCTCTCCCCGTCCGACAAAGACGCCCTGAGATCCCTCAGCCGGGAGCACGCCGAAAATGTGGGCCTCCATATCCTCGCGGCCTACGGGCTGGAAGGCGAAGACCTCCCTCTGGCCCTGGCCCACGCCAAGTGGGCGGCCTCCAACGCCTCCCGCATTGACATAGCAAGGGAGTGCCTGGCCCTCATGGCCTACAGGTCCCAGGACTACAGGACCGCCCTGAAGGAGTTTTTGACCGTGCGCCGCCTCAACGGCGAAAGCGACTGGATTCCATTCATAGCGGACTGCTACAGAGGGCTGGGCGAGCCCCGCAGGGCGATCGAGTTAATAAAGCAGGAGAGCCCCAAAGCGGGTCCCGAGGCGAAGCTGGAAATGATGATGGTCATGGCGGGAGCCTTCGCCGACTTGGGAGACTTTCAGAAAGCGCTGAAAATCGTGAGGGTCATGGAGGAAATAAAGGGCCTGCCTGCGGCCTACAGGCTCAGGGCCCTGGAAGCCGAACAGAACTTTCTTTCCGCCTCCGGCCGCGAGCGCGAGGCTGACGCCATGGAAGGAAAAATCGAAGAACTGGAGGACCAGGTCTTTCCTCAGACAGAAGAGGAGGATGTCTTGGACTTCGACCTCGAGACCCTGGACGAGAGGGTGATAGCCGACCTTCTGGGTTAGGGGGAAGTTTGAGGCTCGACGCGTTTCTCGCCGGGCGCGAGAAGATCTCGCGCACCAAGTGCAAGGAGCTGATCCTTGCAGGAAAGGTCAAGGTGGAGGGCAAAGCCGCCCTCAAGCCCTCCCTTTTGCTGGATGGCGGGGAAAAAGTCGAAGTTGAGCCCGCAGAGGTGTTCGTTTCCCGCGGGGCCCTTAAACTGAAGGCCGCGCTGGAAGCCTTCTCCCCTCTAGGCCTCAGCGTCTCCGGGAAGCTGTGCATCGACGTAGGGGCGAGCACGGGGGGCTTTACCCAGGTCCTTTTGGCCCGGGGGGCCCGGGCCGTAATAGCATTGGACGTGGGGCGGGGCCAGCTCTCCTCCCTCCTGCGAAAAGATCCCCGCGTAAAAAATATGGAAGGGGTGAACATCAGGTACCTGGACTCTTCTTCCCTCCCCTTCCCCCCTTCGTTTGCCTCAGCCGACCTTTCCTTCATCTCCCTCGACCTGGCCTTCCCGAAAATTTCCGAAATAGAGAGCGTAAAGGACTGCGTGGCGCTCGTAAAGCCCGAGTTTGAAGCGGGCAGGGGCGGCCTCGGAAAAGGGGGAGTGGTAAGAGACGGGAAGGTGCGCGCAGAGTGCCTTAACAAGGCCGAGGAGGCGGCCCGAAGGGCCGGGTTTTCCGTCCTCTCCCGCATGCCTTCCCCCATCTTGGGCGAAAAGGGAAATGAGGAATTCCTCATTTGGGCACACAGATAGAATTGGTAGCATGCGCCAGATAACCGTCATCTCCAGATCCTCCCTCATCCGCTCCCGAATGGTGCTCAGATTTTGCTCCCTGCTATCTAAGGGGTTTAAAGTCAATCTGGAAGCCGCAGTCCGGCACCATCCCTTAGAAGAGATGCCCAGGCCTTTGAGCCCTAAGACGGAGCTGGTGGTGGCGCTGGGGGGGGACGGAACTATCCTGGCCGCCTGCGAAAAGGTAAAAGGGACCGGGATCCCCCTCTTTGGGATAAACATGGGCCATCTCGGGTTCCTCACCCAGCCCGGCACAAATCTTCCCCAGATCGCAGATGAAATTTTTGAAGGCAACTATCCGCTCTCCAAACACTTCCTCTTGGAAGCTTCGATAGATCTGGGGCGCAAAACGGTCAAGGGCTGGGCCCTCAACGAAATGGCCGTGGAAAGATCCGCAAATTCCAGGATGGTTTCTCTCGGCATTTCCGTGGATGGGGAGCAGATGGCCGTCTTTGACGCCAATGGCCTGGTAATTTCGACCCCTACAGGATCCACCGCCTACGCGCTGAGCGCCGGAGGAGCCGTAATCTGGCCGGGGGTCAAGGCGCTGGAAGTGGTGCCGGTAGCTGCCGCCGTGCTGATGCCCGGCCCCCTGATAGTGGGCAAAGAAAGCGAGATTGAAGTGGAGATCCTCCCCGACTCGCCTTCGGATGCCTGCCTCATCTTCGACGGGCGCAGGCACCTGTCTGCAAAACCCTCCCTCTCGATCCGGGTGCGCCACTCCTCCCAGTTCATAGCCATGGCGGGCAGCTACTCTTCTTTTGCAGGCCACCTCGCCTCCAAGTTCCGCCTTCCCGCCCTGGGATGGAAAGAGGGGGAGGGGGGAAGGTAAGTGAAAAAGGATTTGTGTCCCCCTTCGGGCGCTTCCAGCCTCCCCTCCTCCTCCGGCGACTGCTTCGATCTCCTTTTGGCCGCCTGTTGGCGCCTCAGCCAGCTGCGCTACGTCTTTCTGGTGTGGGCGGAAAAGGGGAATATGAACCCGAATTTCGAACCCGTTTTGAGGTTCTGCTCCGCCATCATTTCCCCCTGGCCCAAGAGGGAGGCCTGCCTTCCCCCCTCGCCTGAAATGCTGAAGAAAGAGAAGGAGATGTTCGCCTCCATGGAAAGGCACGTCTCTTCTTTCAGGCACGCAGAGAGGGAGGCCGACGCCTCCCTGATGGCAGACGAGCTCGTGCAGGTAGCCGATTTTGCTTCGGCGATAAGGGAGCTGTGCGATCCCGGGTTCTCCCCGGCGTCTTTTTTGGACGTGAAGGCGGCATGGGCCGCCGAGGGGGGAAAGGGATGAAAAGGATCGGAATAATGGGGGGGAGTTTCGACCCCATTCACTACGGCCATCTGGCGGCCGCCTCCCAGGCCGCTTTCAGCCTCGGCCTGGACAGGGTGGTCTTTGCCCCTACAAATTTTTCCCTAAATAAGCGCCCGAAAGCCGGGGCCCGGGATCGGTGCGCCATGGCCGCCATGGCCACGGCGCCGGATCCGAGGTTTTCAGTGTCGCAGGTGGACGTTGAGAGGGGAGGGCCTACTTTCGCCTTTGACACGGTTTCGGACCTTTCCGCCATTTTGGGGCCATGCGAGCTCTTCTTTATAACCGGGATGGACGCCCTGGCGGGGATGGAAGGGTGGAAAAACTGGGAAGATCTCCTCTCCATGGCGAAGTTTGTAGGCGCTACGCGCCCGGGCTGCAGCACGCGCCTGCCCGAAAAACTTGAGGGGAGGGCGATTGTTTTGCCCGTCCCTTCCCTGGCGATCTCTTCCACCGAGATCCGCAGGAGGGTCGGACGGGGAGAGCCCATAGACTACCTCACTGCGCCCTCCGTGTGCCGGTTTATACGCTTTCGCGGCCTGTACGGGGCGGAATTTGTCCACAGAGTTAATTAATTTCGTTTTGTGACACAAGATTGTGATACGCCCTACGAGATGCTCTCCTCCAACGCCGCGCGCAAGCTCGTGCTGGTGTCGGGGAGATCGTACCCTGATTTGGCCAGGGATATAGCCTCCTACCTCGGAATAGACGTCCTTAAAACCACCCTTTACGACTTTGCAAACGGGGAAATCTACTGCCGCTACACCCAGTCGGTGCGCGGGACAGACGCTTTCGTCTTCCAGACCCACTGCCAGCCCATAAACAAGTGGATCATGGAGCAGCTGATTATGATAGACGCCCTCAAGAGGGCGTCGGTGAACTCCATCACCGCCGTAATTCCGTTCCTCGGCTACTCCAGACAGGACAAAAAGCACCTCGGGCGCGAACCGATAAGCTGCAAGCTCGTCATGGACATCCTCACCGCCGCCGGCGTGGACAGGGTGATGTCTGTGGACCTGCACACGGCTCAGATTCAGGGCTTCTTCAACGGGCCGGTGGACCACCTGCAGGCTATGCCCACCCTCGTCTCCTACATCAAAGAGAGCATGAAAGGGCGCGACCTTGCCATAGTCTCCCCCGATGCGGGCAGAATCAAAGTCTCCGAACAGTGGTCCAACCGCCTCGGCGGCGTCCCCCTCGTCTTCCTTCACAAGACCCGCGACGTCACCCGCCCCAACGTCACCGTCTCCAAGGAAGTGGTGGGGAACGTGGCCGGCAAAGACTGCGTGATAGTCGACGACATCATCGATACGGGGGGCACTATCATAGGCGCCACCCACGCCCTCCAGGACGCAGGCGCCAAGAGCGTCACGCTGGTCGCCACCCACGCCCTTTTGAACGGGAACGCCAGCGAGGCCCTCGCCTCGTGCGGAGCGAGGGAAGTGGTGGTTACAGACACCGTCCCCGTGCCGGAGGAGAAGAGGTTTAAGAACCTGACTGTCCTGTCCATCGCCCCGGTCCTCGCCAAAGCCATAAAGGCGGTGTTCGAGCACACCAGCGTGGCCGGCATTTTTGAAGACGGGGCCTGAAGGCAAGTTTATTTTTGGCCGGTTTGATTTTATAATTGTACGGTGGTATTCCCCCATGGTGTAATGGCAGCACACGGGTCTTTGGAACCCTTAGTTTTGGTTCGAATCCAGATGGGGGAACTTGGCGGGCTCAGGCCCGTTTTTTGCGTCTTTTTGCGCTCGCTTTAACCTCCCTTTAGTATTCTTCAGTAAACCGGATCTGGAGGCAGAGTGGATTTAGTGTGCGTGATTCTCGCCGCGGGAAAGGGCGTCAGAATGGCGTCCCCCGTGCCCAAACCCCTGGTAAAGTTCGAGGGGAAAAGTTTTCTTGAAAGGGCCATTTTAGCCGCACAGGGCGTGGGGCCGGATGAAGTGTGCGTAGTAGTGCGCTTTGAGAGGGAGAAAGTGGAAAGGGAGGCCAGGAGGGTTTTGCCCTCCTGCGTTTTTGCCCTTCAAGACGATGTGCCCGGGACGGGACGGGCGATGGAGTGCGCCTTGGACACGCTTAAAGCGGATCTTGGACCCACTTCCACCATCCTCGCCATGGCATCCGACATCCCCCTCCTCTCTTCCTCCATCCTCTCCAACCTGCTTTTAGCCCATAAAAAGTCCAAAGCGGCGGCGACGGTCCTCGCCGCCAGAGTGGACGATCCCTTCGGGTACGGCAGGATCATCCTCTCACCCTCCGGAGAAGTGGAAAAACTGGTGGAAGAAAAAGACGCTTCGCCCGAAGAAAAGAAGGTGAGGCTGGTAAACACGTCGGTGTACGCCTTTCAGGCCGCCGCACTGGAAAAGGCGGCGGGGCGAGCGGGGCGGGGCAACGCGCAGGGGGAGGTGTACCTTACCGACCTTCTCATGCTCTGCAGGGAGAGCGGGAAGGTAGAATCTTTCGCCTGCCAAGATCCTCTGCTTTTGCGGGGCGTAAACAGCCCTTCGCAGCTTTTGGCGCTGCAAAAGGACTGGAACGGTAGGAAGGCGGAAGAGGCAGAAAGAATAGAATATAGGAAGGCGCCCGGCCCGGATGACGAGCAGAAGGGCCGGCTTGCAAGAAGTAAGGAGGTTGGGCTTTGATTGACACTATCTTTTTGATTCGGCACGGCCAGACGGATTGGAACGTGACGGGGCGCATCCAGGGCAACCCCCCATTGAACCGAGTGGGGCTTTGGCAGGCCAGGCAGAGCGCCGCGGCCCTGACCAGGCGCTACAGGCCGGATTCAAAGTCCCTGGTAGTGTGCTCCGGGCTGATTCGCTCCTGCCAGACCGCCCACATCTTCGCCGACCCCCTGGGCCTGAAAGTGGAAACGGACCCCAGGCTGATGGAGAGGAAGTTCGGGGAGTGGGAGGGCCGCCTCAGATCCGAACTCGAAGCGGCCTACCCCGAAGACATGGCGGGATGGATCAAAGGGCTGGGGACCGAGCTCAAGTACGGGGTGGAGCCTCATGAAGAAGTGGCCAAAAGGACGGGCGAGGCCGTCCTGGAGTGGGCCGACACTCCCGGCTACAACAAGCTCTTCATCTTTTCCCACGGCACCTGCATCAACGACTGCATTCGCTTCCTCTTCTCAAAAGGCAGGAACGTCAGCTTCCTGGAGGGCCCTGCCCTCCTTGACATGGACAACGCCTTTTGGTCCAGGTTTGAGCGCGAGGAATCCAGGTGGGCGATGAAGTCCTTCAACGAAGGCCCGTGCGTGGCCTACAAGTGCGACTGGGACGCGGGAGGAGAGAACGGCAAAGAAGAATAAGTCCGACGGCAGGGGCCGCTGGAGGAATTTCTTTAAAAACATTTCTTTTGCCCAGATCGCCGCATCCGGGCTGTCTGCGATAACTGTTTTTTTTCTTACAGCCAAGATTGGCCTTGCGGGTTCCATCATAGGAGCTGCCCTGGCCTCTATTATTTCCACCATTTCAAGCCAGCTCTACAAAAACGTCATCGACGAATCTTCCAAAAGAATTAAAGGGAAGCGCGATGACGGCGAAGAGGAAAAAGATCTGGGCAAAGAAGAAGAAGAAGAAAAGGGCAAAGGGGAAGAAAGCAAGAGGCCGGAGAGGAGATCTGTAAGCGCGCCGATATATCTCGAGCAAGACGATCTGCCTGCCCAGTTTTCCCCCCACCTCCCTCCGCGAGTTGCTGCGGTGCGGCCTCGGCATGCAAGGCCTGCAGGGAGGACGGTTTCCAGCTCTTCTACCGTAGTGCCTTCTTCTCCCACAGCTCCTGTAAAGAGCTTTAAGAAAGAAAGAAGAAAAACAAAAAAGAAAGTTATAGCGGTATCTATCATCTCTTCCCTCCTTACGCTCGTAGTGGTGTGTGGAATCATACTTTTTGTTACCGGCGGAAAGGGGACGGACCTGTTCATAAGGGACGCCGTAAACAAGTCGAAGAGCATTAAAGAGGATGCTCAAAAGCTTACAAACCAGGCCGAAGAAAAAAGCGCGCCGTCTTCGGATTCTTCTTCTGCCTCCTCCCTCCCCTCTTCTTCTTCCTCTTCTTATTCTCCTTCGCAGACTCTTAGCCCGCCAGCTTCTTCTGCTCAACCTAAGACCGAAGGAGAGCCAAGCCCATCCACGCCCTCTCCTTCCCCTTCCCCATCTCAAAACGGGGAAAAGAAGGAAGAAAATCAGCCCTCCTCTAAGGCTCCTTTGACTTCTGATTCTCAGGAAGGGTCGGAAAACGGAAATAACAAAAATAACAAGGAGAAGAAGGACTCTTCGGCCCCAGGTTCCGCCCCTGACGCTTCAGCCTCAAATGGAGCGGATCAAAACGCTAAGAAAAATTGATGCAACGCGAATACAACCTGGTTTTAGCTGAGGAGGTTTGTTTTGGATTTTTGGATGGAAAAACTGTTTACCGGTTTGACGGATGGAAGCGAACTGGGAATCGATACGCCCGGAATTCAAATTGCCCACACCGTATGTGATTACTGCGGCAAAGAAGTTATAGGGGTGTGGGATGATCACATAAAATCAAGCCGGGGCTTACCTTATCAGGGATGGGTTGCAAGGACACCCAGATCCGGTAGTAAGAATAATCGGTATCCCTATAAAGCACGTACCATCGCTGAGATCAAAGACCACTACGGCATTGGCGAAAAAGAGTGGTTCACCGAAGAAAATAATTTGCTAAACGTCTGCGGCAAGGTCCATATCCTTGTTTTTAAAGGCGGAAAGTGGAACCTGAGAACAGATTTGTCATACGAAAGCCCCGCTGCTACCAGGATTTTATGCAACAACTGCTTTGAGAAGGCAAACAACTGCCGCGTAGCAATTATGGGAACGGATGGCCTCATGTACTCTGTTTCGGCAATGGCGGACAAGGGAGAAACTATTGAAGAAAACGACGGAAAAGTCACAGTAAAGTTGTGGGGATATGACAAGCCCTTGCAAATGGAGGGGGCTGTCATAGGAGCCCGTATTGCCCCCTTCAATATCGCGTTGGGCGGATGGAAAGTCAGCGCAAGCGGAAAAATCACAGGAGTTCCTGATTTAAAGTGGGAGGCTGAAGAACACCTCTTTAGCTGCCGCTACTCCGGCACTTTTGGACTGTCGGGAGAAATCCGCGAGTATGAGGCCTGTGCGCGCGTGACTGAAAATATGGATGAATTTAAAGAAGAATTCAAACAGCACTGCGAAGAAAAAGATTACATGATCCTGCGCAAAGAGGCGATATCCGAACAGACGCTTAAGGAACTTGAGTCCCTCAAATAGAGATAAGTACGGGGATTGAATTATTTTAATTTACCTGTATACTCTTTAGAGGAAACTTCGGTTTCTCAGTTGGGGCTATAGCGCAGCTGGTAGCGCATCTCCATGGCATGGAGAGGGTCGCCGGTTCGAATCCGGCTAGCTCCACTTTTTTTATGCCCCGGCGGCCTGCGCAACTCCAAAAGGTAGAATCTAATTGAGAAAGTCGTGCGGCGTTGGAGGACAGATGAGGGTCGCTAGGGTGGCGAAGTTTGCTGTGGCAATAGCTTTGATGTGCTCCATGTGCCTTTTGGCGGCCTGTGGAAACGGGATGCAGAACGCTGCAGAATCCACCGGGCCCACGGTCACGATCGGAATCTCTACAGACCTGCCCTATCTCAGCCTTCAGGAGGGGAACAAATATTCGGGCTTCGACGTAGATGTGGCCGAATACGTGGCCCAGCAGCTGGGCTACTCCTATAAGCAGATAATCTGGAAACAGGTCCCTCCCAGCGAGAGGGTTCAGGATCTGAATGACGGCGTGGTGGGCATGATTATAGGGGACTTCCCGATAACGGCCCAAAACAAGCAGGAGGTCGACTTTGCCGGGCCTTACCTCGTGCAGGGCCAAAAGCTCCTTGTCAACGCCAAAGACAATTCGATAACCTCCCCGGCGGATCTGGCGGGAAAGAGCGTGTGCGTGACGAGCGGATCTCCCGCCGAGCAGGTGCTCAAAAACGCCCTGGGCTCTTCCGCTTCCATCCGCGCTCTGCCTTCGGCGCCCCAGTGCGTAACCGAGCTTCTTGACGGGAGCGTGGAGGCTGTGAGCGCCGGAGGAGTGATGCTGAGCACCCTGAACAAATTCAAGGGAGGCGGCTACCTCAAAATCGTAGGCAGCCGGTTCGCCACTGAGTACATGGGGATAGCGGTTAAGAAGAATTCTCCGGGCCTCGTGTACCAAATGAACAAGGACATAAAGTTGATGATGACTTCCGGCGTCTGGGAGCGGGATTTGAAGGCCACGGTGGGGCAGAGCGGGTATGAAGTGACGTCCTACAACATGCCTTCCTCCCTTTCCGCCCAGGACAGCCAGGAGACGGCAAGCGAAGGGACAGGAAAAGAATGATCGAAGCGCCCTCTTGGAGATATACCCCGGCCCTGGCCGAAAAGATAGAGCTAAAGTGGCAAAAAAGGTGGGCCGAAGAAGGGTGCTTCTACGCGGCCAATGTGGAAGGACCCCTCACCGACGGGCAGGGGCGCCACGCCGACGGAAGGAAGCCTTACACCGTCCTGGATATGTTCCCCTTCCCTTCCGGCAAGGGCCTCCACGTGGGCCATCCTCTGGGCTACATAGCCACTGACTTCGTCTCCCGCTTCAAGCGCATGCAGGGCTACAACGTGCTCCACGCACTGGGTTTTGACGCCTTCGGGCTTCCGGCGGAGCAGTTTGCGATAGCCACGGGGCAACATCCCCGGAAAACTACCGAAGAAAACATCGCCAACATGCGCCGCCAGCTCTCCCGCCTGGGGCTGGGATTTGACCCCAGAAGGAGCTTTGCCACTACCGATCCCGAGTACATGAAGTGGACCCAGTGGATCTTTGCCAGGCTCTACTCATCCTGGTATGACCCCGAGTTTTCCCGCCCTGACGGCGGGAGAGGATGCGCCAGGCCGATCGAGGATCTGATCTTGCAGTTTGAGAGCGGGGAAAGGCGGAGCAAAAAACCCTGGGAAAAGATGAGCGAGAGGGAAAAGAGCGGGGTTTTGAACTCTTTCCGCCTCGCCTATATCTCCGATTCCTTTGTGAACTGGTGCCCGGGGCTGGGGACGGTTCTTGCAAATGAGGAAGTGACCCGGGAGGGGAAGAGTGAGAGGGGGAACTACCCCGTCTACAGGAAAAGGCTCAGGCAGTGGTCCATGCGGATCACGGCCTACGCCGACCGCCTGCTCGAGGATTTGGACGGCCTGGACTGGCCGGAGACCGTGAAGGCAATGCAGAGAAACTGGATAGGCAAATGCGAGGGCGTCAAAGCCCGCTTTGCCTGCCCGGGAGGAGACGCCGAGGTCTTCCTCCCCTCCCCCTCGCTGCTTTTCCACCCCTCCTTCCTCGTCGTCCCCTCTTCCATGGCTCCCTCCCTTCCTGAAGCGTGGCCGGAGGGATGCAGGAAAGAGTGGGAGGAAGGATCCCCTTCTCCCCGCCATCTTTTTGCCTCTTTCAAGGCCTCCCACCCCTATCCTCTGGCCCACAGCATGGACGGGGTCTTTTCGGGCCTCTTTGCCGAAGTGGCGGGGGAGGCTGTCCCCGTCTTCATTTCCGACTACGTCTCAGAACCCCACCTGGGTTCGGAAGGCGAAGAGGATGCGAAGTTTGCCCGCATCCACTCCATAGATTCCTCCCCCTCCCCCGAAAGCCTCCCGACCGAAGAGGAGGCGGCGAAGTGGGCCGAAAAGGAGGGGATAGGGCAAAAAGAGCGAAGGTACCGTCTTCGCGACTGGCTCTTTTCCCGCCAGCGCTACTGGGGAGAGCCCTTCCCCATCGTCTATTCGGAAGACGGGGTGGAGCATCTTCTGCCCGATTCGGCCCTCCCGGTCCGCCTTCCCTCTCTTCCGGACTACAGGCCGGAAAGCTTCGAGCCTGAAGATTCTTCCTCCATGCCCCAGGCGCCCCTGTCCCGGAGCCGGGACTGGGTGGAAGTGGAGCTGGATCTCGGAGACGGCCCCAAAAAGTACAGGCGCGAGACCAACACCATGCCCAACTGGGCCGGGAGCTGCTGGTACTACCTGCGCTACCTCTCTCCAAAAGACGACAGCCACTTTGTAAACCCCGAGGAGGACCGCTACTTTCTCTCCGCCTTCCACAACCCCTCTTCGGGCGCCCTGGGAGGGGTGGATCTGTACGTGGGAGGGGTGGAGCACGCGGTCCTGCACCTTCTCTACGCCAGGTTCTGGCACAAAGTCCTCTACGACCTCGGCTACCTCTCTTCCAGAGAGCCCTTCTTCAAGCTCTTCAACCAGGGCTACGTGCAGGCGTACGCCTACACCGACAGCCGCGGGCAGTACGTCCCGGCGGCAGGGGTGGAGAGCCGCTTCGAGGGAGGAAAGGAAGTTTTCTACTTCGAGGGCGAAAAGGTCAACAGGGAATTTGGAAAGATGGGCAAGAGCCTCAAGAACATGGTCACCCCCGACGAGATGTACGAGGCGTACGGGGCCGACACCTTCAGGGTTTATGAAATGAGCATGGGGCCCCTCTCGGAATCTCGCCCGTGGAACCTGAAAGACGTGTCGGGATCGCAAAGGTTCCTCCAGAGGCTCTGGAGGAACGTCATAGACGAGGAGACGGGAGAGGCGAAGGTATCTGAGGAGATGGACTCTGAGACCTCCAGGCTGTTAAATAAGACTATAGAGGGCGTCACTTTGGACATGGAGGAAATGAGACCCAACACCGCCATAGCCAAGCTCATAGTCTTAAACAACCGCCTCACATCCCTTCCCTCCACTCCGCGCGCCGCCGCCGAAGCCATGGTCAAAATGCTCTTCCCCATAGCCCCCCACATCTGCGAAGAGCTGTGGGAAAAACTGGGCCACGCTTCCACCCTCTCCTTCACCCCCTGGCCTGAAGCCGGAAAAGTGGAAGAAGAGGAGGTCACGGCCGTAGTCCAGGTGGACGGAAAAGTCAGGTGCAGGCTGCAGGTTCCTCCCTCAATCGGCGCAGAGGATCTGGAAAAGCTCGCCCTCGATCAGGAGGCGGTAAGGCAGTGGCTGGGCGGAGAGGATCCCGCCAAGGTCATCTGCAGGCCGCCCAAGATAGTTTCACTTGTGAGCCGGAGTGGAAGAAAGGAGAAGTAATGGCTTCCATAGTGTTTGCCAGAGGAGTGGCAGGGGAGCTTTTCGACGTCGATTCCCCTAAGGGCGATCCCACCGCAGAGAGCCACCTCATCTATGCAGACCCCAACCTCTTTCAGGTCAGCTGCTTTGACCTCGGCTTTTCCAGGGGGGACGGGTTCTTTGAGGCCATAAGCGTAATAGACGGGAAGATTCCCGTCTCCCTCGACCTGCACCTGGAAAGGCTGGTGTCCCACACGAGGACCCTGGAGCTGCCCCTGGCCAAAATCGGGGCCTTCAGGGAAGCCTGCATGGACGTGATAAGAAGGTTTGAAGGGAAAAGTTCGGATCCCATGCTCAGAATCTTCATCTCCCGCGGTTTTGACCCCAAGACCGGAATCGGAAAGGAACATCACCCCGGCGTTCCGAGCGTATGGATCTACATGGACGGCGAAGGGACGGAGCACTCCACAAAGCCTCTTTCCCTCTCTTCCATTTCTTCCGGCCGGCCCAGCGATGCGGCCAAGCTCTATCCCTACCTCCTTTTGGGAATAAAGAGCATGAGCTACCTTGTGAACATGTCGGCGGAGAGGGAGGCCGCGCGCAGAGGCGCAGACGACGTGGTCTTCGAGACGACGGACGGATTTGCTTTGGAATGCACGCACGCCGCCATAGTCGCGAGGTTCGGTTCCCGCTGGGTGACGCCCGACCCTTCCATAGGGATTGTGTGGAGCACGAGCCAAAGAGAGCTCTTTGCCTACGCCAAGAGGCTGGGCATGGAGACGGGATACGAAAAGCTCTCCATGCAGCGGCTCAAAGAGGCCGACGAAGTTTACGAGACGCGCGGCGGATGGGTGATACCCGTAAAGCGGATAGACGAGGCCGAGTTCCCCGTGAACGAAGAGTTCGTCAGGCAGGCGAACTTCGCCATCCACTACGAGCAGCCTGAACAGGAAAAATACTGGGAGCATGAGCAGTAAGTTTGGCTACGACTTTCCCGAACCCAAAAAGGGAAAGATGATCCTCTTTGCGGGCCAGGAAGCCCTTTCTTCCCACTTCATGAGGAAGTTTAAAAAGGACCTGGAAGGAGGCGGGAGAGAGGTCGCAGAGCTTTCCGAAGTCTCTTCCCCCCTCCAGCTCCAGGAGGCTTTGGGAACGGGCCTCTTTTCTTCCTCCAAGCTCGTCGTCCTCAGGGACATCCAGGAGATGAAGTTCGACTTTTCCAAGATTTTGCAGAGGTTTTTGAAGTCGGATTCAGACGTCATCTGCCTTGCCACGGCCGATTCCAGGTTCCTGAGGACCCGGGCCGCAAAGGATCTGGAGGCTGCAGGATGCCAGATCGTCCGCTACCTGCAGCCCGACAATTATTTGTCCCGCAGGGAGATGATTAAAAAGCTTTTTGAAAGCGAGGGGGGAAAGATAGAGCCGCGGGCCGTAGCCCTTTTGGACAGGAGCGTCGAAGACTGCTCGCTTCTGGTCGGCTTTTGCCTCCAGCTCCTCTCCGACTTTCGGGGTCCCGTCACGGAAAAAGACGTCTTCGCCGTGACGGGGCTTTCGCCTAAGATCACAGCCTTTGACGCGGCCAGAAAGGCCCTCTCGGGAGACAGGAGCGCCTTGCAAGATCTGAGGGCGGTGCTCTCTTCGGGAGAGGCCCCGATAGCCGTCGTAGGGGCAATCGACTACAAGTTGCGGGAGCAGTGCATCAAAGGCGAAAGCGCCCTTCCCCCCCGGGCATGGGCGAAGTCTTTTTCGCTCCTGTCCCGGGCGAACCTGCTCCTCACTTCTTCTTTTCCCCAGGAAGGGATCGATCTTATATACCGGACCCTCATAGGGGTGTGCGAAGGGGCGAGATGGCAGAAGAAGTGAAGGTGAAGACCTGCGGTGTCAGGGAGACCAAAAAGCTCGGGGCGATCCTCGCCCCCTTCCTCTCCCCCGGAGACCTTTTGATCCTGCGCGGCCCCCTGGGGGCGGGCAAAACTACCTTCACCCAGGGGTTGGGCGAGGGTCTGGAGGCAGAGCGCCCCATAATCTCCCCCACTTTCACCCTGGCCAGAGAGGTCAAGGTGAAGTTCAAGGGAGGCCGCGAGGGCCTTTTGATACATGTGGACGCCTGGAGGCTCAAAGCCCAGGGCGGAGACATTTTCGAAGAATTCGAGGCCCTCGGGATAGAAGACGACTTTGAAGGCAACAGCGCCCTGGTAGTGGCCGAGTGGGGGGACGGGGTGGCGGAGGCCCTTTCGGATCGCATCCTCTATGTGGACTTTGCCAGGGACCCCGAGAAAGAATCGGAGAGGCTGATCTCCTTTACCCCCAAAGGATTTAGGGCCCTCGGGGACTTTAAAAAGAAGGCGGAGGAAGTCTTTGGCAACTCTGTTGATTGACACCACTTACTTTCTGACGGTGGGTATTTTGGGGCGCAAGCCCTTTTGCGAAGAATCCAGCACGGACCACGTCGAAAAGATCGCCCCGCTGGCTGCAAGGGCCATGGAAGAGGCCGGGGGGAAAGTGGAAAAAATTGAAGTCATGGCCGGGCCCGGCCCCTTCACCGGCCTCAGGGCCGGCCTGGCTTTCGCCACCGGCCTCTCCCTCTCCCTCGCCGTCCCCCTCTCGGCCGGAGGCCTCCTTTTTGCCGAAGACGCCTGGGCCAGATCCGAAGGCGCAAAGGTTCCCGTCGTGGCGGTAAACAACGCCAGAAGGCGCCAGGCCTACTTCCAGATTTTTTCCGAACGGGGGGAGGATCTGTCCTCCATTGACATCGCTTCTCCGGACAAAATCGCCCAATCCGCCCTCGCGCTGGGGCGCCCCGTGGCTCTCGCAGGCCTTGCGGGAGATTACTTTGACAAGATTTCTTGCGCCTTTTCGGAGGCCAAAGTCCCCTTTACCCCCTTCCTTCGCCCGGCCGGATCTGCGCGCTGGCTGGAGAGCATGCACGAGAGCGTGAAAGAGAGGCCGCTTCCACCCAGGCCCATTTACCTCAGGGATGCCGACGCCGTCCCCCTCTTTGCGCCGCAAGGAGAGCATCCCCAAGAGATCCTGGCAAAAAACCTGCTCTGGAGCCTGAATTGATCAGGAAGATGGAGGAAAAGGATCTCGAGTGGGCCAAAGAGCTGGACGTTAGGCTCTTCTCCGATGCCGCGTGGGGAATGGAAGAGATGCGGGAAGCGATGCTGCCCGGCAGGAGGTTTGTAGTAGCCGACGATGGCGGCCCGGTCGGATGGGCCGCAATGGACATACGGGGCGCCAAGGCGCACATCCTCTCCATAGACGTGGATCCCGCTCACCGCAGGGAAGGGGTGGGATCCGCCCTCCTTTCCTCCCTGCTTTCCTGCGCCCGCAGGCTCGGCAAGGACAGATGCGTCCTGGAAGCGGCCTGCTCGAATGCGCCGGCCCTCGCCCTCTACAAAAAATTCGGCTTTAGCGCGAAGGGGAGGATCGGGGGCTACTACTCCCCTTCTCTGGACGCCTTCGTCATGGAAAAAGATTTGGACTGAAGCATGGTTTTGAAAGTTTTGGGAATTGAATCTAGCTGCGACGAGACGGCGGCCGCCGTCTCGCGGGGAGAAGGGGGAAAGCGGGAGATTTTGTCCAACGCCGTGGCTTCTTCCATGGACTTTCACGCAAGATTCGGGGGGGTTATACCCGAGATCGCTTCAAGGGCGCATCTCGAGGCGTTCGCCCCCCTGGTGGAAAAGGCCCTTTCTTCCGCGCTCCTTTCCCTTTCCGATCTCGACGCCATAGCGGTGTCGTCGGGACCGGGCCTGGCAGGATGCCTCGCCGTCGGCACGAGCGGGGCCAAGGGCCTGGCTTTGGGCTCGAAAAAGCCCCTGTTTGAAGTGAACCACGTGGTGGCGCATCTTGCGGCGTCGGAGGGGGAGTTCGGTCCCATACCGGACGGCTCGGTGGGCCTGGTGGTATCGGGGGGGCACACCACCCTGTTTGAGATTGAAAAATTCCCCGGCAGGCTGCGCGTGGCCGGATCCACCCTGGACGACGCCGCCGGAGAGTGCTTCGACAAGATTGGGCGCCTGCTGGGGCTCCCCTACCCTGCGGGCGCCGCCATCGACGCTTTGGCAAAGAAGGGGGATCCTTTCGCCATAAAAGTGCCCCAGGGCCTGCGGGGGCAGAAGGACCGCCTTTTCGACTTCAGTTTTTCCGGCGTCAAGACCAGCGTGGCGAGGACGGTGGAAAAGATGAGGGAGGAGGGCAGGCCGATTCCTGTCGAAGACATCTGCGCCTCCCTGGCCGAGAGCGTGTCGGAAGTGCTGAGCCGCAAAGCCGTGGCGGCCTGCCTCGCCTTCGGATCCGGGGTGCTGGTGGTGGGAGGGGGGTTCAGTGCCAATTCCCAGCTTCGGGAAAAGCTCAAAGCCAAGACGGAGGAGGCCGGAATAGAGCTGCGCATCCCTTCTCTGAGCCTCTGCACGGACAACGGCGCTATGGTCTCCCTTCTGGGGCTGGACCTTTTGCGCTCCGGCGCCTCTCCGAGCCCCATGGACGCCTCCATAGATTCTTCCATGCCCCTCGATCTCTCCTCCTTTTAGTTGCAAAAATGCAAAAGGAGTTGTATCCTATGAATTAGGCTTAAGCCCAATGCACTAGTAGCCCAACGGATTAGAGCATCTGACTACGGATCAGAAGGTTACAGGTTCGAATCCTGCCTAGTGCACTTTTTTATGCCCGCACTTCCAAAACTTCATAGAATTGGAAGTATGCTGAGCATTTTCGATATTTACAAAATTGGCATAGGGCCCTCTTCCTCCCACACTTTGGGGCCTATGAACGCTTCCCTCACTTTCCTGGATCTCTTGGAAAAGACGGGCAATTTTGAAAAGACCGAAAGGATCCACGTCACCCTCTTCGGATCCCTCGCCCTCACGGGCAAGGGGCACGGCACCGATCGCGCCCTGTTTGCGGGCCTTGAGGGATGCAGGGCAGAGACGTGCGACGTGGAAGAAGTGAGGATCGGCCTGAAAAAAGGGCTGGAAACCGAAACCCTGATGCTTGGGGGAATAAAGCCCATACGCTTCGAAGAGGGGGACATAGAGTTCGACTTCGATCAGCGCCTGGATCTGCATCCCAACGCCCTCTTCTACCAAGCCTTTGACGGCGAAGGGCGCAGGATCGCCCATCTCATCATCTACTCGGTGGGCGGAGGATTTATAGCCACCGAAGAACAGCTCGAAAAGAGCGGGATCTCTCACCCTGAAGCGGATGGGGTGAGCATAATAACGGCAAAGCAGGTCCTTCAGGGCGCTTCAGGACGCGGGGACGGGTTCCGCGCAACTGAGCCCGAAGAGAAGTCTGCCGGATCGTTTGGAGACCTTCCCACAGGAAACGTCGCCTTTTCGTGCCCCTTCGAGTTCTCGACTATGGAAGATCTCCAGAAGATAGTCAAAAGGGAGGGCAAGAGCATAGCGGAGATCGTGCTCGAAAACGAGATGGCGGTCCGGCCCTCAGGCGAGATAGAGGCCAAAATGGAGAACGTCTGGAGGACCATGCTCACCTGCGTTTCGGACGGCATCCACTCCAAAGCAAAAGAGCTCCCCGGAGTCCTGCACGTTCCCCGCAGGGCGCCCGGGGCCGCCCGGCAGCTTTTGAAGGGGATGGCAGATCCCTTCACTTTGGATCCCGAAGATCTAAAGTCCCTCAAGGAGACGGTGGGCGGCAACACTGCGGCCAGCGAGTGGGTGGAAGTTTTCGCCATGGCGGTAAATGAGGAAAATGCCGACGGTGGCAGGATTATCACAGCTCCCACCAATGGCTCGGCAGGCATCATTCCGGCCGTGCTCCACTACATGTACGCTTTCCTGGATGGAAACTGGGAAAAGGTCAAAACCTTCTTCCTCACTTCCTTTGCGGTGGGGTACCTGTGCAAAAAGCTCGCCAGCATCTCTGGGGCAGAAGGGGGATGCCAGGCCGAAGTGGGAAGCGCCTGCTCCATGGCGGCCGCAGGGCTCTGCGCGGTATTCGGGGGATCTCCCCGCCAGATCGAGAAGGCGGCTGAAATCGGGATAGAGCACAACCTGGGCCTCACCTGCGATCCCGTGGCCGGCCTGGTCCAAATTCCCTGCATTGAGAGGAACGCCATAGCGGCCAATACCGCGGTGAACGCGGCCAGACTCGCTATGATCGGTCCGGAAGACCATATAGTGTCTTTGGACACTGCTCTGGCCACCATGAAAAGGACGGGAGACGACATGCTCTCCGAATACCGGGAGACTTCAAAGGGAGGCCTCGCCGTGAGCGTGGCGATCCCGGAGTGCTGAGCGGCCCATTTGCAAACCTTTGGCCTAAAATGCCGGGCAGGGGGCCGAAAGGCAGGGGGCCGGATTTTGCAGGTTCTGCATGCAGATGTCTTAACTGTCTTTGCCTTTTATCTCCTGAGGCGGGGGTTTTGATGCCCTTTTTCGCTCCAAGCGCGGTTTAAGTCTTTCTGTGAGTCTTTTTGCAAGATTTTTCTTTGATTTCAAGTTTCAGAAAGGCAGTTAAAGGCCTCCGGCCCGCATACGGGGCTGCGGACAGTTTCTTACATAAATCGACGGGGAGGATCCCTTCCGCCAATTTGAATCTGGATGGGTGCAAAAGGAAAAAAGGCCTGGAAACAGGGAATAGTCAGAAGATCCGGCGGGTGGGGAATTTCTCAAAAGAAATGAATTTTTGGCGGCCAGGCGGCGCCGGGGGCGGGGCGCTCTCAGGGGCACAAGCGGCCGCGCGGATGCGATAAATTCGGACGCTCTAGACGTAAAACGCCGCTTTCTTCAGACCGCAGTTGTCCGCCTCCCTGTTTGCCCGCTTGCGCCCTGTCAGATTCGAAGATCGCATGGACGAAGCGGGTTCCAAAGCCCGTAAAAAAGGCGGCCATCGCGGCGCCTCAAGCACGTTTAGCGGGTTTCGGCAGGCGGCGCCGCAGGGCCGGATCAGGACTTTATCTGGGAAGTCAGGCTGGAGATGATGTTGTCGTAGTTGATGGGGCCGTTCATCGGGGGCACAGATCCCGGCATTATGTAGGGGGCGCTGGCCTGCAGGGTGTCAAACGCGCTCTTTATCTGATTTGCCAGCCCGCTCGTCTCCTTCAGGTAATTTGCGGCCTGGATGTAGGCCTGCCAGGAGGCGATGTTGCTGGGGGCGATGCTCACAGCCTGTTTGAGGTCTGAAAGGGCCGCATCGTAGTTCCCCTGGGCCATGTCGCCCTCGGCTTCAAAAGTGAGAAGATAAGACTTGTCTTTGGAGGACTGGTTCGCGTTTAGCTGGGTACCCACGAACATGAGGGGGATGTTGGAAGTGGAATAAGCCGTGTTGTAGCGGTAGTTGTTTATAACCTGCGTGCCCCACCCCGATTCGTTGTAGCCCAGGTTCCACTTGCCCTGGTAGAAGTAAACATAGGCGCAGTGGCCGGTCTGCCCTACGGCCCAGCCGGCTTCGCCGAGGGCGTTGAGAAGGAAGACGCTGAACTTGGAGTTGGCCCCGCATGCCCCGCCGTAGCGCATTAGGTTCCATATGGTGGCTTTGGGCCCGTAATACCCCCCGTCCTGCACGAAGGCGTAAGGGCTGTAGCCGAGATACTTGATCAGGGTGTAGCCCATATAGGTAAGCGAGGGGAAGGTGTAATAGGCGGACTCGTGATTGAGGATGTAGGATCTTAGCCACTCCAGCCCCGCGTTGCTTATCCTGTCGTCGACGACGTCTCTGAGCATCTGGGTGCTGTAGTTTACAAAAGCCTCCGTGAGGGTGCCGTCAGCAAATGCCGAGGCGTAAATTTCGTAGCGGCCCAGCGGATTTACGGGTTTTCCGGGAAGCCAGGCTATGACGTTGTGGGCGCAGTCCAAAGACACCGCGATGGCGATCTTCATATCCTCTCCGCCCCTCGAACCCGGGTACGCCCTCCATATCTTCGCCCAGATTTCCAGCGCCGCTAGTTCCGAAGAAGGATCTTCCGTCGTCCCCCACAGGTACGCCCCCATGCCGCCTATGGTGCTGGTGGAGGCGTAGCCCGAAGTCAGAAATTGGTTCAGGGCCTCAGGATCTGCCATAAGCCACCTGAAGAAGTCGGGGTAATGCGTCATCAGATCGTTGTAGTTCGCGCTCCCCAGGTATTTGTAGAGCATGTAGCGGTAGGTGGGCAGATCTGAGGTCGTGGGCTGCCAGACGAGCTGGACGGAGTTGTACCTGTTGGCGACGGTGTTGTCCCCCTCGAGGTTCCAGCCCTGCAAAGAGAGATCTGATGCCGACGTCACGCTCCCGCTCGAGGTGTTTTTTTCGGAAGTTATGGGGTTGGAAGAAGTTGTGGAAATCTCAATTTGGCTGCCGGGGCTGAAGGGGTTGTTGTAACTGTCTTCGTCCATGGAGGGGGTGGAAAGAACGCTTCCGGTTGAAGAGGAAGCCACCTTTACGCTGGTGTCTGGGGAGCCTGATCCCTTCTGGATGCTGAAGGTGCCGCTGTAAGGGTTGAAATCTATCGAGGCTCCGTTTTTAAAGGTCACCGACTCGGAGGAAGGGCCCGTCTCGTATATCGTGTTGTTTTGAATTTCAAAGTTAATCGTGTTGGACGCGCCGTTGTTTATTTGCGTCTCGGTCCCGTCGGCCGCCACCGAATTGCGGGTGATAGCAGTGTTGAAAGTGTCAGGATCGCACTTGACGACGGAATTTCCGCTGCTGTAGCTGTGCAGAAGATACCCCTCATAGTACTGAATGGAAAAAGTCTCCCCGTTTTGAATGGAGACGGTTGACGAATTGACCGTCCCCGGATCTGCGTAGTTGAAACCGGTGGGAGGCGTATAAAGCCATTGCCCCGATATTTCATTCGGGAAGTTTATATCCACTTGCCCGTTAAATTGGCTTCCCCCGAAGGGCGAAACCTCATTTAAAGCTTCTTCGGACCCGGCGTAGTAGAACGTCAGGGTTGAATTGGAGGGGTCAAACTTCAGATTCATGAAGGGGTAGATGTTCGATTTGGGGCTGAAGTTGTTTATGAAAAACAGGCCCAGCTGGGAGCCTTGGGCGCCCGGAAGGGTCTCCAAATTCGTGCTCCCGGCATCGCCGTAGCCGGTTCCCGCGGCCGGAACGTCGTCGGCATAGGCGAGATGGCCGGAAAATGCCGTCACTCCCGCCACGAGCAGGCAGCAGGCCAGGGCTCCTACCGCCTTTTGCAATCTTCGTAGGTTATTATTAATCATATCTATATCAGTATCTCATATATAAAAAGCAAGGGTCTGGAAATATGAAAAGAAAACTCTCGTCTGCTCTGTTGTCAATCTTCTCTGCAGCCGCCCTTGTCATGGTATTTGCCGCAAATGCGGATGCCGCCGCCTTGAAGTCTTCAAATCAAACCTCCCAGAACCCTGCGGCGGCCAAAAGCTCTCCTGACTTGGCGGTTTCAAAAACTGACAAAACGAATGCCGGGCAGGAAAATCAGAGCGGAGGTAAAGGGACGGTAGTGGCCAAAGGGGTCTATGCCCCCGGGTCTTCTTCAAAGCCGTACTCGCCCTTTTCTACCAACCTTTCCGCTTCTCCCTCCCCTTCACTCGCCCAAGATTCCATCCCCTCATCTTTCGGAAGCGGGTGGAGCGGCGAAGTTTTGACCTACGCTTCCAACAACCTCCTAAATTCCTCGGATCCGGCAAACGCAGACTCCCCTTCCGTCACCGCCGCCGCCGTAATTTCCTTCCTGGAAGGGAAGGGGATAACAATCGCCACATCTGCCCAGACCCAAATTACAAATGAAGTAAACAGCCTCATCAACACTTACAATGATCGCCTCGGGCTCATAGACGGCGCCCCTCTGGCCAGGATTTTCGCGATCCAGATCATGTGCATGAAAAACACTTCCACAGGCCAGCTCGTCTACCCCTCCGCCTTCCCCCAGGACATGCTGGACAAAGACTACAGCAGCGAGTACCAGTCTTCGTGGAACGCGGCTACAAGCGGAAAGTCCTACACTTTAGATTCTTCCTACATTTGGAACACTATTTCCTACACTTCTTCCGACTCCATTTGGCTGGATCCGGCCCTGACGGCCAACCCCTCAAAAACCAATTCCGGCATATACTCCCTGGATCAGATAGAGCAAAACCACCTCAGCTCCATGAAGGCCCAGAAGGGGCAGATAAACTCTCTAAACCTCATAGGCATCACCCAGAGGGCGTACGCCATAAGTACAAATCCGCCCTCCATGTCGATTGCCGACGGATATGAGGAAAGCACGGGAGCCGGGGCTTCCGGCCAGACGGCAGGAGGAATGACGGCCCAAAGCGTGGTGAGCCCGGGGTCTTCGGCTACCGTGAAATTCACCGTGGAGACCGGCCCCACTTCCACTTCCGGCCTGAGCGCCACCCTGACTTTGAGCGGGGCGTCCAACGCCCAGATAGATGCGGGAAGCCTTCAGGGATACGTGAACGGAAACAGCACTGCCATTTACGGCCCGCTCCTGAGTTCGGCCTTCAGTCCCACCCTCAAAGACGGCGGCCGAAGCCTGACCCTCGACTACAATGCGTCCGAGGGAGACCTGGGGGCTACCACTTCCTATACCTTTTCCGTGAAGGTGAATGTGACAAAGCCGGCCTCAAATATGGCCGAAGTCTGCTCCGTCGCCCAAGGCAGCGTCACTTCCAACGGAGGAGGGTTGAACCTGAAGGGCAAGAGCAACACGTGGTGTTTTGCCGTAGCTTCAATTTCCCAAAAACCCGCCTCCCCGGATGCGCTTTATCCCCCGCTGCCATCCAAACCTTCCTATATTTCCATGGAAGTTCCCGGCTGGGCCTTCCAGTACAACGGAGACGTTGTAAATACGCTCTGGAGCACTCTGGACGGAAAGGACACTCCCCTGAGCGATTATGAGGCCTTTCAGCCTTCTTCTCCGGAGGATCTTGACAAGTACTCCGTAAACGCAAGCGAGGTTACCGTAACCGATCTCACAACCGATCAATCTGTGACTTCCCTTTTTTCTTCTTCCTATTCCCCTGCCTCTTCCTTTAGTACGGGCCTGCCTTATTCGGGAGCCCAAAACTATGGGGGCTACCAGCTAACTCCCCCCTCTCTGACTGTTTCATGGAACAACAGCTGGACGGGATCTGCCATGCAGGACCCCGATATGTGGGGCTACAGCACTACCCCCATAGGCTACGACATGTTCGAGGTTACTTTCCCCCTGACTCTTTCTTCCACAGTTGGAGGAGACATTTATACCCAATCCAGCACTTCCGGACCTGCCACTACTTTTTCTTCAGACGTCTACACTATTTCTACTCCGCTTTCTACGCCTTCCCCTTCCCCCATTAGCCTCACAGCTGCCGGAATTGAAGGGAAGGACGGGAGCGTGCAAAGCTCCAATGTGACAGCTACCCTGGGGGTGGACATGCCGTTTGAAGCCGAAGCGGATTTTCCGACTTCCGCCCAGATTTCCTCTATGCAGGCAGCATCGGACTCCCTTGTGTTTTACAGTTACGACTCCGATTCAACGCTGGATTCTGCAAAAGGCGCCTCAGTAAACGGAATTCCCCTCTCTTCGCTTTCCGGCGCGCTCATTCAATCTCAAAACGGAGCCGTGGCGATTTTGCTAACTCCTCAAGACTTGACTGCCATTGCCAATCGCGCTTCCAATCCTTCCAAACTCCTTATAACCTACAACTGGTACGTAACTTCTGCGCCCAGCAAGGCAACCAGTGAAGCGGGGTATGTAAAGGGAACCTCCCTTTCCCTCTCTGCCCCCAATTGGGAGCCTCAATTCATTTCCTCTTCAGCGGCCTTGACGTTGACAGTAGATTCGAACGGCACAGGTCCCCTCACCCCCAATGCAAAGCAGAGCTCGGCTTTGACGGGCATCTGGTTCCAAAACCAGCTGCTTAGCGGAGGGGAGGCCAAAGGGGCCGAATTTAGCGTGCAAAACGCCGAGGGGCAGTACCTGACTTCTTCTGGTAAAGGCCAGCCCCCCTACTCTTACTCTTCTGCCCCCTATTACTTCTCTTCTACTGACGGCGATGGCCTGTTTAGGATTTGGGGCCTGGCCGACGGAACCTACACCGTAACCGAGACCAAGCTGCCAGAAGGCGCATCGGGCTCAATGCCGAGCTTTAAAGTCACTTTAAACTACGCTTCGGGCAAGCCCTCCTCCATTTCGGATGCCAATCCCTCTTCTTTGGTGGACGGATCCACTTTCATGGTCTTTAATCAGGAGAATCCGTCCAATCTGCCCTTAACGGGAGGAAAACTCAAAATTGCATTTCTTTGCGTGCTTCTTCCCGTGCTTTTGGCTTTAGCGGGATACGCATCCTACAGGATTTACAAGCTAAGGTCATAAGCCAAGGGCAAAGAGGCATCTTGGAAAGGCCAGCAGCGCCCTATAACAAAGTTTTCAAGAAAAATGATGTCTTCGTCATATAAGAGGTTTTTAAAGGGCGACAACGAAATTTTTATGTAAAGAAGATAAACAAAAATAGACAAGAAAGGTTTACCTTTTCAATTCCACAGAAAAGAAGAAAAATTACTTTTTCGTCTGTGCAATTTGGAGGAATGTGATGGAAATTCTGATACACATGCGTCTGAAGGCTTTATAAAGTATTTGCACAGTGGTTATAAATTTTTACTTTAAATCTCAGGTGGAAATAAGGAGCGCTTTTAATTCTTAGTGCGCAAAAAAGAGGCAGCCTCTACCCGTACTTCTCTATTTCCTCTGTCCTTTAAAACGTTTAATTGCCCGTTAAAGTTTTCTAATATTTATACTGTTTAAGCCTTTCATAAAAGTGATTTTGGGGAAGAATGTGGGGTAAAGACATATGGAGGGATTGTTTTCGGCCGAAAAGCCCCTGAAAGAAAAGGCGGAAGAGTTTGTAAGGGACTGGAAGTCCAGACTTGCGGAGAAAAAGGCTAATCAAGGCGAGATAAATCTAAACCAAACCTTGTGGAACGACCTATCCGACCTTGTCTTAGGATCCCATGGCGGATTGAAATTTGAGTACCCTACAGCCTCCGGCGGCCGAATAGACGTTTACTCAAAGCAGTGCGGCTTTATAGTCGAGCAAAAGTCGAAAGGAATAGACCTGGATAAGCCCGAACGCAGGAGAAGGGAGGAAGTTACCCCGTTTGAACAGGCAATAGGCTACAACAATGACCTCCCCGCAGGAGACAAGGCATCCACTATAGTCACTTCCAATTTTGAGAAGTTCAGGTTCTACGACTTGAGGACTAAAAAGGGACTTGAAGGCGAAAAACACGAGGAATGCACCCTAGAGGAGATCCCCGATAAGATTGAACTTTTTATAGAACTTTTCCACGGTGAGGCTCCTAAAGAGGAATATTCAATCCTCGACGCTTCAAACACCGAAAAAGCTGCAGATAAGATAAGCGGCCTTTACTCCATGCTTTCAGAGGAAATTGAGTCGCTTCCCATAAGCCAGAAAGCAAAGGAGAAATATAAAAGGCAAATCCCCCTCATCGTAATGCGTATGGTATTCCTACTCTTTGCAAACAACACTTCGCAGGACAGGGGAAAGATATTCAAGTACGACCAATTCAGGACTTTCCTTGAAAAGAGCACGGACGACACCCATTTCACCCGCGACCTTTTGGATCTTTTCAGGTGTTTAGACATCCCCGAAACCGACATAGACTCCCGTTTTACGGTAATGCCCGAAGTGAGAGACTTCCCATATGTTGACGGAGGGCTTTTCAAAAGCGATGTCGAGTTTCCCCAGTTTCCCGAAGGCACCAGAAAAGAACTCCTGGATCTTGTGAGCGATTTCAAGTATTGGGACCGTATCAACATTTCCGTCTTCGGACCCATCATGGATAGCGTGTTTGCAGGGAAGTACAGGCGCGAGAACGGTATTTACTACACTTCCCGAGAGAACATACTCAAAGTCATAAACCCCCTCTTTATGGACGATTTAAAGCATGAGCTGGAAGAAATCAAGAAAACTAAGGACTTTGAAAAGCAGCGAAGCGATCTTGATGCCTTCCACGGGAAATTAAGCCGCCTCCAATTCTTTGACCCCGCCTGCGGGAGCGGTAACTTTTTGACCGAAACCTACATGGAGCTTAGGGCACTTGAAGACGAAGTCATAGCCCTTGAAAGTTCCACCTCCCACAACCTAAACAACGAGATAAAAGTCTCACTTTCCCAGTTCCACGGGATTGAATTAAACCCCTATGCCGTAACTGTTGCCAGAACGGCCCTTCAAATCGCCAGGGAAGAGGCTTTGGAGAGGAGCTATGCAAGATTTTCGGATCTTCAAAGCGTTACCCTTTCTTTCCTCCCGCTTAAAGACGAGGCCAGGGGGATAGTGTGCGGGAATGCACTTGAAATGGATTGGGAAGATCTTGTAACTCCTTCCCCGGACCTTTTTGTCTTCGGAAATCCCCCCTTTGCTGGAGACTACAACAAGAGTAAAAAACAACAAGCGGAGATGAAAGGGATATTTGCTAATCTACCCAGTTCTGAATTAGATTACTGCGCCGCATGGTACTACAAGGCAGCCAAATTCCTCAATGACTCCGGGAGCAGGTTCTCCTTTGTTTCAACAAACTCTATTACCCAAGGGGCTCAAGTAAGGGATCTGTTCAAACCTATATTTGATCTTGGCTGGAAGATTTCATTTGCCTATCCTTCATTTATTTGGGATCACACACAGGATGCGGCAGTATACGTAGTGATAATCGGATTTTCTCAGAATATGAATGATAACCCGCATTTATATTCTGATAAATCAGGATGGTCTAAAGCAGATAATATATCTCCCTATTTGTTAGCGTTACCCACAGTATTTATCGAGGATCTGACTACTCCCATTTCCAACCTTCCGCAATGCTTTAAAGGCAGTGAGGTTGATGGCAAAGATCTTATTTTGCACGATGAAAATGAACTTAAAGAAGCTAAAAAAGATCATATAGCCTCAAAATATGTACGGTTATATTTAGGGGCCGAAGAACTCATACAAAATAAGAAAAAATGGTGTTTATGGCTAGTTAGTTCTAGTCCAGAAGAAAGGCGAAAAAGCACATTCCTCAGACGGAAGATTGAAACTGTAAAACAATTTAGATTGGCATCAAACAGATCGAATACAAAACGGGCGGCTCTGAAGCCGTGGGAATTTGGAGATAATAGACAACCTGATACCCAATATCTAGCAATTCCAAGAGTGTTTTCCGAAAACAGGGACTACTTCACTGCAGGGTACGAATCTCCTGACGTTATAGCCAGTGATGCCCTGTTCACAGTGAAAGACCCTGACGGCTTTGCTTTCTCCGTCATAGAAACCTCCATGTTTATGGCTTGGCAAGACCTTGTAGGGGGACGTCTAAAGGAAGACAACCGCTTCTCCAACACCCTGGTCTGGAATACCTTCCCGCTTCCCAGCCTCACCCAGGATCAGAGAGACTTCATCATCGAAGGGGGAAGGAAAGTCCTAGAAGCCAGGGATGCACCTAAAAACAGACGATCTTCTCTGGCTGACCTCTACGACCCTGCCAATATGCCTGAAGACCTCAGAAAGGCGCACCAGGCCCTAGACAAGGCCATGGACAGGGTATTTTCAGACAAGCCCTTTAATAGTGAAGAAGAGAGGCAGAAGGCGCTGCTAGAAATGTATAAAAAAATGACAAACGAGAAATAAATAAAGCTGTCAACGTGTTCATATAAGACATCAAAATTTACAAAGTTAAAAAAGGGCATTTACAGTAGCGATCGCGCCCGGAATTATTTTGCTTATTGTTTTTGGTATTAAAAATGTTAGAACAAGGGCATTCCTTTCTTTGTTTTGGTTTACATTGAAAATAGTCCCTTGGAATAAAACTCAAGGGGCCTTTTCTTTTCGTCAAATAATTAAAACCGCAATCGGTTAAAACGTAAATAAAGTGCCGCCACTCCCTCAGAACCATATTGAGAGAAACGCTTTTCTTTTGGGTTCAATAGTGAATCTCAATGGTTTTTTCTATCAGGTGCTGCATGATGAGAACTTTTATTTGCCCTACATGGCTAAGCCAGGTATGCCATAGAAATGAAATCTGAAGGTGGGAGCCTCAGTTTTTAAGAATGCAAGATCGCTTTTTCTTTCCCAGAAAGGGGTAGAAAACCCTCCCTTTTGTCTTCCTGCGTCAGGACTTTATTTGAGAAGTTAGGGAAGAAATGATGACGTCGTAGTTTAGGCTTGGGCCCCAAGCCGTGTAGGGCTGATTTGTGGATGCAAGGGAATTAAAAGTGCTTTGGATTTTGCTTGCAAGCCCGCTGTCCAAATTCAGGTAGTTTGCTACCTGTATGTAAACGCGCCATGCATCCACGTTGTTAGGGGCCAAAGCCACCGCGGACTGCACCTTGGAAAGGGCGCCCTGGTAATTGCCCTGGTCCATATCCTGCTCCGCTTCAAAAGTTAAAAAGTAGGATTTATCTTTGGAATACTGGTTGGCATCCAGCTGCGTTCCGTTAAAGGTCCACGGTTCGTTTGAGTCTCGACCCCCGGTGTGTTCCCAGCCTGTGTAGGCATAGCCAAGCTCCCACTTGTTGTTGGTGTAAAAGAAGATGAAGGCGCAGTGGGCAGGCTCCCCTTCGGCGTAGCCCGGCATTCCGAAAGCATTTAACAAAAATACGCTTGCCTTCGACATCGCCCCACACACTCCCCCGTAGCGCATTATGTTCCAAATAGTGGATTTGGGGCCGTAAAAGCCGCCTTTTTGCACATACCCGTAGGGGCTGTACTCGAGGTAGTCGATAAGGTAGTAGCCATAGACCAGCTTGGAGGGGAAGGTGTAAACGGAATTGTGGTCGATTATGTAAGACCTCAACCATTCCATTCCTGCATTGCTTATCCTGTCGTCTACCACGTCCCTCAGCATTTGGGCGCTGTAGTCGCCGAAAGTTCCGACAAGGATATGGTTAGCAAAAGCCGATGCGTAGAGTTCGTAGCGCCCTAAGGGGTTTATGGGCTTTCCGGGCTGCCAGGCCATGACGTTGTGGGAAAAGTCCAAAGCCACGGCCACTGCAATTTTCAGGTTCTCTCCTCCCCTAGAGTCCGGATACTTATTCCATATTCTCGACCATATATTCAGGGCTGAAAGTTCGGAATCGGGATCCAAATTGTCGCTCCACTTGTAGGCTCCCATGCCTCCTATGAGGCTGGTAGAGGCGTAACCCGAAGTTAAAAACAGGTTTAGGGCTTCGGGATCGGTTATAAGCCAATCGAAGAAGGCGGGGTGGGCAGTCTTCAGAGTCTCAAAATTAGAGCTTCCAAGATACTTGTAGAGCATGTAGCGGTAGGTGGGAAGTTGAGAAGCTGTGGGCTGCCAATAGAGTTGGACGGAGTCGTAGCGGTTCATAACCGTGTTGTCTCCATCGAGATTCCAGCCCTGAGAAGTCAAATCCGAGCCGGAAGTCACATCCCCTGTAAGCGTATTTTTTACAGAAGTTATGGGATTTGCAGAAGTAGTCGAAATTTCTATGCGATTTCCCAAACTAAAGGGATTGTTGAAGCTGTCTTGATTCAAAGAAAGATTTGAAACTACTTTTCCATCAGTGGAGGAAGTTACCTGCACATCAGTGCCGCAAGTGCTCGATCCCTTTTGAATGCTGAAAGTGTTGTCAAAGGGATCAAAGTCAATCGAGGCCCCGTTTGCAAATATCAGGTTTTCATCCTGATACCCGGTTTCGTGGATCCCCCCGTTTTCCACTGCAAATGAATTTTGATTGACTCCGCTTTTGGCCTGGACTACTTTTCCATTTTCATAATTTATGAGGATATGGGTGATTCCGGAATTGAAAGTGTTGGGATTGGAGCTGAAAGTGGGACTGTTTTGCACATAGCTGTGAAGAACGTCATAAGTGGGATAACTGACGGATACGCTGTCTCCGGACGCCAAAGAAATGGAGGTATGCTCTACCGCATCCCTTCTCAGGCGCGCGCCTGAGTAAGCGTAGGTAGAAGAAGTTCCCGAGGCAGTTGTAACGGTGATAATGATATCCTTGCCCGCAGTGGCTTTGTCTCCTGCTTTGCGCACCTGGGAATAAACGGTGAGGGAAGTGGGGGAGAATTTTAACTGCATAAACAAGCAGTTTGAAAAGACCCTCTGGCGGAAATAGAACAAACCGAGCTGGGATCCCTGAGCGCCTGAGAGCATCAGCTTCCAGGGATCTTGGGTGTCCATATCCGAAAAGCCGGTCCCGGGCGCAGGAACATCGCTTGCCCATGCGCAAATGCTGTTTGGGAAAATAGCCATTGCCACTGCGCATATCCAGCAAAGGACCGCTATTACCGAATTTTTAATTCCATGCCTCACATAAATATGATAATAATTTAATGAGAATCTAATAAAGGGAGACGCAAGATATGAAGCGACAGAAGATTTATATTGTAAGGATAATAGCAGTAATTCTGTCGCTATTTTTTACAGCAAGTTTTTTTATAGGCGCCGATGCGGATGCCGCTGCAACTCCCGGCGAAAATAGCGCGCAACCGACTTCATCGGAAAATATTAAGCCTTCATCCGCCACTTCTTTGTCTGCAAAGAATGGGTCGGATTCAGCAGGTGAAACCCAAGATAAAACCGGGGTAGCGGCTGAAGGGATGTATTCTTCAGGCTCTGCTTCCAAGCCCTACTCTCCCTTTGCCACCAACCTTTCCAGCTCCCCATCCAAAATGCCTTCTCTCGCCCAAGATTCTGTTCCTTCTTCTTTTGGAAGTGGCTGGACAAGCGAAGTTTTAACCTTTGCTGCCAACAACCTTTTGAACGCTGCAGATCCTTCAAGCGCGCAAGATCCCTCCGTCACCGCGGACGGCGTAATTTCCTTCCTTGAAGGGAAAGGGATAACTGTGGCCACCGGAGCTGAAACGGAAATAACAAACGAAGTAAACAGCCTGATAAAAAAGTACAATGACCACCCCACCCTTATTACGGGAGCCCCTCTGGCCAGAATTTTTGCGCTTCAAATTATGTGCATGAAAAACACCTCTACAGGCCAGCTCGTCTACCCCGAAGCCTTTCCCCAGGACATGCTGGGAAAAGACTACAGCAGCGAGTACCAGTCCTCATGGAACGAGGCTACAAGCGGCAAGTCCTACACTCTAAGTGCCACCTACATCTACGATTCCATTTCTTACACCACTTCCAACGTCATTTGGGAAGACCCCGCCATCACCCCCATGGCTTCAAAAGAGAATTCAGGGGTCTACTCCTTGAATCAGATTGAAACGAACCACCTAAATTCCATGAAGGCCCAAAGCGGGAAAATAAACTCTCTAAACCTCATAGGCATAACCCAGAGGGCCTACGCCATAAAGACAAATCCCCCTTCCATGTCGATTTCTAAGGGATATGAAGAAGGCACCGGAAACAACGGAAATGCAAAGGACGCCTATATAGACATCACTCCAGATGACGTAGTTTCTCCCAGCTCCTCAACCACGGTGGAATTTAGCGTGCAGACCGGTCCCTCCTCCACTTCAGCTCTTAGCGCCACCCTCAATTTAAGCGCGGCTCCCAATGCCCAGATAGAAAAAAACAGTTTTAAGGTCTCAAAAGAGAGAGGAATCGACGCCTCCGATTTTCAGGCATCTCTTAGCAACGGCAACCGGACCGCTTTCATAAAATACATCGGCTCCACTTCGCTTCCTGCAGACAAAAAGATTACTTTTTCCTTCGCTGTGGACGTAACTTCTCCTGCCTCTTACCTCTCCGAAGTTTGCTCAGTGGCAAGAGATGAAGTGGTTTCAGACACTTCCACCCTCACCCTGACTGCCAGCAGCGACACCTGGTGCTTCCCGATTGCTTCCCTCTCCCAGCCTCAGCCCAGCGCCTCTTCTTTGTCTTCCCCCTCTCAAATCACTATGGAAGTTCCAGGCTGGCTTTTTGAGTACTCCGTCCCCGTTACCGACATTTTCTGGAGCGATTTTGGCTCCGGAAAAACTACGTCTTTAAGTCAATACCGTCAATTCCAGCCCGCCCTCCCAAACCTCAATCAGTATTCGGTAAATACTTCAGACCTTAAAGTAGAAGATCTTACTACGGGCCAAAACGTTACCTCCCTCTTCTCCGCTTCCTACACTCCCGCATTTTCTTACGACACGGGCCTTCCCTATTCAGGGGCAAACAGCTATGGAGGCTACAGCCTCACTCCCGCCTCCTTAAAGGTGTCGTGGAACGGCTCGTGGCCCGCTTCCCCGGCTTCTCCAATAGGCTACGATATGTTTGAAGTGAGTTTTCCTCTGACCCTGAAAACCGCAAACGGGGGAAGCATCAATTCCCAGGTTTCAGCTTCCCCCTTAATTGCTTCGAGTCAGGAACAAATTCCCACCCCATCTTCCACGCAGCCCGATCCAGACGAGCTTGAAAATGCGGGAAATGTGGAAAACGGAAATATTGTCAATTCCAACCTCACGGCTACTCTTGGAGTACCAATGCCTTTTGAGACTAAAGCCGCCTTTCCGGATGCTAGCCAGATTGCGGCGATGAGCGCCTCATCTCTTTATCTTGTCTTTTATCTTCACGACCTCACCGCGAGCGCCTCTTTAGGCTCTATAAAGATTAATGGGCTCGCCTATTCCAGCCTCCCTTCACACCTTGCATCTTCAAACAATGGCATCACTTTAATTCCCCTAAACGCGGAGGACATAAACTACATAAAAAATCACTCCTCTTCCGCCTCCACTCTGACGGCCTCCTTTAATTGGAGCCTAAGTTCGGCTCCCAGCTATGCCACTGTTGAGACGGGCTACCTTCCCTCTTCTTCCCTAGGCGCCTCTTTGGCTCCCTCCTTTATTTCCCTCTCGGCAGCCAAATCCCTTAGCGTTTACACCAACGGAGTTTCTTCCCTCACCCCCAACGCAAATCAGAGTTCAGCCCTAACGGGGATATGGTTCCAAAATGAGTACCTTCAGGGAGGGGACGCTAAGGGGGCGAAGTTCAGCGTTCAAAATTCAGAGGGCCTGTACCTCGCCGCCTCTTCTTCACAAAATCCCCCTTACTCCTACTCTTCTGCCCCTTACTACTTCTCTTCTGTAAACGGCGATGGCCTGTTTAGGGTTTGGGGCATGGCCGACGGAACCTACACCGTAACCGAGACCAAGCTGCCCGAAGGGGCCGCAGGCGAAATGCCGAGCTTTAAAGTCACTTTAAATTACTCTTCCGGCAGGCCTTCTGCCATTTTTGACCCCAATCCCTCTTCGCTTGTAAACAAGAGCGGATTCATAGTTTTTAATAGAGAAGGGACCGCTTCGCAACTTCCCCTGACCGGAGGAAAACTCAAAATCGCATTTCTTTGCGTGATTGTTCCCGTGCTTTTGGCTCTTGCAGGTTTTGCATCTTATAGGATTTATAAGTTGAAGTCCTAGATTTTTAAATAGGGTGCAGGCACCGTTTCAAAAGGATTTTCAGGTTTAACCTAAGAAAGGGCAGGGTTCTCACCTAAGCCAATTTTCATGCCTCCGGTTTTCCGAAGATCTGCCAAACTTTTAAGCGGAAATTTAGGGGATCTAAGAGGCTGAAAAGCCATATGCCCTTTTGCCTCTAAAACGGGAGTTTTAAAAGGAAATAAAACAGCGGCGCAACGGCTTAAATCCAAATAGGCTTTCGGGAATTCGACAGCCCTCCTTCGCCTTTTCCAAAATATGATGGGGCGGTAGTGTTTAGTAGTATTTAGGTGTCAGGAGAAGGAAGATGAAAAAAAAGAGATCTAAAAAAAGAAGAAAGCTTTTAGCCCTATTTTCAGCTATGGCCGTCTTACTGGCTGGCGGGGCAGGAGCCGGGATAGCTTTTTCGGCTATGGCGGCGGTAAAAAAGCATCCCTCTTCTTCCTTCCCCTCTTCCCCCTCCTCTCTTTCAAACTTTAAAGAGCTCTACTTTAAAGCCGAGGGCGAAGAGGGGGGAAGCCTAAAGGAAGTGAAGTTCCTTTTAACTTCCCCCTCTTCTTCTAAGGCTTCCCTCCCCCCGTCATCTTCTTCCTTTGAGGTCCCGAAGGGCTCTTCTGCCTCCTATTCCAAAAGAGGGGATTTGATAGATCTCTCTCAAGGAGAGAATGGGGTATTTTCCTTTGAGGTAAAGCCCGGCAAATATGACATCACAATGCAGGGAGGGGAAAGTGAGGAAGGAAATCCCCTTTCCTACGGCTCTTACTATCTTGCCCCGACATTTGAAGTGGATCGTACTTCTTCCTCTGAAACTATCGCTTCCGTTTCAGATCCCTTTGGATTTGTAAACCCAAAGGAAAAGGAAGTTGTAGTGGGCTCTCAAAATCCCGCTTCCGAAAGGATTGAGGGAAACAAACTTTCGACTTCTTCCTTTACTGCCCTCCCGGGTTCCTCCCACCCCTACTCCTACCAAGTGGAAAGCTTCCTTCCGTTTATACAGAGCGGCAAGGACGCGGAAGGAAAGAATGCTTCTTCAACTCCGCTCTCCTTCTCGCTCTCCCTTCCTTCCCAGACCCTTGTAAAGAAGAGCATAGAGATAAACTCCCTCTCCCTTTCCTCCCTTAAGGGCGTGTCCCTCTCTTCTTCCCCTGCTTCTTCTTCCCTTAAACTGACCTTTTCGCCTCTGGCGCTTGAAACCATAGAAGAAAAGGGAAAGTCCCCTCTTCCCTCGATTTCTCCCCTTGTCCAGAAGTCAGGGGTGAGAAGGATGATTTCCGTCACTTTCCAGGCCTATCTAAACTCCGCTTCTTCCAAGGCTCCTTCTTCAACCTTTGAATTCGATTACCAGGCATGGATGGGTAAAGAGCCTAAAGGGAAAGAAGAAATGATGGAGCCAAAGGTAACGGTTGGCACCCCCGTTATAGAGAAGAGGCAATCCTCGGATAAAACCCCTGCCAGATCGGTTCTTACCTCTTCTTCTTACCAGGGACTTCCCTGTGTAGGAGAAGATGGAAAACCCCTGAAGCAGGTGACTGTGCTTCTTGCAAATCCAGATTCTGGCGGAGACGGCTACTCGATACCTTATGTGTTCACCAATTCAAATGCCAATATTCCCTCAGGAGACATCGGCCTTCCGGAGGGATCTACGGTCACAGCTTCTGATCAGGGCGATACTGTCACTTTTGAGGGGTCAGATATAACCCTATACAATCCTTCGGGCCCCGAGCTCCCTATTCAATTAACCCCAATTTCAGGCGTAAACCAGGAGGGGGAGAGCGTCTCTTACGGCTCCGACTACGTTTCCCCCCAACTCTATCTAAGTTTTACTTCTTCCGGAGTTTCTGCAACCGTACAGGTATGGTCGCCCTTCCTGGATTATTCCTCGCAGGGGAATGTGACCCAAATTGTAGTGGGGGCAACTAACCCTGCGATCTCCCGGGTGGATGGTTCTTCCCTCTCTTCCTCCGCTTTCACTGCCACCGTAGGTTCTTCCAACCCCTACACTTACCAAGCCACCGCTTTCCTTCCTTACGGCTATGGGGACGACTATATAAATTCAGGAAATTCCTTCCTTCCTTCCGATCCTCTCACCTTTACCCTTTATGCCCCCGGCCAAAGCATTCTGTTAACCAGCATTAAAATAAACGGCCTTTCTTTGTTTTCCCTTCTTGAAGCCGGGGGAGGTTTTCCTTCAGAATCCGGATCCGACTTTAGCATGCAGATAACTCCGCCAGAGCTTTCATTTATAGAAAGTCAGGGGAACCTCCCTCTACCCTCTTCAGGGCTTCTTACCCAAAACGGGGTAACCAACCACACTCTTTCCATAGAGTGGAACGCCTACCTTGATCCTTCCTTTACTTCTTCTTCCGATGCCACTTTCGCCTTTTACTACGAAGATCTCGTAGGCAACCAGGGACAGGGCGAAGCAAGCGGAAGCGCCATGCCCGTGACGCCCGAGGTTTCAACTAACGGCCCTGCAGATAACTCGGTTCCCTCTTCCCTTTCTCCCCAGGACCCTTCTTCTTCTACCGGCCTCTGGTTTAAAGCCCTTTGGAAAAGCAAAAACACGTCTGCTACGGGGGCAAAATTTAGCGTTCAAAATTCAAAGGGCCTCTACCTTTCGCCTGAAGAAAGCAACGGATCTTTTGAAGGATGGGAATTTTCTTCTTCTCCCTTCGACTTTGAAGGGCAAAATGCCGTTTTCTCGTTTGGCGGCCTGGCGGACGGAACCTACACCATAACCCAGCAGGATCCTCCCGCAGGAGCTCCTTCTTCTTCTGTGTCTTTTACTTCCGCCCTTTCCTATTCCTCCCCGGAAGCTCTAAAGGCCCTAAACGATCCCATGGGAATTTTGGATCCCTCCCTCGATACCCTTTACTACGGCCTCAATGTCCCTTCTACTTCTTCCCTTCCGCTGACGGGAGGAAAAGGCCTGTTGCTTATTTCTCTTTCTTCCTTTTTCTTCCTCATTTTGGGGGCAGGAATCTGGTGGTCAATTAAGAAGAGAGGGGGAAGCGGGCGCTCTTCTTTTGGAAAGCATGCATAGGATTTTTAAATAAGGAAGCACCTTCTCCCTTTAAAGCTTTTGCTTTTAGCGCCTTAGGCCCTAATCAACAAGGGCGCAGCCCGTTTTTTTACGCACCCAAAACCAAATTCTGACTTTTTATCCTCTTTTTGTTTTTGCTTTTAACCGAGCGGGATCTTTAGTAAAAAATTTACAAATCCTTCAGCCGCCTTTCCAAATCCTTCCCTCTTTTTTTGCTAGCATTAAAAAAACTTTAAGGAGGAAAATGGGAGCCGTAATTTCAGGAATACAGGTGCAAGAGGAGAGCCTCGAGGTTCCTCTCGACTGGAGGGGACTGAACCCCTCCGACGAAGGCGAGGTCGAAAAAAGGATTAGAGAGGAGAAGCTCTCCGTTTCCTATAAAGTTTTAAAAAAGGCGCAGTCGGCAGAAAAAAACCTGCCTCCGCTCATATACTTCCAGGGAGGGCCGGGCGAAAAATGCCCGCGGCCAGGGGGGCTCAATGCCTGCAAGCCCTGGATTAGGACGGCTTTAGACGCCGGATTTGAGGTGGTGCTTCCCGATCAGAGGGGGGTCGGAAATTCTTCCCCCATCACGCCGGCCGACCTTCTGCGGCGCGGAAAACCCGAGGCGCAGGCCGAGTATCTGAAAAGGTTTTTGGCCAGATCCATCGCCTGCGATTTCGAGTATCTGAGGATAAAGAAGTTCAGGGGCGAAAAGTGGACCTCCCTGGGGCAGTCCTACGGAGGGTTTATCACCCTGTGCTACCTTTCCTTCTTCCCCGGGGCCTTCAAGATCGCCTTCACTTCGGGCGGAATTCCTAAGATTCCTTCCGAAATATCGAAGGTGTACGAGAAGACCTACGAGAGGCTTGAAGAGAAGAATGAGGCGTATTTTGAGGCCTTTCCTGAGGACAGGGAGATTCTTTCCCGCATAGCCGACCGGCTGGAAGCGGGAAGCTACCGCCTGCCCGACGGAAGCCAGATGACGGTTCAAAGGCTCCAGTCTCTGGGGCAGGCGTTCGGGATGTCTACGGGGTTTGCATCCGTGCACTGGATGCTCGACGAGGCCCTGCAGGGCACAGGCCTGGGCGAGAACTTCCTCAGGGACGTCTGGCAGGCCACTTCCAGCTACGGTGGCGAGCTCTATTGGACCCTGCAGGAGGCCATATACATGAACGGCAAGGGCAGGCCCGGCTGGGAAGCCGAGAGGCAAAGGGACCTTCGCCCGCAGTTCTCTTCTTCCGCCCGGCCCCTCATGTTTACGGGAGAAATGACATACAAGTGGAGGTTTGAGGAAGACAAGGCCCTCATGCCCTTCAGGGACGCGGCTTTCGCACTGGAAGAGAGCGAAGAATGGGATCCTCTCTATTCTCTTCCCCAGCTCAGGGAAAATCCCGTTCCCCTCTACGCCATGGTGTATTTCAACGACATGTACGTGCCGAGGGAATGGTCAATGGAGACTCTGTCTGAAATCGGAAACTCCCACAGCATAGTCACCAGCGAGTTCGAGCACGACGGTATACGGGTCGGAGACGCTTTCAAGAGGATCTTCGAAATGGCAGTGAGAAACGGAGACGTGCGGAACTAGGTTTTGGACAAACAAAAAAGCAGGGCACCGTAAAGCCCTGCTTTTTTATCCCAAAGGTCTTAAATTAATTTCTTCTTTTTAAGTTCCTCGGGATCGAAGGTGGCTTCTCCGGAGCCCGTTATGACCCGGTTGGCCTCGACCACCATTGCCCTTATGGCCTCATTCTTTTCAAGCTGCTCTTTGAGGAAGATATCTTTTTCCGAAAGGTGGAATACCTTCCAGAACATCCAGGACAGGAGCCAGGCGAGGGCGAACATTCCAACCAGGCAGTAGCCGATGTCGGCAAAATCGATGTTCTGGATCCAGAAGAGGAATCCGGACTGGGCGTTCACCTCCATGCCTATGACCTGTATCACTTCAATCCACGCCACTATGAAGGCCACAGTGACCGAGAGGATGGTGATGATCATGTTGTAGTAGATCTTCTTGAGCGGGGAAGTCAGGGTCCACTTGTAGGCGCTGGCCATGAAGAATCCGTCCAAGGTATCCATCAGGCACATTCCCGCAGCGAACAAAATCGGGAGGGCTATGACGGCGGTCGGAGGGGCTCCGGCGGCAGTCGCCTGGGCGGAAGTGGCGAGCATGGCGACCTGTGTGGCCGTGTCGAAGCCGAGGCCGAAGAGGAAGCCTATGACGTAGATCTGCCAGTTCTTGTTGGCGACGTTGAGGACCTTGTTGACGGCCTTGTCGACTCCGCTTTCGCCTTTCCTTTTTACATCGTCGTCTGCGGGGTTGTACCTTCCGGCCTTCACTTCCTTGAAGGTGTGGTAGGTGCGCCTGAGAATGACGATGTTGGCCAGGCAGAGAATGAAGAGGAAGACTGCAGAGATTATGGTACCGGCCACGTTCCCCCATGCCGCGAGCTTCGGAATTGCGTTTTTGGCCAGTTCCACAGCAGTAATAGTTAAAATGCCCATGCAAAACACCACGGTGGAGTGCCCCAGGGAGAAGAAGAATCCGGCCCCACGGGTCCTTTTGCCCATTTGGACGAGTTTTCTTGTGGTGTTGTCGATGAAAGCTATGTGATCGCAATCGAAGGCGTGCTCAAGTCCGAATACCAGAGACAGGCCTCCCATTGCCAGAAGCCAGGGATAATGGGCTATGCCGCTGCACAGCACGCCCCATCCAATTGCCCATAGGCACAGGATTACAATTCCGTACCTTAGGGCGTCACCTTTCCAGGTTCTGCTAGCATTAGCCATACTAGAATCTTTCTTTCCAGAAGAAATAAGTTGGTCGTAAGGTGAGACGGACATTGCCAATTTTATAGGATAAAAAATACGAGATGCAAGAGTAAAAGGTTTTAAAATTGCGGCCTCAGTACAATAAAAAGGGCCATAAAAAACCGATTGGAAATTGCAATGCCAAATCATGAAATTACTCAGCCCGGCACTCTTTTGGATGCCGAAGGAAACCTCAGGGAAGCCGGATGGAGCCGCCAGCCGCTCCTCTCTTACGACCGGTCCAAAGTAAAAGCCAACCCGCTGAGGATAAAGGAGTGGGATTACTACCTTGTTATGAACAACCACTTTGGGGCGGCGTTCACGATATCCGACGAAGGGTACCTGGGGTTGGAGTCCGTTTCGCTCCTCCTCTTTGACGAGCCATGGGAGCACACCCAAAGCTCCCTTTCGCTCCTCCCCCTGGGGCACCTTCACATGCCTCCCTCTTCGCAAAAGGGCTCGACGGAATTTCGCAGCGACAAGCTCAACCTCAGGTTCTCTTTCACAAAGGAGGGGAGGCACATTCAGTGCAGGTACAGGCGCTTTGACAAAAAGAATTTTGAGTGTGACCTCACCCTTCTCCCGCCTCCCGCTCCCGCGGATTCTGTCTGCATAGCCATACCCTGGCCCAAGGAGGGGCATTTTTATTACAACCGCAAGCTCAACTGCATGCGCGCACAGGGAATTATGCGCTTTGGAGAGGCTGAGTACCACTTTGATCCTAAAAACAGCTTTGCCACTATGGACTGGGGGCGGGGCGTGTGGACCTACGACAACACGTGGTACTGGAGCTCTTTAAATTGCGAAGTGAAGGGGAAGGTCTTCGGGTTTAACCTCGGATACGGCTTTGGGGACACTTCGGCCGCCACCGAAAACGCGCTGTTTTATAACGGGAAAATTTCCAAGCTTGAGAAGGCGATATTTGAAATTCCCAAAAACCTTTACGATCAGTGGCACCTTTTCACGCTGGACGGAAGGCTTGAAGTTGTGATGGATCCCGTTTTAGACAGGTCTGCAAACTTGGACTTTAAGGCAGTATCATCCAACCAGCATCAGGTATTCGGAATGATGAGGGGAAGGGCGATCTTGGACGGCGGCAAGGAAGTGGAATTTAAAGACGTGATGGGATTTGCCGAGAGGGTGCACAATAAGTTCTAGGCGCACCCTTAAATATCTTAAGATGACTTTGGTTTGGACGGATGGCGCTTTTTGACTTGCAAAACTATAAAGCCGCAGATAAGCAGTATAAAAGCTACTATGGCCGGGATTACCCCATATCCTCCGCTCGTGCCAAAAGTTTCAGATATGAAGGCAGCCGCTATGAGAAGCATGAAAAACATTCGGGCAGACCAGTCCGATACTAATTCTTTCCCATCCCTCCATCCGGCAATTTTGAACACTGTAGGAAGAAACCTATCGGTCTGAATGCAAAACAGCTGCACTATGAAGGAAATCACAAGGTAAATACCCAAAAGGTTGATGATGAATGTAAGCCATGAGCCGTGCCATATATGGCTTCCGGTCAGAATATCCCTCCTTGCAAAAAAGGAAATTGAATTTATGATGAAGAAGACGATTTCGGCAACTGCGATCGGATAATAAACCGCATAAACAAGAATCGGATTGGGCTTCTCGGATTTTTCCACGCCTAAGTTATATCACAATCTTAAAGCTCTGAAATTGCAGATTGCTGTCACTTTAAGCACATAGACCCAAAAATAAAAATCAGGCTTTAGTTTTGCTCCCGTCTGGCGGAATTTTTTCAAACAAACTTGAAGAATAATGAGGCGCATTTGACGTTAGCAATCAAAGTCACGTGAGGTGTATAAGGCTTTTAGTACGGATTTTATATTTTTAGAGTTTTTCATGCTTTCGTTATAATTGCACTTTAAAACGCAGGATCCATTTTCTGGGAATATGGAAATGATAAACATTTACAAGCCGGTAAGTCTATATTTAGCCCCGAAGGCAATGATGCTGCCGGGATTGTGGATAGGGGGGAATTCTGTCTGCCGTAGCCTTCAGTTTTGAAGGAATCGCATGGCGTTATACTCTCTCCCGCTTCAACGAGGAGGCTTTCTTCGTATTTCTGATATTTAGCGGAGTATACGCATTGTGTTCTGAAAATTTAAAAAGATATGCGAAGAAACTGTCTTATATGGGGAAAAGCCGAAGAAATCCCTGACATTATAGATATTCATGCCGCCTTCTGGATGCCGATAATAATCATAGCCTGCCTGCCGGAGGGGGCTAAGTGGATCTGGCCATAGTTTATGGTGGGAGCAATTCCTGCGCTTCTCTGGATGATTTGGGGAGAATGCATGTCTAAAGGGATGAGGAAAAATAGGATAACTTCAAAGGATTTTGAAGAAGTTTATTCGTCAAGGGACTAATTAAAATTTTCAATAATTTAAATTGGCTGTTTATAGCGCATTTAGGAAACTGGATAAAAGACTTCGCGAAAGCTATAAGGGACAGGAGTATCCCATATCCCCCGCTGTCCCCATAGGTCTGGATTATAAAGGCTGCACATATTATCAGGATGTAGCACTGGCGCATGAGCCAAGTGCCCAGATTGCCGGACGTATAGTTGGACCCCGGAGACCAGAAGAAGACGGGCAGGTTCTTATCGTTCGGAATGCAGTAAACCTGGGCGCAGGAGGCCGTGAGAATCCAGAGGGCGAGGATATTGATTGTAAAGTTTATCCAGGAGCTGTGCCACAGGAGGCTTCCGGTCAAGCATATAGAATATGCGCGTAGTGGAAGGAAGCAGAATGCAGATGCTCAAAAGGACGGCTGTAAATTGTTCTAATTCGCTTTGCCGGAGAGAATGCTTGAGGCGCCGGGGATGTCTTTTAAGATTAAGAAGCGCTTTCAGGGAAAAGTCTGCGCAGGTAAATAGCTTCATTCTTTTGAGGGCTTTTGCGCATCGGGAAGCTTTTGGCACACCTGAAATTTGAAACTGCCTAAAATTTTCCGATTGCCACAGGGAGCGGAAGTGAGGTACGGACCCTGGCGGGATCCTTTGTTGTGTTTAAAGTTTAAATCGCTTATACGGTTTTGTGAGAAGTGAAGAGTAGAAAGCCGTAACGGCTTCACGATTTTGTGACTGCCCTACAAGGCAGCCAAAGCGCAGCCGGATAACTAAGGAAAATTGCAGTTTATCCTGTACCGGATTACTCCTGCCTTAAATCCGTTTTAGGAAGTTCATTAGTTTTCTTTATAGTCTTGCGCAGCATGAATGAGCATATTAGCAGCAACACTATTGCAATGAGGGGTATTATGCTCCATTTGCTTCTCTCGTTAGTTGCAAAATCAGCTATCAGCATTACTGCTGTAATGATTTCCGAGTTCCATGCGAGTAGCAGCCACTGCCTGCGCGACCGGCTTTCTGAAAGGGCCCAATCTGATTTTTTCAAAAGCAGTGGCCGCTTTCCTCTTGCGACAAACACTGCTTGTATAAACATTAAAATCTGCATGCATATGAAAAACAACCCCAGGCAGAGCCCAATCCAAGAGCCACTCCACATAAGGTACTTCGTTAAAATATTCCCTTTGAAGAAGAAAGAGGCCGTAGCTACAGCCAGAAAGAAAAGTTCAATCGCCATAACGGGATACAGCGCTACAAGCGCAAACCTCTCGTTTTTCGACATTTCCATGTCTCAGTTATACATCACGGGCTGAGATTGTGCATGCCCCTCCAGGTTGGCAAGGCAGGCAAAAAAGGCTGGGCGCCCCGGTCCTCGCTCAGAGGCCCTATGCGCCTGAGGCGCGCCACCTACCGCCTGCTGGTGTCAATGCCCATTTTGTTGAGGATGAAGTAGAGCATCTTCTCTTTTCGGGAAACTATTTTGACCTGGCAGGCCATGCCGAGCTTGATATCCCCTTTTTGGCCCTGAAAGTTGCTTATCGTGCTTTTGTCGAGGGAGCCCGTGACCTGGTAATAAGACTGTCCCGTCTCTTCGTCTGTTACACTCGTCACGGCATAATCTTTCCGTTAAGAAACCCGTACTGCGTGTAAGGGAAGGCAGGGAAGCTGTACTTCACTGCGTCCTCAAGTTTAATGTTGCCTATTTTGTCGTTCGGGATCGCGAGCTTTATTTGAAAATTCTGACTGTCAGTTATGACCTGGGCAATTTGCTGACTTGCCCTGGGCATCATGCTGACCTCAATGTTGGAAGGGATGTAAAGTGTGCCACTTGTATAAACTTCCAGTGCCTTTCCGAAATTTTCTCTTTGAAGTGGCTAAAAATTTCGTAGATAAAGAAAGAAAGTTGTAGAAGAGAGAGGGGAAGGGGAAGTTGAAAACAATCTAATTTTCAACGCATCGTAGATTTTGATAAAAGGAATGCAGACCCAGAGACTTAATTTTAATGTTTGACGGTTATACAGATCTAACAGGAACCGCAGTTGTAGTAGACAATTGGTTATATCTTAGGTGCTTTTGGAATTGGTAAAGCTTCAGCTTTTTCAAGCTTTTTAACCATTGATCTTGTCTTTCCATATTGACCTGTAAGCCAAAATTTAAATGTTACTTTTTGAGGAGGTATGCCATACTGCTGGCACCATTTTTTGTACCGCAACTTCATAGCAATAAGTCCGCCGGCCCCCATATGATCACCCCCAGAATTACCTTGATCTTTTAGCTCATTATACGTGGAAATTTCGGAATTTATCCGATTCAGGCTGGCAGAGGATACGGCGTTCCCCTCGTCATCCTCATATAGGCCACGTAGTGAACGAAGCAAGCGACCGCTCTTGTCGTTTTCAAAATTATTTCCTTCCGAAACGCTCTGCTTTAGGGAATTGAGGTCTGAGATCTGGGAGGCGAGGGAAGATTTCTGCTCATTTAAAGAGTCCAGTTGCGCCGAGAGGTTTTGGGTGTCTAAGTTGACTATTATGTCTCCCTTTTCCACATGGCTGCCGTTGGCATAGTTTACGGATTTTACGGCCCTCGCCGATATCGGGGCTATGGTCTCTACAGGCTTGTCAGACTCGACAATCCCTTGTACCGAGACGACCACGGATTTTGTCGAGAACCAGGCCCAGATAATGAAGGAGATTAATATCAGGCAGAGAAGGTAAATGAACCGCGAAGTGAATCGCCTGGGATTCTGTTTCAAAAGCTCTCTTGAATTTGAAAGCTCCTCGAGCTTGTACAGAGATCAAAGCGCGCCGTTTAAAGCCTCAAATTCCAGGCGGGATTCCTGCCAAAGCCGGGCGAAAGTTCCGACGCTCCTGATGAGATCTCCCTTGTGGCGTACTCTCCGATCTCTCCGTCTTCAATCACAATCACCTGCGAGCACTCTGAAATTATGGCGAGCCTGTGCGCGATAAATATGCAGGTCTTCCCTTCGACGGCTTCCCTTATGGCCGCCATCACTTCCCTTTCCGTTTTCGCATCCAGGTTGCTCGGAGCCTTGTCAAGGATGAAGACGTCCGGCTTTTTTAAGATGGCCTTGGCGAGGGCGAGCTTCTGCTTTAGCCCTGAAGATAGGCTAGTCCCATTTTCCTCCACGAGCGTGTTATAGCCGGAGGGGAGAGATGTGATTTAGTCGTGTATCCTGGCTTTTTTGCACGCTTCTATGATTTCTTCGTATTTCGCAGCAGGGTTGGCGAACCAGAGGTTTTCAAGGAGCGTGTCGTTGAAGAGGAAGTCGTCCTGGCTGACATAGGCTATGCGAGAACGGCTATGAGCATGGAGTGCTTATCTATTTTTTTTGGATAACTACAAAGTGTTGATAACGCTTATCGAGTACCACATGGGCAATAGCTGGGGGGGGAGTTCCTTATTTGTGAGAAGTTGCCTTTTATCGTCAAACATAAAGGCCTTGGCAGAGCATCCTAACTTTTTTGCTGCCATTGTTAGGCCATATACGCTTGTGCCATACAGATCTGTCTTTGCCAATTCCCTTATTTTGTAAATGGGAATTTTAAGGCCAAACTGCTCAAAGACAGTGGCAAAGCAAGCACAACCGCAGTCCTTTTGCTCCTGCTGCCTTATGCAGTAATACTTTTTGGAGAACACCTATCTTCCTCTATTTTCTATCTTTTATAAATCCTTCCGGCACAAGATGATTTTTATATATTCCTAGTACAATATAGGTGCCATATACAAGATAGAGGAAGACTATATAGGCCCACCATACGTGATTTCCAATAGCAAAGATGAGGAGTATGCCAGTAAAGCATAATGAAAGTACGGATACTGCATTTATCACCCTTTTAGACTGCAAAGTTTGATATCTACCATTGATTGTCCTGTGTAATATCTGCAGTATTTTTAATACAAAAGTTATTAATCCCACTGCAAGGATAAAGTCCACTAGCCATTGCAAAAAATTGTGCGGGGGAGAAGTTGTGCAGGCTTCATAGATAGTGACTGTTGGAAAACCTATGAGACTCGGTATATAAAGCGAAAAGATCGCTAATTTTGCACTAATTATCCTGAAGAAATGCACAACTAACTCCATCTAGGAATTAATAATAGTTTATTCTTTAAGGGGATAAATTATTGTTAGTTCATCAAAGCTCCGACAAACCCGCAAGCCGCTCCGGCCAGTTCTAGTGCACCTCCGACAGGAGGGACTTCCATTCCCAGATCTCCAAGGTACTCAAGTGCCCCTCCAGCAAAACTAAAACCTGCTCTGCCTGCAGCCCACCAGTTCCAACCGCCATTGCAGATTTCCTGCTCGGTTATGGTAAGTTCACACATTATGATCACCTATATTGTCAATTAATTTCTAGATCTATCACATTTTTGATAGATGTACTTGTTTAGTTGCATCGATTTTTAGTTATCATCTAACCTAAAAATCGAGCTGGTAGCCTATCAAAAGAAAAGGGGGCCAAGCCAGGAAACTACATTCCAAAACGTTCCCCAGTTCTATCCTCCGCCATTTATGGCTTCCTGCTCGCTAGTAGTCAATTCGTGCATTTTTTCTCACATTATTTTATAAATAGGGATTCTAAAGCCACACTGTTTGAAGATAGTGGCAAGACAGGCACAACCGCAGTCTTTCTGCTCTTGCTGTTTTATGCAGTAATATCTCTTAAAAAGCATAGTTTATATCTTTTTTGTAAATCCATATGGAATAAGGTGGTTCTTGTAGCATCCGATTTCAACATAAATTCCCCATAGGATGAAGATAATTGAAAGTGAAATTCCAGAAATAGCCCATGCATGCGTATCCCATTCTGCAAGAGACAAAGCTATAGTGCCCCACATACCTACTGGCCATGCATTAAGGAATATAAAAGCTTTGCGCGGGGATCTATATTTTGTAAATTTGATCCCATTTCTTATTTTGTATAGATCTTGAATAGCCCGTCCTGAAAGGAACGCGGTCATAAGCACTATGAAGAAATGCCCAAAATTAGTTAAATTTGGTATATGAAAAAAATCGAATCCCCCATTAATACCCATGAGAATGAAACATATTACTAACCCTCCCCAAAGGGCTGGGTAATAAAATGTATACAATGCTAATCGGGGGCTGATAAACTTAAATGCTTTCATATCTTTAACTTCACCTTACGTATCCTGTATGCGTTCACGAGGCACAGGCCGTACCAAAAAGCCCCTAGAATCCAAAGGATGACGCTTTCAAGGTCCGAATAGTTGTAGCTCTCTTTTTGTTCCTGCTGTCTGATGCAGTAATGCTTTTTAAAAAGCATTACTGTTCCTACTCTGTCTTACAAATCCCCCCGGAATAAGATGGGTTTTATATAAACCAACTATTTCATATATTGCATAAATTAAGTAAAAAATGAGCATTATACTCCACCATGAATGAGATATGGATATAAGCCCCACTATAGTGGCAATAATAAGCACCAATGACACAGTGGATATACTTCTTATGACCCGTTTACTCTGAAGAAATGAATACTTATTACGATGCACATTGTAGAGTTCGACTATAAGTCGAATCACAATAGATGCCATACTAATTACCAGTAGAGATGCACCTATATTCTGTACAGCATTATGGGGAGGTAAAGTAGTATAAGCCTCATAAATTATTAGTGTGGGTAAACATATGAGACTTGGAAGATAAATGGAAAAAATTACTAACTTTGCGTTAATTCCTCGAAAAAAATGCATATTGTGCTACGTCCCCTATCGTAATATAGATTCAGTCTTGCAAGGACTATTTCCTGCAAGACTGAATCTCAGTCAATTAATGAAGGCATATATATACTTTGTCATTATTTTTTCTTAAATACTTTTAAGCTACCGGTGCCTTCACGAACCCCTCTGGCACCAGGTCGTTCCTGTAGCATCCTACTTCCACAAATATCCCCCACGCCATAAAAAGGAGGATTAGGGCTATGCATGCCACGGTCCATGCCTTCGCCCCCATGGACCAAAGGATCCCTATAAGGGCCAGGGGCATGTCCACGGCGGACCTGGTGTTTATGGAGTGGAAGGCCCTTCGGGGGGAGTAGTGGAACAAAGGCTTCTTGCCCCTCCTGATCCTGAAGAGGTTTGTTATCGCCCAGACGTAGAGGAGGATGCCTAAAAGGGTCCAAAGGAACCCCTTTATGTTGGGGCCCGTAGGGGAGGAGAACACGTCGAACCCTCCCCTGAACCCTGCAAGGACGAGGTACACTGCAAATCCTCCCAAAAGCCCCGGAAAGTAGCAGTACTTCAAGGCGAAGGAGGGGGTAACGAATCTAAAGAGCCTGGAAGCCTTCTTTTCCTTCTCCTCTTCCTCCTTTTCCCCTTCCCCTTTTGCGAAGTCCTCTATAGAAATTTCGTTCTTCTTCATTCCCAAAACCACATATATTCCCCAGGCAATCCAGACCCCTGACGGGACTATCCCTATAAGGGCCTGATCTACCGGGGCGAACATGGCCATGGCGACGATCATCCCTATGATGAGGATCCCCGGGATGATGAAGGCGGAGGATGCGTTCAGGGTCCCCAGCGCCTTCTTTCCCACCCTCCAGAGGACGGGCTTCTTCCCCTCACGTATCCTGTATGCGTTCACGAGGCACAGGACGTACCAAAAGTCCCCTAGGATCCAAAAGATGACGCTTTCCAGTTCCGAGTAGTTGAAAGTTTTAAGGAACCCAACGAATTGGTAGGCACAAAGGGCCAGTATGAGCAGCAGGCTTATTGTGAGCCCCGGGTACCAGAGGCCGTAGAGCACGAGAGAAGGTTTAATGTGTCTAAAGGGCTTCATTTTTTCTCCCAGGTTATAAATATAAAGGACACGTCCAACCCCCAATCTTTAGACGGTGAGTAGACGTGTCCCATCAACAGGGATTACTTTCCGGTTATCTGCTGAAAATTCAGCAGATACTGCATATAGTACCATTTTTACTCTAATTTAAAAAGGCAAATATATCTATATATATATATATTGTGTTATTATGTTTTTCTTTGGATAGTGCTAAAGCTAAATAGGTAGATACGAATTATCGTAGTTATTCTAATGAGGGTTCAGTAGCGAATTGGAATTTTCGCTGATACTTTGAAAAGTCTGCGAAAAGTTAAAAATGGAAATAGAAGGGTTTAACTGCTACAGGCCATCTTTTTAATAAAAAGGGTATTCCTTCTGGGCATTCAAGATTATTTTTCCAGGAAACACAGAGGACTGAATACTGCTATATTACTAATATTATTAGGGCTAATTTTGAAATTTTTCGGGGATAAGAAAAATTAATGCCATGTCAATAGCAGTATTGTAATCAATTATTAACTAATAGGTCAATATGTAAAATGAATTTCAATAAGAAGTGATTTTGAAAAGCACCGACACGATGGACTGTATATTTTCCGCATTTCCCCTGGCAGTTTTTATAACATGGAGTAGAGCAAAAAAACAATTCAATGAGGGGAGAAAGGTATGTGCCACATATCTCATGTTCCGTCCAGCAGCTCCGAGCTGCCCGCATTCATGTTTGTAGGATCCATGTCTTTGGTTCAAAGGCAGCAAACCCAAGGGCGTAAAGGAAATTAACGGTGTTGAAATTCCCGGAGCAGTTTATGCGCACGGAATTTCAATGAATTCGCCAAATTTCCAATAGGCGATTCTTTAAATCTGCGACGGCAATCTGTATTTATGGCTCAGGCCATTTGGATTCCGATTTGTGCAGCGCCCGGAGCCAAGAATCTGCCATAAACGGCGGGACGTTTGTAATGCGATCTTGTTGTTTAAAGCCCGTTTGAGAAAATCGGATGGCAGTCAAATTCTGCTTTTCATTTAGTACCGTCTTTACACTCTTGGCTTTCGTATTATTTCCTGATTTAACTTCGATTGGAATGACCAAACCTTTGTCTTGTACGACAAAATCCAATTTAAGTTGAGAATTTGATTTCGCGTAATAGAACGGCGCAAATCCGTTTGCGATTAAAGTCTGCGCGATTAGCTGTTCTGCAAAGGCTCCATTAAATTCCACAAAGAAAGTACCTTTCACAAAAATAGAGGCCAGATCAATATTCGCCATACATCCTAAAAGTCCGAGATCCGAAGGAAAGAGCTTGAAAATATTTGGCTCTTCATAAAACTTCAGAGGGTAGCTGACTTTGGAGCACCTGTCCACTTTATAAACTAGGCACGCTTCTTCGAGCCAGTTAATGGCTTCTTCAAATTCTTTCAATCTGGAGCCCTTTTTAATTGAGGATAAAGTAAATTTTTTATTTTCCTTTGCCAGTTGTGACTGGAGGGAGTTCCAAACAAGGTTTACTTTGGGAAGCAGAGAAGAAGGTATATGTTTTGAAAAGTCTTTTTCGTACCCGAGCAATATGGATTTTTGTATTTGTCTGGTTTTATAGAGGTCTTGCCCGTCGATATAGGCTTTTACAACTTCTGGCATCCCCCCTGTAAAGCAGTATTCCTGCAACAAAGAAGAGAAATCGGAGTGGAGCGTGCTTATTTCATCCCAGTTTGAAGATTCTAAGAAATCAAATTTTGCCTCTCCGCCCTTCGCCCTCACAAACTCATTGAAGGACATTGGATAAAGGCGTACTTCCTCGACTTTTCCTATCGGGAATCCGGTTCCCTTGTGCAAGCCGATGCCAAGGAGGCTTCCCGACGCGCATATGTCGTACTCCAATTCAGATTCGGCAAAGTACTTGAGGGAAGTAAGGGCGAGGGGATTTTCCTGAACCTCATCGAAAACGATCAAGGTTTTGGACGGCACAATGGATTGTCCAGTAAGGGAAGAAACGGCCCTTATTATCCTCGGGATATTAAATCCGGTAAATACCTCTTCAGGCAAAGGATCGAAGTCAAAGTTGACATAGGCCGTATTTTCATATTCATTCTTTCCGAACTCTTTTAAAAGTCATGTCTTCCCGGTTTGCCTGGCCCCATCGAGCAGCAAGGGCTTGTGAGGCTTTGCGTTTTTCCAATCCGCAAGCCTTTTATAGGCATATCTGAAAAAAACTCTCTCCTTACTACATTTTTATGAGGGAATATTATTCAGTGTATTACATTTTTATGAGGGAATATTTGCTTCTATTTAACACTTTTATGAGGGAATAGGCACTTGGGGCACTATTGACACCTAGAATCTCAGCGGACACCTTCCCTTGAACTCGGGCTTAATCCTCTCTTCCCCGCCTTCAGAACCGGCCTCAAGAGTGTGAGAGGGGTGGGCGGAATCTAGAACAAATCCGGAAATTCCGGCCCCAAAGTAATTTTCAATCCGCTTTCCCAATTCTTCCATGGCTTCGCGGCTCCGGCCTTCCAAATCCTTTTGCGTGCACTCTATCAGGAAAATCGCATCTTTCGTCCCGTCCGACAGTTCCGTCCTCTGGCCATCCCTCCAGTTCATGCAGCGGCACACTGCCCCCGCATCGTCCAGGTAGCAGATTTCCCCTTCGAGCGTAGGTTCGTTATCTTCAGAGCCTATGGGGAGGAAGGAATCTCCCCCCTTTGTGAGACAAAGGCCCATGCTGCCCTGAATCTTGTCCAGATCCTCCCCGCCCACGGGCACTGCGAAGGTGAGGGAGATTGCGTTATACACGTCTACCAGGGGGGTTATCGAAGAGACGGGCTTGTCCTGAGATACCCTTTTGAGTAGGGCTTCAATGGAGCTTCTTGCTCCCTTCTTCGTCTTGAACTTTTTGTAGGCATCCCTCCACACCATAACAGGCTCATTTTCGGAAATTATGTCGCTTGTTATCCACTGGCGTGCTTTCAAATTGGCTTTCTCCAGATCACTTTTTATCTCTTCCTTCTTTTTTTCGTCCAGAGCCTCGGCAGAAGGTAAGTTTTGGGCTATAACGCAAAAAAGATGAAAATCCGGAAATGTGGAAAATACGGGGGCATCTATGTATATGCGGCGTTCCATTGCAGCTCCATTCTCTAAAGAAAAAGGCTATTAAACATCATAGGATCTAACGATTGGGAAATTAATTACATGGGATCTGAGCTGGATTTTAAGAAATTGTTATTTTGAGCCTTATTGTAAATTTTCTGTAAAAGCAAACAGCTTTCAGGTTTTCAGGTATTTATTTGTATTTTATTTTAATTAGTAATAAACTTGATAACTCATAGTTATTAATTCTATAGTGGGTTTTCTCAAATTTAGATTTGAGTTAATTCATTATTTACAGATCGTAATTCCCCCCTCCACATGTGTAGGGTTTCTAATTTTTTAATTCCAAGAAATTGCTTCAGATCTGCATAGATCGAGGAATAGGGAAATCCCGAAGCGATCTGGGAAGCTAGGAGCGTGCAAAAGTGAAAAGTCAAAGAGGAACTATACAACAACTTATTGCTAGGAATGACTTGCTGGACGACAAGGAAATTTTTTATGGCACTTCTCCTATTCCATTAGGACACAGTGTTGCAATAATTCCAATAGTCTGCGGAGGTTTTGACTGGGAATATGAAGCAGAAGGGGAGGTGAAAAAAGAGGTGCTAAAGAGTGCGGAAGGAGTTAAGTTAAAAGCTGAAACTTGGAGGGAATTTTTTCAGCAGGTAGACACGAGCGGTTATTCAAAAGTGTATATCAACCCCGAAGGCATAGCCAAGATCTCGCACTCACGAATAAAAAAATCTCCTATGACGGAGGAACAAAGAAAACTAGAGGAAAAAGAACGAAGTTTGAAAGCCGATCATGATATATTGAAGGGTCTTCTTAAGTTATGGGAAGCAAGTCATTATAAGGATGCGCATGGAAAGTGGCACGAGTATGAAAGTGATAATGAAAATGAGATCGAAGGAGATGAGGAAACTGCATATGCTAAAACTTGCATTCCAGTTTCTATAAAGGAGGGGGAAGAAAATAAAAACCCCGAGGAAGAGGAGAAGATCGGATATAATTTCGCTATTTATGGCGACCTGAAAATTCTTGTACGCATTGCCCAGTCCATAGCCCTCCCCCTATTGCCTATGAGTCTGTGGATGAGTTCTACGTTAAGTTTATTCGCGCAGTGTGCTCTGGAAGCAGCAGGTTTGAGGGTAAAACCTGAGCATATTCATCTGCCCTCAATTAACGATGACAGCACGATAATGAGGCATGATGACTTTGTGAATCAGCTGATTAATGATGCTGTCAATGCTCACTACAACGAATTCAGATGGCAAATCAAAAAAATTAAAAGGATAAAAAACGAACTTGATGTCGAAATGGGTCAAATAGATTTTAAGGAATTTGACTGGAAGGAAAAATAACAAGATTTGTTTGCTTCAAATACGGCAATAGATTGCGATCTTGACCTGCCTTTATAAAATCTCTTGTGCAAGGTTGAAAATTAACATTGGATTAGTTTTCAAAAAATGCTGCGAAAAGCCATGCATTCGCACTTGTAAAATACCAAAATCCTTTTTAGCGACCTTTAACCAATTCTTTTATTTGCCTTTCAAACTTTTTAAACAAATATTAGAGTCACGCAGGTGCTTTTATTGGGCCGTGCATATTCAGATCTTAGCTGAATGATTTGTTGCATAGATATAGGATAGGGTGGAATATTTTTTATATGTTTTATATGTAGAAGGAAGTCAGACTCTTCCTGAGCTTTTAGAGCTTTAGAGTAGAAAGAAAAAGAAATGTCGCAACATCGAGTGGGAGAATGGCATTTTAACGACAGGGAATTTTTGGTTCTTCAAACCCTGGCCAATTTGCATGATATGAGTCCGAAAGAATATATCTCGCACCTTCAGTTCGATCCTAAAGAAACAATAAAAGCCGTTACAATTAATCCGCTAGCTAGAGGGTGTAGAAGGGTTTAAGCATGCCTAAAGTTTATAAGACTTGCCTGCCTTTGAAGGGATGATTTTCCGGTTTCAGTTTTGAATCTGGCCTGCAGATGGCAGCCATTGGGGTTAAGTCTGATTGCCTAATCTAGGTAGTTACTGAGTCTCTAGTTTGCAGCCGAATGGTATTTGCGTGATTTATATCAGCGTTAAAACTCCATCCGTGATTAGCGGAAGCTTCATATCCCTGTAGGTCTCCGCAATTCGGTTGGGTATTTGTCACGGTTATCTCGTTGACCTTTAATGTGATTGTGCCCGCAGTGTCTGAAGTGACGCCCCTCACCGCATTGTTTATTATTTCCACTTTTTGCCCCGACAGTTGCCTTTGCCCCACCTACATGTAGGCAAGAGGTCTATGAGGTTGGGTCGAATCCCTTAAGCCAACAGATTATTTATTTATTTATTTTTTCCTGCTGCGTTTGGGCACTAAGCACTTCGCTCTTTTCGACAGATATGGAGCAGTTTTAGGATGGTTGGCTCTATTAGAAGAAGCCTGATTTGAGATGTTTGAGTCGTTTTCTGGGTCTGAACATTACCAGTGCCGGTAGAGAAATTAATCCGCATTTCGCCATTGGGGATAAAAGGCACAGCCCCGCTTCAACTTGGCTGCAATTCTGACTATCCTCTTACCCCCTCTTCTCACTTGCCCCCTCCTCACACTATCAGGACACACCTCGTATAAATCTGAATTGTAAAACAGTAGCTCCAAACCCGGCAAAAATAGCGCTCGAGGCGCCCCATTTTGAATCACATAAGTTTGGATAGAGCTATCACTGGGAAATCAGGAGTAGGGCGTCCACTTATTTGAGGTACTTATGAGAGAGTAGAAAAAGTGGCAGATATATTTCAAAGGCTTATTATAAATTTGTTTAATTTGTGAAACAAATTTATAATATTTGTAAATTTGTTTAATTTGTGAAACAAATTTAACAGAAAGCTTATTTATGATATTGCGTAGATCTTATCTTGAACAACTGGAGCAGTGGAAAGACAAGAAAATTATTAAGGTTGTAACAGGAGTGCGACGAAGCGGAAAATCGACGCTTCTTGCAGAATTTCAGGCCAAACTCTTACAAGGCGGAGTAGACATAGGGCAGATTATCAGTCTGAATTTTGAAGACCTATATTATGAAGATCTTTTAGATTATCGGAAACTTTATAACTTTTTGCAGAAAAAAATTATTACAGGCAAGCCAATTTATATTTTTCTTGATGAAATTCAAAGAGTACCTCAATTTGAGAAGGTTGTAGATAGCCTGTACCTCAAAGATAACGTAGACATCTACATCACGGGATCAAATGCCTTTTTGCTTTCTGGAGAGCTGGCAACTTTTTTATCAGGGCGTTACATAGAAATTAATGTGCTTCCAATGTCGTTTAAAGAGTACATGGAAGCCCGATCAGGGCAAAACCCCGAGAAAGAATTCCTTAATTATTTGCAATACGGAGGGTTTCCTTATGCGGCCGTTAACTTGAAAGACGACCGAAATATGTTTGATACTTACTTTGATGGAATTTACAACACGATAGTCGTGAAAGATATTGAAGAGCGATCCATGAGGAAAAATAAGGGATCGGATTTGCATGAAATAAGTAATATCCCCCTATTGAAAACTATTTCTTCTTTTCTTGCAAGTTCTGTAGGAAGCCTGATTTCGCTTAGAAATATTGCAAATTATCTTTCTTCTTCCCTCGATCGCAGCTCATCTGTCGCTACCGTGAGCAGCTATGTGAAGGCATTGGAAGAGTCATACCTTTTTTATCCTGTGCATGCAATGAATGTCAGTGGAAAACAGCTTTTAAAAAATATAGTCAAATATTACATTGTCGATCCGGGGTTGAGAAATTACTTGGTCCCAAGACAAAACTACGATTTGGGATTTTTACTGGAAAATATAGTTTATTTAGAGCTACGTCGCAGAGGCTACGAGGTATATATCGGCAAGATGAAAGATCTTGAAGTTGATTTCATCGCGCAAAAATCTGGAGTTTGCAAGTATTTTCAAATTACCGCTAACTGCAGCGCTAAAGAAACGTTTGAAAGGGAAATAGAGCCGCTGCAAAAAATCAAGGATAGTTATAAAAAGACAATCCTAACTTTAGATAATTTCACCCTTGGCAATTACGGGGGAATTTCAGTAGAAAATGCGATTTCCTGGCTCCTTGCAGAGGATGCAGTTTAAAAAGTTGCAGTTTAGGCTTTTGATATTTTTGCTGTACGAAACCAATAATTGTTGGATTATCAGCATCTTAATTTCGGATCGTATAAGCTTTCAAAGCCGGACATACCAAATAGAGCCACCTTGATTTGTAATTTGGACTTTTCCAGCTAATGGGCAAGATCTTCCTTTTAAGACCCGACTTACAAAGATCTGAAAATAACCAACAAAATCAAGTGTTGCTACATAAATAGGAACCACGAGGACACACGGAAAACATTCACATTGTTGGGGTCGTTATAAATGGGGCTGTCGTAAAGGGTAGAGCCTACCCTTCCGGGCGTGAAGATGGCGAAAAATTCACACAGGAAGACCACGGTGAGGAAAAAGACCAAAAGAAGCTTGGTTAGCTTTACCAGGTAGCTCCCCTCCCTTTCCACGCATACCCATTTGGGAAGCATGGTGTAGAGGACGAAGACGGTGACGAAAGTGTGGTAGATCCCAAAGTCAATCAAATGATTAATAGAGATACACATAGAAGGCGCGGAAAAGAAGTTATTGTGACTAATTACGATTATTAAAAAGAACGAAATTAGTTGAGAACTTTACTATAGTTTTAGCCAAGGATCACTTGGCCTTATTTTTTCCTTCCTTTCTCCATCTTCTTCCTATTTTCAATCCAAAAGTAAACTCCATAGGCCATTGCGCCTGTCAGAAGGAGCGTGGCCGCAGGTATGAGAAATGAAGCCTCTCCCTTTCCGCCAGTCAAAGGAAGCTCCTTTATTTTGCAGAAGGGAAGAACCTGCAGTGTCCCAGTGGAAGCGTCCAGCATGTCATAAGAGATATTGGTCCCGTCTTTCATATCGCTGTAGGAATTAGGGGAATTGTGGTTCACGGTTATATAAAAACTGGGAAGGGAAGAAGAAAGCGTATTTTGCGCAGGAGTGGTTTGAGAGACTATATAGACCCCATTTGCAAGTCCGCCAATTTCAAACAGTCCGCTGTTTTCCTGAAGGGAGGGGGAGGAAGTTCCTGCGTAAACGCTGGAGTATTCTACAGGATCGGATCCAAAGGACCAGCCCGCAAATTCGCTTCCGGAAGGTCCTTCTTGAAGCGGATTTTGCGAGTTGCCCCCGGCAGGCTCCAAGTAGGCTTGCCCGTTTGAAAGCGTGTCTCCCGAACTCGGATTTGAACCGGGGCCAGTGTAGAGGGTGTCGGCCAGGGTGGCTACGGTAAATTTTGCTCCCTTTGTAACTTTTCCGTTGCAGCTTTCATTCGGAAATTCCTCTTTCCACCATAGCCCCGCATTCGTAGTTTGAGGGGTGGGAGATCCATAGGAATCTGCATTGTTTATGCCGTTTTCAGGATCCAAAGCAAAAGAGCTCCCTATCTGCCCCGTGCCATTGGGGGTGCCGTTTGTGTAAACGGCCACAGAAGACTGAGGGGAGGTTTCCGGGTAGTTAAAGGGGGCTTCTCCCGTAATGGTAGCGCCAAGGGAAACTCCGTCCGAGGTGTCTACAACATCGCGGTTCAAGTAGCCTATAAAGTCCAAGGCAAAAGACGATCCGTTATAAATGCTCAAGGTACCGTAACCTGTAGAAGATCCGTTGCTCGTGTTTATCCCTGCGCCATTCCACCTAAGGTAATGAAGCGCGGGGTGGTTAAGCGCGACCCGGAGCTGGGTTTTCCCGTTGCCTTCTACAGTTTGGTTCAGATTGTTTATTTCATTTCCATCCCAGCTCACCGTAACTGCCCCGGATCCCTCTTCGCTGTTGATGGTTGAAGGAGTTTCGCCTCCCACCTGAATGGTATTTAGCATTATAGACTCCCCCGCTCCGGGCGTTACCGTGAAGTCAAAGGTAGATCCGTAAAACCAGAGCGTAGCCATTTGCCCAGACTGGGGAAATTCCGTTCCCACTTGGTAGGAAATGGGATTCATTTCCCCTACGGAAAATGACATATCCTCCGGATTTGTAATCCATGTTCCAGTCTCGGCCCAGAGGTAGTCCGGAGAGTGCATACCGGTGTTTAAGACGTGCACCATGGGGGCGGAGGTGTCGATCAAGTTTGACGTCTTTATCGCCTGCAGATACTCCTGCTTTTTCAGGGACTTTGTTTCCTTTGCCCCGGATTTTGTCTTTAAAGCAGCCTTTGCTTTCTTGGCCTTGACGGCCGTTTGGTCTGCCTTTTTTGTCTTTTTATCCGCTTTGCTATTCTTCGATGCAGACTTCAGCGATGTCTTTTCTTTTTCAGCATCTTTGGAGGAAACGGGGTTTAATTTCACAAAGTCGCTTTGAAGCAAATTTTTTATTTTTGCGCCCGTGGAAAATACAACCTGAGGCAAAAAAGTGTTATTTTCCGAGTAGAAGAGGTAGCCTCCGGCCGGCAGGGCCGCGACAGCGGCGGGATGAGTGGGGGAATAGGTGAGAGGGAGAGGCAAAGAGGCTAATTTGTTTTTTGAACACAGTTTTTCAAGATAGGAGGCGAAAGACTGATCTGTCTTCAAAATCTTTGCCTTCTCCGCCTTTGCTTCAGAAGAACTTAAACTTGAAGGAACCTTCGAAAAGATAAATCCCTGCGATCCTAATTCAGACTGCAGGGGCAGGGTCTTGTTGAAATTTTTATACCCTTCCTTTGAAAGGTACTGGGAAATCAGCTTATTTAGTTCGGAGGTCGTTACGAGCTTTGCGCCGTTTTCGCCTTCCATGTACTGGGCAATCTGAACATATCGCATTTTTGAATTTTTAATGCTTTTTGGCGCGGCAAAGACCATAGATTCGTTTGTCTCAACTATTTTGTCTGCAGCAATCTTTTTGCCCAGGTTTACCTGTTTTACGCTAACGCTTCCGTTCGTTTGATCTGCATGCGCCATGGGAAGGCAAAAGGTCTGAGCTCCTATGGCGCAGGCCAAGGACGCGATAATAGCGCCTGTTCGTTTGGCGTGGCCTCTTATAAAGTGAAAACTCATTCATTCCCCCTGAGTTTATTTGTGACTACAACAAAGCCTGAGTTTTAAATTGCCTATTTTCTAGTTTAAAACCTAAAGATGTACCGCGGGAAAATGATTAAGGAGATTAAATGGAAATCAAACGTCAAAAAAAGAGTAGGGAAAACTAAAAATCCAAACTTTAAAACTAAAACTCTTTAAAAATTCAAAGTTTGCGCGCACGAAAAATCACACTTAAAAATCTCCTCGAAAAAAGTATAACGATGCCAACTTCGGGAAACTTGTATTGAGTTTAAATCAAAATACGCCTCCGGGCTTGTAAATATTTATCCCGCAAATGGGTTTGGTTTTCTGTCCTTGCATTAGTTTTCAGCTTTTGGTTCGCTCTCAGAGGAAAATTAAAACCTTTTTAGAGGATTTTGGCTTTCAAATTTAAGTAGGCCGCATGCTGGTATAAAAGCCGTGCAAAAGGATAACGTAACCAGTGAAGACAAGCTCAACGCCGTGCTTGCCACCAAGGATGGCGCCATACAGGTCCTGAGCGTGCTCTCGGATGCGAGTCACTACGTGGACGATTTAAAGGCAAAAGTCCACAATGGAAAGGCGAGGGTGGAAGGCTGGGCCGCATACAAAAAAACCGTGGCCGGAATATACATGGGACTGGGAATTGCCTCCGGAATAGTGGGAATTATTACGGGCTATTACGTGGGAATATTCTGCCTTTTCTTCATCGCCCTCTCGATAGTCTTCATTATCCTCATGAGCAGAAGCGCCTATGCGATATCTCTAAAGGATTACTACAACCGCCAAATAATCAGTGAAGTGAAGGAAGAAGAAACAAAGCTAGAGCCTGTCGAAAAAAACGTAGATCCCGTTTTAGATCTCCTTCCGGAAGGATATTCTTCTACAGCCGCGCTCGACTATATGCTTAAAATGCTTCGCATGGGCAGGGCTGAAAACTTTGTGCAGGCCACAAAGTGCTGGGATGAGGAAAGCCATAGAAGAAAAGTGGAAGCAATACAGCAGGCTCAGCTTCAGTCTCAGATTAGAACCGAAAAGAATACGCGAGACATCCGGGATCTTGAGGCGGCTCTTTTGGTAAACGACTTATACCGCGACCTTAAGTACAGGTAAATCAAAAGCCCAAAGAAGGACAAAAAATGGAATGCCCAAACTGTCACGCCCAGATCGAGGAAGGAAGCAATTTCTGTCCGCAGTGCGGTTATGATCTGAGGGCTGGAAAAGAAAAGTACGAGAAAAAGAATGCCTCTGGGAGGGTTGAAAAAAACCGGTCAAAACTTGCAAAACCCGGGGGAGGCCCAAAAGAAATCGGCCACCACTTCCGCTGCCCCCCCTTCCCTTTCCCCCGGCTCCCAATAAAAAATCCGTCTCTTATAAGGCAGCCCAGGCGGCAAAGCCAAAAGGAAGCATACCGGGAATTTATATAGCGGGCATGGTGGTAATAATAATAATCTGCATTATCGCTTTAGTTTTGGGAATTGTCACAACCGTCAGCAATGCCCAGATTGCCCAGTCGGCCTCCCAGTCCCTTCAAAGCTCTTCGGGTTCCGGAAGTTCTACGGGCACTCTTCTTCTTCTTCCTCCTCCTCGAGTTCTTCTTCCCAGACAGATGCCCAGGTTTACCTGTCCGATGCCCAAAACTGCTCAAACATAAACAGCGCAAATACGCTAAACGAAACAAATGCTGACAATTCCTATGAATTTAGCGTGACAGGCACGGCGGGGTGGGAAGGCATCATGACGTGCGTGGCCCAGGACCTCTATATGCCCCTTCCTATCCAGGCAAAGATTAAAAATCTTATCAATGAGGATGTGACTTCCCAAATCACTTCCTCCACCACTTCCACTATCAACCTGCAGGACGGTTCTTCCATTTTTGCCACTTTCTCCGCTCCCTTAAATGGAAACGGAGGATGGGCCATAAACTTTAATGACGTCAGCCCTGCTCCCGCCTCTCTTTCAAGCAGCCAGTAAAGAAGAAGACACAAAAAATAACCCCCGCTTTCCTGGCGCCTTTATGGCGCGGAAACGGGGGCGGAAATTAAAGCCCAGTACCGCTTTTTCTGCTCAAGGGTCTACCCGCGCCTGTAGAGGGGTACGGAGCCCACGAAAATAAAAGCGGGAAGTTCAGAGCTGGCAGTTTGAATGTTGGATATATGGCACATATTTCCCTCCTCGTCTTCGAGTAAGAGTCGGCCATTTCTCCGGTAAGATTTTGCCTTCCCCTTTTGAAGCCCGATGAACTTTGTTTAGGGAGCGCATTCGGAAGGTATAATCTCAAGGCAAAAGAAAAAGCAGATTTTGGATAACAAAAAAGGAAGAAACGATGGAACAGACAAACTCTTCCCCCTCTTGCGAGGGGACGGCTTCGGAACTGGATTCGGATCCGAATTGGACGCGCGTCAACTATGAAAACTGGCCTTCTGACTTTGTTCTGAGCGAAAACGGTCAGCCGGAAGCATGGGGAGCCGGAGAATTTGGGGTGAGCGAACAAATCATAAAGGATTTTCAAGGCGAACTTGAAAAATCGGGTTACGAGAGAAAAGAGGGGACGGACTGGTTTTTCATCCACCCAAAAAAGGCTAAAGCCGAGTGGGAAAAATTCAAGAAAAAGCACCGTTTTTAGAAGGCAAAACTAAAAGTAGAAAAGCCCCTGTGCCAAAGCCAAAGGCCCTTCCGTAGGCCGTTAGGCGAAAGGCCCTCGCTTAAGCCCACCGCCCTGACTTAAAAAATAGGTCTAAAGCAAACTGAGGGCGTCCTCTTCATCCTTTTTTAAGGGGGAGTTTCCCTCTTCTTAATTCTTCAAATTTTTATTTAATCCCGATTTCCTTTTTTGCATACGCGGCATAAGAAAACCGGTTATTTATAGCCATCCATTCTCTCAAATTAAACTTATACCTGTGCATAAGGCCCCGAGGGGCAAAAACCGCGCCATAAAGCCGGCAGGAGGAAAAGGTGAAAAAACGACATGCCCTAACTGCCACTCCCAGCTTGAAGAGGGAAGCAATTTCTGTCCTTATTGCGGCTACCCCATAAGAATGGCGGAAGACAACATGCAGTCCCATGCGGTCCAGGGGCCGTCTGCAAACCCGGAGGAAAGCCCCTCGTCTTCCCCGGCCTTTCCTCAACTTTCTCAGATGACTACCCTTCATCCTTCATTCCCAGCGAGGAGGGAGAAGTAGAAGACTGGGGGGCCGGGGAGTGGAGGATCACCCGGGACCTGGTCAAAGATTTTCAGGATGAATTGGAAGCCTCCGGATGCAGGCGGAGCCCCGGCACCGACTGGTTTAAAATACATCCCCTGGCTGCCCGCTCTGAATGGGAAGAATTTAAGAAACGCCATTCCCTCTGACAGGCTCGCTTTCAGCCTTATCCCATAAGGCCGCAGCGGGGATGTCTACGCCTCGGCCCAGGCCAGAAGGTACTCCGCTTCCTCCGGGGCGACCTTTTCCGCGGCTATTTTCCCGTTGAGGTTTGTCAGCTCGAAGTTGCGCCTCACCTCGTTTTCCCTCGCTTTGGCCTCAGATTCGTGTTCAAAGATGGATTCTAGCGAGTATCCGTATTGTTCCAGCCACATGCGGGCAGTTTTAGGCCAAATTCCGGTGGATGGGATGTGATCGCTTCCGTCCCCGGTAAACGCTGAAAGTTTCGGCCACTGTCTGCAGGGGAGGCCGAAATATTCATCTGCGTCTTTTTCGTTCCATACAAGGCTGGATTTGCACCCGGGGCTGTAGCGCACCTGAAGAACCCTTCTCCCTTCGAGGAGCTGAAGCCAGTCATGGTCGGAACTGACCAGCCATAGGCGAAGATTTGGCAGTGCGGCAAAGGAAGAGACGAGGAAGGCTGCAATGTCGTCAGCCTCCATATTATTAAACATCATCTCCTGCCACCTCATGGGGTCGCTTCTCACCAGGTTCTTAAAGTAAATTCTTCCGGCCTCCAAAAATTCCAGGAGTTCTTCAGACTTTTCCGGCCGGTCTCCTTTGTAATCCGGGAAGAGCCGGACCCGGTATTCGGAGTGGCCCAGATCGAACAGCATTATGGACTTTTGCGCCCCTACCTTGTCCTGAAGGTTTTCCAGATACATTCGGATACCTGCAAAAAGTTGTTGGACGCTGCCGGGTTTGATTCCTTTTTTAGCCTTTCGCGCCAACGCATCAAACCTCGCCCTGAGAAAACAGTTGCCGTCCACAATGAGGATTGCAGGAGAGCTTATGCTCTCAGAAGGCAAGTCTGAAACCGGAACCGTCATAGAAGGACACCCCCTGTTCTGCACAACAGGTCCCCATTGGGCGCGAAGCTCTGAAGGGATTTAGTGTTTTATGGTGAAACTTAACGGATGGAGCGTGAGCTTTGCATCAAAGCTATACATCTTTCCAAACTAGAATTATACCTATAGCAATATGGCCCATGAGAAGCGAGATGCCGCAATATGCCGGCCCGGCGCGGCGGAAAAGGTGGAAAAATGATATGCCCTAATTGCCATGCCCGAATTGGAGAAGGGTGCAGCTTCTGCCCAAATTGCGGATTTCCGCTGAGGCAGGCAGAAGGAAGTGCGGGGATTCAGCAGACGGCGCCTTCTCCCGCTTTTGAAGGCCAGCCCGAGGCAGCCGGACAGGCCACCCAACGCCCTCCGGAGGGGGCGGGAGCTCCCCCTCAATGCAATTCCGCTTTTGAAAGCGGCGAGCCCGCGCCGGGGGCACCTTTTGCACCCGCTCCTGCTCCGAAAAACCGCAGAAAATTGAGTGCGATAGAGATTTGGGTGATTGTCATCGGAGTTTGCGCCCTCATAGCCCTCATTATTTCCATCATCAATGCGGCGCATATCGAGACCATCAAAAATGCCCTTATAGAAGTGATTCAGAATCTGCAGGGGATGTCGAATTGAGCCTGTCCGGCCCTGCGGAAAAACATATAGTATAAATGCTGATGATTAAAATACCCCTTTTGGGGCGCTAGGCGTTAGGTGGGGAAGATGGCTGAGGCGCAAGAGGATGCAGAGATAGAAGTTCCAACCCCTGTGCAGGCAGAAAAAGTGTTCAGCACCCAAGAGGGCACAGAGAGGGTGCTCGTCGCCATTTCAAATGCCGGCCACTATATAGATGATCGGCAAAAGGAAATAGCTTCCAATAAAGCGGAAATCAAAAAATGGGAATTCCATACCGGAGGGGTAGCGAAGATTTGCGCGGTCATCGGAATAATCTGCGCAGTCATATCCGTGCTCCTGGGGTGCTTTTGCGGAATGTATTGCCTCCTGTTTGCGATCCCGGCGGCGGTATGCGCCGTCTTTACTTTCGTGAGAGGGCGCGAAGCATCCTTGGACGGCTACTACAACAATGGCAGGCGGGAGGCCATAGCCAAAGATGAGAAAGAAGTGGGGATGGTTAAAGAAAAACTTAACCCCGTCCTCTCGCTCATTCCCGAAGACTACTCTTCCCTCGACGCCATAGACTACATGATCAAGGCGCTGGAGATGGGCTGGGCGCACGATTTTTCCGAAGCCGCCAAGGAATGGAACGAGGAATCGCACCGCCGCAAAGTGGAGAATATGGAAAACCTCAGACTCCAGTCCCAGCTTCGAACCGAAAGCGCCGTGCGGGATCTGCGCGATCTCGAGATGGCGAACTTGGCTTTCGACGTTTACCGGGACGTGAGGCGCCGGCGCTAAGGCACAGGGAGAGAGGACAAGACACAAAAAAAGGGTTCGGTTTCAAAGATGAAGTGCCCCAAATGCAAAGCTGACGTGGAAGATGGGATCAACTTTTGCCCTCAGTGCGGAAGCGATCTCAAAAAGAGCGGAAATAAAGGGAAAAAGCCGGGCGGGCAGCAGAAGGATGAGGGAAGCGCCCCAAACGAGGAGCGGGCGGCCGCAAATCCGGACGGGCAGGGCGGCGTCGCCAATGAAAGCGGACCTGAAACCGGAACGCAAGAGGCCAAATCTTCGGATCCGGAGGGGGGTGGCGACAAAGGAGGGGCCGGGCAGCCCCCGAAAGCCTCGACTTCAGGGCAGGCAGAGAAGGCGGCGGCTCCGCAGGGCAGGATCGGAGGGGGATTTTTGGCCGCGGTCATAGCAGTAGCAGCCCTGGCCGCCATAGGCGTGGGATGCGGCATTGTGCACACCGTCATCGCCTCGGCCTCCGCCTCCTCAAGCCAGGAGAGCGGAAGCGATCTGGCTTCAGGAGGCTCTTCGGCCGGATCCTACGGCGGCGGGGAAGAAGGATCTCAGAGCTCTTCTTCGGGATCCTCTTCATCCTCCACTTCTTCTTCCTCTTCCCCTTCTTCGTCGGCAACGTCCTCTTCTTCCGGATCTTCGCAGGCCGCCTCCAGACAGGGGGAGACGGACGCAGTTTCCGATCTGGTATCCGCCCAAAATTGCTCGGGGGCGGGAGGGAGCGCCACTTTGCAGTCCAGCCCGTCCAGTCAGTCGGCTTTCACCGTCTCGGGGACTTCTGCTTGGGGGCCGATTCTTACCTGCGTGGCCCAGCAGACATCCATGCCGTCTTCAGAGGAGACGGAGATCCGCTCCTTTGTAAATCAGGCGGCCGCCAACTCGGAGTCGGGAAGCTCCTCCGCCTCTCCTCAGACCGTGAGTTGGGGCCTGGGGGACAAATCTGAGATTTATGCCACTTTTGCCCCCTCCCCGGGCGGCCAAGGGGGGTGGAGCGTGGGCTTTGCCGACACCCGCTCCGCCTCCGCTGCCGATTTTCAGGATTTACAATCCGAAGATCAGGGATCTGACGCGGCTTCCCAGGGAAGCGATGCCGTATCGGCCCTGCAAAATTCCGCGCAACAGTGCTCTGCGGATGCGGGCGAATCGGATCTGCAGTCCAACCCTTCCGGCCCCGATATGCTCATAATCAGCGGGCAAAACGACTGGGGGAGCGTCCTTGCATGCGTCGCCCGGCAGACTTCCATGCCCGCAGCCGATCAGGCCAAGATCAAATCATTTGTAGATGCCGTTTCCTCCGATCCGAATTCGGGGCAGAGCGGGGGAACTGTGAGCTGGAGCATGAAGGACGGATCCAAAATCTATACCTCTTACGACCCTGCGGCCAGCCAGCCGGGAGCCTGGATAGTAGACATGGGAGACGAGCCCTCGGGGGGCGCAAACTGATCTGCGCCTTTCAGCAGGCCTTGCATTAAAAGCAGATATTTTCCGCAAATCCGTTTGGTGAAGATCTTTGCGGGGAAGCCTTTACGGCACCTGCCGCGGCCCTGCGGCTTTGGGCGAAGCGCCGGTCCCCCTTTTCAAAATTTTCGCCGCTTTCTTTGGTATCGGCCGTTCATCAAAGCCCGCGAGGGGCATAAAGCGTTTTTTTTAAAGCCTTTTTCGCCTGAAGGAGCCGCCTCATCCTGCGCAGGACCCAAGGCCCGAGGCGGCAAAAGCCTAATGCACCTGGAGGGTCGGCCTTATAATCAGCTCGTCTACGCAGGCCTCAGGGGGCATGTCGATTGCAAAGTCGACGCATTTGGCCACGTCCGAAGCGGGAATGGCCGTGGAAGCGTAGAACTGTTCGTCGTCTCTGCGCGCGTCGGGATCGGTTATGGTGCCGAGAAGCTCGGTATCTACGGCTCCGGGGGCTATCAAAGTGACTCTGACGCCGCTCTTGGCCTGGGCCTCTTCCTTCCTCAATGCATCGCTTAAGGCCCTGACTGCAAATTTTGTGGCCGAGTACACGGCGGAGGCGGGGTTTGAGACGTGTCCGGCGACAGATCCCATATTGATGATGTGCCCCTCTCCCTGCTCCCTCATGATTTTCAGGCAGGCGTGGATGCCGTAGAGGACGCCTTTCACGTTCACGTCCACCATCCTGTCCCACTCATCCACCTTGTCCTTGATGATTTCGGAGACCGGCATGAGTCCGGCATTGTTCACCCACACGTCGATCCTGCCGAACTCCGCCATTGCGGCCTGTGCTACTTCTTCCATCTGCATTATGGAGGTGACGTCGGCTTTGAGGAAGATGGCCTGTCCGCCCTTCTCCCTTATGGAGGCGGCCACCTTGCTGAGCCTGTCTTCGCGCCTGGCGCACAAAACAAGCCGGTGCCCCTTTTGCGCCAAAAGCCTGGCTGTCTCTTCCCCTATGCCGCTGGAGGCCCCGGTCACTACTACCACTTTGGATTTCATTTCCCTTTTCGCCCCTTTCAGGTGAAATAAGCGGAATATTAGACTTTAGTATATGAGTTTAACTATAGGAATAGTAGGTCTTCCCAATGTGGGCAAGAGCACGCTGTTCAACGCCCTGACTAAAAACGACGCCCTGGCCGCCAACTACCCCTTCGCCACGATAGATCCCAACGTGGGCGTGGTGCCCCTGAAAGACGACAGGCTTGCAAAGCTCGCCAAAGTGGTCGGGACCGAGACTTTGATCCCGGCCACCGTGAAGTTTGTAGACATAGCGGGAATTGTAAAAGGTGCTTACAAGGGCGAGGGGCTGGGAAACCAATTTCTCTCCCACATACGAGAAGCCGACGCCATCTGCGAAGTCGTGAGGGTTTTCAAAGACGACGACATAGTGCACGTTGAAAACAAAGTCGATCCCAAAAGCGACATAGAGACCATAAATACCGAGCTCATACTGTCGGATATGCAGGTGCTCGAAAAAATGCTTCCCAAGATGGAAAAGGACGTGAGGGGGGGCAAAGAGGACAAAAAAAAGCTGGAGGAGGCCGAAAAGGTCTACGAAGCCCTCAAAGAAGGGAAAATCCTTTCAAACTGCGCAAAAGGGATAGATTACGAGCTTTTGAAAGGCATAAACCTTTTGACTTTAAAGCCCTTCATCTACGTCTTCAATGCAGATGACGCCTCGCTGGAAGACGAGGCCCTCAAAAAAGATCTTTCCGACTTCGTCTCCCCCGCCCCGGCGGTCTTTCTGAACGCCGAGCTCGAGCGGGAAGTCTCCCAGCTTCCGGATGAAGAAGCGGAGGAGTTTTTGGATCAGTCCGGCCTAGACAAGCTCGCTTCCGCAGGCTTTTCCCTCCTCGGCCTCCAGACTTTCCTCACGGCCGGGCCCAAGGAAGTGAGGGCGTGGACCATAAAGAAGGGGAGCTGCGCCCCTCAGGCGGCGGGCGTCATCCATTCCGACTTTGAGAGGGGATTTATCAAGGCGAGCGTGGTGTCGTGCGACGACCTTTTGGAAGCCGGGAGCTATGAAAACGCCAGGAAGGAAGGAAAAGTGCGGATTGAAGGTAAAGACTACGTGATGCAGGAAGGGGATGTGGTCGAATTTCGGTTCAACGTATGAGCGAAAATAATATTTGGCTGGTAGCGGGGCTCGGAAACCCGGAGCCCCGCTACGATTCGACGCGGCATAACGCCGGGTTTGCGACCCTCGACCTCATGGCAAAGGAGGCCGGGGAGGCGTTCAAAGATTCAAAGCTCTCCTCAGTCGCCAGGATCTTCAGGGAGGGGGGGCCGAAAATCTTTCTGGACAAGCCTCTAACCTACATGAACTCCTCGGGGGCGAGCGTGCAGTCCATGCTCTCCTACTACAACATCCCTCCCTCGCGCCTCATAGTCGTACACGACGACATGGATCTGGAAGTGGGGAGGGTGAAAGTGAAAATAGGCGGTTCGGCCGCCGGGCACAACGGGATAAAGTCCATAGACGCATACCTGGGAACCCCTGCCTACTACAGGGTGAGAATCGGAATAGGGAGGCCGTCCCGGCCCGGGGGATCCATTTCGTGGGTGCTGGGGAAGTTTTCGGCTGAAGAAAAGGAAAGGATGGCCGAAGGGGAGCGGAGGGCGGCGGAGGCGGTGCAGTCCATCATCTCCGAAGGCCTCGCAAGGACTCAGGAAAAATTCAATGCCAGGTAGTTTGTCGGCTTTTAAAAAAGATCTGGAGGGCAGCGGGGACTTTCAGCGGCTTCTCAGGGCCTCCGGGCATCTGCGCCTAAATTTCCCCTCTCCCGCGCTCATCGCCGCGAGCTGTATGGCCGATCGGGGCGCAGTACTGGTCCTGCCCACTCCGGGGGAAGCCGAAAAGGCCTATAAGGCCTGCCTCGACTGGTGGGGAGGCGATCCTGGGCAAGTGGCGCTCCTGCCCACTCCCGAACCCCTGCCCTACGAGCAGCTCTCCCCCAGGCCCTCCACCGTAGCCGAGAGGTACAGGATCTTGAGGCGGCTGCGCTTTCCCGAAAAACGCGAAGGGTGGGGAGAGGTAAAGCTGGCGGTATGCGCGCTCAGATCCCTCCTCCAGCCCGTCTCCCCGCTCTTCCGCGAGCCCCCGCTTTTCATTCAGGCAGGCGAAGAGATAAGCCAGGAACATCTCAAATCCCGCCTGAAATTCCTGGGGTACCGCGAGGCGGAGGCGGTGTCTTCGAGGGGGGAGGCGGCCTTCAGAGATTCCCTTCTGGACGTCTTTGCTCCCAACATGGACAGTCCGGTGAGGATCGTCTGGGACGGGGGGAAGATAGGGAAGATGAGAAAGTTTTCCGTCCTTTCCCAGCGCACCTTCGAAGAAGTGCAGGAGTGCCATCTGGGCCCCTGCCACGGGTTTTTGGTAACTGCGGAAGTTAGAGAGGCAGCTTTAGAGCTTTCCCACGCCTCCCCGTTCAGGGCCATGATGGAGAAGATAGCCGAGGGAGAAAGCGTTTCGGGAATGGAAGCCGCCCAATCCCTCCTCGTCCCCCTGACCCCCCTTTCCCGCCTCCTCTCCGGGCGCCTCTTCCTCTTTTCGGATACGGACGGCATGGAACGGATCGCCGCCCTTTTGAAAGAGGCCTCGGAGAAGTTTTTGGAAGCACAGAAGGGGGAGGGGAAGATCTCTTCCGCCTTTTCGGGCCCGGGGTTCTCTGACTTCAAGGATCTGGAGGCGCAAATAAAAGCGGAGGACGCGGTCTTCGCCTGCAACGCCCCCACCCCCTCGCTTTCAGCCGCCCCCAAGTGCATGGGGGAAAGGGAGGCGATAAAGCGGGCTTTGGACCTTCCCGGGTTCACGGTCGTCCTCTCTTCCCCCGGGCAGAGTTTGGAGGAAATCCGCTCGCGCTTCCCCGGCCTGCGCCTGTTTACGGCCTCTTCCGACATGCAGGAGGGGTTTGAAGAGGCGTCCTGCAAATTCGCCCTCATCACCGAAGCCGACCTTTTCAACAATTCTTCCCCCCTCCCCGCCTCCAAGTTCTCCTTCAGGGAGAAGAGCGTAGACATCCCGGACCTGGAGCCCGGAGACTTTGTAGTCCACCAACAGTTCGGGATAGGCAGGTTCGTCGGCCTGGAAAAGAGGGAGGAGGAGGAGGGGGGAGAAACCGACTACGTAGCCCTGGAGTACGCATCCTCTTCCGGAAGGGGGGCGGATATGCTGTACCTGCCCGCCTCCCAGCTCTCCCAGGTGAGCCGGTACCTCGGCTCCGACTCCCCCAAGCTCGACCGCCTGGGATCGCCCGCGTGGAAAAAGGAGAAGTCCAAGGCCAGAGAGCATGCGGCCCAGGTCTCGCAGGAACTCGTGAAGCTGTACTGCCAGAGGGGGAAGCTCGAGGGTCACGCCTTTCCCGCCGACACCCCCGAGCAGCGCGAAATGGAGGAGGACTTCCCTTACAGGGAGACCCCCGACCAGCTCAAAGCCATAGAGGAAGTCAAAAAAGACATGGAGGCGCCCTTCCCCATGGACAGGCTCATCACGGGAGACGTGGGGTTCGGAAAGACCGAGATCGCCCTGAGGGCCGCCTTCAAAGCCGTCCAGGGGGGAAAACAGGTCGCGATCCTCGCCCCTACCACCCTCCTGACCGAGCAGCACCTCGACACCTTCCGGGCCCGCTTCTCCCCCTTCGGGGTGAAAGTCGAAGGCCTCTCCCGCTTCAGGACGGCCAAAGAGGCCAAGGAAATCCTGCAGGGTGCGGCCTGCGGGGAAGTAAAAGTTCTGATAGGCACGCAAAAAATCCTCTCCAAATCCGTCTCCTTCAAAGATCTGGGACTGGTGATAGTGGACGAAGAGCAGAGGTTCGGGGTCAAAGACAAGGAGTTTTTGAAAAAGCTGAGGCCCGACGTGGACGTCCTTTCGCTCTCGGCCACTCCTATACCCAGGACTTTGGAGATGAGCCTGGTCGGGGTGAGGGCGGTTTCCACCCTCACCACCCCTCCCGAAGACAGGATTGACGTTCTGACGTACGTAGGAGAGTGGAAAGAGGAGCTCGTGGCGGCCGCCGTCTCCAGGGAGGTTCTCAGATCCGGGCAGGTGTTTTACGTGTGCGCAAGGATAGAGGATCTCGACACTGCCGCAGCCCGGATCTCGTCTCTGGTTCCCGGCTGCAGGGTCGAAGTGGCGGACGGGAAGATGCCTCCCGCCAGGCTCGACAGGGTCATAAACGACTTTTGGAAGAGGAAGGTGGACGTTTTGGTCTCGACCTCGATAATTGAGACCGGCCTCGACATACCTTCCGCCAACACCCTGATAGTGGAGAGGGCGGACTGCTTCGGCCTGGCCCAGCTCCACCAGCTGCGGGGGAGGGTCGGAAGGTCCTCGCAGAGGGCTTACGCGTACTTCCTGCACCCCGAGAGCATCACTTCCGACGCCGAAGCGAGGCTGGAGACGATAGAAGAAAACGCGTCCCTCGGATCGGGATACAAAATAGCCCTCAAGGACCTGGAGCTGAGGGGGATAGGCAACCTGGTGGGGGAAGAGCAGAGCGGATTTATAAAGGGAGTGGGCTTCGACTACTTCGTGCGGATGATGAAGGAGGGGGTGGAAAAGGAGAGGGGGATCTTACAAAAGGAGGAAGAGAGGCCCAGAATCGATCTTCCCGGCAGATCCTTTATATCCAATTCCTTCATCCCCTCCCAAAAGCTCAGGATGGAAGCCTACTCCTCCATATTCGGCGCCGGAGGGGAAGGGGAACTGGAAGAAGTGCGGGGGGGCATCGAAGATCGCTACGGCAAAATTCCGGATCCGGTCCTCGCCCTCTTCTCCCAGCGCCGCCTCGAGTGGCAGGCTGAAAAGTGCGGGGTAAAGGAAATAAGCTGCAGGGCGGGCAAACTTTCCTTCCGCCTCTCTTCCCCGCTTCCTTACTCCAAGCAGTTGCGCCTCGAGAGGCTGTTTTCCGGCTCCTCCTACCTCAAATCTGAGCCGGGTTTTAAAATTCCTTTAGACGAAGGGCTCGGGGAAGGCGGGGCTTTGAAAGCCGCCTCCTCCGTCCTCTCCCAACTTTTTGCAAACTTATAAGGGGGAATCGTGGCAGCGATAGAGAGAATAAACGCCAGGCAGATTTTGGATTCAAGGGGAAACCCCACCCTGGAAGTGACCCTCGAAACCGACGACGGGGCGGAAGGGGTGGCCTGCGTCCCCTCCGGAGCCTCCACGGGGATCTATGAGGCCGTGGAAAAGAGGGACGGAGATGCGAAGCACTTCAACGGCAAAGGCGTCCAGGGCGCCATCAGGGCCGTCAAAGACGTCATCGCCCCCTCCCTCCTCGGGCTGGATTCCATCGACCAGCGCGGAATAGACGAGCGCATGATCGATCTCGACGGGACCAAGAACAAGTCCAAACTCGGCGCCAACGCGATCCTGGGGGTGTCTATGGCAAACCTGCGCGCCGCGGCCCAGAGCGCGGATCTGGCGCTCTTCAGGTATCTGGGAGGGGTGAACGGCTACATCCTCCCCGTCCCCTGCATGAACATCCTCAACGGGGGAGTCCACGCCGACAACAACATCGACATTCAGGAGTTCATGATCATCCCCTACGGCTTCGACTCTTTTAAAGAGGCTCTGGAAGCCGGCTGCGAGACCTACGCCAGCCTGAAGTCCATTCTGAAGGAAGAGGGGCTTTCCTCCTCCGTAGGCGACGAGGGAGGGTTTGCCCCCAACCTCGAAAGCAACGCCCACGCCATCGATCTCCTGCTCAAAGCCATGAGAAACGCGGGGTTCGAGCCCGGAAAAGAGATCGGAATCGGAATAGACGCCGCCAGCAGCGAGTTCTTCGATGAAGATTCCAAGACATACATGTTCGAGGGATCCGCCCGCAGCGGGGAGTGGATGATGGACTACTGGCAGAGGCTCGCGGAGGCCTACCCCGTGGTCTCCATCGAAGATCCCTTCGCCCAGGACGACTGGGAGAAGTGGAGCGAAATGGAAGAGAAGCTGGGAGGGGAGATCCAGATCGTGGGAGACGACCTTCTGACCACCAACCCCTCCAGAATCTCCAAGGCGATCGAGCTCAAAGCCTGCAACGCCCTCCTCGTCAAGCCCAACCAGATCGGAACCGTCTCCGAGACCCTCGACGCCATGCGCATAGCCTTCAGGCACGGTTTTGCCACCATGGTCTCCCACAGGTCCGGAGAAACCATGGACACCTTCATAGCCGACCTCGCCGTAGCCAGGAACGCCTGCCAGATTAAGACCGGAGCCCCCGCCAGGGGCGAGAGGGTGGCAAAGTACAACAGGCTCCTGAAGATCGAGATGATGCTGGGCGAGAGCGGGATGTATGCAGGCAAATCCGCCTTCAAGCGCGCTTCCAAGTTCTGAGCTCTGCGCCCGGGACGCCGCATTTTGCCGGGATTTGGCCCGCAGCCTCCTGTCGCACCCCGCCACGGCCGAAGAAAAAGAGGAGGCCGCAAGGGGCCTTGGCCGGGAGCCCGATGGCATGGCGGCCGTGGGCGCCCGGGGATGGGGGAGGGTCCTGGCGGCGGTAGTCAGCCCGAGCGTGCGCTCCCACCCCTTCCCCACGGTCTTCTATCTGGTAGACAGAGACCTTTCCCGCAGGGCCTCCCAGCTGGAGTCCGCCGGCGCCATGAGGGGGTGGAACCTGAGGCTGGAAAAGGAGAGCGATCTCAAAAGCGACTACCTCAGGGCGCATCTGATGTACCTGTGTTTCAGGGATGAAGTGGGGAGGATCTTAGGCGCTCCGCCGTTTCCGTCCCGGATTTCGGCCGGAGGTATGCCGGATAGGGTCAAGTGCCTGCACGCGCTTTTGGCACAGAGCCTCGTAATGGGGCCCGGGATCAACCCCATAGGAGACGAGACGGCGAGGGAAGTTGGAGCATGGTGAGGATAGCAGGGATAGACTGCGGGACAAACTCGGTAAAGATGGAGGTTGGGGACGTCTTTTTGACCCCCGCCGGACTGCAGATGAAGACCGTCATACCCAGGAAGGTGTGGACGATAAGGCTGGGGGAAGGGGTTGAAAAGACGCACCGCCTCTCTTTCAACGCCCTTAAAAAGCTGCGCCCGTCCCTGGAAGGCTTTAAATCCGAGATCCTCTCCTGCGGGGCTGAGCATCTGCGCTTTGTGGCCACGAGCGCCGTGCGCGATGCGGAAAACGCCGAAGAGTTCAGGAAGATAGTCTGGGACGTGTTCAAAACGGAACCCGAGATCCTCACCGGAGAGCAGGAGGGCAAACTCGGGTTTGAGGCCGCCTGCAGGGGCGAAGGGGGAGGGGTCAAGCTCCTTGTGGATCTGGGAGGGGGATCTACCGAGTTCGCGCTCGGAGAGGGCTTCACTCCCTCTTTCGTCAGATCCCTGAACATCGGCTGCGTGAGAATGGCGGAGAAGTTCGGGTTCGGCTCCGGCCCCCTGTCCCCCGCGGCCATGGAAAGCGCAGGGGGCTTTATAAGGGAGGCGATTTGCGACATCCCGATCTCCCGCGCCCAGCGGCTCATCGGCATCTCGGGCACCATAGCCGTGGTGAGCTTTATGGCCGCCGGAGAGAAGGAGTTTTCCCCCTACAGGAAATTTGAGATCGAAAGATCGAAGGGGATGGAAGTGTGCGAAAAGCTGATGGGGATGAGCGAGGAAGAGATGGAGAGATACCCCATCATCCCTCCGCTGCGCCGCCGGGTAATCCGGGCAGGAGCTCTGATATGGAGGGAGATCCTGGCGGCATCGGCTTTGGATTGCTACCTCTTCTCCGACGCCGCCCTGCTGGACGGGGTGATACTCGACGAGGCCGGAAAGCTCCTTCTCTAATGCTATATTTGTAGCGGGCCCCCGTGGCGAAACGGTAGACGCAGTGGACTTAAAATCCATCGCCTTTTGGCGTGCGGGTTCGAGTCCCGCCGGGGGTACTGTTTTTATCTAAATCCTCCGCTGGCCCAGGTTATCAGGAGCGCTATCGCGATCACGCACAGGATTATCAGCGCGCTCCAGGCCGCGAGCTTTTTTTGCGCCTTCCCCCTCTTGTAGCTTTTAAGCATCTCCTTGGGGGTCTCCTGCCTTACCTGCTCCAGATACGCCTTCGCCGCCTCCACCGACTGGGTGGAGGCCCTGTCCTGGGCCAGGGAGGACTGGGCCATGTCTATGGCGTGGGTGTTGGCTATGGCTTCGTCTACCCCTTTTGAGAGCAGGGCCACGTTCTTTTCGTACTCTTCTTTTGCCCTCAGGCAGTCCTTGGCGGCCGCGCCGACCGCGTTTGCAAATGCGTGGGCCTCTTTTTCTTCAGAGTAGGGGACGGAAAGGTCGATCTGGCCTGAAGGGGAATAGAAGTGCAGATCCAGGGTCCTTGTGTCCTTGGCCTCCCCCTCACCGGAGGGCGGGGTGTAGAGGCCGCCCTTCATTTCAATTTCGCACCCCAGGGCCGGGTCGAGCTTGAGGGAGGCTCCGGAAAAGTCCAGATGGGTCTTGTACAGGACGGCCCCGTCGAAAGAATCTACGGGGGCGGCAAAGGAGGCTTTCTCCCCCTCCAGCTCCGCTTTAGCGCTCTCAACCGCTTTTTCGTGGGCCCTCTGAGCCTGCTTTAGCTGCTTTTCGCCCTGCCTCACCCTCTGGTTGTAGGCATTTTGAGCCGCATTGAAGGCCTTTTCGGCCTCCCTGAGCCTGATGATCTCAGCCGGCTCCCTGTTTCTTGACAAAAAATCCTCCTCTTATACGCTATAGTTATATATTTACACGCCTCTTTCCATTTTTAAAAACTTTTCATCGACAAGGAGGAAGTATGCAGGAAGGAATGCCGAAAGTAGAAGCCAAATTCGGCGGATCGGCCGATATAACTTTTGAAGGGAAGGGCCAGCCCGAAAATCCCGAACTCGTGTGCCAGGTGCTGGTCGAGGGCGACGGGGCAAAGGTGGAAAAGGGAGATACCGTCACCGTGAACTACAGCGGGGTCGTCTGGGGCCAGCACACCCCCTTTGATTCGAGCTTTGCAAGGCGGGAACCGGCGAGCTTCCCCATAGGGGAGGGGATGCTGATACGCGCGTGGGACGAGACTCTCGTAGGAAAGAACGTGGGATCCAGGCTCCTCATCGTCGCGCCTTCCGACTATGCCTACGGAAAGAGAGGCGTGCCCCAGGCCGGCATCCGCGGAGGGGACACCCTCGTATTTGTCGTAGACATCATCTCTGCCAGAAAGTAGGCTGCCATGGCAGAACAGGAAACCGTTCTCCTCACCCAGGGCGCCTACGACAAGATGAAAAAAGAGCTCGAACAGCGCGAAGGCGAAATGAGGAGAGAGATAACCCAAAAAATAAAAGAGGCAAGGGCCGAGGGGGATCTGAGCGAAAACGGCGGATACCAGGCCGCCAAAGAGGAGCAGGGCCGAAACGAGGGGAGGATAGTCGAGCTGACCCAGAAGCTGAGATCGGCTAAGATTCTCTCGATTCCCGACGACGGAAGAGTGCACGTGGGAAGCGTGGTCAGGCTCAAAGTCGCAAACCAGGAAGTTGAATTTCTCGTGGGCAGCAGGGATCTGGCCTGCGCCAATGACAAAAAGGGCGTGAGCCCCGACAGCCCCATGGGGGCTGCGATACTGGATCACAAGGCGGGAGACGTCGTCTCCTACCGCGCCCCGGGGGGAAGGGAGATGAAGGCCGAGATCCTACAGGTCTCGCCTCTTGACGAAGAGTAGTCACCTCATCTTGCAGATGACCAGAAACACCGCCGCGATCTCCAAAGTGTAGCCGAGCACGGTGAGGGTGTGAAAGACCTCGTGGAACCCGAAGGCTTTGGGCCAGGGGTCGGGCCGCTTGGCCCCGTACACAATTCCCCCCGCGACGTACAGCAGGCCTCCGCAGGCCGCAAGTATCACCACCACGTACCCTGCCTCAGCTGACATCCACAAGAAGGGCATCACGGCCGCCCCGGAGACTCCTATGACGATGTAGGTGGCGGTGTAGAGCCACCTGGGCGCCGAGATCCAAACCACGTTTATCAGCAGCGCTATCGCCACCGTGCCCCACATCACCGAAATCACTATCACCCTCCCTATGAAGGGGAGGGCGAAGGAGAAGGGGGTGTAGGTGCCGGCTATGAGCAGGAATATATTGGCGTGGTCGATTCGGCGCAAGATCCCCGTCAGGCGCCGCCCCCAGTTGCCTATGTGGTAGCAGGCCGAATTTATAAACAGCATGCAGGTGGAGGCCAGGTATACGCTGCAGGCGGCCTTCAGCCCTTTTGTGGGCGCAAGGCAGATCGCCACTATGCATGCCGCCACGGCCGCCGGCGAGAAGGCGGCATGTATCCACCCCCGCGCCGCGGGCTTTTCCCTTCCGTGCACATCCAGCCGTGCTTTCCTACCTGATGGGGCGCGGAGCCTTTCCGCCTTCCCCGCCCTGGCTGCGGCCTGCATCGCCTCTCCTTTCGCATGTCTTACTACAATCAAATTTACTTGTTTTGCATTAGGATTGGAAAAATGAACGAATGCGGCAATTTGAAGGATCCGGACAAAATCCTGGCCTGTTCAAACCTCACCGACGGGGCCCGCCACCTCCTGCACTCCCTCATAGCCGACTGGGGGATAATAGCGGATCTCGGGTACTGCGATCTCCAGCTGGCAGTAAAAGACAGAGGGGGGGGATTTATCTGCGCGGCCCAGGTGCGACCCGCCACGGCCCCCTCCTGCCGCCCCAAAGACATGGTGGGGCAAAAGTTCCCCCCTTCCCTCTCCCCCTTCCTCTCTTCCGCCCTCTCTTCCGATCGCGCCCTGTGCTGCGCAAACCCCGAGTTCAGGCCGATGAGCGCGGTGAGCGTGAACTGGGAGGGCGAAAAGGCGGGAGTGGTGCTGCGCATGGCCTACCCTTCGGCCCACACGGGAGAGTACGAGCAGATGGGGATAGATTCCTCCTGGAAGCTCTTTTCCATGATTCCCCTGGGCCGCTTCCCATACAGGGTGCCGGTCAACACCCAGAGGCACAACGCCCACGTGCCGGACGGGTTTGTGACTTTAAATTCCGCAACCCTCGTAACCGACGCTTCTCCCAACGCCATAAGCTGCTTTAAGCGCCTGGGGTTCCGAGGGCCCCTGATAGGGCAGAACCTCGCAGACGTGGTGGAATCTCTGGCCGGACGCGAGGTGCAGGACGGGGAGATGAGGGCCCTGCTCTCCGGGGAGCGCCCCCTCGACGCGGTGCTGACCATAAACAACATCTCGGCCACTTTGAGGTCGCTTCCCCTTTGGAGCGAGAGGGACTACTGCGGGGCCGTGGTGCTCTGCAGGGAGATAACCGAGATCCGGCGCCGCGACAACGAGCTCAAGATCAAAGACGCCACCATAGCCGAAATCAACCACCGCATCAAAAACAACCTCCAGTCTGTCGCATCCCTTCTGGCCCTGCAGATCAGAGATTCTGAAAACGAGGAAGTGAAAAAGGCGCTGCAGACCGCAAAGAGGAGGGTCCAGGCCATCTCCATCCTCCACGACGCCCTCTCCCAGAGCCAGGACGAGATGATCGACTTCGATTCGGCGCTCACAAAGCTCCTGCAGACCAATGTGGACATAATGCGGGAGGGGGATCAGAAGATCTCCATCTGCCGCGAGGGGTCATTCGGCTTTCTGGCCCCCCGGGACGCCACCCCGCTCGCCCTCATCCTCTCGGAACTTGTCGCAAATGCCGTCGAACACGGATTTGCCGGAGAAAAGGAGGGGCGGATCTGCATCCGGGCCCTGAGGGAAGGAGCGGACCTGAAAGTGTCAATCACAGACGACGGGATAGGCCTGGGCAAGCTTCCCCCTTCCGGCGGGAGCCTGGGAATGAAGATAGTGGAGACTTTCGTAAAGGTGGACTTTCAGGGCTCCATCCTCTGGTCGGCGGCCCCCTGCGGGGGGACGAAGGTCGAACTTTCCATAAAGCTCAACGGGGCCATGGAAGGGGCATGACCTTTCTGGCCTTCGCCCTGACCTTTCTGGCCGGGGCGGCGGAAGGGGGATGGAGGTTTCTAAAGTCCTGCGGAAAACCCGGCCGCCGCCTCCTTTTTGCCTCCCCTCCGCTCTTTCTCCCTCTTGCCGCCCTCTCCCTCTTCACCGCCCTGGGGGCCTTCCCCTCCCCTTCGCCCCTTGCAAACTGTTCCGTGGCCTTTTCCCTCCTGTGCCTCCTTTTTTTGGGTGGGAAGGCCTCTTTGGCCCTGTCGGGGGCGAAAAAAAGGGGGGAGGGCGCTCCGGGCGCCCTTTCAAAGAGGGAAGTTAAGAAGATGGCCGAAAAGTACTCCATCCCGAGGTCTTTTTCGCGCCCCGCCTTTTTCGGCTTCAGGGAGGAGGCGGATGCCTCCAGGGGCGAAGCCGACCCCAATTTCGCCTTTGCCGCCTCCTACCCCTACTGGAAGCTGGCAAAGGAGGGGAGGATTGTGGGAGAACCCGGAGCGGGGCTCTCTTCTGCCCCGTTTTCCGCCTCCCTCTCCATGGCCGGAGCGAAGGGGGAAAAGCTTTTGGCCAAGTTTTTTGCCCTTTTTTGCCCGGGCGTGCGCGTCTACGCCAGCCTTTACGGCCTCAAAAAGGGAATGAAAACCCCCTCCGACATCGATCTGGTCCTCGCCGGGGTAGACGGCGAGGGGAGGGTGAGGATGTGGATGGTGGACGCGAAAAACTACCGCGGCGGCCGGAGCGTGGTCTACGACCGGCCGGCCCCGGGGGTGCTCGTCCGGGTGGATTTGGAAAGGCGCGCCTTCCTGGCAGGCTCCGGCGCAGGTCCGGCCCTCAAGATGGGAGGCAACATGGGCAGGCAGAAGGAGGAGTGGGAGAGGGCGCTCTCGCGCCTCGCCGGGGGAAGGTGGGAAATTGCGGACGCATGGAGGGTGTGCATAATCTCCGCTTCGGGGGGAGGGCAGCCAAAAGTGGCGCCCGGAGTCGAATGGCCGGGAGGGATAAAGGCCCGCTCCCCCTACCAGATCTGCCGCGAAGTGGCGAAGGCCGGCCCGCTTTCGCCCAATATCCCCCCCGCCCTGCACGCTTTTCTCGCCTCCATGCTCAAGTCCTAGCCGAGGCCCGAGGTGGTAGCATTTTAGAGATCAAAGATGATCCGTTTGCGCCTGAATTCTATTTTCACATCTGGAGGAAAAGTGGCATTCTCACCTCAAAACCCCAGGCTCCTTCCCGCCTGGGAAAAGCTGGAGCGGCGTTTTGAAAGCATAAAGGGCAAAAACCTCTCTTCGTGGTTCGAAGACCCGGGGAGGACTGAAAAACTTTCTTTCGCCGTCGGCGATTTCAACGTGGATCTTTCAAAAAACCTGATCGATTCGGACATGACTTCCGTCTTCGCCGAGCTCGCCACCCAGGCCGGGATTCCCGAGAGGGCGAGCGCCATGGTGAGGGGGGAAGCCATCAACGCCACCGAGGGCAGGGCGGTCCTCCACACTTTCCTGCGCGCCCCCAAGGGGATGGCCAGCGGCGCCGGGGAAGGGGCCGAAGAGGCGCTTGAGAGCATCCAGGGCGTTTTGGAGAGGATGAACTCCTTCGCCCGGGCCGTGAGGAGCGGCAAAATCCGCATGGAAGGCGCCAAGCGGGTCAAGACCGTGGTCAACATCGGCATAGGCGGATCGGATCTGGGGCCCGAGATGGTGTACAGCGCCCTGCAGTCCAGGACCGACGGATCCCTGCAGGCGAGGTTTGTCTCCAACGTCGACCCCTCCAGCTTCATCGAGGCCGTCAAAGGGCTGGATCCGGCTTCCACCTTCTTCGTCGTGGCTTCAAAGTCCTTCGGCACCCAGGAGACCCTCTCAAACGCCCAGGAGGCAAAGAGGTGGCTTCTCAGGGGCCTGGGCGAGAAAGATCTTCTGGACGGCGAAAGAGAGGCCGTTTCCAGGCACTTTGCGGCGGTTTGCAGCGCGGAAAAGGCGGCCAAGGCCGAGGAGTTCGGGGTCAGGCCCGAAAACGTCTTCGAGATGTTCCCGTTCATAGGGGGCAGGTACTCTGTCGACAGCGCCGTAGGCCTGTCTCTGGTGCTCTCGCTGGGGCCTGAGATTTTCGAAAGGTTCCTCGAGGGGCTGAGGACCATAGACGAGTACTTCTTCTCCACCTGCGCAGAAGAGAACGCCATAGTGCAGATGGCCATGCTGAACGTCTGGTACGCCGACTTCTTCGGCGCCGAGACCCATGCGGTCCTCCCTTACAACGACTACCTGCGCCGCCTCCCCGACTACCTCCAGCAGCTGACGATGGAATCCAACGGGAAAAGGGTGGACCTTTCGGGCAGGCAGGTGGAGCTGTCTACAGGGGAAATCTACTGGGGAGGGGTCGGGACCAACTCCCAGCACTCCTTCTTCCAGCTCCTCCACCAGGGCACCCACCTCATCCCGGCCGACTTCATAGCTTTTGCCAACAACTCCAACGCGCTGGACGAAAATGAGGAAGAGATGCAGGAAAAGCTCATCTCCAACTTCATCGCCCAGACCGCAGCCCTGGCCTTCGGGACGGACCCCGGAACCCCGGAAGAGAGGAGGTGCCCCGGAAACCGCCCCTCCACTTCCATCTTCGGCCGAACCCTCAGCGCCTACACTTTGGGGGAGCTCATAGCCATGTACGAGCACATAGTGTTCTGCCAAGGGGTGGTGTGGGGGATAAACTCCTTTGACCAGTTCGGGGTGGAGCTGGGAAAGAAGCTGAGCCAAAAGGTGTTCTCCCTCGTGTCCCGGGCGGGATCGGACCTTTCCGGCGTGGACGCTTCCACCCGCCGCCTCATAGAGTGGTACTGGGAGCACAGGTCCTGATTGAATAGGTTTGGGCGCAATAGTAGAATACTGAATTAAAATTGTCTGAAATTTCAAGATCGCCCATTTTTAAGATCTTAATCTGATTTTTTCTTTGGTTATCTGAGAGGTTCTCAATCCGTGTTGAATGACGATAGCGATGCGCTTGCTACAAAAAAGCTCGTCGAATTGCAAGATATGGCTAAAAAACTAGGGGTCAAAGGGGTGTCTGCGATGCGGAAGCCCGCGCTCGTGGGCGTCCTGGCCCAGGCTCTGGCAAAGGCGCCAGGGCCTGGGCCAGATCCTGCGCCCGCCCCTGGCGAAGAAGAAAGCCACACTTCCCATCCGGACCGCAGGATTCAGGAAGAAGAGGAGCGCAGTTCGGCCTTCAGGGCCGTCATGGAGTCTCTGCCCTCCAAAAGGCCGAATTTACAGAAAGTTAGCACAGTGGAAGATTCTTACGACATGAACAGGTACAGGCCGGAAGGCGATCGGAGGTACTACGCCAAGAGCCAGGGGTCCTACAGGAACTTCAAGTCCCAGAGGTACTCGCGCCCCGAGGAGGGCGAGAGGGAAGAAGAAGCCGTCCCGATTTCCGGCATCGTAGACATCCTCGACAGCTACGCCTTCATAAGGACCAGCGGATACCTTCCGGGGGTCAGCGACATCTACATCTCCCTTTCCATGGTCAAGCACTACGGCCTGAGGAAGGGCGACGCCGTCACCGGCCTCGTCCAGCCCGAAAGAGCGGACATGCGCGCCGGGAGGGGGAAGAAGTTCATACCCTTAAAGAGCATTGAGACCATAAACGGCCTGAGCGTGGAAGAGAGCCAGAACCGGCCCCACTTCTCCCAGCTCACCCCCCTCTACCCCAACGAGCGGCTGCAGATGGAGACCGTCCCTTCCAATCTCGAGGGCCGCGTCATCGACCTCATTTCCCCTATAGGCAAGGGGCAGAGGGGCCTCATCGTGGCGCCCCCCAAGGCGGGAAAGACCATAATGCTGCAGAGGATCGCCAACGCCATCCACGTCAACAACCCCGAGTGCCACCTCATGGTGGTTCTAATCGACGAGAGGCCTGAGGAAGTCACCGACATGCAGCGGACGGTACAGGGCGAGATCATCGCCTCCACCTTCGACAAGCCCGCCTCCGACCACACCATAGTGGCGGAACTGGCGATAGAGAGGGCCAAGAGGCTGGTGGAGCTGGGCAAGGACGTGGTGGTCCTTTTGGACTCCATAACCCGCCTCGCCCGGGCCTACAACCTCTCCATCCCCCTCTCGGGCAAAGTCCTCTCCGGCGGGGTGGATTCTCAGGCGCTCTACCCTCCCAAGAAGTTTTTCGGAGCCGCCAGGAACATAGAAAACGGCGGATCTTTGACCATAATCGCCACGGCCCTGGTGGAGACGGGTTCGAAAATGGACGAGGTGATTTTCGAAGAGTTCAAGGGCACGGGGAATATGGAGCTCAAACTCTCCAGGGAGCTGGCAGAAAAGAGGATGTTCCCTGCCATAGACATCAACGCCTCCGGAACCAGGAGGGAAGAACTTTTGATTCCGCCAAGCGACCTGTCTGTCATCTACAGGCTCAGGCGCGCCCTGGGAGGCCTGGACGTGGAGGAGGCGTACCAGACTCTGATACCCCGCCTTCGCCAGACTTCCTCCAACAGGGAGTTTCTGAACATCATCGCCAAGTCCGTAAAGGACTAAAACTCCACTTTTGCCCCGGTCTCCCCTTCTCCCGGGGCAAATTCCATATTTTTGGCGTGTACGGCGGCCTTGAGGTCGCAGGCTGCGATCGAGGCGGCCGCGGCGCCCCGCCCGAAGATCTTCGCGCTCTCAACTTCCGTCTTCAGGGACGCCTTCTTTTCGCTCTTCTGCTTCCTAATCATCGACAGGCACAGCGCCGCCTGCCTGTACCCTTCCGGGCTTTCGCCGGTCGGGACGGGTTCGGGCCAGGCCGAGAGGTGCACTGAGAGCCCCTCCGGATGCGCCCAGTGCCACGCCTCCTCGGTGACGAAGGGGAGGAACGGGGCAAAGAGGGCGAGGATGGCATCGATTGCGATCCTGAGGGCGTTCCTCGCGCTCTCATCCCCTCTGTAGGCCCTGTCTTTGACCAGCTCTATGTAGTCGTCGCAAAAGCTCCAGAAGAAGGTCTCTATCTCCTGAAGGGCCGAGGCGTGGTCAAAGGCCTCGAGGGCCTGCGTGGCCCTCTTTTCGCTCTCTGCCAGGGCGGAGAGGAGGGAGAGATCCAGCCGGGAAGTGACGCGGCCGATCTCCCCCTCGCCGCTTCCGAGTTCGAGTACGAAGTTTGAGGCGTTGAGGATTTTGTTGGCCAGGCGCCTTCCTATCTTCATCTCCCCCTCGTCGTAGGCGGTGTCTACCCCCAGCTTCGCCGAAGCCGCCCAATACCTCACGGCGTCCGGGCCGTAGGCCTCTATGGGCTCTTTGGGCACGACCACGTTCCCCTTGGACTTGCTCATCTTCTTGTGGTCGGGATCCAGGATCCAGCCCGAGAGCGCCACGTCCTTCCACGGCAGCTTTTCAAACTCCATCCAGGTCCTCAGGACCGTGTCGAAGAGCCAGGTGCGGATGATGTCCTGGCCCTGGGGGCGAAGGTCCATTGGGAAGGTCTTTTCAAACAGGCCTTCGTCCCTCTTCCAGCCCGAGGCCAGCAGGGGGGTAAGGGAGCTCCCGGCCCAGGTGTCCATGACGTCGGGCTCTGCTACAAATCCACCGGGCTTCCCCCTCATCTCCTCTTTAAAGCCTCTGGGGGCCTGGGAGGAGGGATCTACCGGGAGATCTTCCGGAGAAGGGAGGAGGGGGGAAGAGTAGTCCGCATCCCCCTCTTTTGTCACCCTGTACCAGACGGGGAAGGGGATGCCGAAGAACCTCTGGCGGGAAATCAGCCAGTCCTGGCTGAGCCCCTCCACCCAGTTTTCGTACCTCTTCTCCATAAAGGCCGGATGGAAGGAGAGGGCGCGCCCGCACTCCAGCATTTTCTCTCTCAGCTTTTCGTCGTGCGAGCCGTTGACTATGTACCACTGGCGGGAGGGGAGGATCTCTATGGGCTTCGACCCCTTCTCGTAGAAGTTGGCCATCCTGGAAGTGGGGACGGGCTCCCCCTCCATTTCCCCGCTCTCCTTGAGGAGGGCGGCTATCTCTTTTCTGGCGCTGAAAGCCGTGAGGTTTTCGAGCTTTTCAAAGGCCCTCTTCCCCTCTTCGCTTTCTATCCACTCAGGCACCTGGGGGCAGATCCTGCCCGATTTGGTCAGGATTGGGCGCAGGGGCAGGTCCATCTCCCTCCACCACTGCACGTCCGTCGCATCCCCGAATGTGCAGCACATGGCGATCCCGGCCCCCTTGTCCATCTCGGCCGCCTCGTGGAAGAGGACGGGCACCTGCACTCCGAAGAGCGGGGTGCGCACGCTTTTCCCCTTTAGGCGGGCATAGCGGGGGTCCTTGGGGTTGGCTATGAGCGCCACGCAGGCCGCCAAAAGCTCGGGCCTCGTGGTCTCTATCGCCACATCCCCCCCTTCCCCGTGGAACAGGAGCTTGTGGTAGAAGCCGGGATACTCCCTTCCCTCCAGCTCCGCCTGCGAGACCGCGGTTTGGAAAGTGGTGTCCCAGAGGACTGGGGCCATCTTCTGGTAGGCCTGCCCCCTCTCCAGGTTTCTCAAAAACTCCAGCTGGGAAATCCTCCTGCACTCCCTTCCTATGGTGTGGTAGGTCCTGGACCAGTCGACGCTCAGCCCCAGCTTTACCCACAGGTCCTTGAACTGCTCTTCATCCTTTTGGCTCAGTTTTTCGCACAGCTCTATGAAGTTCTGCCTGGAGCAGGGGACGGCCCTGAAGTCTTTGGGGGCTTTTCCGCCCTCCAGGGGGGGCTTGAAGGAGGGGTCGAATTTCAGGGAAGTGTCGACAAACACCCCGAAGTAGTTTTGCACCCTCCTCTCGGTGGGCAGCCCGTTGTCGTCCCAGCCCATGGGGTAGAAGACGTCAAAGCCCCTCATCCTCTTGTAGCGGGCGATGATGTCGGTGTGGGTGTAGCTGAACACGTGCCCCACGTGCAGGTGCCCCGAAACCGTCGGAGGGGGGGTGTCTATGGAGTAGGTTCCCGGCCGCCCCTCCCCCCTGTACTCGTAAATTTTCTTTTCTGACCACCAACGGGTCCACTTTTCTTCAAGGCCGTCTACGGTCTTGGCCCTTTCGGGCTGCTCTTGGTTGCCCTCTTCTGACATACTTGCTAGTTTAACAGTTTCACCCTTTCAGCCCGAAGACGGGTATGCAGTAGTCGGTGAGGTTCTCGGGGACCCCGCTTATCCCCTTGCTCCAGGCGCTAAGCACCTGCATCTGGTAGAGCCAGTCGGCAGGCTGCCCCTCGGCTACCAGCTGGGCGGTCTTGGCCATGCCCTCCGTGTAGGTGCTGTAGTTGGGGGAGGTTATGGACTGGCGGTAGAGCGTGTCGGCCGCAGGCGAATCCCATCCCCACCACGTGTCTCCGCTCACCCACGTCCCCAGGGTGTGGCTCCCCCCGCTGATATAGAGGACCATGTCGTACTTTGTGGAGGAAACCACGTCGTTGTTCCACTGGTCGGCAGTGAGCTTATAGATGTTGACGGTCAGCCCGTCTTGGGCCAGCTGGCTCTTTATGGACTGGGCCACGGGCTCGACGAGGGAGTTTCGGTAGGCCAGGGTGAAGGTCTTGTTGTAGTAGTAGTCCATGCTCGCCTGCCCCTCCTTTCGGTTGTAGGGGAACTGGGAAGTCAGGTCCTCGTAGCCGGGATCCAGCATGGGCACCGGGCCCGCCACTTCGACTCCCAGCCCTCCCGCGGCGGCTATCGCCTGCTGCTTGTCGATAAGCAGCCTCATAGACTGCCTTGCCTTCAGGTCGCTCATGAGGCTGGAGGGGTGGTCGTTGAATACGAGGGTCACAATCTTGCTGCTCAGGCCCCTGTAGGCGGTAAAGGAAGAGGGGAGGCCGGAAGAGGAGGTGAGGTCGCAGGCCCCCTGGATCTGTCCTGCCTTGAGGGCGGAAACTTCGGCGGAAGAGGAGGAAAAGTACCTGAAGACCACGGTTGAGTAGTAGGGCTTGGACCAGTAGTACGGGTTTCTTGTCAGGGTGATGGACTGGGGGCCCTGGGAGGAGACCACGTACGGGCCGGCCCCTACGGGGAGGCCCTGGTAGTTGTACTTGTCCGGCTCGATGATGATGGAGGAGGGGCCCGCCAGGTACCAGAGGAGCTCGGGATTGGGATGGGAGAGGTGGATTTGGAGGGTGTAGGGGTTGGGATCGCTAAACGAGCTCACCCCTGCAAAGTCTAGGTAGCCCGGATATTTTTCGCTCACCAAAGTCTTTATGGACCATATGACGTCCTGGGCCACTACCCTTTTTCCGTCGGAAAAGTAGGTCTTGCGCAGCTGGAAAGTGTAGAGGAGCCCCCCTTCGCTCTCGTTCCACCCCGAAGCCAGGCCCGGAGACACTTCGTTTTGATCGTTTCTAATCAGCAGGCCCTGATAGACGTTTTGCAAAAGTATCCTCTGGGCGTTTGGATTCCACGTGGTGCGCATGTCGAGAGAAGTGGGCATGTCCTGCAGGCCGATCGTAATCTGGCGGCCGCTGTCGGAAATCTTGTCCGCGCCCGCCCAGACGCCCCAGCAAATCAGGGACAGGATCACTACAAGGGAGGAAAATGTAATCCACTTTTTGGCGCTGTAGTCCCCTGTTGGGGCTTCTCTTTTTTTCATACTTTAGACTTTATAAAATCGGCCCAACAAATTGGAGGGAAGATGGAGAAGGCTCCTAAGGAAAAAATTTTAAAGGAAGCTGCGATCCTGAGGGAGAGTTTCCCGAACGCCAGGTGCACGCTGGATTTTAAAAACAGATTCGAGCTTCTGGTCTGCACGGTCCTGAGCGCCCAGACCACCGACCGGAGGGTGAATCTCGTCTCCCCCGCCCTCTTTGCGTCCTTCCCCACTCCCGCCTCCATGGCCCGGGCAGGGGAAGGGGAGATAGAAAAAATAATAAGGCCCCTGGGGATGTACAGGGCGAAGGGGGAGAGCCTGAGGGAGCTCTCGCGCCAGATAGAGGAGGGGGGAGGGGAAGTTCCCGGAACCATGGAAGCCCTCACCCGCCTGCGGGGCGTGGGGAGGAAAACCGCGAACGTGGTTTTGGCGGAGGGTTTTGCCGTTCCGGGCTTTCCCGTAGACACCCACGTGACCCGCGTGACTTCGCGCCTGCGCTGGCACAGCCAGTGGAACAGGCCCCACCCGGACCCGGTAGAGATAGAAAAAGAGCTGTGCGCCACTTTCCCGCCGAAAGAGTGGATAACGATGTCCCACACCCTGATAGCCTTCGGCAGGAAGGTGTGCCATGCCAAGTCCCCCGATTGCGCAGTTTGCCCCCTAAAGGATCTGTGCCCCTTTGTGAAGCGCGGTTAAAGTACTAGATTTACATAGTCGTATTTGTAAATTGCAAAAGGCGGGGGTCGATGAAATCTGCCAAAAGGTTTCTGAGAATGTCTTTGGCATGGGCCGCGCTCATGGCCATCCTGTTTTTCCTGCCCGCGCTCTGGGATCGGGCCGGGGAAGGGGGGCTCTGGACAGGCCGCGTAATCGCCCTCGCCATCGAGGTGTTTTTAAGCGTCCTCCTGAACGCCACCTTCCCGAGGGTGGATGCCATAGCCCCGCATCTTCCGGCGGGAGTCGGATTGGCCTGCGGCGGGGTTTCCCTCGTCCTGAGCGCCGCCTTCCTCTACCTGCCCTTCCCTTCCCCCGCGAGGGCCTGGTTCAAATCGGCGTTCTTCCTTCTGCTCTGCGCCCTGGCCTTCTCCTTTTTGTTCCAGATTTTTAGAAAGAGGCGCGTCAACGCCCTCTGGTCCATGGCCTCCCTCTCGGCCCACGCCTTCCTGTCTATAAGCCTCATGGGATGGGTGTTTGTCCCGGAGCTGTGGATGGCCAACAGGGGATGGGACAGAGGAGCCCTGATGATTATCGGGATTTTGTGCGAGATTTTGCTCTTCTGCCTGGGGTTCTTTATAGCGGTAAAGTCTGCAAATGAGGATTTTCCCCCGGGCAAATCAAAACTGCGCTCGGCGGCGTTCGCTCCGGCGCTCCTTATGCCGGTGGCGCTGGGGGCGCTGGTTCCGGCCCTCTTTTGCGCCCTGGGGATTTAAAGGGATTCTTTAAGCCTGGCCTGGGCCGCCTTCAGGCACTCCATGGCGTGGGCCTTGTTTTCCATGTGGGCTCCGGGCATCACTTTCTTTCCGGGCTCGAGAGCCTTGTACTGCTCAAAGAAGTGGCAGATCTCGTCCTTGTGGAACCTTTCGATGTCGTCTATGTCCCTTATGGCGTCATATCTGACGTCGTTGGGGACGAGGATGATCTTGTCGTCCCCGCCCTCCTCGTCGACCATGTGGTACATGCCGACCACCCTGCACTCTATAAGGCAGCCGGGGAAGACCGGGATTACGTCCATCACAAGCGCATCCAGGGGATCGCCGTCTTCGCCCAGCGTCCCCTCTATGAACCCGTAGTCGTCGGGGTAGCCCATGGCCGTAAACAGGGTCCTGTCCAGCTTTATCCTTCCCCTCTTGGGATCCAGTTCGTACTTGTTCCGGGAGCCTCTGGGGATCTCCACGAGGACTGTGACTATATCGTCCTTCATTTCCACTCCTAACTTGTAAGGTGCTTACTTTAACAAGTATGAACCGGAAACCGGATTTTTCTCTGGGTAAAAATGAATAATTTCTATTTATTTGCTGTTGAACCGCATAGAAAAAGGTAAACGAAAGGAATGAGACTATGGCACTTTTGCCCGATGTGATAAACGATTTGGCAGACACTCCCTGGGGCGCGATTTTGGGCCGCGCGCAAAGCGGCCCCATGGCCTCCCTCATGCGCACCGACGTCTCCGAGACCCCCGACGACTACCGCCTGGAGATAGAGCTTCCCGGCTTCACCAAGAAGGAGATCCACCTCCAGCTCAAGGACGGCTACCTGATAGTGTCCGCAAAGAAGGGCGAAAAGGAAGAGGAAGGCAAGGCAGGCAGGCAGTACCTGCGCCGCGAGCGCTCCGTGGAAGCGTGCTCCCGCACCTTCTACGTGGGCAAAGACCTCCTGTCTTCCGACATCAAGGCCCGCCTCGCCGACGGCATCCTCACCCTCACCATCCCCAAGGAGATTGAGACCCCCAAGGGCGAGGAATTTATAGAAATTGCCGACTGACTTGCAAACTTGGCAAGGCCTCCTATAATGGGGGCAAGATTAAATTTTTAATCATTGCGGGCGCTTTTCCCAACGCGAGTGCGTGAGGAAAGGCGCCCGCTTTTCTTAATTAGCTTTTTGTGATGCAAGGAGCAATTATGACTGTAAAAATGAACGGCGCAGATCTCCTGGTCGAAGCGCTCAAGGCCAACGGCGTCAAGAATGTCTACGGCCTCGTGGGCATTCCGGTAACCGACGTCTCCCGACTCATGGAAATGGAAGGAATCCACTTCTACGCCTTCCGCAGGGAAGATGCCGCGGTTGAAGCCGCCGCCGCCGCCGGATACCTCACCGGGCGCCCCGGAATCGCTCTCACCGTCTCCGCGCCCGGCTTCCTCAACGGCCTGGTGGCCCTCAAGGAAGCTACCGAAAACTGCTGGCCCGTCATCATGATCTCGGGCTCTTCCGACCGCGCCCTGGTCGACATGGACAGGGGCGAATACGAAGGAATGGACCAGTACAACGCCGCCAAGCCCTTCTGCAAGGCGGCCTTCAGGATTGACAAGCCCGAAGACGTGGGCCTGGGCGTGGCAAGGGCCATCAGGGCCGCCATCGGCGGCAGGCCCGGAGGGGTATACCTCGACGTCCCCGGCGAAATGCTCGGCCAGATGCTCGATCCCTCCATCGATCCCGCTTCCACCATCCACGTCCCCGTAGATCCCGCCCCTGCGCAATTCCCGAGCGACGAGGCGGTTAAGAGGGCCGTAGACATCCTCACTTCCGCAAAGCGCCCCGCGATCCTGCTCGGAAAGGGCGCGGCCTATGCCAAGGCCGAAGACCAGATACGCGACCTCGTCTCTTCCACCTCCATCCCGTTCCTGCCCATGAGCATGGCCAAGGGGATTATCCCCGACGGAGACAAGAACAGCGCCGCCGCCGCAAGGTCCCTGTCTTTGGGAAGCGCGGACGTGATCCTGCTTTTGGGCTGCAGGCTCAACTGGCTCCTGAGCAACGGGGCCTCCCCCAAGCCCTTCTCCGAGGACGTCAAGTTCATCCAGGTTGACATCGACGGCCAGGAGATAGATTCCAACCGCCACATCGCCGCCCCGCTCGTGGGCGACATGGTGTCGGTCCTCAGCAAGTTCGTCCCCGCCGTCAAGGCCGCAGGATACAAGGCTCCGCAGGACTGGCTCGACAAGATCGCCGAAAAGAAGGCCTCCAACGTGGAGAAGATGAGCAAGGCCGAGGAGGCCGGCAAGGGCAAGGAGCCCATGGGCTTCTACGGAGCCATGCTCCCCATCCGCGACCTCATCGCCGACAACCCCGACACCTACCTGGTCTCCGAGGGGGCCAACACCCTCGACATCGGCAGGGACGTCATCGACATCTTCCAGCCCCGCCACCGCCTCGACACCGGCACCTGGGGCGTCATGGGCGTGGGGCTCCCCTATGCCATAGCCACCGCCGTGGAGACCGGAAGGCCCGTGATCGACCTCGCCGGCGATTCCGCCTTCGGGTTCGACGGGATGGAGACCGAGACCGTCTGCCGCTACCACCTGCCCGTGATAGTCGTGGTGTGCAACAACGGCGGCATTTACAACGGCAAGGATCCCGAGATTGACGGAATGGTCTCCCCCACCTATCTGGATCCCAGCGGCCAGTACGATCTGCTCTCCCGCGCCTTCGGCGGAAGGGCGTACTGCGTGCGCACCTACCAGGAGATGGAGGACGCCCTCAAAGAGGCTTACGCCTCCAAGGAACCCACCGTCATCAACGCCGTCCTGGACCCCAACATGGGCAAAGAGAGCGGCCACATAGGCCACCTCAACCCCGTCATCTTCCACCAAGACGGGCCCGTCGATTTGCCCAGCGAGAAATAGTGTTTCGTGATACAATAAGTCACGATTAAGCATTAATCATTGCGGGCGCTTTTCCCAACGCGAGTGCGTGAGGAAAAGCGCCCGCATTTTTAATTAGCTTTTACAGCAAGTGAAAGGTGTTTATTTATGAATGAATTTGCACCGCTGAAGGGAATTACCGTAGTCGACTGGACCCAGGTTCAGTCCGGCCCGTCCTGCACCCAGATCCTGGCTTGGCTCGGCGCAGACGTAATCAAGATCGAAAAGCCCGGTTCAGGCGATCCCACCCGCAACCAGCTCCTCGACATCGCCGATTCCTGGGGCCTCTACTTCTTGCAGCTCAACGCCAACAAGAAGTCTCTGACCCTGGACGTCAGGACCGAGGAGGGCAAGAAGGTCCTTACCGAGCTCCTCAAGAAGGCCGATATCTTTGTCGAGAACATCAAGCCCGGCGGAGTGGACAAGCTCGGGTTCGGCTGGGAAGACGTGCACAAGCTCAACCCCAGCCTCATCATGGGCAGCATCAAGGGCTTCAACAAGGGCTCCCGCTTTGAGAACGTGAAGGCCTACGAGCCCGTGGCCCAGAGCGCTGGAGGCGCCGCCTCCGCCACCGGCTGGAACGAAGGAAAGTTCAACGTTCCCACCCAGTCCGCCGCCGCCCTCGGCGACTCCAACTCCGGCATGCATCTCGTCATGGGCCTCCTGGCCGCCCTGGTCCAGCGCGACCACGATCCCAAGCACGAGGGCTGCTTCGTTTACCAGTCCATGGTCAACGCCACCATCAACCTCTGCCGCATCAAGCTGCGCGACCAGATCATGCTCGACAACCTGGGCGCCCTTCCTCACTACGCCGTCTACAATACCGACTTCAAGTGGGGCAAGGCCATCCCCAGGGCCGAGAACACCGAAGGCGGACAGGTCATCGGCTGGTGCTACAAGGCCAAGGGCTGGGACACGGACCCCAACGACTACGTCTACATCGTCATCCAGGATCCCAAGTCCAGCTGGGAGGCCATGTGCAACGCCATAGGCAAGCCCCAGCTCATCGACGACCCCCGCTTCGACACCTGGCAGCACCGCCAGCTGCACAAAGAGGAGCTCTACGCCGAAATCGAGGACTACACCAAGAACTACGACAAGTTCGAGCTCACCGACCACTTCAGCAAGGCAGGCCTGCCCTGCGGGCCCATCATGGACTGGTACGAGCTGGAGAACGATCCTGACCTCAACTCCGACGGGACCATCGTCACCATCGACGAGGGAGGCAACCGCGGCAACTACAAGACCATCGGCCTTCCCTTCACCATGTCCAACTACAAGCCCGACTACAAGCGCGCCCCCGATCTTGGCGAAAACAACGTCGAGATCCTCAAGGGGCTGGGCTTTAGCGACAGCGACATCAAGGGCATGGTTGCCAACGGAACGATTTCAGAGGCCCGCGGACCGAAGAACGCTGCTCCGGAAGTAATTAAGTAAGCAGTTAATGGAGTTGTAAAGAGAAAAGAGGGGAAGGCGAAACGTCACATCGTCTTCCCCTAAGTTTTCCCTTTTGTCTTTAGGACTTCCAATGGATATAGGAAAAATTATTGTCGATGACCTGATCCCAATTCTGGTCATCATGGCCCTGGGCTGGTGCCTGGGCTGGAAATGGAAGGGTCAAAAGAAGCCATTCATAGACGATGCAGGTCGTCAGGCCCTGAACTACTTCGTGTTGGACATAGCCCTTCCGGCCGCATTGTTCGCGTCCATAGCCAAAGCCTCCAGGAAGCTGTTCGTCCAAGACGGCGTTTTGACCCTCATTTCCTTTATCGGCGTTACGGCGCTCTTCATGCTTTGCTACTACCTGGACAAGTGGCTGTTCAAGCGCAATAAGGCCGAAGCCGCCATCTGCGCGCTGATTGCAGGATCCCCGACCATCGGGTTCCTGGGATTTGCAGTGCTTGACCCGATTTTCGGCGACACTACCAATACCAACCTCGTGATAGGGATCATATCCATCGTAGTAAACGCCATCACGATTCCGATAGGTGTTTCGCTTGTCGAGTCCTGGCAAAACGAACAGGCCGCCAAGAGCGGCACCCTTAAGGAATTCAACGACAAGGGCAAGAAGATCCACCGCGGGGCCGGATGGTCCATCCTCCGCGCCTGCCGCAAGCCTGTCGCTGCGGCCCCTATCCTCGCCGTCATTTGGGTCCTTATCGGCATTCCGTGGCCTTCCTGGTTCACCCCGAACTTCGAGCTGATAGCCAAGGCTAACTCCGGCGTCGCCGTTCTCGCGGCAGGCGTCGCGCTGGCCGCCACGGGAACTTTCGCCTTCAGCTGGGAAATCATCTGGAACGTGTTCTACCGCCTGCTCCTCATGCCCGGCATCCTGATCTTCGTGGCCTTCCTGTGCGGAATGTGGAGGAACCCCACCCAGTTCACCCTGCTCGAGATGCTCGCCCTCGGCACCGGCCTGCCCCCTGCCATGAGCGGCGTCATAATTTCCAGCCAAAACAACATCTACGTCAAGGAAGGCACAAGTACGCTGGCTATTTCCACAGTCTGTTTCGCAGGTACATGCGTGCTGTGGATTTGGCTGCTGCCACTCATCGCCCACGCCCTGTAGAGCGCAGGCGAAGCTTGTGCCGCCGATTTGAGTGGCAAAACTGTCTTTTCGTTCCGATCTGTTGGAAGGCGGGACTCCTAGCGTCCCGCAGATCCTGAAGAAGGGCCGGCTCCTCAGCCCGGGACGAAGGCCCCCGGCAAAAGGCCCGGCCTTGGGGGATTTGAAGACGTGCGGGAGCTTCCGGCGTGCAAACGCCGGAGGCGCCCGCTTTTTTAATGGGCAGCTTTTGCGAAAGGAAGAAAATGGAGGAGATACAAAATCCCGACTATAAGAAGGCGGCGCAGGAGAACCCGCGCCTCGATCCCAACAAGCCCTACCCCCTCGAGGGCGTGCTGGTAGTGGACCTCACCCGGGTGCTGTCGGGGCCGACATGCACCAGGATGCTGGCAGACGCGGGAGCCAGGGTGATACACGTGGAAAGGCCCCCCAAAGGGGACGACACCAGGAGCATGGGGCCGTACGTCTCTGACGGATCTTCAGACTACTTCCGGATCGCCAACGTCGGAAAAGAATCCATAGCGCTGAACTTTGCCGATCCCGGCGATCACGCCTTCCTCATGAAGATGATCGCGAAGGCGGATGTGGTGGTTGAAAACTTCCGTCCGGGAGTCATGGCCAAAAACGGCCTGGATCCCGAAGAGCTCGTCAAGAAATTCCCCCGCCTCATCGTCTGCTCCATTTCAGGGTTCGGCCAGTGGGGGCCCATGGCCAGGGATGCGGCCTACGACACCGTGGTCCAGGCCTGGAGCGGGCTTATGGATCTTACGGGTCAGCCCGCCGACGAAGGGGGACTGCCTACCCGCGTGGGCACCTCCATTTCCGACATTGTCGCCGGCATCCACGGCTACGCGGGGATTGTGACCGCGCTGTACGCCAGGGAGAAGACCGGAAAGGGCACCACAGTCGACATCTCCATGCTCGACACTTCCTTCTCCCTTATGGCTCAGGGCCTCATGAGCTCTCTGGGGCTCTCGCAGAAGCCCAAGAGGATAGGGAACCGCCACCCCTACATGTATCCTTTCGACACCTTCATGTGCGCAGACGAAATGGTGGCGATCTGTTGCGGCAACGACAGGCTGTGGGGGCTGTTAAGCTCCTGCCTGGGCCACCCCGAGTGGGCCTCGGATCCTGATATGGCCACAAACGACCTGAGGGAGAAGAACTGGAAAAAGGTCAAGGGTCTCATGGAAGGGGTGCTCTCCTCAGCTCCGGCAAAGGAATGGCAGGAGAAGATTTCCAAAGCCGGAGTCCCCTGCGGGCTTTGCCTCAACGTGGACGACACCCGCCGCATGCCCCAGATAATCTCCAGGGGCATGGTAAAAGAAATGCCCGACGGGCAGCTCGTACTGGGAGATCCCTTCAAGTTCGGGACCTGGAACTCTTACGGGGCCCAAAAGGACGCCCCCGGGTACAACGAGAACGGGGACGCGATTAGGAAGGAATTCGGAGAATAGGGAAAGCCGCCCCTCGCAGGCGCTCTTCCTTTTTTCGGAGATCGGTATCCGGATCAAAAAAAAGCCCCCAAAAGGGAGCCGATTCGTAGCGGGGTCAGGATTTGAACCTGAGACCTCTGGGTTATGAGCCCAGCGAGCTACCGAGCTGCTCCACCCCGCGTCGTGCGATCTATTGTAACAGGGAAAAGCGGGGCGCGCAACAGGCGCAAAAAGGCGGGTGTTGTCTGACGATACCTATAAATTAAAGGGGTGGAACGCCGATTTTACTTTTGAATCGCGCGCAATCGACGATACAACCGAGTAGAAGGCGAGGGATAATGCTCATCCTAGAAAGTGCCTGAGTTGCTGCTGGCTTCAGGACCGGATTTTCCTTCGGTAAGCGAACTGCTCCCCAACGCCCCCTTGTTCCATGGCACGGTTTTCGCCATAAACAGCATCATCCTGATAAGGCTCGTGGCGACGGCCCTGATTTTGCTGATTATGTGCGTGGCGGCAGCCAGGGCCAAAGTAGTCCCCGGCAGGTTCCAAAGCGCCGTAGAGTGGGTTATAGACTTTTTGCGCAGCAGCATAGTCTATGAATTCCTCGGGGAGGCGCAGGGGGAGAGGTACACAAACCTCATAGTCACCCTCTTCGTCTCCATCTTCCTCTTCAATTTCTGCGAGAACATACCGGGGGCCAACGTGGCCGCCGACACGACCATCGCAATGCCCCTCATCCTGGCCATCTGGTCGCTTATAAACTACTGGGCGGCCGGCATACGCACCAAGGGCCTGTGGAAGTTCCTCAAAGACGAGCTGCTTCCCAAGGGCGTGCCGTGGCCGATCTACATCCTCCTGGTCCCCATAAACCTGCTAGAGATAATCATAATCCGCCCCTTCTCCCTGACCATAAGGCTTTTCATAAACATGGTGGCAGGGTACCTTCTGGTGGGGCTGTGCTTTGCCGCAACGCAGTGGTTCTTCTTCTCCACGGGCTGGGATCTCAAGTGGATCGGAGTTTTCTCCCTCCTGGGAGGCTTTGTGATGACCTGCTTTGAGATGATGGTGGACGCCATTCAGGCCTACATCTTCTCCGTCCTGACGGCGGCCTACATAATGCTCAGCATTCCCGACAGTTCCGAAGTGGGGGCCGGGGACCCCGTCAAGGTTGCCAAACTTCAAGCGAAAATCGGGCCGAATAAGGCAAAGAGCCTGTCAAAGGTGAAAGGATAGTCAAATGCTAGATGTAACTACGCTCGCGGCCGTAACCGGAAGCGTGTCGGTAATAGGCTACGGCCTTGCCGCCATAGGGCCCGGAATCGGCATGGGCATGATAGCCGGCAAAGCCATAGAGGGCACAGCCAGGCAGCCGGAGCTGGGAGGCAGGCTCATGGTCCTCATGCTCCTGGGCATAGCCTTCGTCGAGGTCATAGCCCTCCTCGGCTTTGTTTTGGCCTTCATACAGTAATCCCCCCGGGAGGTCCCGATGGTTGTGTTAGCAGCGGGCTCAGGATCCGATCTGTTTTTCCCCAAAGTCTACGATCTCATCTGGTCTTCAGTCGTGCTCGTAGTGCTCCTCATAGTCTTTGCCAAGTTCGTCATGCCCAAGTTCAACAAGGCGATGGACGAGCGGGCGAAAAAAATAAAGGGGCAGATAGAAGATGCCACGGCCATGAAGCAGGACGCCCAAAAGCTCAAAGAAGAGTACGAGGCACTCGTGGGTTCGGCGAAGATGGAGGCCGAAAAGATCCGCCAGGACGCCAGGGCCCAGGCCGACCAGATCGTGGCCGAGGCCGAGAGCCGGGCCGCCGCGGAGGCCGAAAAGATCCGCCGGGAGGCTAAAGCCGATCTCGAGGCCCAGAAAGCCAAAGCCCTTTCCGACCTCAGCGCCGAAGTGGGGAGCCTGGCCGTCTCCATGGCCTCCAAGATCCTGGGATCCGAGCTGAGAAACCCGGCCGCCCAGGCCTCCATGTCGGATTCGGCCATTTCAAAGATCGGCTCCGGGGAGGAAAAGTGAATCCGGGGGGCCAGACTTCCCGGCTTTCCCTGAAGAGGGCCGAAAAAGAAGCAGGGCAGTTTGCCCTTTCCGGGGGGGCGCAGGCCGCCGGGGCCCTTTTCGCCCTCTCCTCCCTCCTCTCCTCCCACGACAAAATTCTCGAGGCATTTTTGGACTCCTCCCACACCCCTTCCGAAAAGGAGGCCCTGGCTTCTTCGCTTACCTTGGGCTCTTCCCCCGTGGCGGCAAAGCTGGCCGCGCTCCTGTGCTCCCTGCCGTGGAGCCGGAGGGAGGATCTGGCGTGGGCCACGGAAAAGATGGGCAAAGATCTCCTGATTTTGGGCGCCGCCGCCCGCGGGGCCGCGGGGAAGGTGAGAGAAGAGCTGGAGATCTTCCAGCAGGCCGCCTCGGGCTACCCGCTCTTGGACCGCTGCCTTTCCGACAAGCTTTCCTCCGGGGAAAAGAGGAGGGAGCTGTGCGAAAAGCTCATTCCGGAAGGGTTTGAAGAAGAGAGCCGGGCCCTGGCAGCCAGGTGCGCGCAAGAGGGGGAGGGGAGGTACTCCTCCCGCCTCGGAGAAGACATAGAGGCCATAACCGCCTGCCTCGGGGAAGCGGGGATTGAAGTCCGATCCGCATCCCCCCTCTCTGCCGCCCAGGCAGAGGCTTTGAAAGACGTTTTCTCCAAAAAGCTCGGCAGGCCCGTGCACCTTCGCCAGATTGGAGACCCTTCGCTTGTCGGGGGATTTACCGTCCGCTGCGGCGCCGAGGTTACAGACATGAGCGCCGGATCGCAGCTCAGGGCACTGAAATCGGCCATGGAGGAAAAAATGGCCTTTTGCGCAAAAATTTAAGGAAACCAACAAATGACGGATTTGAAAATAGATCCGGAAAGGATACGGCAGGCCCTCGAGGAGTTTGCCGGATCCTACTCGCCATCCCTGCCTCCCAGCGAGCAGGTGGGCAGGGTCGTAAACGCCGGCGACGGCATAGCCAGGGTGGCAGGGCTGCCCGGGTGCATGTCAAACGAGCTGCTCTCGTTCGAGGGAGGGGTTCAGGGGCTGGCCTTCAACCTGGACGAGCAGGAGATAGGCGCCGTGATCCTTGGAGACTTTTCCGGAATTGAAGAGGGACAGCCCGTCAAAAGGACGGGCAAGGTCCTCTCCGTCCCCGTAGGCGACGCCTATCTGGGAAGGGTGGTTGACCCCCTCGGCCGGCCCATAGACGGCCTGGGCGAAATCCGCTGCCAAGAGAGCAGGATTCTCGAGGCCCAGGCTCCGGACGTCATACACAGAAAGTCTGTCCACGAGCCTATGGAGACGGGGATAAAGGCCATAGACGCCATGGTCCCGATAGGCCGCGGGCAGAGGCAGCTGATAATCGGAGACAGGCAGACCGGCAAGACCGCGATCGCGCTCGATGCCATAATCAACCAGGGGGCGAACTGGGAGAGCGGGGACCCTTCAAAACAGGTGCGCTGCATCTACGTGGCCGTGGGCCAGAAAGGCTCCACCATAGCCGGCGTGAAGGCCTCCCTGGAAGAGAACGGGGCCATGCGCTACACGACCATCGTGGCCGCCTCGGCCTCCGACTCGGCGGGCTTTAAGTACATAGCCCCCTATACGGGCTCGGCCATAGGCCAGCACTGGATGTACTCCGGAAAGCACGTCCTCATCGTCTTCGACGACCTCTCCAAGCAGGCCGAGGCCTACAGGGCCATCTCCCTCCTGCTTCGCCGCCCGCCGGGGAGGGAGGCCTACCCCGGCGACGTCTTCTACCTCCACTCCCGCCTCCTCGAGCGCTGCGCCAAGCTCTCCGAAGACAAGGGCTCGGGCTCCATGACGGGGCTTCCGATAGTGGAGACCAAGGCCAACGACATCTCCGCCTACATCCCCACCAACGTCATCTCCATAACCGACGGCCAGATCTTTTTGCAGTCCGATCTGTTCAACTCCGGACAGAGGCCCGCGATAGACGTGGGAAGGTCGGTGTCCAGGGTCGGCGGCGCCGCCCAGACCAAGGCCCTCAAGAAGGTCTCGGGGACCCTCAAGATCTCCCTGGCCCGCTACAGGGACCTGCAGGGCTTCGCCATGTTCTCTTCCGACCTCGACCCCGCCACGAAGGCGGAGCTCACCCGGGGATCTCGCCTCATGGAGCTTTTAAAGCAGCCCCAGTTCCACCCGGTGTCCATGGAGAGGCAGGTGGTGCAGGTGTGGAGCGGGACGCACGGAAAGTACGACGACCTGGATCTCGAAGACGTGCTGAGGTTTGCAAACGAGCTGTGCGACTGGCTGGAAGACGAGACCGGGATCCTGGGAGAAATCCGCTCCTCCAGGGACTTTTCCAAGCAGACGGAGGCGGAGCTAGAAAAAGCGGTGGAAGAGTTCCGCTCGAGGTTTATCACCCACACCGGAGAGCCCCTTGTAAAGGAGGCGGGGCCCGTGGGGGAGGTTGAGCAGGAGAAGATGGTAGTGGGCCGGGCCTGATGGCTTCCCAGCTCGCGCTCAAGTCCAGGATCGCCTCCACAAAGTCCCTCTCCAAGGTCTTCCAGGCCCAGGAGATGATAGCTTCGGCCCACATTTCCCGTGCGAAGGCCAAGGCCCTCGCCTCCCGCCCTTACAGCGAGGCCGTGGAAGAGGCCGCAAAGAGGCTGGTCAGCCACGTCAGGGACATCGACCACCCCATTTTTAGGAGGAATGAAAAGAGCCTGAAGTCCGCAGTCTTCCTCGTGACGGCCGACAGGGGCATGGCCGGCCCTTACAACGCCAACGCCATAAGGAAGGCCGAAGATCTGCTGGCCCAGATCTCAAAAGAGGGAAAAGAGCCCCTGCTTTTCACCTTCGGCAAGAGGGGCGGTGCGCACTTTTCTTCCAGGATGGAGATAGAGCGGGAATGGGAAGGGCACTCCGACAACCCCCGCGCCGAGGAGGCCGAGGAGGCTTCAAAGGCGCTCCTGAGCTGCTTTCTTGAGGGAGGGGCCGGGGAAGTTTACCTGGTCTACACCGAGTTTGTAAACCTGGTTTCCCAAAAGGTGAAAGTGCTCAGGCTCCTGCCCATAGAAATCGTCCGGGCACCGAAGGCCGCCCCAGAGCCCCTCTATGAGTTCGAGCCCGACGCCGAAGACGCCCTGGACGCCCTCCTTCCCCGCTACATCGCCTCCCGGATTTACGAGTGCCTGCTCTCCAGCGCGGCTTCGGAGACTGCTGCCAGGCAGAACGCCATGCACGCCGCCACCGAGAACGCCAAGGGGCTCATAAAGGATCTGACCATAAGCCTCAACAAGGCGCGGCAGGCCCAGATCACCCAGGAACTGACCGAGATCATCTCAAGCGCTGATGCGCTGTCCAAGAAGAAGTGAAATGGCACAAGAAGAACAACAAGCAAAGGCAGGGGGCGGAGAGGATCCGCTCCTGGGGAGGGTGGTGAGAGTCCAGGGCACCGTCGTCGACGTGGAGTTCGCCCCGGGGCACGTCCCCGCCATCTACACGGCCCTCAAAGTCAAAATCAAGTCCCCCCAAAAGGGAGGGGCCGACAAGGACGTGGTGCTGGAAGTGGAGGCCCACCTGGGCGACTCGGTCGTTCGCACGGTGGCCCTGGGCCTCGTAGACGGCCTCGTGCGCGGCACCGAAGTTATAAACACCGGGGCCCCCATAAGCGTCCCGGTCGGAAAAGAGACTCTGGGCCACGTCTTCAACGTCACCGGCGACGTTTTGAACGCCAAAGACGGGGAAGTGATAGAGGTCAAAGAGAGGTGGCCCATACACAGAAAGCCCCCTGCCTTCGATCAGCTAGAATCCCAGACTAAGATGTTTGAGACGGGGATAAAGGTCATAGACCTTCTGACCCCCTACGTACAGGGCGGCAAAATCGGCCTCTTCGGAGGCGCCGGCGTGGGCAAGACCGTCCTCATCCAGGAGATGATAGCCCGCGTGGCCCAGAACCACGGGGGCGTGTCGGTATTTGCGGGGGTGGGGGAGAGGACCCGCGAAGGCAACGACCTGATAGGCGAAATGACGGAGGCGGGAGTGCTCGACAAGACCGCCCTGGTCTTCGGACAGATGGACGAGCCCCCGGGGACGAGGCTGAGAGTCCCCCTCACGGGCCTAACTATGGCAGAGTACTTCAGGGACGTGGCCGGCCAGGACGTGCTCCTGTTCATAGACAACATCTTCCGCTTCACCCAGGCGGGAAGCGAAGTGTCTACGCTTTTAGGCCGGATGCCTTCAGCTGTGGGCTACCAGCCCAACCTGGCCGATGAAATGGGGCAGCTCCAGGAAAGGATCACTTCGACCAAGGGGCACTCCATAACTTCCCTCCAGGCCGTCTACGTCCCGGCCGACGACTACACCGACCCCGCCCCGGCCACCACTTTCGCCCACCTCGACGCCACGACCGAGCTCTCCAGAGACATCGCTTCGCGCGGCATCTATCCCGCCGTAGACCCCCTCTCTTCCACCTCCCGCATCCTCGACCCCCGTTACATCGGGGAGAAGCACTACGAGTGCGCCAACAGGGTCAAGGCCATTTTGCAGAGAAACCGCGAGCTCCAGGACATTATCGCCCTCATCGGGATAGACGAACTGAGCGAAGAGGACAAGGCCACTGTGCAGCGGGCGCGCAAGATCGAGCAGTTTTTGGGCCAGAACTTCTACGTGGCAAAGCAGTTCACGGGCCTGGAAGGCTCCTACGTCCCGGCCGACGAGACCATAGAGGCCTTCACCAGGATCTGCGACGGCTACTACGACAAGGTCCCCGAACAGGCCTTCTCCAACATCGGAGGCATAGAGGACCTGGAGAGGAAGTGGAGCGAGCTGAAAAAGGAGTTTGGCGAGTAATGGCCGCTAAGTCTTTTGAGCTCACTTTGGCCTCCAAAGAGGGGCCCCTGTGGGAAGGCGAGGCCTCGCAGGTGGAGGTCCCTGCCCTGGGCGGGGGGCTCACCTTCCTTCCCGGCCACGCCTCGATGCTGGTGCTTTTGGCCAAGGGAGAGATGAAAGTGAAGGCCGGAAAGGACCTCTCCTTTGCGATCGAGGGGGGGATTGCCTCATTTGACCGCGACCGGATGGTCGTCGCCGTCGACAGCGGCCGCTCCGAATAGGCCCCCAAAAAAATCCGCCCGAAAGGGCGGAATTTTTTTATCTGCCGTCAGTTTCCCGTGCCCAGGATGTCTACGACGAAGACCAGGGTGGAGTTGGCGGGAATGCCGCTTTGGGCGTTGCTTCCGTACCCCATGCTGGGCGGGATTATCAAAAGGACCTGAGAGCCCACGGTCTGGCCTGAAAGCCCCTTCTGGAAGCCCTCAATAGTGTTTGCCAGAGAGAAGGAGGCGGTGGTGTTTCCCTCGTTCCAGGTGGATTGGAAGAGCTTCTTTGTGCTGAGCACCCATCCGCTGTACTTGACTACGACCGAACCCGAAGAGGAGACCACGGGGCCCGATCCTTTGATGATGGTCTGGGCCACGAACTGTCCGTCGGACTTGTAGTTGTTAAAGTCCACGCTGGGCTCCCCGGTGGAGGAATTGCTCGTCACTTTGGGAAGATCCGAGGGTATGTTTTCAACTTGCGTTCCCTCGGCCTTGGAGAGCGTCTTTACTACGCTTATCAGAGTCATGACGGAAATGTAGGCGTCCCCGCTGTTGGCAGCTCCGGATGCAGAGGAGTTTTCCTGGCTTCCCGGAGTCCCGAATGCGACGGAAGCTCCGACTTTTTGCGAAGAGAGCACCTGATCGAAATCCGAATCCATGGAGCTGTTGAGGGTGAGGGTGCAGGAGGGGGCGTCTTTCCATGTCGAATCTATCTGGGAGCCCGTCCGGGCGTTGTAGACCATGTACTGGTAGCAGACGGTGTCCCCCTCTTTGATCTTGGCCCCGGTGCCGTCAATCAGGACGGCGTAGGACTTTTGCGAAATAGTCATCGGGGTTTTGAAGTGGACCTGGGGCTCCTGGCCGCTCTCTCCCGTGGCGCTCACCCCTTCGAGCTTTGCCAAAGAAGAGGAAGCCTGAGAGGAGGCGGAAGAAGAAGACGAGGAGGAGTTGCCGCAGGCGGCCAGGGCCGCCAACATCCCGGCCGCCGCCAGAGCGGCCAAAATCAGCTTTGCGGCCTTGGACCTGTGAAAATGCACGTTAAACATCTGATTTATAATAAGCTGTAATGTAAACTTTTGAGAGCGAAGGCGGCCGTGGACAGACATTCCCCCCCATCTGGCAACAATTCTCCGTCCGGGGGGAAGAAGCTGAGGGCTGTGAGATTCGCCCTCGCCTCAGCCTTCTGCCTGGCCGCGATCGCATTTTTCATCCTCTCCATCCTTTCCTCCGCCCTTTGGAAGCCCAAGAGCGAAATCTCAGCATCCCTCTCGTCGTCGAGCAGGTATATGGCCTCGGTCCCGGGGCTTTTGTCCCTCACGGGAAGCGAAGTGTCGGTGAAGGCATCTTCGGGCCAGCCTGTATGCGTAGCCATAGGGCAGAGCGGGGACGTCGAAGGATGGATAGGATCTTCCCCTTACACCCAGATAAGCGGACTGTCTTCCTGGACGGCCCTGGCATCCTCCCCCGCCACCGGTTCCCAGAGCTGGCCGGAAAGCCCCTCTGTCCCTTTCCAGGACAGCGACATGTGGGAGAAGGCGGAGTGCGGGCGCGCCATGGGCTTTCAGTGGGAGCCCTCAGCAGATCAGTCCCTGATCCTCTTCAACCCGGCAGGGGCCCCCGTGGATCTCTCTTTGGGGTGGAAAAGGGTGAAAGTTGTCAACCTCACCGGCCCCTACGCCTTCCTGGGGTGCGTGTGCGCCCTGATGGCCGGGGTGGCCCTCGAGTTTGAGAGGCTGCGCAAAAAGGGGATCCCGAAGGCCGAAAAGGCGGAAGGGGGAGAAGAAAAAGAAGAGGAGGGACGGCCCAGGTGGGCCGAAGATCAGGCGGCCGAGGATCAGCGCCGCGGACACGCCCGCCCCAGAACGGTCAGAAGCACCAAGGTGTTTAGGATCCGGGAAAAGAGCGAAGAGGACGAGGTGAGCACGCAGGTCATGGACCTGTCCGCCCTGAGGCATATGGATTTCGGGGGGTCGCAGGATCCCATGGCGCAAAAGCCCTCCCTGTTCGGATCCGAGCCTCCCTCCTTCCCGGCGGCGTTTTCGGCGCTCGCGGCCGGCACAGCCTTCTCCGTGGAATCCTCGAAAGAGTCGGATCCCCGATCCAAAAACAAAGGCCCCGCCATAGTCGACAAGCGCAGCGTGAACCTTTTGGCAAAGTCCGGGTCTTCCGAGCCTGTGCAGCTGCACCCCGAAAGCGGGGATCTGAGCGCCTACTTTAAGAGGCTGAGGGAAGAAAAGAGGGAGGAGGAGAGAAAGCATGAAAAGAAAGGTTAAGTCCCTCCTCGCCTTCTCTTTGGCCCTGGCCCTCCCCCTCCTTCTGGCCGGATGCGGCGACCCCCTCATGGAGCCCGTGCCGCCCAAGGCGGACGCCGCCGCCTGCGCCACGCAAACCACCAGGCAGAACGCCGAAAAGCGCATACTGGCGGCCCTTTCGTCAGCCGGAAATTCGGATTTTTCCTCCCTGCCCTCGATTCTGTCGGGGCCGGAGCTCCCAATCAGGGAGAGCCAGATGAAGGTGGCGGCCAAAACCGGGCAGCCCAACGCCGACATGCAGATCCCCTACCCCGCATCCGCGGTCTTCCTCCCCTCTTCATGCTCATGGCCAAGGAGCATCACGGTCATCACCGAGCCCACGCAGGACCAGTATTCCCAGAGGATTTTGACATTTACCCAGCAAGATCCCCGATCCAACTACACCCTTTGGTCGGAAATCGTGCTCTACCCCGGCGCTCAGCTCCCCTTCAATGCCGCGGGCGTGCAGAGGGTGGAATACGGCGACCAGCCGGCCGCCGGGCTCATGGCCACCCCCGCGGAGGCCGTCTCCTGGTACGCCGACGTCCTGGAGAACGGAGAGAAGTCGGCTCACTGGAGCTCTTTTGAAACAGGCGATCTCTACCTGAACCTCCAAGAGCTCAGATCCGATCTCGCGTCGGCCCTCGCCACTTCCAAGGGGAGCCAGAGCGAGACCTTCTCCCCCGACTACTCTTCGGCCAAGATACTGAAGCTGTCGGCAGGGGACCTTGTAATAGCGCAGATAAACTCGACCTGGGTGAGGAACGCGGGTCCGGGGGGGCAGGCCACGCCGGCCACGGCGGCCGAAAAGGCGCTCTTTACATCCAAACCCTCCCAAACCCTCACCGTGAAGTACGTAAACGCGGTGGCTTTATTCATCCCTTCTTCTTCAAAAGGTACGAAAATTGAAGTGTTGGGGGCAGAGAGAGAGCCTGTCTCCGTAAAAGCGAGCTGAAGGGGACTTTATGAATGAAAGCGAAGAAAACAGGAATGAGCGAATAGGGATTTCTTTGGCGGGAGCCGTGGACCTTTCGGGACTGAAGGCCAAAAGCGGCAAAGCCCGCGGGGACGGGGAGGAGGAAAAAGGCAGGGACTTTTCCTACGTTCTGGACGTCTCCTTTGCATCCTTAGAATCATACGCGCCGGCGTCCGCCACATACCCCATACTGCTTCTGATTTACGGGGCCGAAAGCGTGGGCTTTGCAGGAGAACTCGCCCGGGCGGTGGAAGAAGAGAAGGGCAAGCTCCAGCTTTTGAGGATAGACGCCTCGAAGGATCCCGACGAGGCCGCCGCCGTGGATCCCTCTTCCCTCCCGGCGCTTTTCGCCATGATTAAAGGCAAGCTCCTGCCGCTCTTTGAGGGGCCTTTGGACGTCACCCGGGCTCAGGAGGAGGAACTTGCGCGGGGGAGCGTGGAAGCTGCCCTTGAAGCCGCCGCCGAAGACGGGGTGACGGGGACGGCGCCCAAGATGGGGAAAGCCAAAGAGCCTGAAGCCGGGGGCGGGGAAGCTGAGGAAGACGGCCTTTACCGTGCCGCGGAAAAGTTCGCAAAAGAAGGGGAGTTTGACAGGGCCGCAGAAGAGTTCAAAAAGATCGCAGAGGAGAATCCGGGAGACCGGGGGGCCGAGGCCAAGGCGGCGGAGGCAGCATTGATAGCGAGGGTGAAAAAGACGGATCCCGCCTCAGTCAGAGAGAGGGCCGCAAAGGACAGCGCCAATCTCTCCTCCCAGCTCGAGGTTGCAGACCTCGACGTTTATGAGGGGCATGTGGAGGACGCAATCGGCAGGCTTTTGGACTGCATTGCCTCCGGAATAGATAAAGAGGGGAAAGCCCGGGAGCGGATCCTTTCCTACATTTCCATGCTCCCTGCGGCAGATCCCAGGGCGAAGAGCGCCAGGACGAAGCTCGCCTGCCTGCTGTATTAAAGGTCGCAATTTAAAAGGCGGTCCGCCCCGGAGTTTAAAGGCCGGGGCGCCTGAAAGGTCGGGGGATTGTACTCTCCCGACCTTTTTTAAGTTTTTACGCCTCCAAATCCGGGCCGGAGGCGGTTGAAACAAAAAAACCGGCCGCAGGGCCGGCCGGAAAGGTAAGATCCTACTTTTCCCTCTTCAGACCCTTCTTTTTGAGAAGCTCGGCCGCAACTCCTGCGGCAAGGAGCGTGGCTGCGCCGATTGCCGCGGCCACGGCGTCAGATCCGGTGGAGGCGAGGTCGTCTGCAGGCTTTGCGGACTGGACATGGACCGCGCCGCCGGAAGGCATGCCGGTCATCGCGCCCTGTGAAGAGCCCATGGCACTGAGGACCTGGAAGGGCAGCGCAAGTATCTTCTGGGCCGTTCCGGGCTCGCTTCCCTGGCCTATGAGGGCGTGGATAGTGGGCTCGAGGTTGGTAAGTCCTACCACAATCGGGTGGGCGAAGTTGTAGTCGTTTCCGTTGACGATGGCCTTCTGAATGGGATTGGAGGCATTGGAAGCGGAGGCGAGGGGCAGAGCGGAAGTCAGGGGAGTCTGGGCATCGGAGATGTCGCTTTGGCTGTAGGGGGCCGCAAGCCCCAGGCCCTGAATTGTCTGGTTTCCGTTCTGCATGCCGCTTACGGCGCTTTGGGTGTCGTTAATCAGGGGGGTGAGATCGCTTTGCAGCTTGTTTAGGCTGTTGATGGCGGCTCCCGGATTGGCGGCCGACTCTACGTTCTTCAAATCCTGCTGGACGCCTTGGATGGCATTGTAAGCCTTTTGAGCATCGTTAAAGACGCCCTGGGTGACGATGGCTTTTTGCCATGCCGTAGCATCGCCCAGCAGACCTCCGGTCCCTGTTCCGGAGTCGGATCCGGAAAGCAGATTGTTGGCCTGCTTTACGTAGTTGCTAAAATCGCTGTTTATCGCACCCATGTCCGAGGAGGAGTAGAGGGGGTCCTCATTGGTAGCCTCGGGCAGGGTTACGGTCTGTCCGTCGATCGTGACGGTAGGAGTCGAACCCGTGGCGTCGGAATACTGGGTGGCGGCGCTGCTCATAGCTGTTTTTATTGCCTCTCCCGCGCTGTTTGCGGCAGCGACGTCTTGCAGGGCGGACTGAATATCGGCCTTGGCCTGGGCTGCGGCAGCGGCATCGGAAGCGGAGTCTCCGGTATTTTGATCCGCCAGCCGCTTAGCGGCAGCAATCTCGTTTGCGGCGTCCTGAGCCTTGCTCAGCGCCGTCTGGGCTTCACTGGCAATCGTCTGGGCGTAGGGCTGCACGGACTGCAGGTACTTGTAGTTGGCATAGTCCTGAACCCACTGCTTCTCTGTAGCTTCCCATTTGGTTTTAGACCCAATTTCCGGCAGAGCGCTGTCGTATGTACCAAAAAGGGTGTCGTGGATCGTATGCCATATACTCGTGCCTTCAGTTCCGGTGAAGGGATTGGTAGCAGGCAAGGGGTCTACAGTCTGGCCGCCGTAATTTGGCACGCACGAAGGAACGGTCCCGGATCCCCCTCCAAGGCCGGTCATATTCAGTATGAATGCCACCAACTGGCTCAGATCGCTCTCAGCCCCCATCTGGTTGTTGCCAAAGACGCGCGAGGTAGCCTGGGAAAGCGCCTCGTCAGGAGACTGGGAAGCCAGATCGGAATTTTCCGTTATGCTCTGCAGCTCTTCTACGCAGGCTTCCATTATCTTAAGATTTTTCAGCACGGTTGCGGCATCTGCGCTGTTGGATGTGCTGTCGGAACTTATCGCGCTGCTTACTTCGGTGATCGACTGCTTTATCATGGGCAGAAATGTTTGAGTGTACCCATAGGGGCTGCCGCCGGGGTTGTTGTCGCCGTTAACGCCGTCCGGTGCGCGCTGGCTCCACCAGGTTTGAAGCCAGGTGTCCAAATTCTTGGCATCTGTAACCAGGGTGCCGGTGGCGGGAGAGGCGCTGTCGTTGTAGTAGCTCTTAATCTCGGTATTGATATTGTTTAGCTGGTTTTCCGCGTTCTGCTGCAAAGCCTCGGCCTTGCCAAGGATGGTAGAAGAATCGGAAGTGCTTCCGGCCGTATTTGAGGCGGTGCCGGCATTGGTGGAGAAAGTGTTGTTGGCACTGGCAAGATCGGGGTTATTTGCCGTATTTGCCGTGTTGTAGACGCTCTGGGCGGCCTTGATGGCGTCGTTTACCCCCGCTTCCGTGGCGGGGAGGTTGGTCTTGTTGTAATCGTCTACCGCGTTCTTTAGCTCGGTGCCGTACTGGGCGGAAGCGTCATTTATTATGCTCTGGAGCTGCTTTACCAGGTCCTGGAGCTGCCCCTGGGTCTTTGTGGCCCCCTGCAGGTCGGAGTTTGGAAGGTTGGGGGTCTTGAGGGTGTTTTCAACGCCGTCAAGGCCGCTTTGAACCGCCGTCAGCTTCGACATATAAGGGGTGTCGTGAAGTATCCCTTCCAAATTCTTGGTCAGGTTCGAAAGATTTTCAGCCACGGCCTGCTGCTTGGCCTGAGTCTGGTATCCCGTGGTCTGCAAGGCCAAAGATCCTAGGGCAGAGCTCGCCGCATCCAGCGAGATCTGCGCCCCTTGAAGCCCACTCAGCTTCACAGCCGAGCTCGTGGTGTTTTGGCTTTCATTGTTTGAGGGCAGGGTATCTGCAAACGATGCGGGAACCATTGAGAACATGGTCCCCAGGCCGGTCACTCCGGCAATTACCCCCACGCTTAGCTTTTGATTCACTTTGCTAGGTTTGGCATGGCGTCCTCGTGTCATTCCATCCTCCTCCTAGATTTCATAAATTGAAATTATACCTATTTATGATATCCTGTCACTTCCCAACTGATAATAGATTTGCTCCAAAGATAAAAGAAGCCGGAATTTTGCTAAACTCTGTCCTCTGCATTGGTTTTTGGATTAAAATTCGGGTTTTCCGCTCCCCAGTGGGATGCAGCTTTTTCCGCGGGCAGATGGTGCAATCCTGCACGCCTTTGGAAAGCCTCACCGATCTCAAAATTTGAGCATGATCCAGGTATATTGAGCGTAAAGGGGCAATTTTCATCTGTTTTTGCTTCCTTTCGCGCAAAAGCCGAATTGAGGCAAAAGGGAAATTTAAGGATGTACTTCCCTCCCGGAGATTTCCGGTCCCCGGTCCTTTTTCTTGTTCCCGTCTAAAAGTTTTAGAGAGGCGAAAGTCAAATCCAGGATGAGACAATCCCGGTGCGTCGCCCCCAGGCCGGCCATTGGCATTTCCAATACGCCAGAAGCCTTTGCAGGGAGCAAAACCAAAGTGGAAATTTCCGCATTCCGGATCCCGGCAGAAGGGGAAAGGAAATGTTTGCTGCCCTGTTGCTGTATCAACCGTGTTAAAATGGCATAAACGGACTCGTAGCTCAAAGGATAGAGCGTCTGTCTCCGGAACAGGAGGTTGGGGGTTCAATTCCCCTCGAGCCCACAGGTTTGCTATTTTAGGGCCGCTGGTCCCCTCTTGAAGCGGGCGCTTTTCAAATTTGTTTGATGGAACGCAAAAAAAGCCGGCCGCAGGCCGGCTTGAAGATTTAAACTATTTACTTTCTGTTTTCCTTCTTTTTGAGAAGCTCGGCCGCAACTCCTGCGGCAAGGAGCGTGGCTGCGCCGATTGCCGCGGCCACGGCGTCAGATCCGGTGGAGGCGAGGGCGGACTTTGCCGCAGGTTTTGAGGCCTTAGCGTGAGCCTTTCCTTCAGAAGGCTTCAACTCTCCGGCCGGCATCGGGGTCAGCGGGGATTTCTCAGTGGCAGATGCAGGACTTGCATGGCCTTGGGCAGCTTCGGGAGCCGCAGAAGGTGCAGCTTTCGGAGAGAGGGACACGGCGGAAGCCGTTTTGAAGGGGAGAAATAAGGCTTTCTGGGCCTCCCCGTGCTCGCTTCCCTGCCCGATGAGCGTTCGGGCCGCGGGTTCAAGTGCGCTCACGCCTGCTGCAATCGGATGCTCTGCGTCGTAGGTGCTGCCGTCTTTGACAGCCTTCTGTATGGGGTTGGAGGCATTGGAAGCGGAAGCGAATGGCATGGCGGCAGTCAGAGGGGTCTGGGCGTCGGAGATGTCGGAATCCGAATAGGGCTCGGATTGCCCGAGGGCACGGAGCGCCTGGTTTCCGCCCGTCATGCCGTTTACGGCATCCTGAGCGCTGTTTATCAGGGGGGTGAGGTCGCTTTGCAGCCGGTTTAGGCTGTCGATGGCAGCCCCGGGGTTGGAGGCGGTCTCAACGTTATCCAGATTCTTCTCTACCTTCTGGATGTCGTTATAGGCGTTTTGTGCGTTATTGAATACGCCCTGGGTGACGATGGCCCTTTGCCAGGATGCGGCGCCTCCCAGGAGCCCTCCGTCGCCGTTGCCGGAGGAAGATCCTGAAAGGCTCTCGCAGAGCTGCGCCATGGCGCCGTCAAAGCCGTCCTCTGCCTGGGTCACCTGCGAATGGGAGTAGAGGGCCGGCTCGGTGGTCCGGGCCGGCAGGTCTGCCGTTACTGTGACGGATTTCCCGCCGGGGGCCAGGGGCTTTAGCACTGTGACGGTGGGATCGGAGCTCGTGGCGGTAACATACTGCGAATAGGTTCCCGCCATTTCATCTGTCACTGAAGTTCCGTAGTTGTCCGCATTTTCCAGGTCCGCCAGGGCTGCCTGGATATCCGCCAGCGCCTGCGCCGCGGCGAGGGCGTCCGAGGCGGCGCCCCGTGTTCTGCTGCGCCAGCTGCCTGGCATCCGCAATTTTTGCCTTCGCTTCCTAGGCCAGGGAGAGGACCTGGCGGGCATCGTACAAAAGCACTTCCATGTAAGGGTGAAGCGCCTGGAGGTACTCGTAGTTGGCCAAGTCGCGCGCCCAGGCCGTGCGCATGGAAGTCATACTTGAGGTTTGCAAATCCATGGAAGGAAGGCGTCCCAGGGCCTTTGTCTGAAGGGAGCTGAGATCGGCCCACAGTTTTTCCGCATTCGATCCGCTGAAGGGGTTGCCGAGAGGCTATGCCGCCCAGTCGCCGTCCCCCTCAACCTCTTAAAGGGGCTTTGCCGGCTTTCCCGCCTTGCGACTGGGGGTTATAGGTTAGGCGCCCTGTATGAAGCTAGAAAGAGAGAGGAAGGCGGAAGAACTGCTGCCGCTCAGGGCGTCATTTGTCGCTTCCCGGAAAGCTTGCTGGGGAGCCAGGGAGGCCGTAGAGCAAAACCCCCATAAGATTTTGAAGTGTTTGCACGGCCGATTTCATTATCTTAAGGTTGGCTACCACTGTTGCGGCATCGCCGGAGTTTTCAACTTTCAAGCTGTCTTCGCCCTCCCAGCTGGAAATATCGCTGAGCGCAGCGTTGATGTCTGCCAGGAACTCTGTATACCCCATGTCGTTTTCGGACCCCTTGTCGGCATCCGCAATCCATGTTTGAGCCCAGATGTCAAAATTCTTGGCCTGGGAGACGAGCGAACCGGAGGCAGCGGATGAAGAGCCGTCGTAAAGGTCGGCTGATTCATCTTGGATGTCGGTGAGCTGGGCATTCGCATTTTGAGCCGCGATCTGCGCGCTGCCTATCAGGCTGGAAGCGTCGGAGGCGCTCCCCGCCGCACTGGATGCGGTCCCCGCGTCAGTCGAGAAGGCCCCGTTTGCCGCGGAAAGGCCAGGGCTGTTTGCCGCGTTCGCCGTGTTGTAAACGCTCTTGGCGGCCTTGACGGCGTTGGCCACCCCCGCCTCAGTGGCAGGGAGGTTGGTCCTGTTGTAGTCATTTACGGCGTTCTTAAGTTCGGTGCCGTATTGGGCGGAAGCGTCGTTTATTATGCTCCGGAGCTGCCTGACCAGATCCTGAAGCTGCCCCTGGGTCTTTGTGGCCCCCTGCAGGTCGGAGTTTGCAAGGTTGGGGGTCTTGAGGGGGTGTTTTCAACGCCGTCAAAGCCGCTTTGAACCGCCGCCAGCTTCGACATATACGGAGTGGCGTGCAGTATCCCTTCCAAATCCTTGGTCGGGGCCTGCAGACTTTCAGCTACTTCCTTCTGGGAAGACTGGCTTTGGTAAGCTTGGAGGAGCGAGGAATTTGCTGACACTGAGAGCGCCTCCAAAGAGATCCGGCACTTCTGCAGGGCCGTCAGTCCCAAGCCCGGGCCTGCTATTCTGCTTGCAGCTGTTTGGGTTTCATTGTTGGCAGGCAGGTTGTCTGCAAACGATAAGGGGACCATGGAAAACATGGTCCCCAGTCCTGTTATGCCCGCAATCACTGCCGTGCTTATTTTGTAAGTTTTACTAAAGCGCCTCTTTATCGAAGCACCGCTACCTCTATTTCGCGTATGAAAAAGATGTTTATATCCATGATATCCGGCATTATTCCCAGAGATGAATGAGAGAGCGCATTCCGCTTCAAATCACGCAAGGAGGATTATGGTTTTTCGCGCTTTTCCGGAAATTTCGGTTTTGTCGGGAAAATCCGGGCGCGCAGCATTTGGGGGCCTCTTCGGTTTCCCGGCGCCTTTTGAAGGATATTTAAGAGGTTACTTGATTTTGAGACAAAGGCTGCATAGGGGGAGGCAATTTGGTCCAAAGGCGGGGACATGCAAATTGCATCTTAGGAAAAACAAACCGCAAAGGAGGAAGGAAAAAGTTTGGGCCCCATCTCAAGGCGTCAATTTCTTGCAGTGCCTTCCATGGCAGACTTAGATCCCAAATTGGCAAACGACTTTTAAAATAAACAGGACAGGTCTTCAAAGCACGCAAAGATGCTTGCAAAAGGATCAATTTGAAGAAATAGGCATATACTCCTCTGCTTGCGGCCGCACTCTTTACAGTTTCCGGATCAGCCCAGGATTGCGTACTTCTGTGCCCAATCCCAAAACTCTTTTCGGACCTTCGCTTTTTTTCTCTCCCTTTCTTCGCCTTCCTTTCCGAAAAACGACATAGCGGGGAGTATGTCTGCAAAGCTTCTTCCTGTAAAAGGATCGGGGTTTTTGGTGCGGATCCACTCTTTGCAAAACTCCCGGGCCTTTTCAGGCTTCAAGTTATTGTTCTTTATGAGTTGATCCAGCTCTTTTTCCCTCTCTTTTCGACGGAAATCCTCAAAGGCCTCTTTTCCGGAAGGGCTTCCCAGATCATTTAGGTACTTTAAAATGATTTCCTTTTGGCGCCGCAGATCGGGACTGGAATCTATGACTCTGTCGATATCATCCCTCGTGGCGCCTTTTAGATTTAAGTCCAGAATATAGTCGACGTCGATCTCCTTTTGACTTAAAAGCTTGTCTTCCCATTCCACTCCTTTGAAAGCGGCATCTTCTTCTGTGATATTGGATTTGAATTGCTCGCGAATGTCGAGGTAGGTTCCGCTATAGGTCTGAACGTCTCGGGGGGAAATCGGGTTTTCGTCTTCAAAGTCAGGGAAGGTGGACAGAAGGTTTGATTTTTTAAGCAGTTCGTTCCAATCATCCACAAACTTCCTCTTTGCCTTCTCACCCACGATTTCCTCTCCCGCAGGAAATTCACCCTGAAACTTTTGCGCAATTGCCCTGTATCCCTCACGCCTCCCTTCCTTATCCGTCCATCCGTCCATGAGCTCCCTATATGTGCGCCCGAAAATCAGGCCTTTATCTGTTTTGCCGTCAGCTCCGTAGATGCGCAGGGATTCGTCCAATTCTCCTTCCAAATCCCTAAATGAGACGATAATGCCCCTGTCCTTTGCAGAATCCAGAATTCGGTTAGTCCTTGAAAAGGCCTGGATGAGGTTGTGTTTTCTCAGGTTTTTGTCGACCCACAGGGTGTTTAGGCGTTTGGAATCAAATCCCGTAAGGAACATGTTCACCACTATCAGAAGATCCAGCACTCGCGCTTTCATCTTTTCCGAAACATCTCTGTAGTAGTCCTGGAAGCTTTGGGCGTCTTGCATGGAAAAGCTGCAGTTAAACCTCCGGTTGTATTCCGAAACGGCTTCTGCCAGGAAGGCCCTGTTTTCCGGCTTGTCGGCATCCAAATCCATGTCGTCGCCGTCCTCGCCCGCAGAGGAGTAGACGATGGCGATGGCCATTTTGGAGTTTTCCGGCCATTCCGCCTGCGCGTCCTTAAGGGCCTCCCAATATTCCTTTGCAGCCGGGATGCTCTCTGTGGCGAGGATGGAATTGTAACGGCCCTTATGGGTGTAGGCTTTGAAGTTTTTGACGATATATTCCACATTCGCTTTTATCCGGGCCTGTGAAGGGGCGGAGGACCCCCCGGCTCCGGGGCCTACATGCGAATATTGGAAGGGGAGGACCGTGCCGTCATTGATTGCGTGTACCACGGTGTACTCGTGCAGGCGCTCTCCGAATATGTTGGGAGTTGTGGCTTCAATTTCCCTGCCTTCGCTGGAAGTCTTTTTGTCGGATTCGAAAATAGGAGTCCCCGTGAAACCGAAAAGCAGGTATTTTTTGAAGTTGTTTACGATGTTTGAGTGCATCTTTCCGAACTGCGATCTGTGGCACTCGTCGAATATGAATACAGTGTTGAGGTTTTTCACCTTTTCCAAAGCTTCTTTCCTTCGGCACAGCGCATTGAGCTTTTGGATGGTTGTGACGATAAGCCTCCGGTTCCCGTCCTCCATCTGTGCTTTCAAGCGGCTTGAATTGGACGTGAAGTCGACGCACCCTTCTTCGTAGCTGTTGTATTCCTTTATGGTCTGGTAATCGAGGTCCTGCCTGTCTACTACGACAAGGACCTTGTCTACGCCCTCCATGCGCGAGGCCAGAGTCGCGGCTTTAAAAGAAGTCAGGGTTTTGCCGGATCCGGTGGTGTGCCAGACGTATCCTCCCTGCCTTTCCTTCCCGAAGTTGCCGTTCAGGCGCGCCTGGTTTATTTTTTCCAGGACTTTTTCCGCGGCAGCTACCTGGTAGGGGCGCATTACCAAAAGCCGCCTCCCGCCTTTTTCGTCTTTGGCCGTAAATACGCAGTAGCGGGTAAGGAGGCTGAGAAGCGTGTGCTTGTTGAAAAAAGCCTCCGCAAATTCGTCCAGATCGCTTATATGCCTGTTTTTCCGATCCGTCCATCTGCAGGCAAATTTGAAGTCGTCTTCGTCCGCCCTGCGGTTTTGCTCCACGGTGTTGGAATAGTACCTTGTGTCTGCGCCGTTACTTATTACAAAGATTTGGATGAAGTTGAAAAGCCCCATTCCGTCGGAGAAGGATCGCGCCTTGTACCTGTCTATCTGGTTGAAGGCGTTCTTCAGTCGGACGTCCCTTTTTTTCAACTCGCAGTGCACGAGCGGCAGGCCGTTTACAAGGATTGTGACGTCATACCTGTTTTTCTGCCTTCCGTCATCCGTATCGTCTATGAACTGCTCGATTACCTGGCAGGAATTGCGGAAGAGATTTTCCTTGTCGATGAGCTTTATATTGTGAAGCTCACCCCTCTCATCGGTAAAATCTTTAACGCTGTTTTCCTGGATGATCGAAGTAGCCTTTTCGCGGTCGAGATTGGAAAAAACTTCGTTGCAGAACCTGTCCCAATCGGCATCCGAAAAACGGTACCCGTTCAGCCTTTCGATCTGTCCTCTCAGGTTTCGTTCCAGGCCTTTTTCGTCGTGAAAGTCCATGTAGTCATAGCCGAGATCGCAGAGGGAATCAATAAATTCCTTTTCAAGTTGGCTTTCGGATTGGTACTCTCGACTCTTCGGCCTCTTTTTCAACTCGTCTTTGTTGGCCAGAACAGTGGAAAAGTCTCCCTGGCTCACAAGATTGAAGGAGCCCATTACTTTTCGCCCCTCCCTGAAAGAGCATTGAACATCGCATCCCTGTACCAGGCTATTTGTTCGCGCCTGAGGAAAATCTCGGCAGGAAGGCCCTCCTGCATGGAAGAAGTGAGAGAAGTGAACTTGTCCAGGGTAGTCGCGATCTTCTTTTGCACATCAAGCGGAGGAAGGGGCATACGGAGCGAGAGTATTGCAGAGGCATGAAGATGGGTAATTGCAGGCCCCTGTCCCTTGGACTGGAGCAAAGGCTGGTTTTCTTTGAGGAAATAATACAGGTACTTGTCGCTTAGCTTTCCTCGATCATAATCGCTTATCACAAAGCATCCGCTGCTGGCCCAAAATGATGATGGCTGCCAATTTACAAATCCGGAAGCCCCGCCTTCGGCAATCGTAGTTTTACCTCCGTCAAAGTTGCATTCGCTCCAATATCCCGAAGGCTGCATCCCGCCGTTGATCACGGGAACAGGACTTTTCGCGGTTGGAATTTTTGAGCACAATTCCTTGTTGAGCTGTTTTCCTTTAACGATTGTGACAAGATCTTTGAGGAGGACTTCCGGGGCCCCGTTTTGAATAAGCTTCGCCCTGTAAAAGCCGTATTGCCTGTTTCTTTCCTCCAGCTCCGTCTCCAGCTCCGTCTCCAGCTCCGTCTCCAGCTCCGTGAACTTGTCCAAAGTGCCTGCGATCCTTTTCTGCACTTCGAGGGGCGGAAGGGGAATAGCAAGTGAGTCTGTATCAAATGTACTGATCTGAGGCATGCTGGGGCGCATTGCGGCAATTTGATTGAGGTACGGAAGCTGGGTTCTGAGGTAGTAATACAGATACTTGATGTCTATATTCCGATTTTTGGAAGTATAAGCCCACATCTCATTTTTAAATGTGAACTTTCCGTCGCAATAAATACAATCGATAATTCCGCGGGACTGAACTAGGACGGAAGGTACCGTTATCACATTGGCATTTGGAATTGCATTTTCAAATGCCTTTACATGAGTTTTACCGCCGGCAAATATATCTGTATCTCCCAAAGGATTTGCTATTTGCTTCATAAGAGCAGCTGTAATTCCGGGAGTTCCCTTAAGCTTTCTGCAGATAGTTCCCAATTTGTATTGCTCTACCCCATGGGGGCACTGTTTTTTCAGCAGCTCTTCGAATGTTTCCATTAAAACCCCAGCCCCTTTATAAGTTCATCCAGTTCGGCTCTGGTTTTTTCCTCCCGTTCTACGGTCTGCGATATTTCCCGGTTGAGGGCCCTTATGTCTACCTCTTCTTTGCCGTTTTCCTTTTGCACGTACAGGTTTACGGCAAGGCTCCAGTTTTGAGTTTCAATTTCTTTCATGGAGGCTAAATAGGACTTCTCAGATTTTGTTTCCCTCTCCTGCAGCAAGGCGAGGATATGGCCTATATTTTCATCGGTGAGTTTATTTTTGTTTCCCTCGTGCTTAAATTCATCCGAAGCGTCCACAAAGAGCACTTTGGAATCTTTCTTGTTTTTTCTGAGCACCAGAATGCAGGTCGAAATGGAAGTTCCGAAGAAGAGGTTTTCCGGAAGGGATATTACCGAATCTACGTAGTTGTTTTCCGTCATCCACTTTCTAATCTGCCCTTCGGCTCCGGCCCTGTAGAAGATGCCGGGGAAGCAGACTATGGCGGCGCACCCCTTGTCTTTCAGATAATAAAGGGCATGCTCTGCAAAGGACCAGTCGGCCTTGCCCTTCGGGGCGAGTTTGCCTGCCCTGCTGAAGCGGGGATCGTTTATAAGCGTGGGATCCGCATCGCCCTTCCAGCTGATGGAGTAAGGCGGATTTGAAACTATGCACTCAAACCTGTCGTCTACCGAATCTTGGGAAGAGGGGAGGAAGGCAGGCTTTAAAAGCGTATCTTCACAGTAGATGTCGAATTTTTTAAAGGGTATTTCGTGCAGAATCATGTTCATGCGAGAAAGGTTGTAAACCGTGAGGTTTACGTCTTGGCCGTAAAAGCCATCTACGTTTTCTGCGCCCAGTATCTTTGCGAATTTCAGGAGCAGGCCTCCGCTCCCGCAGGTGGGATCATATACGCTCCCCACCCTCTCTTTGTACCCGCTTTCGCGAGCCGGATCCTGCAGGGCAATTTTAGCCAGGAGCTTTCCCACCTCCGGAGGGGTGAAGAATTCCCCTCCGCTTTTTCCGGCTTTCGAAGCGTACATCGTTATAAGAAATTCGTAGGCGTCTCCGAAAGTATCTCTTGAAGAGCCGGGGACATCTGAAACCTGGAAGCTTTCAATTCCTAAAAGCAGCGTTCGCAGGGTCTCGCACTTTTTTTCAAGAGTGCTTCCCAATTTGTTGCTGGATACGTCAAAGTCATCGAAGAGGCCCTTAAAGGCTTTTTCGGAGGGCCGTCCTACGGTGGAATCAATGATTTGTCTGAAAACCCGTTCGAGTTTGATGTTGAGGTCCCGGCAATTTTTCTTCGCATCTTCTGCCACATTGCAGAAAAGCTGGCTGGGAAGGATGCAAAAACCGTTTTCCTCTATAAGTCCTTCCCTTATTTCCGTGCCTACCTGGCTGTCTTCCAGGTCCCTGTAGCGAAAGCCTTCATTGCCTGCCGCACGCTCGTTTGAATTTATCCGGTCTTCAAGGCTTTCGGAGAGGAACCGGTAGAAAAGCGCTCCCAGCACATATTGCTTGAAGTCCCATCCGTCTACCGTTCCGCGCAGATCATCAGCTATCTTCCAGATGGAAGAATTGACTCTCTCTCTCTCTCTCTCTTGAGGACTTTCCATATGCGTCCTTTCAAATCGACAATTAAATACTGACTATATGCTAGAGCTGATAATGAAGTTTATGCAAGTATAATTTACGGAAATGTAAATCAGATATTTGTCCCGCCTGCAGCCCCGCAATGCTCCGGCAGAGGCGGTCTCAAAATTGGAAAAAGTTTTTTCCCTCAAATTTATAATTGATAAATAATACGGGCTGCGGCCAGGGCCGCAGAGGTTTACTAGGACGGGAAAAAAGATGAGCCCTGAACTGCTAGGGGAAAAAATACATGATATATGCGTAAATCTGGCCTCCAAAGGCGAGCTGGGAAAGCTTGAGGCGGACCAGGTTCCTTCATACGACAAGATCGCGGTCAAGAGGCCTAAGAACTCCGCTTTCGGGACCTGGGCCACGCCGATTGCCATGCAACTGGCATCCAAGGCGCAGCTCCCTGCTGCCGAGATAGCCGACAGGATTGCAAAGGAGCTTAAGGAGGTCAAAGGCGTCGAAGACGCCGTCGCTGCCGGCAAGGGTTTTGTAAATATAACCCTCAGCCCCGATTCCGCTACCGAAGTCGTAGACAAGATTCTCGAAGAGAAAAAGAACTTCGGACGAAACGGGCATCTCAAGGGAACGACTATAAATCTCGAGTACGTTTCGGCCAATCCTACGGGCCCCATTCACATCGGCGGCGCCAGATGGGCTGCCATAGGGGATTCGCTTTCCAGGATTTTGACGGCCAACGGGGCCAAGGTAGTGAGGGAGTACTATTTCAATGATCACGGAAAGCAGATAGACCGCTTTGCCAATTCCCTCATGGCCTGGGCCAACGGAGATCCCACCCCTGAAGACGGGTACAAGGGGGCATACATAGGCGAGATCGCGTCCAAAGTAATAGATCAGGCAAAGAAGGATGGGGTCAACATCCTTTCCCTGCCCAAAATTGAGGGCGAAGGCGGGCAGCTTGAGGAGTTCCGCAAGAGAGCCGTGCCCATGATGTTTGATGAGATCAAAGATTCCCTGCATAACTTCGGATCCGACTTCGACGTCTGGTTCCATGAGCAGAGCCTGCATGACAGCGGCTCCACCCAGAAGGCAATAGACGTCCTCAGAGACAAGGGGGACATCTACGAGAAGGACGGCGCCACCTGGTTCGCATCCACCAAGTACGGGGATGACAAGGACAGAGTGATAATAAAATCCGACGGCAACCTTACCTATTTTGCCCCGGACGTCGCCTATTACTTTAACAAGCGCCACAGGGCCGAAGATCCTGCAGATGTGGCGATCTACATGCTGGGGGCCGACCACTCCGGCTATATCGGCAGGCTGATGGCTGTCTGCGCGGCTTACGGGGATGAACCGCAGAAGGCGGCGCAGGTCCTCCTAGGCCAGATGGTCACAGTCTCCTCCAATGGCAAGCCCGTCAGGATGAGCAAGAGAGCCGGCACCGTCGTCACCCTGGAGGACCTTGTGGACGCCATAGGAGTAGATGCGGCTCGTTACGCTCTGGAGCGCAGCAGCTATAATCAGAGCATCGACATCGATCTGGCGCTGCTCTCCTCCCACAACAACGACAACCCCGTCTACTACGTCCAGTACGCCCATGCCAGATGCTGCAGCGTGGAGAGGGGAGCTGAGGAAAAGGGGATAGATCCGAGCAAAGCCGATCTGTCCCTTTTGGACACTCCCCTCGATGAGAGGCTCTTGACCATACTTGCCCTTTACCCGTCCGTGGTTCTGGCGGCAGGGGATCTGAGGGAGCCTCACCGCCTTGCCCACTATCTGGAGGATCTTGCGGCCTGCTACCACGCGTGGTACGGAGTGGAAAGGGTAGTTCCTTCGGCGCTTACCGAGGCTGAGAAGGAAAAGGGCGGCAAGGCCCTTGAGATTGATAAGGCTCCTTCCCCCGAAAGGGCCGCGGCCAGGCTTAAACTCACAGAGGCCGTAAAACAGGTAATAGAAAACGGTTTGGAACTCTTAGGGGTGAGCGCTCCCGAGAAAATGTAAAACCGGGCCCCGCAAGGGGCTATTTTTTAGCGCAAAAGGATAAAATGAGGCTTTCTTTCAGAAAGAGTATTCCCAAGTCTTTTCCAAAAATTCAAATAAAGCGGGGGATTGTCAGCAGAGTCGGAGAAATCAGGGTATTCGTCCCCCCAGAGTATTCTCATCGCACCAAAAATTGCACACCGCTCCCCAAGGATCCGGCCACCTATGCGAAGAAGATAGAGACTCACCTCCCGACAGCGCAGTCTCCCGTGCAGAAAGACAAAAGGCTCCTTATAAGGTCGGGGGAAGACGGCGTGCAGGCGTCCGTCATTGAGGACGGTGTCCTGGTGGAGCACTACGCTTCCGGCGTCACAGACACCATGGTAGGCAATATTTACTTTGGAAGGGTTTCCAAGATTGTGCCCGGTCTCAACGCCGCCTTCGTGGACTTAGGGGAGGAGAAGGATGGAATTTTGCGTCTCCCCTCCCCTGCCGCCCGCAGAGGGGGCCGTCAGCTCCGCTACGGAGATCCTGTCCTTGTCCAGATTACGAAAGATCCTAGAGGGCACAAAGGCCCTCTCCTTTCTGACAAAATTTCGCTTTCGGGAAGATTTATGGTGCTAATGCCAAAATCCGTCATGATTGGAGCCTCGTCGAAGTTGGAGGGATCCGAAAGAAAGAGGCTACGGGGAATTTTGAACGGGATTCTTCCCAGAGGCGAGGGAGGAATTGCGAGGACTGCGGCAGCAAACTGCTCCAGAGAGGATTTAGAGAGGGATTATGCGGAGTTGGAATCGCAGCTGCAAGACATTGAGGCCCGATTTGCAAAGCTCGCGCACCGCTCGTCTCCCATCCTTCTCAAGAGCGACTCGAATTTGGCCTTGAAGGTGACCCGCGACGTCTTCAACGGATCCTTTTCCCGGTTGCAGGTGCAGGGTAAGGAATTTGGGAAAGTCAGATCTTACCTGCAGGCGAGAAACCCCGAACTGCTGGAAAGAGTAGAAAAGTGGGATCTCGCGCATAAGAAAAAGGATATTTTCGCAGCCTATCGCGTGGAGCCCCAGCTCAGCCAGGGTCTCGAAAGAGTGGTGGAACTTCCCGGAGGAGGGACTTTGGTCATAGACAAGACCGAAGCCATGACGACAATAGACGTGAACAGCGCAAAATTCAGCGCCCGGAGGGGCGAACTCGAAGAAACTGCCACAGAATGTAACGTTGAAGCCGCAAAAGAGATAGGCAGGCAGCTTCGCCTGCGGGACATCGGTGGAATTGTGATAGTGGACTTCGTCAATATGCAGCTCGAATCCGATAAGGAGCGGGTGCTGTCGGCTCTTAAAAAAGCTCTTGAAGGGGACCGCAGCAAACACACCATAGAGGGGATAAGCAAGTTGGGGCTTGTACAGATAAGCCGTCAAAAACTGGGCCACGGGCTGGTGGAATCCTTCTCGTATGAGTGCGAGAAGTGTCACGGCAGAGGCCTTATAATTTCTCGTGAACCTGTCAAAGCGGCCGCGGCGGAAGAGTAGCGGCGCCTCAAGTGTAAAATACATATTGAGTACGGTTGATTCAGGTTCTCTCGCGAGAAGAACACAGTAAAGGTTTTTTTATGTATGCAATTGTCAAGGCCGGCGGCCACCAGGAAAAGGTGAGCGTCGGGAGCGTGATAACTGTCAACAGACTTGGCGAAAAACAGGGAGACGGGGTGCAGTTCCCGGTAGTCCTGAAAGTCGATGATTCCAAGGCAGTTTCCACTTCCGGATCCGTAAAAGGTGAAGTGCTCCAGGACGACAAGCTGGGCGAAAAGATAGTGATTCAAAAGTTCCACAACAAGACCGGCGGCGCTCGTCGCCACGGCCACCGTCAAAAGCTTTCGGTCGTAAAGATCACCGCCATAGAGTAATAGGAGGGTTTGAATGGCACATAAGAAAGGCGCCTCCAGCTCCCGCAACGGGCGCGATTCCCTGGCGCAGTACCTTGGAGTTAAGAGGTTCGGCGGACAGAGCGTCCGGGCCGGAGAAATCCTTATTCGTCAAAGGGGCACGAAATTCTATCCCGGGCTTAATGTCGGCCGCGGCAAAGATGACACCCTCTTCGCCCTGCGTCCGGGCATTGTGAGGTTTACCACCCGCAGGCAGAGGAGAGTAGTGGACGTAGCCGAAAAAGAGCTGGCATAACAGGCTTTGACAGGTCTTGTAGACAAAGTCTCCGTGCGCTGCAGCGCAGGAGACGGAGGAAATGGGGAAACCGCCGTCCGGCGCATGAAGGGAAAGCCTTTCGCCGGAGCCTCCGGGGGAAACGGGGGCGACGGCGGTTCTGTCATAATTAGGGCCGTGCCAAACCTCGCAGATCTTTCCTCCATAAAGCCGGGCTTTTGGGCGAAAGCGCGATCGGGCGAGAGCGGCAAGGGATCCATGCACAGCGGAATGAAGGGGGAAGACTGCGTGCTGAACGTGCCCGTTGGGACCGTGGTCGCAGATTCTTCCACCGGGGAGATATTGGCCGATCTGTCTTCTGAAGGCCAGGAAGTTGTGGTAGCCAAAGGCGGCCGCGGCGGGAAAGGCAACTTCGCGCTCTCCTCTCCTTCCCGCCGGGCTCCGGGATTTGCGTTGAAGGGGACGGGCGGAGAAGAGAGGGAAGTAACTTTAGAGCTAAAGCTCAGCGCTTCCTGCGCCCTCATAGGCCTTCCCAACGCCGGAAAATCCAGCCTCCTGGCAGCGCTTTCAAACGCCCGTCCTCAGATAGGAGGGTGGGAATTTACGACTTTGTCTCCCAACCTAGGTGCAGTGAAGGCCGGAGACTGCTCGTTTACTTTGGAGGATATCCCCGGCCTGATAGCGGGAGCGGCTTCAGGAAAAGGCCTCGGTCTTGAATTTTTAAGACATATAGAAAGGATTCCCGCACTGGCCTTCGTAATAGATCCCACGCGGGAAGATCCGCTCTCCACTTATAAGGCCCTTGAAAGGGAACTGGAAAGCTATGCCGGCCGACTGCCCGAGGGGGCGAAGCCGTTTTTGCAGCGCCCGAGAATAGTCGTCCTTAGTAAGACCGATCTCTATAAGCCTGAAGATCTCGCGGCATTCGAAAGGGAATTTGAGGACGTAAAGGCTGTTGGCGTCTCCGCTTCCACGCATGAAGGCATAAAGGAACTCAAATTTGCACTGCTGGATCTCGTAGAGAGGGCACGGAAAGAAGGGGATCGGGAGGAAAAAAAGGCTCCCACCGTAAATCCGCTGAAGTCCGGCAGACTTTCCAAAGACTTTTCCGTCATGATCCGATTCGATCCGAATGACGGGATTTGGTATGAAGCGGATGGAGACATTATCCGGATCTTCATCGAGCAGACGGACTTTTCCAATGACGAAGCCGTGGGTTACCTTTCCGACAGGCTGGCCGCTCTCGGAGTTGAAGATATGCTCGTAAAGGCGGGAATAAAGCCCGGAGACGAAGTGCGACTGGGAAATCCTGCGTGCGCCGTCGCCTTCAACTGGAATCCTTCGCTTACAGCCGGAAAGAAGCATATGCACGCCGCCGCCTCCTTTGCCAGAGGGTCCGACGACAGGCTGTCGACCCTTGCGCACACTAGGCGTACAAACCGCCAGAGACGCAGTGAGCATAAACAAGGGTAGACTAAGCCGGAAAATTAAAGTAAGATCTGTGACGTGTCAGTGACATACAGGGAAGTGGCACAACTGGTAGCGCAACGGTCTCCAAAACCGTAGGTTGTGGGTTCGAGTCCCGCCTTCCCTACTCAGTGAAATTAAGTGAGGAACCAGTTTATATGGCTGACAAGGCGAAAGCGGCTAAAAAATCCAGAATAAATATTTTTGAAGCAATTGGGTTATTCATCCGCCAAATAGTAGCCGAACTCAGAAAAGTCCTCACCCCCACCCGAAAAAGCCTGTTTTACTGGTTTATAGCAGTATTGATTTTCGTAGTTTTGCTCATGGTGGCCATAACGGCCCTGGATTTTGGCCTGGGCAAACTGGTTTTCCTAATATTCGGATAGCCTGAAAGTATGACTTTGAAAGGGGAAAAATGGACGAAGAGGCGACACAGGCGCCTGTAAACGCCAAACTGACTTCAGTTGGGGAGATGGACAGCAGCCTTGAGGATGAAGCCAAAAGAATCGGAGATGAGGCTGTAGAGCTGTTTTCCGAGGACTTCGATACAAATAAGGAACAGGGTTTTGAGTGGTATGCACTGAATACTTATTCCGGATATGAGAAGCGCGTTAAACGGAATATAGAGTGCAGGACGAGAAACTATGACGAGGCCGACTTCCATCCCTCCGAGTACATATTGGACGTGGAAGTACCTTTGGAGGATGTGGAACAGCACACTGAAAAGGGAAAGCGGAACATTGAGGGAAGGGTGCGCATTCCGGGATATGTCCTCATAAACATGAAGGAAGATAAGCGCGCCATTAATTTTGTCCAGGAAACCGAGGGCGTGACAAGCTTTGTGGAAATGAATCACAAGCCTGTGGCCCTCAGCAAAAAGGAAGTTATGAACATGATGACTTCCTTCATAAGGCGCAATGCCGTAAAGGAAGCAAATCTGAAGTCTCCGGATAAGATTGTGGAAGTCAAGTACAAGGTCGGAGAGAATGTTAATATAATTACCGATCCGTTTGCGGGACTCCACGGCATAATATCCGAGGTCCTGCCCGAAGCTCAGAAGCTCAAAGTCACGATTTCGGCTTTTGGCAGGGATACGCCGATGGATCTGGGCTTTAATCAGGTTGAAAAGATAGAAGAGGCCTGAAGCAAAGCCAGACGGGAGATGCCTGTGGCATCGCTGTACCGATAAGAAAGTGAGAAAAATGGCAGGCAAGAAAAAAGTTGCTGCGCTCATAAAGCTTCAAATACCTGCGGGCAAAGCCAACCCCGCCCCTCCGATTGGTCCTGCTTTGGGTTCGCACGGCGTGAACATTATGCAGTTCACTCAAGCCTACAATGAAGCGACAAAGGATAAGATGGGGCAGGTCATACCTGTAGAAATCACCGTCTATGAAGATCACAGCTTCACGTTTGTGCTTAAGACCCCTCCGGCATCCGACCTTTTGAAGCAGGCCGCCGGAATTAAGAAGGGATCGAACAACCCCCTGACGACCAAAGTGGGATCTGTAACCTGGGATCAGTGCAAGAAGATTGCAGCCGACAAGCTCGCCGACCTCTCTGCAAAAGACGTGGAATCGGGAGCCAAAATCATAGCTGGTACCGCCAGGTCCATGGGAATAAACGTAACAGAGTAGATAGCCTAAAGAGGGAAAACACAAATGAAGCGTTCTAAAACATACCGCCAGGCTGAAGACAGAATAGACAGGTCTGTCGCGTATTCCCCCAAGACCGCCTTGGAAGTGCTAAAGAGCCTGCCCGACAGGAAGTTTGATGAGTCGGTAGAAGCCGACTGGAAGCTGTCGGTGGATCCCAGGAAAGCTGACCAGCTCATACGTGGAACCGTCACTCTTCCCCACGGAACTGGGAAGACTGTGAGGGTGGCCGTCTTTGCCAAGGGACCCCAGGCTGAAGCGGCCAGGCAGGCTGGAGCCGACATAGTAGGTGATGATGACCTGATAGAAGCGGTATCCAAGGGCAATATTGACTTTGATGTCGCCATTGCCACCCCCGAACTCATGGGCAAAGTTGGAAGGCTGGGCAGGATTCTGGGTCCTAGAGGGCTCATGCCGAACCCCAGAACCGGAACTGTGACGACCGATACTGCAAAGGCAGTTAAGGAAATCAAGGGGGGAAAGATTGCTTTCCGCGTCGACAAGGACGGGAATCTTTGCTGCCTCATAGGAAAGAAGAGCTTCTCTGCGGAAGATCTGCTGGACAACTATAAAGCGGTAGCTACCGAGATTAACCATCTCCGTCCGGCTACGGTAAAGGGCAAGTACATAACCCACATGGCTTTTTCCACCACTATGAGCCCTGGAATTTCCGTAGACATTAATACCCTCTAAACTTTTGTGGGCATAAAAAATCCCCGGAGTATTCCGGGGATTTTTTATGTGCCGACGGCTATTTCTTCTTTCCCTTCCCGAATATTTTGTACCCAAATGTTGAAAAGGTGGTGGATACGAGAGAAGAGAGAAGGGAATAAAGCAATATCTTTTTGAAAGATGATTCCTTGGCTGCTGCGCTTGGTACGGACTTTTTACTGAATTTTTTCCAGAAGAATTTAAACAATTCCCCACCAAGGAAAGCGAAGAAGGCTATCAGAAATTTAGACGATGTGGGAATTTTCTCTGAATTATCCATAGTATTTTCCTTCCTCTCGAGACTGCGCCTTTTGCCGTCTATGAGAGAGTTAATTTTTTGGAGCTGTTTTTTTATGGGCTCAGGGTCTATTGCCGGCAAGCTCCCGGCTCCGACACCCAGAGAAAAATCTGGCTGCTTTTTGGGTGCTGGAGCGCTGCCATTCCCTTTTTTAAACACTTTTACAGGCTAAGCATTTGGTCTAAAAAAAACTGTAAATGCGGTTTATTTTTCCGACACGCCGACCCCCTTGCCCTCCCTCCTGCACCGTGCGTACCATAGACAAGTCACTTGCGGAGGACGCCTCCGCACAGTTAGCAGGTTGAGAACTCAAAAGCGTTGATCGTGCAGCAGCGCCCGGCGTGCAA
>JAGCPN010000002.1 GCA_017965665.1 Aeriscardovia sp.
GCCTCTTTTACTTTTTCCGGTATGCTTCTGTTAAAAAGCAGGGCGAAGGCGTGCTGGTCTAGGGGGGTGGCGAAAGTGAGCAGGATTGTGACCGCTCCTGCCGACTGCGTGAAATCCACCTGCGGAACCTTGTCTTCCGATACCTGTTTTCTCACTTCCTCGGGAAGCGAAGAGAGCGCCTTTTTCCACTTTTCGCGCAGCTCGGATTGGTCGGATGCGGGAGCGGGGGCCGTCGCGGCAGGCGCGGGAGTAACGCCCCCGCCTTTCGGCAAGGCAGATTTGGCCTGGGGCCCTTGAGCCGGCTGCAAAGCGGGCGCGGCAGAGGGCGCGGGGAGGGGGGAAAGGAGCTTGGAAGTCAAAAGATCGCAGGCGAGGTTTTCGGAGACGGGGAGCTTGAAGAGGGAGGCGTAGTCCTTAACCGATTCGGATATGAAGAGGAGCTTTGAAATGTCTTCCCCCTTGGCGAAGGCGGAGACGAGCCTTTTTCTCACAGCTTCAAGCACTGCCTCTATGAGGGCCGAGGGTTCGAAAGTGGCGATTTTCCCTCCCAGCCCGTACGCTTCTGCGCCCCGGCCGGAAAGTATCGCTTCTATATACCCGTCCACCAGGTCGGAGGGGATGAGGCCCAAAATCTCCCTGCAGCGTTTGGGATCCAGTCTGTCCCCCTCACGTCCGTCTATGAGCTCTTCTAAGACGGACAGGGAGTCTCTGACAGATCCCCCGCCCTGCCTGGCTACCATGTCCAAAATCTCTTCGTCGGCCTCGACTCCTTCTTTTCGGCAGATCTCGGCCAGGTACGGCTTCATGATGTCGGGGCCAACCAGCCTGAAGGAGTAGTGCACGGTTCTGGAGCGTATAGTGGGGATCACCTTCTCGGGTGCAGTTGTGGCAAAGATGAAGACAGTGTCCTTTGGAGGCTCTTCCACCACTTTGAGAAGCGCGTTGAAGCCCTGGGTGCTGATCATATGCGCCTCGTCGAGGATGATGACTTTGTACCTGTCCCTGACGGGCGAGAACTGGACCTGTTCCCTCAGGCTTCTCGCGTCGTCCACGCTGTTGTGGCTCGCCGCATCTATCTCCATGACGTCCAAAGACCCCGATCCGCCCCTCCCCAGCTCCAGGCAGCTTTCGCACTTCCCGCAGGGGTGCGAGGTGGGGCCCTCGGCGCAGTTCAGGCACCTGGCCAGGATTCTCGCGCAGCTCGTTTTTCCGCATCCCCTCGGACCGGAAAAAAGATAGGCCTGCGCAATTCTAGAATTGTCTATTGCGTTGGAAAGAGCGCTGGTTACGAGGTCCTGACCTATGACCTCGGAAAAAGTTTCAGGGCGGTATTTTCCGTAAAGGGACATGCTCTGCTCAGCCTTCCTATGTAGTTCAATAGAAATGGTATACAAAAATTCGGCGAAAGAAGGGCGAATGGCAAGTCTGAGGACGAGGGCCGCGGGCGTGGTTCTGGAAGAAAACGGGCAAATCGCCATGGTCCACAGGGGGTTTTACGGGGACTGGAGCCTCCCCAAGGGGCAGATAGAAGAGGGAGAGGGCGTCGCCAGGTGCGCCGTAAGAGAGGCCCAGGAGGAGACGGGGGAAAGCCTGAGGCTCCTGGGCTTTCTCGCCTCTTCGTCCTACCCCACCAAGTTCGGGCAAAAGACCGTCTTCTACTTCAGGGGTGAAAAAATTTCAGGCCCCCTGGCATCCGGAGCCCAAAAAGCCCTGGGGCTCAAACGGTGGAAAGACAGCGAGACGGAGGACGTGCGCAAAGCGCCTCTCGAAAAGGCGGCAGGGCTTTTGACCTATCCTGACGACCGGCATCTCGCCCTCGCCCTTCCCCCCTCGCCCCAAAGCGCGATCTTTTGGGCCGATTTTTCGCTCGTGCCCCCAGAGGATCGGATGCTGTTTTCCAGGACCCTGGCCTGCTTCGCTCCGGAGCGCGTCCTCTTTTCTCCGGGGGCCCTCCCTCTGGCCGCCTTCTACTCCAGGCTCGCCTCAGTCCCCCTCTCGCCCGTTGCGCGCGGCCCCAGGGGGGCGAGGCGGTTTGCGGTCCTCAGCCTCCCTGAAGAGTTTGATTTGGAGGGCCTGGGGATTTTGCGCCCCGGTCCCGGAATATACTGCGCCCAGATTGGGAACGGCGCTCCGTCTTCCCTGGTGCCTTTCTTCCCCTATCCGGCCCGGCCCCAGATCCTCTGAGCCCCTATTCTCCTTTGAGGGCGTCCTTCATTCTCGCAAATATCCCTTTTTTGGGCTTTATTTCCTGGGCGGCCTGCATATTTCCCCCGGCCTCCGAATCGTGGCTGGATGCGAACTGTTCCAGCAGTTCCTTTTGCTGGGAGGTCAGGCTGGTGGGAATCTGTATCTGCACGTGCACGACGATGTCCCCGCGGTCTTTTTCGGATTTGGGCAGGCCCAGCCCCGGCATCTCCACGGTCTGACCGTACTGTATGCCTGCCGGGATTTCCAGTTCCTTTTTTCCGTCGAAGGTGGAAATAGTCGTCTTGGCTCCCAGGGCCGCCCAGGTCATGGGGATGGAAAGCCAGCAGTGAAGGTCCTGACCCTTTCTGGTAAACTCCCTGTCCTGAGAGACGTGGACCTCTATGTAGAGATCCCCTGCAGGCCCCCCCAGCTGCCCGGCCTCGCCCTGGCCCACCAGTTTGATCCTGGTGCCGTCCTCTATTCCCGCGGGGATTTTGACCTCTACCGTCCTTTTGACGCGGACCCTTCCCGTTCCCTGGCACTGCGGGCAGGGATCCGGAATGATAGTGCCGTGCCCCTGGCACTGCGGGCAGGGAGCGGAAGTCATGATCTGCCCCAGAATGCTCCTTTGAATCTGCTGCTTTACTCCGGTCCCGTGGCAGGAGGGGCATACGATCGGCGCGCTCTGGCTCTTGGAACCGGTGCCTTTGCAGGCGGGGCACTTTCCGAAAGTCGGAATTTCAATCTGCTTTACCGTTCCAAAAACCGCATCTTTCAGGCTGACAGTTACGGAGGTGATTTCATCTCCTCCCCGGTTCTCCCTGGGGATGGGGGATCCGTGCGCCTCCCCGAATGGGCTCCCTCCGAAAAACTGTCCGAAAAGATCGTCCAGGTTTGTAAAGCCCATAGGGGAAAAGCCGGCCCCTCCCGACCCTGCAGAGTAGGGACTGGGCCCCCTGTCGTACTCCTCGCGCTTTTTGGGGTCCGACAATACCGAGTAGGCCTCGTTTATCTCTTTGAACTTGTCCTCGTACTGTTTGCCGGCGATATCGGGGTGGTACTGGCGCGAAAGCTTCCTGTATGCCTTTTGAATCTCATCTTGGCTGGCGTCCCTGGGGACTCCGAGGATTTGATAATAGTCACTCTCCATTAAAACTCCCGTCGATCGGATTGGAAGGAAATTGTTGGGATGCAAAATCTGACAGGCATTCCGCCACGCCCCTGAGGGAAGAAATTGCGCAGGGATAATCCATATAAGTGTTTCCGATCGATCCTATCAGAGCTTCCCAGCACTCAGTGCCGTAACGCGCGGAAATGACTGACAGGTGCGAGAGGGAATCGCTTTGAATTTCCGAGCCTATCGCCACCCCTACCCCTTCTCTGGAGATGGAGGCCATGATTCGGATTAGGGAGATCTCCTCTTCGAGGGCATCCAGGAGGGGGGCCAAAAAGTCTTTGCCTATCTCCCTGTATGCGAGGTTCACCCCGTACACGTACACTTCCCTCTTTGCGCACGCTCCAAACTCCATGCTCTCCGAAAGCGCCTGCAAAAACTTTTCCTCTTTGGGGCCCGAAGGAGCGATGGAGGCTATCTTTCTTCCCAGAGAGGAAATGGGGGCGCCGGAGAGCTCCCTGTTGATTTTTTCCACTTCCTCCCCGATTTCCTCTCTGGAGAGCCCCGGATTTTCCATGCCCGTCTTTTCCACCTGGCCGTTGTCGGAAATGAGTATTACGGTCAGCTGATCTTTTCCCACGACTTCGAGCCTGTGGAGGGAGAGGGAGGAAATCGGAGGAGCGACGCCTACCGCCACCTGCCCCGTGGCGCCTGCCAGAAACTTGACCGCCTCTTCTATACCCTCTTCGAGCCCCGAAGAGGCGGAGAGGATGGATTTTAGGGCGCTGGATTGGGAAGGAGGCGCGCAGGAGGGCGCAAGGGAATCTACAAAGCTCCTGTAGGCCTTGTCGGTGGGCACCCTTCCGGCGGAAGGATGGGGTTCTACAAGGTACCCCTCGCGCTCGAGGGCGGCCATGTCATTTCTTATGGTGGCCGAGCTTATGGGGACGGGAAACTCGCGGACCACGCTCCCCGAAGCCACGGGCTCGTGGGTCCGGATGTATTTTTCGACTACAATCTTGAGCACCAGCGCCTGCCGATCTTGGTGCACTTTTCCGCCTCCTTAGGCTTGAAATGGGAAGACGACAATATTATCGTTTTAGCACTCAATGGCCGAGAGTGCTATATTTTGCGGGAAATTCCTCTTTCTGTTAAAAATTTATGGCCCGCATTCTAATCTTTAAAATGAGAGTTTTTACCTCTCCGTCACTGTTTTTCAATTAAGGAATTGAAATGGATGAGTTGAAAAAATCCAATTTGGACGAAAGAACCATAGCCATGGCCAAGGGGCTGATAGCCGACGCCGTGCAAAAGGCGGGAAGCGGCCACCCCGGGAGCGCAATCTCCATGACCCCTATCGTCTACACCCTCTACCAGTACGTTCTCAGGCACGATCCTTTGGATCCTAAGTGGGAGGGCCGGGACAGATTCATCCTCTCTTCCGGCCACGCATCCCTGTCTCAGTACGTGCAGCTCTTCCTGGCGGGCTACCTCACCTTAGACGACATAAAGGGCTACAGGACCATGAACTCCAAGACCCCCGGCCACCCCGAATACGGCCTGACGGAGGGGATTGAAATGACGACCGGACCCCTGGGCCAGGGAATTTCCACCGCAGTGGGCTTCGCCATGGCCTCGCGGTTCGAGTCGGCGCTTTTGGGAAGCGATCTGTTCTCCCATGAAGTGTGGACGCTGTGCGGCGAAGGGGACATAGAGGAGGGGGTGAGCGCAGAGGCTTCGTCCCTTGCCGGGACCCAGAAGCTCGGCAACCTCTTTGCAATCTTCGACTGCAACGGGATCCAGATCGAAGGGGACACCTCCATCACCCTCACCGAAGACGTCCTCGGGCGCTACAAGAGCTACGGCTGGTACACCGACCGGGTGAGCTTCAACACTCCCCAGGGCTACAAGGAAGATATTCAGGCCCTCATCAGGGCCATAAAGAAGGCGAGGAAGGTCACAGACCGCCCGCACTTCATACAGGTGGACACCGTCATAGCCTGGCCCACACCCGGCAAGGCGGGAAGCGAAAAGACCCACGGTTCCCCCCTGGGAGAAGAGGCCGTGAAAGCGCTCAAAAAGGAACTCGGGCTTGAAGAAGACGAGGCCTTCCAGGTAGATCCCGACCTCCTCTCCCGCGCGCGGGGCGCAATCAAGAGGGGAGAGGAAGCCAAGAAAGCCTGGATGGAAAAGTTTAAGGCCTGGGAGAGCGAGAACCCCGAAGCTGCGGCCATGCACGAGAGGCTGCGCGCGGGGCGCCTCCCCGAGGGATTTGACAGGGCCCTGGATGATCTCGAGGCCTCCCTCTCCCTCGAGCCCCTCCCCACCAGGGCGTCTTCAGGCAAAGCCCTGAACGCCATAGCGAAAGTGATGCCGGAGCTGTGGGGCGGGAGCGCGGATCTGGGAGGATCCAACAATACCGTGATAGAAGGCGCGGCCTCGTTCGGGCCCGAAGGGTCCGGCACGAAGCAGTGGCCAAATTCCGGGCCTGCCGGAAGGGTGGTGCACTTCGGGGTCAGGGAGTTTGCGATGGGGGCCGTGACCAACGGCATCCTTTTGGGATCTTCCACCCGGTGCTTCGGGGGGACTTTCCTCCAGTTTGTGGACTATGAGAGGGCGGCGGTGAGGCTCGCCGCCCTCATGGACATCCCCAACATCTTCATCCTCACCCACGACTCGGTGGCCCTGGGCGAAGACGGCCCCACCCACCAGCCCGTAGAGCAGCTCTCCTCCCTCAGGGCCATGCCGAACCTGGACGTGATAAGGCCCTGCGACGCCTTTGAAACCTGCGAGGCGTGGAGGGAGATCTTTGAAAAGGAAGGGTCCGCCCCCTCCGCCCTGATCCTCACCCGCCAAAAAGTGCCTACGCTCTCCCTCACCCGCCAAAAGGCCAAAGAAGGGCTTGCCAAGGGGGCGTACCTGCTCAAAGGGGGAGAAGAGGACGACATCATCCTGATGGCGAGCGGATCCGAAGTTGCGCTCATAGTTGAGGCCTCGGAAGAATTGGAGAAAATGGGAATAAGGGCCAGGGTGGTTTCTGTTCCATGTATGGAGTGGTTCGACCGCCAGCCCCTTTCCTACAGGCTCTCTGTCATGCCTGACGAAATAAGGGCAAGGGTGGCCGTGGAAGCCGCAAGCCCCATGAGCTGGTACAAGTACGTAGGGCTTTCCGGCAGGTGCGTGTGCATAGACAGGTTCGGCCTGCAGGGCAGCGGTTCGCAGAACATGAAGGCCCTGGGCATGACGGTCGAAAACGTAGTTGAGAACGCCCTGGACGCCCTGAGGGAAGAGTAAAAGGAGAAAAATGGCAGTAAACGAAAATATGGCTCGGCTGGAGTCAAACGGCGTATCGGTATGGCTAGACAGCCTCTCTAGGGACCTTATGGGATCCGGCAAGCTCCAGAGCCTGATAGATGAGGAGGGGGTGTGCGGCGTCACCACCAATCCCAGCATCTTCTACAAGGCCATACACGGATCCTCCCTGTATGACGAGGAGATAAAGGCCGCAGGATCTTCCGCTTCAGCCGTCCTCTACAGCCTCATGATCAAAGACGTGCGCTCCGCCTGCGACATCTTCCGTCCCACCGCCGAAAAGAGCGGTTGGGTGAACGGAAGGGTCTCTTTGGAAGTCGACCCCAACATCTCCAACGATGCGGAAGCGATGATAGATGCGGCGCAGAAGGTCTGGGAGAAGATAGAGCGCAAGAACGCCATGGTGAAGATTCCCGCCACCCCCGCGGGCTTTGAAGCCACAAGGTTCTGCATAGGGCATGGAATCAGCGTGAACATGACCCTCCTGTTTTCCCTGCCCCACTACCAGGCGGCGGCCAACGCCTTCCTCGACGGCGCCATGGACGCCCTGCACAGCGATGTGGACCTGCGCCCCCTGGGAGGCGTAGCTTCCCTCTTCATCTCCAGAATCGACACCAAAGTCGACTCCATGCTGGACAAGATCGGCACCCCCGAAGCCCTGGCGCTCAAGGGCAAGGCCGCGGTCGCAAACGCCTCCCTGGCCTACGGCATGTTTGAAAAGATCTTCAGCTCCGATCCCCGCTGGATGGAGCTGGAGAGGGCGGGAGTGCACCCCCAGAGGCTGCTGTGGGCGAGCACTTCCGTCAAGAACCCCGCCTATCCCGACTGCAAGTACGTAGATTCCCTCGTCGCCCCCAAGACGGTAAACACTATGCCTCTTGCGACCCTCGAAGCCGAGGCCGACCACGGCAAGGGCCTCCCCTCCGACTTCGACTTCGATGAGAGCCGCAGGGTGATAGAGAGCCTCGCCGCCCTCGGAATCGATATAGAGAAGGTGTCTGAGGATCTCCAGAAGGACGGGATAGCCCAGTTCGTGGATTCCTGGAACTCGCTGGTGGGCGAAATCGAAAAGAAGATGTAGCCTGAAGGCATAAAAAGAGGCCGGACTGACTCTACAGAAAGCCTGTCCGACCTCTTTTTTTATTTTACCCTTTTCAGCCTATGAGGTCTTTGGAGTAGAAGCTCGTCCTGTGGACATACCCCAGCTTTTGGGAGAGGGAGATCATGGGATCCGATACGCTGTCAAAGTAGACGGCGCACACGTTCCTCGCCCTCAGCTCCACTTCGCCCTGGGAAATCATATCGGCCATGATTCCCTGCTTCCTCTTTTCGGGTACCGTGTACACGTTGCACATGTACGCGTAGTTGCCGTTGTCTACGAGGCCGGGAATGTTGTGCTCCACCACGAAGGTGCAGGTGGCATCTATTTTCCCTTCGTTTTCGCTGACCAGTATCAGCGTGTTCACATTTCCTATGGACTGGGAAATCCACTTCTCTATGGCTTCCACCTTCTCCGGATCCGCCGGGGCGTCCGGATGGAGGGACTTCTGCTCGTCAAGCCTGAGCTTTACGAGCTCCTGGGCATCTTTTTCAAGCGCGTAACGTATCATTTCATCACCAAGCCGTAAATCCGAACCTTGTCAGGAGCCCAAGGCCGATTATCGTCAAAATCCATATGAGGGCCACAATCACCGTGATCCGGTTGAGGTTCTTTTCCGCCACTCCCGACGTGCTGGCGCTCTGCCCGCTGGCCGAAGCTCCGAACATGTCGGAAAGGCCCCCTCCCTTGCCCTTGTGCATGAGGATGAGGAGGGTGAGGAGGATGCTGGTGACGATCACCAGGATGTCCAAAATTATTACCAGCGCCTTCATGTCACTCCTTCCCGGCCAGGCACCGAAATATAGAGGCGAACTCTGCGGGATTGAGGCCGGCCCTGCCGACGAGAAACCCTCCGAGCCCGAGGCCCTTGAGGGATTCTATATTCCTTTCGTTCACCGACCCCCCGTAGAGGATCTTTGGGGAGGCGCCGAATTTACCGAAAAGATCGGATTCGAGCGCCCCGGCCGCCCGTCGGATTATGTCCGGAGAGGCGGTGACCGACGATCCTATGGCCCACACGGGCTCGTAGGAGACGATCACTTTGCCTCTCTCTTCAGGGTCAAGATCGCAAAAGACCTCCTCGGCCTGGGAGCAGATTTCTTCCAGTCCCTCCACACTTTTTTCCTTCTCCCCCACGCAGAGGATCGGGGTGATGCGGCAGGCTATGGCGTTTTTCACCTTGCCCACCAGTTCTTCGCGCGTCTCGTGATGATTCTTCCTGCTCTCCGAGTGGCCAACCAGGACAAACTTGCATCCGAGACGGGAGAGCATCGAAGCTGAAACTTCCCCCGTAAACGCCCCCGAAGGGTGGGGGGAGACGTCCTGGGCCCCCAGGGAGAGGGGGCAGCGGTAGGAGGCGGAGAACACCTGCGCCGTGCGCAGGCTCGTAAAGGGGGGGAAGATCGCCATCTCCACTCCCGATCCTTCCGCCTCCTTTTCAGGCAAAAGAAGGCTCAGCTCCCTTATGAACTCCAGCGTCTGGAGGTGGTCCATATTCATCTTCCAGTTGGCGGCCAGGAGGCAGGGGGCGAAGGCAACAGGCATATTTTACTTTTCCTTGAGCGCGGGAAGCCCTTCTCCCTTGAGGAACTCCAAGGAGGCGCCGCCTCCGGTGGAAATGTGGGAGAAGTCCCCGTCTTTGAATCCGAATGCGTCCACTGCGGCTGCGCTGTCCCCGCCTCCGATGATCGTGAACGCCCCGTTTGCGGTGGCCTCCTTCATGGCATTGGCTATAAAGCGGGTGCCCTCCGCGAACTTCGGAAACTCGAACACGCCCAGAGGGCCGTTCCAAAACACGGTTTTGGAATCTTTGATTTTAGAGGCGAACTCTTCGCAGGTCTTGGGGCCTACGTCCATCCCCATCATGTCATCGGGCACCTGGTAGGCATCCACTATCTCGCAGGAGGCATCGTTGGAGAAGGCGTCGGCCACGACGAGGTCTTTGGGGAGGAGGAATTCTACCCCTTTCTCCTTTGCGATCCTCATGCACTCCCTGGCTTCGTCCAGCATGTCGGGCTCGAGGAGGGACTGGCCGATCTCCCCTCCATTGGCTTTTATGAAGGTGTAGGCCATGCCGCCGGCTATGAGGATTCTGTCGGCCACGTCCAGGAGGTTGACTATGACCTTGAGCTTGTCGGAGACCTTGGCCCCGCCCATTACGACCGTGTAAGGCCTGGCGGGATCCTCGAGGGCGCGGGTGAGCGCAGCCTGCTCTTTGGCTACCAAAAGCCCCATGTAGCTGGGCAAAAGCTTTGAGACGTCGTAACTGGATGCGTGCTTCCTATGGGCGACCCCGAAGCCGTCAAAGACGAAGATGTCGGCCAGGGAGGCGAGGTCTTCGGCCAGCTTCATCCTCTCGGCTTCATCCTTGCTCGTCTCTTCGGGCCTGAAGCGTATGTTTTCCAAAAGCAGGACCTCGCCGGGCTTGAGATTTTTGGCCAGTTCCTTTGAATCCGGGCCCGCCGCGTCCTTGGCGAGCTTCACCGGGGCGCCGAGGAGCTCGGAGAGCCTTTGCGCCACGGGGGCCAGGCTGTAGGCCTTGTCTTCCTTTCCGCCGGGGCGGCCCAGGTGGGCCGTTATCACCAATTTGGCCCCGCGATCCAAAAGGCTCTTCAGAGTGGGGATGGCGGCTTTGATGCGCCTGTCGTCAGTTATCTCCCCCTTGTCATTTTCAGGCACGTTGAAGTCGCACCTGACCAGGACGGTCTTTCCCGTCAGATCTCCCAGTTTTTCTATACTTTCCATATTGCCTTCCTATAGGTCAAAGCGCCTTTTTCAGTATGAGTCTAATTCAAAAGGCCTTAAATTAATATTTAGACCGCCCCTCGCCCTTGGCTTGCTCGGCGTCCAGGGCCATCCTGTAAAGGCGCCTCATTCTGCCGGCTACGGCGTCTTTGCTGATGGGAGGGTCGGCCAGGTTCCCCAGTTCGCTCAGGGACGCGGTGGGGTGTGCGAGCCTGAGCTCTCCGGCCATCCTGAGTTCCGGCTTGATTTGGCGCCCTTCCAGGACGTGGAAGGCCCAGCGGATCCTTTCGCAGGCGTTGTGGCTGGCTTCAAAGCTGCGCTTGCGGTTGGCCTCGAAAAGCTGGGTCACAACGTGTCTGGCCTCCGCATCGCCCCGGCGCTCGTAAACTTCGGAGGCCCTCTTTGCGCACTCCCTGGCTCCTATGAGGTTTAAAAGCTTTACAGACTGGGCGGGAGGAGCCACTTCAACGCTCTTGTGCCTGCCCCGGGAGTTTATCTGCACCCCCACCCCCAGCGTAGAGGCCGCCTCTTCCAATTGGGAAGCGAGTTCGGGAAACGAGCAGTAAATTTTGGCGCCGGACTTTTCCGTGGGCGCCTCCCCGCGGGCCAAAAACGCGCCCCTCCACACCGTCTTGGCGACGGGGATGGAGGAGACGTCGACAAACGCGGGGAAGGAGGGCACTATCCTCTTGGTCTTCACATCCAGAAGCCTGCTAAACAGCAGCAGCTTTTTTGCCTCTATGCTCCTAAAGGAGAGATGAAAGGAAGGGCTTGCCGCCTGGGAGGGCTCCTTTTTTAGCTCGGAGGGAAGCGAGTAGGCTTCTTCCACGGCGTCCTTCAGCCATTCGGCCGCAGTATGGGATCTGAATGTGCACTCCAGCAAGAGCTTTCCGCCCAAAACGCCTATCCTCATAGCCAGCCTTAGCATGACGGCTATCTGGATTTCCCTCATAGAAGGGCTGAGGCTCACTTCCGCCAATTCTTTATAGATTTCGTTTCCCTTCAACACTTCGCCTCTCTCACCGCTTTTTTTGAAAAACCGCATACGCGCGCCCAAGAGGGCGGAGCTTTAAACGTTTTTTTGAAATTTCCCTGTAGCAACTGTTTCGTTTTCTATTTTACAGTCATTACTCTTCAGAGAGGCTCCTGCGCCTCAGGGAGCGGTGATAGGAGATGGCGAACCGGTGGGATTCGTCCCTCACTTCTTCCAAAAGCAGCAGGGCCGGGTCGGTCCTCGAGAGCACCAGTGGGTAAGGATCTCCCTCCCGCCACACTTCCTCCAACCTCTTTGAAAGGGAGCACAGGGGGACCTTTCCCCCTTTCGCCTCCCCCAGCGCCTTTTCAAGGCCCCGCCTGGCGGATTTGAGCTGCTCGGGTCCGCCGTCGACTACGATCAGGTCCGGCAGGGGAAGGTCCATTTCATATCGCCTCTCTACCACTTCCTCGAGCGCAGACAGGTCATCTTTGTAGACGGGAAGGGAGAACTTCCTGTATCCTTCCCCATTCTTCTGCCCGTTTTCAAACGACACGCACGATCCCGCCTGCTGGCCTCCGGAAGCGGAGTTGGAGATGTCGAAGCCCTCGATAAGGAGGGGGAGGGAGGGAAGAGCTAACGCCTTTTGGAGCTCTTCGAGGGCGCTCCTGCGCGATGCCGACCTCTTTAGGGAGCTTTTTTCCAGCCTCTTTAGCCCCTCTTCGGCGTTCTTTTGCGCCTCTTGGAGAAGGGCGCGGCGGGGGCCGCGCCTGGGCACCCTAACTTCCGCCTTCCTTCCCGCAAGGGAGGAGAGCATCTGCCCTATCCCCTCCGCGCCCGCGGGGAGGAAGGGCACCAGCACTTCTTTGGGCCAGGAAGGGCGGGTGGCCGTAAACCCCTCTCCGGGGACCGAAGACCTCTCCTTTTCGAATTCAGATTGGGGGAGGGAGGAATAGAAAGAGAAAAGCAGCCGGGACAGGAGCCCTTCCCTCTTTTCCCCCTCTACAAAGTCGGCGCTCCAGCTCCTCTCCGCCCGGATGCGCCCCCCTCTCACCGACATCTGGTAGAAGTAGCAAATCCCTTCCCCTTCGGAGGCCGCAAATACGTCTTCGTCGCCCGAAGCCCTGAGGACGGAGTTTTTCTCCGTCACCTCCTCCAGCGCCAAAAGCTCGTCTCTTACCCTGGCGGCCTTTTCAAAATTGAACTCCCCCTTCGCCTTTTCCATCTCCCTTTTCAGCCCCGCCTTCACTTCTTCGGCCTTGGAAGGGGAGGAGAGGGTGGAAGAAAAGGCTTTGGCGATCTGCGCATACTCCCCTTCGCCCACCGCTCCCACGCACGGCCCCGAGCACCTGCCCAGTTCGTAAAAGATGCAGGCTCTCGCGTGCGCGCGGTGCCTCTTGAAAGATTCGTCGCTGCAGGTGCGCAGGGGGAAAATCTGGGTCAGGGGCCCAAGGAGCCGGGAAAGCTTCAGGTTGGCGAAGGGGCCGAAAAGAAGCAGCCCGCGCCGCCCGGTGCGCCTGGAAATGAAGAGCCTGGGAAACTGTCCCGAAGAGAGAGCGAGGTAGGGGTAGCTCTTGTCGTCTTTGAAGACCACGTTGAACTTGGGGTCGAATTCTTTTATCCAGGAGTACTCCAGCGCCAGGGCTTCAAGCTCGTTGTCTACGACCGTCCACTCGAGGCTCTTTGCCGCCGAAACCATGCTGCGAGTCCTGGGCGGGAGGGAGGAGAGGGGCTGGAAGTAGAAAGAGAGCCTGTTTCTCAGGCTTTTTGCCTTCCCGACGTATATGACCTTCCCTTCCGCGTCCTTCCACTTGTAAACCCCGAAGGTGTCGGGGATGTCGCGCCTTTGGGGGGCCGAATCGGGATCTAGCATAGGGCGCGGGCGAGGTACTTTCCGGTCCAGGTGCCGGTCTTGGCCACCTGTTCGGGCGTCCCGGCCGCCACGATCTTTCCGCCTTTGTCCCCTCCTTCGGGGCCCAGGTCCAGCACGTAGTCGCAGCTCTTTATGACATCCAGGTTGTGCTCTATCACCACCAACGTGTTTTTTTTGTCTACCAGCCTCTTGAAGATTTCCAGCAGCTTCCTCACGTCTTCGGCGTGAAGGCCCGTGGTAGGCTCGTCCAAAAGGTAGATGGTCCTTCCCGTCTGCTTTTTCTGCAGTTCGGACGCCAGTTTCACCCTCTGAGCCTCGCCTCCCGAGAGGGTAGTGGCGTTCTGCCCCAGGGAGATGTAGCCCAGCCCCACGTCTTCCAGGGCCTTGAGGTAGCGGAGGATGGAGGGGATGTGCTTGAAGAAGGAGGCCGCCTCGCTAACTGTCATTTCTAGCACCTGGGAGATGTTTTTGCCGTCGTACTCGACCTGGAGGGTCTCCCGGTTGTACCTCCTCCCGCCGCAGGCGTCGCAGGTTATCTGCACCGCCGGCAAAAAGTTCATCTCTATGTTTATCACCCCGTCCCCGTGGCAGGTCTCGCACCTTCCCCCTTTTTCGTTGAAAGAGAAGCGGCCGGGCTTGTATCCCCTCACCTGGGCCTCCGGAGTGCGGGCGAAAAGATCCCTTATCGCGTTCCAAACCCCGGTGTATGTGGCGGGGTTTGAGCGGGGGGTCCGGCCTATGGGGGACTGGTCGATATAGATGACCTTGTCGAGGGCCTCTTCTCCCTCCATCTTCCCTTCCGCCTCGTCTACCGGGATCCCGGAGCCGTTCAGGGCGTTGGCGAGGCGGGGGTAGAGGATGTCGTCCATGAGGGTCGATTTTCCGGACCCGGACACCCCCGTGATCGTGGAAAAGACCTGGAGGGGGATGGAGACGTCCAGGTGCTTTAAATTGTTCTTGTTTACGTCCTTAAGTTTCAGCCACCCTCCGGGCGCCCTGCGGGAGGCGGGCACGCAGATTTTTTTCTTCCCCGTCATGTACTGGCCCGTTATGGAGAGAGGGGCCCTCGCTATCCCCTCCGGAGCCCCGGAGTAGATTATTTCCCCTCCCCCTTTTCCGGCCAGGGGCCCTACGTCCACCAGCCAGTCCGAGCTCCTTATCGTGTCTTCGTCGTGCTCTACGACTATTACGGTGTTGTCCAGGGCCTGAAGGTTTCTGAGGGTAGAAAGCATCTTGTCGTTGTCCCTCTGGTGCAGGCCTATGGACGGCTCGTCTAGCACGTACATCACCCCGGTCAGCTTGGACCCTATCTGGTTGGCGAGCCTTATCCTCTGGGCCTCCCCTCCCGAGAGGGTGGAGGCGGAGCGCATGAGGGTGAGGTAGTCCAGGCCTATGTCCAAAAGGAATTCGAGCCTCTGGCCTATGGCCTTGAGGGCGTCTTTGGCTATCAGTTCCTGCTTTGGGGTCAGGCGCAGGTTCTTTACCCACTCCTCCTCTTCCTTTACCGGCATCTGGCACACGTCCACTATTGACTTTCCGTCTATCCAGGCCGCCAGTATTTCGGGCCGAAGCCTCTTTCCCCCGCACTCCGAACACACGGTCGAATGCATCCACTTGGAGTACCAGCTGCGGATGAGTTCGGAATCGGTCTGGGCGATCTTGCGCTCCAGCCAGTGGGAGACCGATTCGAACCCGAAGATCTGGCTCCTTTTCTGGCCCCACCTGTTCTTGACGGGAGCCCCCTGGCTAAACTCCCACCCCTTGTAGAGGATGGCCTCTCTCACATTTGCGGGGAGATCTTTCCAGGGCTCGTCCATGCTGAACCCCATCTTCCGGCTCAGGTCCCAAAGCTCCCTGGAGTGATCGGTTATCTGGTGGTTCCAGGGGTCGATTGCGCCCTCTGCAAGGGAGAGGGAGGGGTCTTTTATCACCCGGGAAAGGTCCATCTCCTCCTTGGTGCCGAGCCCTCCGCAGGAAGGGCAGGCGCCGAGGGGGGAGTTGAAAGAAAAGCTGCGCGGCTCCATGTCGAGGTCGAAGATGTGGCCGTTGGGGCACGACACCTTTTCGCTGAAAAATTCGTCCTCGCTTTTGTCCCCCTCTTTGAACCTCGCAACTACGCTTCCGCCCGAGAGCTCCAGAGCGCTTTCGACAGAATCTGTCAGCCGGCTCCGCTCTTCGGGCTTCAGATCCAGCCTGTCTACGAGGGCGAAGACGGTGTGCTTTTCCTGCTTTTTAAGCTCCGGGGGATCGCTCGTCTTAAAGTACTTTCCGTCCGCCACCGCGCGCGCGTATCCCTTGGAGGCGAGATCGGAGAAGAGCGATTCGAATGTCCCCTTCTTCTCCCTGGCGAGGGGGGAGAGGATTTCGACTTCCCCTCCCCGCTCCAGTATTGCATCCACTATCTGTTCCGCGCTCTGCCTTCCCACTTCCTCAAAGCAGATCGGGCAGTGGGGGACGGCCACCCTCGAAAAGAGCACCCTCATGTAGTCGTAGATCTCGGTCACGGTCCCCACCGTCGACCTCGGGTTGTGGTTGGTGGTCTTCTGGTCTATGGAAATCGTGGGGCTCAGCCCCTCTATGGAGTCCACCTTCGGCTTGGGGATCTGGCCCAGAAACTGGCGGGCGTAGGAGGAGAGGGACTGCATGTACCTCCTCTGCCCCTCTGCGCAGAGGGTATCGAAAGCGAGGGAGCTTTTGCCGGAGCCCGAGAGCCCCGTAAAGACCACCAGCTTATTTTTGGGGATGGCCAGATCCACCCCTTTCAGGTTGTGCTCCGAAGCGCCTTTTATAACGATTTTTCTGTTTGCTTCAAGATTTGAGAGGTCCTCTATAAAAACGCCGTTTTCTTTTGACATTCTGCCTTCTGTTTTTTGCGGGTTTTCGCGACATTACTTTAAAGTCTAGATTAGTTGACTTTTGCTTTTTAAGGAAAAATTTCATGTCGATTACGGCAGATGCGTTGTCCATAAGCTGGGGGGCCAGGCAGATCCTCTATCCCACGTCCTTTTCCATCGGCTCAGGGGAGAAGATAGGGCTGGTGGGCAAAAACGGAGCCGGGAAGACCACGTTCGTGCGCACCCTCGTGGGGGACCTCCCGCCGGAGGGTGGAAAGGTGCAGATCCGGGGGACCTTGGGGTACCTGCCCCAGGAGACCCGGGCGGCCAACCAGTCGCAGACGGTGATGGAGCGGATTTTGTCCGCCAAGGGCCTCTCCTCGCTCATGAGAAAGATAGAAGAGGCCCAAAGGGCGGTGGAAGAGGGGAGAGACCTTGAAAAGGACATAGCGCGCCTGGACAGGCTTTCTGAAAGGTTCGAGGCCGAGGGAGGGTGGAGCGCCAAGGCCGAAGCCTCCAAAATGGCCTCCCGGCTGGAAATCGGAGGATATATGGACGCCCCGCTTTCGGCTCTCTCGGGAGGCCAGAAGAGGAGGGTGGAGCTGGCGAGGATCATCTTCGCCGGGGCCGACACCCTCATCCTCGACGAGCCCACCAACCACCTGGACGCCGGGGCCATAGAGTGGCTGACCGAAAAACTGAAAGACTTCGGGGGCGCCCTCCTTCTGATCTCCCACTCCCAAAAGCTCTTGGATGCGTGCGCCAGCTCCATCTGGTACCTCCACGACGGGGTCTTCGACAAGTACTCTCTGGGCTACTCCGCCTTCCTGAAGGAAAGGGCGGCTGCAGAGGAGAGGGCCAGGAAGGCCAGAGAAGAGGCGGAAAAGAAAGCCGCAAGGCTTCTGAAGACCAGCTCTTCTTTGGGGGCCAAGGCCACAAAGGCCGTGGCCGCCAAGAATATGGCGAGAAGGGCTGAAAAGCTGCTGGAAGAGAGCCGGTTTGAGGCCCGGCGCGAAAAGAGCGCCAATATCCGCCTTCCGGAGCCCGAAAGGGGAGGGAGGGTGCTAGCGGAGTGCCGCTCGCTCTCCTACGGATACGGGCAGACGCCCATTTTGAAAGATCTGGACTTCACGGTGGAAAGAGATTCCAGGATCGCGATCCTCGGGGCCAACGGGGCGGGGAAAACCACGTTCCTAAAGCTCCTTTCCGGACAGATCCTCCCCGACGAAGGGGAGGCCGCCCTGGGAGAAAAGTGCAAGGTGGGATACTTTTCCCAGGAGCACGAAAACCTCGACGGGGAAAGGACGGTGCTTGAAAATATGATGTCGGCCTGCCCGAAGATGAGCGAACAGGAGGCCCGCACGGCCCTGGGAGGCTTTCTTTTTTCAAGCGACGAAGTGTATAAAAGGGCAGGGGTGCTCTCCGGCGGGGAAAAGACGCGCCTTTCCCTGGCTTCCCTGGCGTATTCGGGGGCGAACCTGCTTCTCTTAGACGAGCCCACCAACAACCTCGACCCTGCGAGCAGGGACAAGATCCTGGAAGCGATATCGCTCTACAAGGGAGCCTGCATCCTGGTCACCCACGACAGGGGCGCTTTGGAGGCACTCCGCCCCGACAGGATTTTATTGCTCCCCGACGGTGTTGAAGACAGATGGGAAGACGATTACTTGGATCTCGTGGCGGAAGAATAGGCCGCGGGCGAAAGAAGGATTATGAACGCTTTGGAAAAGGTGGCGGCGTCTATCGACGCTTTGAAACTCAAAAATATGGACTTTGCCAAAGAGCCGCCGGGGGAGAAAAAGGGCCTGATAGAGGTGGAAGGAGGGGAGCTGCGCCCCCTTTCCTGCGTGGCCGTGGGCGACTCCATGGTCTTAGGATGCGGATGCTCCAACACCCGCTACGGCCTCGTCCCCCAGTTTTTGAGGCTCCTGTCCAAGAGGATGAACAGGAACGTCGAGTGGGAGCTGGTGGGAAAGTTCGGAGCCACCCTCACCCGCGCGCGCTACAGGATGCTCCCTTCCCTGGAAGGGCGCCACTGGGACATGCTGATACTCTGCGCGGGAAGCAACGACCTCATGGCCTTCAGGCCGGCAGACGAAAAATGGCAAAAGGAGCTTAAAGATTCAATAGAAATGGCCAAGGCCATGGCCGACAGGGTCATAGTCTTCTCCTCGGCCGAGGTCTACATGGTGCCGGCCTTCGGCAGATCCCTCCAGGAGCGGCTCAAAAGGGCCACCCTCCGGCAGGCGGAAGTGGCGCAGAGGGTGTGCGACGCCAACGGGGCTCTCTACGTCAACCAGACTGTGGGAACGCCCCACGGCGACACCAAGTGGTTCTGGTGCTCGGACTGCTTCCACCCCAGTTACGAGGGCTACAGAGTCATAGCCAACTGCCTCATCTCCCATTTTTCCGATTCTCAGTGCGCAGACCTCGCCTCCCTCGGGCTCGGGGATTGTAAGGTCCCAAAAGTAAACTGAATTAACGAGTAAAACTCCTGCCGCGCCATGCGCGGCCGATAAGACCGAAGGAGGTTAAGTGTCTCATCCTTACGAAATGATGGCCATAATCAACCCTTCTATGGAAGAGGCCAGCGTCAAGAAGCTGATGGACCAGTTTATGACCGTCGTCACCAAAGACGGCGGAGAAGTAAAAGATATAGATTACTGGGGCAAGAGGCGCCTCGCCTATCAGATAAACGGCCTAGACGACGGCTTCTACCTCGTGGCCCACTTCTCCTGCACCCCTGAAACCTGTGCCGAACTCGACAGGCAGATGAAGCTAAACGAAAGCGTGGTGCGCACCAAAGTCCTGCGCGAGGACAGGCGCTAATGCCCAACGAGACCCCCATCACCCTGATCGGCTACCTGGTGGCCGATCCGGAGCTCAGAAGTTTTCCGAGCGGATCAAAGCTCGCATCTTTCCGCGTAGGCTCCACCCCCTACCGCCTGGATCCTTCCACGGGCCAGAGGCAGGAAGGGGAGACCCTGTTTATGACCTGCTCGGCCTGGGGGAACCTGGCCGACCACGTCGTAAACTCCCTTTCCAAGGGCATGAGGGTGATAGTTCAGGGGAATCTGACCTCCCGCTCCTACCAGACCCAGCAGGGAGAAAAGCGCACGGCCATAGAGCTGAAAGTGTCGGACGTGGGGCCCTCACTCATGTACGCCTCCTGCTCCGTTGCCAAGATCCCCAGGGAAGGCTTCGGGGGATCCCAGGACTACAAGGCCCCCCAGCGCCAGCAGCCGGCTCCGGCCCAGCAGCCCCCCCAGGATCCCTGGGCCGGGGGCGGCGACTATTCCTACAGCGGGGGCATGCCAGACAATCCCATGGGCATAGATGAAGATCCGGGGTTTTAGAGAGAGAAGTTAAAAATGTCTAGAAGAATGCAGTTCTCATCCAAAGTTTATAAAAAGCCGGCGAGCTTTGCTGCCATAAAGGTCGGCAAGGTCGACTACAAGGACGTGGCGCTCCTGCGCAAGTTCATATCCGACAGGGGCAAGATCCGCTCCAGGAGGATTACGGGCGTCACTGTCCAGCAGCAGCACAAGATTGCAAACGCCATAAAGAACGCCAGGGAAATGGCGCTCCTGCCCTATTCCGCTTCTACCCGGTGAGGTGATCCATGAGCAAGCAGATAAAAGTCATACTGACCAAAGACATACCCTCCCTCGGCTCTGCCGGACAGAGCGTGGAAGTTGCGGCCGGATACGCCAGGAACTTTTTGGTTCCCGGTGGAATGGCGCAACTTTGGACCGCCAAGGCCGCAGAGAAAGAGGAAGCAGCTTTTGCCAAGAGAGATGCTGAAAGGGTTGAAAGCAGGCAGAAGGCCGCGGCCCTCAAGGATATGCTCGACGGAATCACCGTCATCATTCCCGCGAAAGTCTCCGGCAGCGGAAAGCTCTTCGGAGGAATCAGCCCTGAAGCTGTAGCCGAAAAGCTCAGGGACAAGGGGATCGAAGTGGATCCCAAGACCCTCCACTTCGATGCGATAAAGCAGACCGGAAGGTACAAGGTGGAGGCGCGCCTCTACCCGCAGATTATCTCCGAGTTCACGGTAGCCGTTACCGAGAAATAGTCCTTTCCCCCCCCAATCGGGGGAATACGAATCCATGAAAAGACTGATAGGCCAGCTCATCAAATTCGGAGCGGTGGGCGGAGTCGCGTTCTGCATAAACTGGTCGGTTATGAACGTGCTGCTTTTGGCCCATTTCGGCTCCATCCTAGGCGTATCGATCGGCTTTCTGGTGGCTCTGGCCTATAATTACTCGGCCAGCATGAGCCACGTCTTCGTCCACAGGCGCGACATGCCCCGCTGGACGGAGATGATGGTCTTCTTCCTGAACTCCTTTATAGGCTTGGGGCTGAGCGACCTTATAGTTTGGATTTTTACAAACGTCATAATATCCTCCCGCCTTTCTGTAACCGACCATGCCAGGTACACCATCTTCGCCAACGTGGGCCTGCTCGTAGCCTCGGTCATCGTGGCCGCCTGGAGCTTTACGGTAAGGAAAGTGCTCCTTGACGAACCCAGAGACGGAAATGAGGAAAAGACGGTCTTGGCCCACAAATTGGGAACCTGGGCCAAGAAGCACACTCCAAAGGGGTGGCTATGAGCAAAACCGTTTTTTATTTCATCCGCCACGGCCAGGTGGCAAATTCCCAAAAAGTGATCTACGAGAGGCTGAGGGGATTCCCTCTCTCCCTTACGGGAATGAGGCAGGTGCGGGAGACGGGCCGCTTTCTCTCCTCCATAGACGAAGCTCTGACCGCCAGCGCCATCTACGCTTCTCCCCTGGAGAGGACGGTGCAGACCGCAGAGCTGATAGCCGAAATTTTAAACGAGAGGCGCAGCCTGGCGATACTGCCCAAGCTCAGGGTCCGGACGGACACGCGCCTCATAGAGGCTGCAAACTCCTTCAGGGGATGCAGGATGGGGTACGGATCGGCCTCGTTTTTGCGCCCCGCAAACTGGAAGAAGTTTTTGGATCTCAAAACTCCCGGCTGGGGGGAGGACTACATAAAGATCGAAAACCGCATGCTCTCTTTCCTGCACTCTAAAATCAACCCTTTGAAAGACGACACCGTTCTCGTAGTCTCCCACCAGTCCCCCATCTGGGTCCTCAGGCATTTTCTGACCAAGTCGAGCGCGCCGCTAAATCCCCTCATGCGCAAAGTCTCCCTGGCCTCGGTGAGCAAATTCTGCATGGATTCGGCCACAGGAAAGCTCATTTCGGCTTCCTACTTCAATCCTGCCGGCAAGATTCGCTGAACCTCTCCTTTTCCCTTCTCAGGCTGCTTAAGTAGCTTTCTTTTGTAACCGTCCACTCGGAAGAAAGCCTGGGAGAATCGAACCTAACTCCTCTTTGCCGGCTGGGCAGCAGGCAGAAGGCTATGTCGACTGACTGGCCCAAGAGCAGGACGAGCGCGCCTGCCCGCATCACTTTAACTTCCCACCTTATCGAAGAAGACACCGCCTCCTTGGCCTGGGAGGGTGAAAGTGCGGGCGCCCCGGCCCCCAGGCGCACGTACAGGGCGCCTGAGGCCTGAGCCTTTGAAATCTGTCTCAGCTCGAGCGAGAGCTTGGTGGCATCCGCCAGGGCGGATCCCGCAACGAGGATTGCCGCCAGACAGATTATGGATCCTATCAGCATCCAGAGGGCGGAAAGCCCCGCGTCGTGATAGCGGCGGGCGGTGAGGGAGAGAAAGGGCACAAGGCAGGTGAGCATGCCCGCCAGGGCGGCTATAAGCAAGATGAACCCGACGACGGAGGGATCGAAAACGAAGAGTGCGTAGACGCACCAGCACACCACTATGTAGGCGGCGCCCCACATGCTCGCGTACCAGTATTCGCTCCTCGACGCCCTCCCCGAAAACTGTCCGTACTTGAAAAAGAAGCGGGCGCACGCGTCGAGGGGGCTGGCTCCGTACAGGGGCTGGGTCAGGCGGAGGCGGTAGAGCCTCCGCTTCTCTTTGATTTCCGGAGGAACGTCATCCTCTTCCCTCATCTCCCGCCTTTCGCAAACTTCAAAGAGGACCTCTTCGGCCTTGAGACCAGTCTTTCGCTCCCTGATACCAGGAGCCACAGGAGGGCCGTCATCGCAATTATTAAGATAGTAGCCGAAAAAATTAAAGGCGTTTGGAAAGACTCGAAGGCCGACTGGAGGACGATGCCGAGGCCGTTTCTGGCCCCGAGGTATTCGGCCGTGGCGGCGGTGGCGAAGACGTAGGCCGTGGCAATTTTCATCCCGCCGAAAATCTGCGGGGCCGCCAGGCGCAGCTTTACGTGAAAGAGGATCCACCAGCCCCCCGCCCCGCACGACTTTGCCACATCCACATATTCTTCCGGCACCTTTTCAAGGCCCCGGAAAGTCTGGACGGCTATGGGGAAGATGGAGAAGATCGCCACCATGACCCCCTTTCCTGCAGGAGAAAAGCCGAACCAGATTATGAAGAGGGGGGCGATGGTGATGAGGGGGAGCATCTGGGCCGTAACTATAAGGGGGTAGAGGGAGGCCTGGACCGTTTTGGAAGAATACAGCCCCGCGCCCAGCGCGAGGCCCAGGGGAATGGAGGCCAAAAAGCCCAAAAGACCCTCAAGGCCTGTTATCAAAGTGGCCGAAGAGAGGAGGGAGGGCCAGTACTCGACCAGGCACACGGCCACCTGCCAGGGGGAGCTAAGGACCCTGGGGCTGATCTTTCCGGCGCTCACGCAGATCTGCCAAACGGCTGTAAGGATTGCAAAGGTCGCAACCCCTATCCAGATCCGGTACCCCTTCTTTTTCATGCGCTTTTACGACTGCTTGGCGTTGACAAAGCGGTTGGTTCCGAGCACCTGGGCGTTCGGCTGGGCAGGAGAAGGGTCGGACTGGGTGTCATAGACGCCGTTTTTCCAGAGAAAGTCCAGGTAGCTCTGGGACTCGGAAAAGTTGATGTCCCCAAAGCCTCCCAAGGCCGAAGCCGGAAGGGCGGTGGCAGACTTGGTCTTTTCCCATGCCGCGGCTATGGACTTGGAGTTCCCCCAGTCGTTGTTGTCTATGATGTTTTCCATCGAGGCCTCGGCCAGCTTTATCGGAACCACTGTAGGCTTGGCTCCCTGCACGAGGAAGTGGGCCGCCTGGATGGGGTTGGCTACGGCGTATGCGTATCCTCTGGCCGTGGCGTTCACAAATTCCTGCACTTCCTTCTCATGCGACTGCTCCCACGAAGTGTTTACGGCATATCCCAGCTGGGTGGGGTTGCCGGGGACGCCCCAGTCTACCGACTTGAAACAGGTGAGCTTGGGGCCGCTTAACTGGCTCTCTACGCCTTCCCAGGTCGAGTAAAACCCTCCGAAGGTCCCCTTCCCGCTCTCCAGCGTCTGGAAGGTGGAAGTGCCTACGGTGACGGTGGAAAATTGTCCGGTTCCCCCGGCGTTCTTTATCATTTCCCTGAGCACCGCTTTTTGCTCGGCGGACCCGAATGTGACGAAGGTCTTGCCGCTGAAGTCCTTAGGGGTCTTTATCGACTTGTTGGAAGCCAGGGCGCACCAGATTGCCACGTCCTTTTGCGTGAGGTCGAATATCAGCTGCAGGTGCGCCCCCTTGGCGTCAAAGGCGGCCACATTGCTGAGGGTGGAAAATCCGATATTGGCCACTCCCGTCTCTACGGCCTGCTCGGCCCCTGCCGAAGAGACGGGCAGGATGTTTATGTTGATTCCTTCATCTTTGTAGTATCCGAGGGCTTTGGCGGCGTAAAGCCCTACGTGGTTGGTATTGGGCGTCCAATCCAGCATCACGTTAATGGTGGGATCTTGGCTGGCCGCGGAAGAAGTCTGGGCCTGCCCGCAGGCTGCCAGGCCCAAAGCCAGGGCCAGCCCCGCCACGGCCGCAGCCGCGGCCTTTATGATTTTCGTCCTCACTTTACCTCCAAGCTCTCTAGACAGGCTCCTGTTGATACTCCCCTTATATTAGATCCAGTCCTATCAATTAAAGGTAGCCGATTCTAAAATTGAGGTATGAGTACTAAGAACGATAAAGACAAACCTTCAATTCCCGAGCATCCCAGGCTCAGGTTCTGCCCCTCTCCCACCGGCATCCCTCATGTCGGCATGATCCACACCGCCCTCTACAACTGGGCGGAGGCCCGCCACACCGGCGGAACTCTGATCTTCAGGATGGAAGACACAGACGACAGGCGCGACACCAAAGAGAGCCTCGACATGATCATCGAGGCCCTCGAGTGGATGGGGATAGATTGGGACGAAGGCATCGGAAAAGGCAACGACGACCTGTACTTCCAGTCCAGAAGGAAGGAAGTCTATCAGGGGGTGGCAAAGCAGCTCTTTGAGGCGGGCTTTGCCTACGAATCTTTCTCTACGGCAGAGGAGATCGCCGAGAGAAATAAGGCGGCCGGGCGCCCCGAGACCTTCGGCTACGACGGGTTTGACAGGAACCTTACGGAAGAGCAGAAAGAGGCCTTCCGCAAGGAGGGAAGGAAGCCCGCCCTCAGGATTCGCGTCCCCGACGAAGACATAAGCTGGGACGACCTGGTGAGAGGGCCCATCACCTACAAAGCGGGATCTTTCCCCGATTTTGTTATAGTGCGCCCCAATGGAGATCCGCTCTACACCCTCACCAATCCCGTAGATGACGCGATACTGGATGTAAACATGGTGCTCAGGGGCGAGGACCTGCTCCCCTCCACTCCGCGCCAGATTGTGCTCTACGAATATCTAAAGAAGCTCGGGATCGCCAAGCAGACCCCGCTCTTTGGGCACCTGCCCTACGTCATGGGCGAGGGCAATAAGAAACTCTCCAAGAGGGATCCTCAAAGCAACCTGTTCCTCCTCAGGGATATGGGCTTTATAAGGGAAGGGCTTTTGAACTACCTGTCCCTTCTGGGCTGGTCCTATTCTGCAGATCAGGACGTATTCTCCATGGAAGAACTCGTAGCCAAATTCGATGTGAGGGACGTCAAGGCCAATCCTGCCAGGTTCGACCTCAAGAAGGCCATTTCCATCAACGCCTCCCACATCCGCATGCTCGATCCTGAGGACTTCGTGAAGCGGTGCCTCCCCTATCTCTTCAAGGAAGGGATAGTTCCCGCGGATAAGTGGGACGAACTTAGTGCAGACGACAAGGCGCTCCTTCTCAGAATCGCCCCGTTGGTTCAGCCCAGGGTGAGGCTTCTTTCCGAGGCCGTGCCCATGATGCTGCCCTTGATCGACAAGGCGGGGGAGCTGGAATTTGAAGAGGGATCCCTCGAACCTCTTACCGAAGGGGACAAGGCCGTCCTTGACAGGGCCCTTAAAGAGCTCGAAAACGTACAGGATGAAGAGTGGAAGGCGGATACCCTCCACACCCTGCTCACCGACGCTCTCGTAAACGAGATGTCTTTGCCGGCCAAAAAGGCCTTCAATCCGGTGCGCCTGGCCATCAGCGGCAAGAAGGTTTCAGCTCCGCTTTTTGAATCTCTGGAGATAATTGGGAAACCCGTCGTAATTGAAAGAATTTCCTCCTTGCGTTCCAAAATCTGATGTATTACACTTAGAGGCAGGTACAGAAATGTGCCGGCAATCTTACTGAAAAGTAAGAGGTTGGCCCCTATCGTCTAGCGGTCTAGGACATCGCCCTCTCACGGCGGTAACACCAGTTCAAATCTGGTTGGGGGTACTATCACCTATATTGTGAGACGGACAACTTGAAATATAAGTGATGCAACCATTGGGGTATGGTGTAATTGGCAACACAGGTGATTCTGGTTCATCTATTCTTGGTTCGAGTCCAGGTACCCCAACTAGAAGGGTTTGTGCAGCTCCCTTAAAAAGCTGCATTTTTTGTATTTCCTCAGAGTCTTGTACAGCATCTTTCCCGACAAAGTGCCTCTTTGCAAAATTCCTGATGTTTTTCTTTCCGGCTCCGTCTTTTTACTTTCCCAGAAGTGCGGGAAAGTTTTTGAAGTTTTTTTAAAGTCACTTAATTGTTATAAAGGGCTTTTTAAGTCTTTATATAAAGCAGCCTATCGGGGACGTGAAAAGAAATTTCCTATACTGATTTAAGATTGATATCAAATTGGGGATTAGCCAATGAGTGGTGAAATAAATAGAAGTATGAGTAAATACACTGCATTAGAAAAATATATATCTGATATTGACGTTAAAGGATTGCAAAATACATGGAATGACATATGTAAATGTGTCTTAAATAACGGAACTGCAGGGGAGCTGCCGAATATAAAGAATTTTGGAGATATGTATGAAATAGGATTGGCCAGGCTCGATAAATCAAAGAAAAAAAACAATGGTCAGTACTATACCCCGGATGACGTGGCCCTAATAATGGGGGAATGGCTAAGCAGAAGCGAAGGCGAAAATATATGCGACGTAGCCTGCGGGACGGGCAAATTAATTCTTGCCTACCTTGATTATGTCGGCAAAGAAAAAGCCAGAAGTTTGCTGCAAGAAGGCAGGGTATACCTGTACGACTATGATGAAACGGCCCTAAAAATATGTAAAACATCTCTGCTGGCAAAATATGGGCTTGATTTGGCCGGCCAAATACATGCCATTCATTGTGATTTTTTAGATAAAGATGTTGTGCTGCCTGAAAATTGTAAAACTATCTCTAATCCGCCTTATGGCAAAATAGGGCAATTTGGCGACAACTGGAATCTGACGGATGTGATCCGAATGGCACGCGAGTGGTATTCCTCGTTTATGGAAAAAATATGCGAGCAAAGCAAATCGGCCGTTATTATTACTCCCTTCAGTTTTATTGCCGGAGGGAAGTTTTATGCCCTGAGGAAGGAAATGTGCGCCCTGGGTGGAGGATTTGTCGTGGCATTCGACAACATTCCGGGAAATATTTTCTGTGGAAGGAAACAGGGGATATTCAACACCAATATGTCTAACTCGGTCAGGGCAGCCATAACCGTCTTCCATAAATCAGATAAGCCGGACGGGTTTAAAATATCTCCGCTCATCAGGTTTAAAAACGGGGAGAGGAGGGATCTGCTGAAAACAGACGTATTGGAACTGGCGGTTAATGCAAAAAAACAGATTGTTAATGAAGAAAATAAGGCATTTAAGAAGATTGACGGCAGATTGCAGGACCTATACGATGCGTGGGTAGGCAGTTCTTCATATCTCCTCAAAGATTTGGTGGTCGAAAATAAAGGTAAATACCCAATTTACGTGCCAAATACATGCAGGTATAACACGGTCGCCGCATCTAAAAGGCTGGAGCGCAAGGGGCTGATTACTTTAAACGTTGACAATCCCTCTGTATTTTATTTTCTGTATTGCTTTCTAAATTCAAGTTTTCCCTATTGGTGGTGGAGGATATATGACGGCGGTATAACTTATCCTGTCAACTTATTGAATAATTTGCCGGTTCCGTACAATCTTCTTGGAAATAAAGAAAAAGAGGAATTTAAAGAGATAGCAATTGAAATGGCGCAGGAGGAAGAAAAATATACTTCGATAAAAGTCAATGCCGGAACAGCGCAGGAAAATATTAAATTTCCGAAAAGCTACAGAGACTTAATAGACAATGCAATTTTAAAGCTCATAGAAAGCGAATCCTACAAGGATGAACTTGCATCCATTCACGACAACAGCTTTTTCAGGAGAAGCAGCGGGCAAAATACCGTTTTAATGTTGGAGAGCGGGAAAAATCCAACGGTCAATAGGCCGGACCTTGAATAGCGACATAGAGCCATGAAAAGTATCCGTTCAGAAAATACTTTTGAAAGATAAGGCTTGGGAAGGAGTTGCGAAATGAGGACATAAAGTGCAGGAAAAACTTGGAAGCCTTTCGGGAATGCCCGGCATATCCATAATGAGGTGTGAGATCGCCGTATTCTGTGACAGGTCTTTCTGGCATATAAGCTAATACTTTTTTTGTAAGTAGTTATCAATTTTTTTTGCAATATTTGTATATATCATTTCTTCCTTAGTGGCAAAATAACGCTCTAGCATTTTTAGTACCGTCTTCTGAGGAAACAATATTGGCAATATTTGTTCTCTTATATCGTCATTATCAAATAATTTTCTGTAGTATGACGGGGATAAATCTTTTAACTCTTCAAAAACTTCATTACTCTTAATATCAAGATTAATTTCAGGCATATCTGGCAACGTCTTCTTCCAATTAGTGAGGTATTTTACAATTTCATCCCACATTTCATACGGAAAAGCCTCTATGCCGTTTATATTTTCGGAAAACATTTCGTCTCCATAGTAAAGTTTAGGCTCACAACCGTATTCTTCTGCCATCTTGTTCATTTGAAGTGTGTAATAGCTGTTATTTTTCCTTAGCGAATCATCTATAAACCACATTATTGGTATTACGTTATTATCTTTATATTTGCATGATACCTCGAAATATTTATCTTCAAAATTTAAAAATTGACCCTTCTTTTTAGTGCTGTCATGATCATCTCTTACCTTCTGTTCAATAAGATAGACGGTATCATTTTTTTTAAACAATTGGTCGATGTCATATTCTTGCCCTCCTCTAGTTTCCCAAGCTGCTAATTTTTTTTGGTAACATCTCAAATCCAAGTGCTTTAAAATATTCTTCCGATATATCTTCTAATGCAGCGCCGAATTTGATCTCATGAGATTGGGTTATATTTTGTATCAACTTTGTTTTTGGTTTAGTTGGTCTGAATAGGCCAACATATCTATCCGGAGAAGTTACTATCTTTTTTATTAAATCTACTGAGCTGCCCTCAAATAATTTGGTGTTCAACATATTTATAAAAGTGCCATATTCTAATATCATTCTTGCCCTTCTCCTCTTTCCTTTTGATATTTATACCTTAGTGAATTTAAGGGCATTAATCCTTCCCCTTTATTTTCTACCCAGAAGTAGTCCCAACCATTATGGTTCATAAGGCCTAGCATTTTTGCAGACATCTTATGTATGGATAGTTCCTCTTTACCATCGCTCACATGCCCACTTGCAGTAATCACCACCTCCTTGCTTTTATCTTTGCTGTAGAGTTTTTGTCCTGGCCGCAAGTATCCGAATTCGAGTAATCTTGACATTGAAACTTTCGGAGGCTTTACTTCCAACTTTAAGTTTGTAATATCATCAATCACAGGATTTATGCTTTCAATCCTTTTTTGTGCATACTTTATGTACTTTTCTTCCATTTCAAAGCCTATGAAATGCCTTCCCGTAGCTTTTGCCATCGCACCGGTTGTACCTGTACCAAAAAACGGATCCAAAATTACATCTCCGGGTTTTGTGGAAGACATTATGACTTTATACAGCAGCTTTTCCGGCTTTTGCGTCGAATGAACCTTGTTTCCATTTTCGTCCTTTAATCTTTCGTGTCCAATGCATATGCCGATATTCCACACACTTTTTTCCTGTTTACCGTTATTTAGGTATTTCATAGTTTTATAGTTGAAGCTGTACTTTGCATCTTTGGTTTTTGCACACCATAGCAATGTCTCATGAGAATTCTGGAACCTTGTCCCACCGAAATTGGGAACTGCATTGGGCTTAGACCAAATGACATCATTTAAGATCCAAAATCCCATATTTTGCATAATGTATCCCAATCTATAAATATTTTGAAAAGATCCTATAACCCATATGGAGGCATCCTTCTTCATGACCCTTCTGCATTCGGACAGCCATTCCGTTGTAAATTTGTCATATTCTGCAAAATCACTGAATTTATCCCACCGATCCTCGACACCGGAAAATTTCGTTCCATCTGTTCTACGTAAAACACCGTCTGTTTGCATAAAGTAAGGAGGGTCTGCAAAAACCATGTCCACGCTTTCGGATGGCATCTTTTTCATTTCATCTATACAATTACCCTTAAAAATTCTATCTATGTAAATATTGACAATATCCTTCATATTATCGGTCTCCATTTGTATAAAATAGATGCTGTATATAAACAATAAAGAACTTATTAAAATTTATCTTAAGACTATCATGATAGCATTTACCGCTCTGATATTCCTTTACTGAAGATTTCCATATGACTCACTTTACCTAAGGAAAAATAAACACACGCACAAAGTAGCCCTCATACATGCAATACTCTCACAGTTTCGCTCCAGCAGGGATTATCCCTTTAAAAGGGTTAATGATTGAAAAAACTTTGTAAAACACTGCGTATGTTTTAATCAGTTTTTCCTAAGATCATTCAGTATTTTTCGGATTGCAAGAAACTGAAAACCGTTTTCTAATATCGACATTAAGCGGAATGGGAGCATTTTTGAAAAACCGTAAGCAATTCCAAAAAAATATTTCAAAAAGAGACGGAGTGCTTATAAAATCGCTTGACTTCCGTATTCACCCCAAAAGCAAATAGAAATTTAAGCCGTTCGTGCATAACTTAAACAAAAACGCGCCATATTCCCTGCGGTCAGTTTTATGGAAAGCCGATTTTTACCCCGCTGTGAGATAATCCTAAGTATGAACACAAGCTCTGAGCAATGCCAAGCCTGCGGCGAGGAGGACACCCTCACCGTATGGGGAGGCGATCCTCTGAGGGGCGAGATACGAGTGAGGGGCGCCAAAAACTTTGTGAGCAAAGCCATGGTGGCATCTCTTTTAGCCCCCGGGAAATCGGTAATCCAAAATGTTCCCGACATAAGGGACGTGAGAGTGGTGTCCGATCTTTTGCGCCTCCACGGGGCGAAAACGAAAGTGGACAAGGAGGCGGGGGTCGTCAGCATAGACGCTTCTTCCATCTCCGTCGCCGATATAGCTGACGTACACACCCTGGCCGGCTCTTCCAGAATACCCATCCTCTTTGCAGGCCCCCTTCTTCAGCGCCTGGGCAGGGCCTTCATTCCTTCGCTCGGCGGAGATCAGATAGGCAAGAGGCCCGTAGACTTTCACCTTTCGATCCTAAAGCAGCTCGGAGCTGAAATAACGGCAAATGAAAACGGAAGCATAGAGCTCAAGGCCCCCCACGGCCTCAAGGGCGCCATGATCCACCTCCCCTACCCCTCGGTCGGCGCCACCGAGCAAGCGCTGTTGACCTCTGTGGAAGCTGAAGGGAAGACCGAGATTTCAGGCGCCGCGATAGAGCCCGAAATCATGGACCTTGTGGCCGTACTTCAGCGAATGGGGGCCGTGATAGCGGTAGACGTCGACAGGACTATCAGGGTGGACGGGGTAAAGAGCCTCCAGCCCTTCACCTTCCGCGCCCAGACCGACAGAATCGAGGTGGCCTCCTGGGCTTCAGCTGCCCTCGCCACCAAAGGGGACATCTTCATCCGCGGCGCCCAGCAGTCGACCATGATGACTTACCTCAACGTCTTCCGCAAAATCGGCGGCAAGTTCGACGTCCAAGACGACGGAATCCGTTTCTGGCATCCCGGCGGCGACCTTCACCCCATAGCCCTTGAAACTGACGTCCATCCGGGCTTTATGACAGACTGGCAGCCCCCGCTGGTTTGCGCCCTGACGCAGGCCAAAGGGCTCAGCATAGTCCACGAGACGGTGTACGAAAACCGCTTCGGTTTTACAGACACCCTTGTGAAAATGGGGGCCGTGATACAGCTCTACAGCGAGTGCCTGGGGTCTCTCCCCTGCAGGTTCGGCCACAGGGGTTTTGTGCACTCGGCCGTAATTTTCGGCCCGACGCCGCTTCACGGGGCCGACATCGATATCCCCGACATCCGCGGAGGGTTCAGCCATGTGATAGGGGCGCTGGTCGCCGAGGGCAGGAGCTGCATCCACGGCATCTCCCTCATCGACCGGGGCTATGAAGACTTCAGAAAGAAACTAGAGGCTCTGGGAGCCAGAATAAGTTGACTCTCCAAGAAAGGCTCTCATGACTTCTCCGGGAAAACCCTCCCCCTTCCATCTGATTCCGCCTCTGAAAAACAAGCAGGTGGCTCTTTTGTCCAAAAAGCACAGGCTGATTGACCCTACGAGGAAACTGTGCGGAGGAGGGTTCCTCCGCCGGCCCTCGCCCTTGGACAGCGCCTATATCAACATCCCTGTCGAAAGGAGGCTCATGGCGGCCGCCATGGCCTTCGTGAGGGCGAGGGCGAAAGTGTACTGCTGGGGGATTGAGAACGTGCCGGAAGAAGGTCCGTTCATTCTGGCAAACACGCACATAACCCAGCTAGACGTCCTCATTCCCATGGGCTGCATGCACAACCTCGGCCGCTATCCGCGCTTTATGGCCAAAGCCGAGATCTTGCGCTGGCCCCTGATAGGCAGGTGGCTCTCGGCTTTGGCCATGCAGCCGGTAAAAAGAAGGAGCGGAAAGACCAGGGAAATAGAATCCGATTCCATCCAGTCCCTCGTCTCCGGCCAGCCCCTCGCAATTTGGCCTGAGGGTACCCTCACCCGCGATCCTGACAAGTGGCCCATGACCTTCAAACTGGGCATGGCCGAGATCGCCCTCACGGCCTCCAAAAAGCTCGGATACCCCATACCGCTTTTGGTAGCCGTGACATGGGGGGCGGCCTCCATACGAAACTTCTTTCCCTTCCCCAGGAAGAACGTGATTTTGGCCATAACCCCTCCTGTGGAGTACGGCGACCTTCTCGAAGGGGACTGGGAGGAGCCCGATAAGGAAACCGCCTCGGCGCTCAACCGGCGCGTACACAAGGTTATGGAGACCCTGGAAGGGGAGATACGCGGAGAAAAGCCCCCTGCCGCAGGCGTATGGGACTACCACACTTCTTCCAGGCACCCACTGCAGGAGGAGCAAAAATGAAGATAGCGGTCATAGGGTGCGGAGCGTGGGGGACCTGCTTTGCAAAGATTTGCGCGGATGCCGGAAACGAGGTGCTGGCGTGGAGCCGGGAAAAGGAAGCGGTTGAGGAAATAAACTCACGACACACCAATTCCGCCTACCTGGACGCCGTCCTCCCCGCCTCTTTCAGGGCCACCTCGCGTCCGGAGGATCTGGAATGGGGAGAAGTGATAGTCTCGGCCCTCCCCTGCCAGGCCTTAAGATCCGCGCTGCCGGAATTTAAGGATGCGGCCGACGGCAAGCCCGTAGTTTCCCTCACCAAAGGAATGGAGAGCGGCACGGCCAAGCTCCCCTCCCAGATCATAGAGGAGTGCTTTGGCATAAATCCCGGGCGCATCTTTGCCCTGGGAGGGCCGAACCTGGCGGCCCTTTTGGCAAAAGAAGAGCCCGCCGCCGCCGTACTTGCAGGAGGGGATACGGAGCGCGAAGATCTCGCACAGGCCTTCTGCACCCCCTACTTTGCAGTATCCCCGTCAGAAGACCTGACGGGCGTCCAGGTGTGGGGAGCTCTTAAAAATGTCGCAGCCATAGCCTGCGGCATGGCGGCCGGCGCGGGGTTTGGCGAAAACACGGCGGCCGTCCTCGTGGCCGCCGCCCTCTCCGAAATAGAGGCGCTGTCTTTAAAGCTCGGAGGAAAGCTTGAGACCATGGAAAGTCCGGCGGGCGTGGGGGACCTTATGTGCACGGCATCCAGCCATCTGAGCCGGAACTTCTCCCTGGGATACCGTATGGGCCTGGGAATCGACGTCGAAGAGGCTGCCAAAGAGGTCAAAGGGGTCACTGAGGGCAAAGACACTATAGCCTCGGCTCTCCTCCTTTCCGAAAAGTACTCGTCCCCCATGCCCCTGGCCAGGGGGATAGAAAAAGTGATGAAGAGGGAAGAAGAATTTTCCTCCCTCTTCTCTGAAATTTCCAAGGGGAGAGCATGAAAAAGAGAATAGTAATCCTTTGCGGGGGAAAGAGCGGGGAACATCCCATTTCCTGCGTATCGGCCGCGAGCGTGGCGAGGACTTTGAAAGACTCCTACCAAATCACCCCCGTGGGCATAACCCGGAGCGGCGAGTGGGTGAGCCTGTCCTTGGACGAAGTGTGTTCCTGGAATCTCAAAGACCTTCCGGAGATTGAAGCCGAAGGCAGGCAGAAGGTCGAGGCCGTCCCGGGATCGGGCCTCTTTTTGGCGGGAAGCAAAGTGGAAGCCGATCTGGTCTTTCCGGTGCTCCACGGCCTTGGCGGGGAAGACGGGGCCGTGCAGGGCTTTTTGGAAACCTGCGGCCTTCCGTATGTAGGATGCGGAATTTTCGCCTCGGCGGCCTGCATGGACAAGCACTACACCAAGCTCATTTTGAAGGCTTCAGGGATTAAAGTGGCTCCCGGAATCACCGTAGACGCCAGGGGGGGAGTGGACGGCCCCGCGGCCCTTGAGAAGATCAGGGAAGAAAAGATAGGCTGGCCCGTTTTCGTAAAGCCTGCGTGGGGCGGATCCAGCGTGGGAGTGGCGAAAGTCGAATCTCCCGAAGGCCTCGAAGGGGCCTTGGAGGCGGCCGCGAAGGTCAGCTGGAGGATCTTGATTGAAGAGGGCATAAAGGGCAGGGAGATTGAGTGCGCGGTGCTCCAGAGGCGGGGGGGAAAGCCCGTGGCGGCCCTCCCCGGAGAGATTATCCCGTCCGCATCCGCTTCCTTCTACGACTTTGAGGCCAAGTACGTCGACACCTCCCTTTGCAAGGTAAAAGTTCCGGCCGATCTGGACGTGCAAACTTCAGATGCCATACGCCGCGAGGCCGTGAAGGCCTTTGAGGCCGTCGACGGCAGGCAGCTGATGAGAGTAGACTTCTTCCTCAAAGATGACGGGGGCATACTCGTAAACGAAATCAACACCATGCCGGGCTTTACGGAGATCTCCATGTACCCTCTGGCCTGGCAGAGCCTGGGTATGAGTTACAGGCAGATACTGGTAGACTTGGTGGAGAATGCCGCTTAGTCTGCTCTTTGCAATATGCTTGAAGGGTTCTCAGGCAATTAAACAGGAAGGTTAGAAAAATGTCAGTATACTGCCAAGTGTGCGGAAAGAAGCCCCAGACCGGCTACAGCGTCTCCCACTCCCACAGGCGCACCAAGCGCCGCTTCATGCCCAACCTCCAGGTCTTCAGGATCGACGACGGCATGGGCGGCACCGTAAAGCTCAGGGTCTGCACGGCCTGCATCAAGGCGGGCAAGATCCGCCACAACGCTTAACTCGGTCCAGCGCAGGCCGAAAAAGGTAGAGGGTGCAAGAAAAAGTCGCTTTGAGCTCTCCTGCCTCCAGCATTGCCACTGACAAGAAAAGCGCAAAAATTCTGGAAGATGCAGGCTTTGAAACTGTAGAAGACCTGCTCACCTACCTCCCATCCCGATACATCGAGCCCTGTTCCGTTTTTTCCCTCTCAAACCTCTGGGAGGGAGAAAAAGTATGCATTCTGGGCCGTTTCGGGGAGCCGGAAATCACATATCTCGGCGATAAAACTTACTGCACGGTCAGCCTGTTTGAAAAGGGGACCGGAAAAAGCGTAGAGTGCATGTTTTTTGCAGCCAAAAACTCCTACCGCCATTTCCTCCTCCGCTTTTTACGATCGGCGGGCATTGCGGCCGTGGAGGGCAAGCCCTCCGCCTTTGGGCGCCGCTGGCGCCTCATCCATCCCCAAATAACTTTCCTTTCAGACGAAAGGGAGGCGGAAGATTTTTGCAGGGAAGCGTCAAAGCCCCATGCCGTCTACAGGAGCTGCCGCGGGGTGGCAGGGGAAAAAATAGCAAAGCTCATTTCCGCTGCCCAGGATGCGGCCGAAATTCCAGACATCCTTCCCCCCTCCCTCATTTCCTCCTACGGGCTTTTCAATAGAAAAGAGGCCTTCAGGGCCCTCCACAGGCCAAATACCATGGCGGAGGTCAAGAAAGCCGGAAAGACCTTCAAAATGGAGGAGGCGCTGGTCAGCCAGGGGGCGCTTTTGAAGATGAAAGAAAAGTCCCGGGGAAGCCATGCCGCTCCAATTCCCGGCGGATCCGGGCTCGACGAAGTTCTTGAAAACAACCTTCCCTTCCGCCTCACCCCTTCCCAAAAAAAGGCCCTCTCGGAAATAAAGGAGGAAATGTCGGGGGATGTCCCCATGAAAAAACTCCTCGAAGGAGACGTGGGGACGGGCAAGACCATAGTGGCGCTCCTGTCTATGCTCCGGTGCGTTTCTGCGGGCAGGCAGGCGGTACTGGTCGCTCCCACAGTAGTCCTGGCCTGGCAGCACTACAGGAACTTTGAAAAGCTCTTAAGCCTCCTCGGACTTTCAGCCCCGGATCTCTACTTTCTTTCCGGAGCGCTGAAAAAGGGCGAAAAAGACAAAGTCAGGCAGGCCGCATCCGAGGGGAAGCCCTGCATCGTAGTGGCCACCCATTCCGCCTTCTACTCCTTTTCCCCCAAAAATCTCGGGCTCCTGGTCATAGACGAGCAGCACCGCTTCGGAGTGATGCAGAGGGGAGCCTTTTCGGAAGGGGGCCTTTCTCCCCACGTCCTTTCCATGAGCGCCACCCCCATTCCGCGCTCCATCGCCATGGCCTTCTTTTCAGATCTTTCAATCAGCCATCTGGAGCCCAGGAAAGAGCAGGCGGCTTCCAGGACGGTGCTGGTAGAAGAGGGGGAAAGCGAAAACATGGCGAGGCTCTTTTGGTACTGCAGAAGGGAGATCGAGGCGGGGCGCAGGGTGTTTGTAATCTGCCCCGCAGTAAAGAGCGGGGAAAAGATGCACTCGGTAGAAGAGATTTCGTCCCGCCTTTCGATGCTCCCCCAGTTTAAGGGGATCCCCATAGCCTCCCTCACCGGGCGAAACAGCGCCGTCGAAAAGGAGGAGGTTATGAGGGCCTTCGCTTCAGGAGAAAATCCCCTGCTTGTGTCTACGAGCGTGGTGGAGACGGGGGTAGACGTAGCCCGGGCCAGCTGCATGGTGATTTTTGATGCCAACCGCTTCGGCCTCTCCCAACTCCACCAGTTCCGCGGAAGGGTCGGCAGGGACGGAACCCCTTCCTGGACCTTCCTCATCTCCCGGGAAGCGGAAGAAGATGCCCAGGCGAGGCTCGAAGTTATGAGGGACTGCGCCACGGGAAGGGAAGTTTCAAAGTTCGACGTGGAAAACAGGGGCGAAGGAGACGTCTTGGGGGAAGGACAGGCCGGGAGAACCTCATCTTTCAAGTTCCTGAGCGTCATGAAGGACATGGACGCGATATGCGAGGCAAAAAGCGAAGCCGACAAGCTCGACTTTTCCTCCTTCCCGGTCCTGGAAAAAAAGTGCGAAGAATTTTTGGAAAAGTACCAGTCGTTTTTAATAAGGTTCTGATGAGAGTAATAGCCGGAGAATACAAGAATACGGAGCTGGAAGTCCCCAAAAAGGGGACCCGCCCCACCACTTCCAAGCTCAAAGAATCCGTCTTTTCTTCCCTCGAATCGCGGGGAGCGGTGAAAGGAAGGGTTCTCGACCTCTTTGCCGGAAGCGGGGCTTTAGGTTTTGAGGCGCTCTCGAGGGGGGCCGGGGCCCTCACCTTAGTCGACTGCTCCAGGGAAGCCATCAAGTGCCTCAAAAGAAACGCCCTCCCCTTCAAAAAGGGCGGGAAGGAAGTTGAAATTTTCGGCCTGAAGGCGGAAAAATTTTTGGAAAGCTGCGGAGCGGAGTTTGATCTCATTTTTCTCGACCCTCCCTACGGAATGGAGGGGGAAGAGTTTGGGAAAATTCTGTCTCTCTCCACGAATTTGCTAAGCCCGGGAGGGTATATTGTAGCCGAAAGGGAAAAAGAAGACTTCCTCCCTTCAGGGCTCAAAGCCGTAAAAATAATGAAGTCTGGTTCTACAACCTGCGAAATTCTGTTAAAAGAGGCATAAGTCAATGGAAGATTTTGAAGCGCAAAAAGAGTTCCTTTCCCTTCTCAGGGGGAGGCGCAGCATATACCACCTGGGCAAGGCCGAAATAAGCGACGGCGATCTCGAGAGCTATCTGAGAAACATTTTCTCTTCAGTCCCCTCGGCCTTCAACGCCAGAGCCCAGAGGGTGCTGCTCCTTTTGGGCAACCAGAACCTCCTGTTTTGGAAGTCCCTCGTCCCGGACATCCTGCGCGGCAGGCGAGAAGTCAATCCGGAAGATGAAGCGATGCTTGAAAAGAGGAAGGGGCTTTGCCAAAGCTTTTGCGAGGGCAACGGCACCATCCTCTTCTTCACCGATTCTTCCGTCGCCGACACCCTCAGGGAGGATACTGTGGAGTACTCCTCCTCTATAGACAGGTTTATGGCCCAGGGGGACGCCATGGTGGAGTTTGCAATGTGGCTGGGGCTCTCCAAGATAGGCCTGGGGGCGAGCCTGCAGCACTTTTTGGGCCTCCAAGAGGCCGTAAAGACCGCCTACGACCTGGATCCCTCCTGGAAGCTGGACGCCCAGATGCCATTCGGATCCATAGAAAAAGCCCCGGCGCCCAAGGACACTTCCCAGGCTCCGGAGCACTTCAAAGTCGTAAAGTAGTCAGCCTTCGTAGTTCTTTCCGGCCCTGGCGGGATCGAGATACTGGATCTCGGTAACTTCTATCACCGGAACTACCGTGGGCTTTTTGGTGCCGTGCTTTTCGGCAAAGGCGACGGCGTCGTCGAAGATCTTCCCGTCCCTGTAGAGCGTCACCCTTCCGTAGAAGCGGAAGCCCTTCTTCTCGGCCAGGTTCGCCGAGGCTATGCAGATCTTCCCGTTGGCCTCGAGGTTCCTGTAGGTCTGCCCCGCAGTCCTCTCGAAATACATCAGGTGGGAGTCATCTAGGACCCTCATGCTCATCTTCGGACCCAGATCCAGCTTTCCCTCGTCGCTTTCGGTAGCCACAAAGCAGAGGTTGTGGTCTACAAAGTCCTTCATCTCTTCGGTAAGTTTCATTTTTCCTCCTTTTTCGGGCGGTCCCCCTCAAGGTTCCATCCCAGATCTTTTAAAAGCTTTGAATCGGCCTTGTCAAGGTCGCGACACCAAAGCCTCTCTATGAGGTCGGGCCTGAAGCGGTCCGTCTTTTTCAGGCTTTCGTCCCTCCTGAACCTGTCGACTTTCCCGTGGTCCCCGGAAATGAGGATTTGGGGAGCGTCCATACCCCTCCATGAGAAGGGGCGGGTGTACTGGCTGTATTCCAAAATCCCGTTTTCATAGGATTCTTCTTCCAGCGAGGCGCGGTTCCCCATAAAGCCGGGCAGAAGCCTGCACACTGCCTCCAGCATTACGCAGGCCGCGCTCTCGCCACCGGAGAGGATGTAGTCTCCGATGCAAAAGCCCATCACCCTCCATCCCTTCTTCAGGCACCACTGCCACACCCTCTCGTCTATTCCCTCGTACCTTCCGCAGCACACGACTATCCACTCTTCCCGGGAAAGTTCATGCGCCGCCCTTTGGGTGAAGAGGGGGGAAGAGGCGCAGGGGTAGGTTATAAGTGGCTTTCCATCCCCGATGACGCCCTGAAGCGCCCTCGCCCACACTTCCGGCTTCATCACCATTCCGGCTCCGCCGCCGAGGGGGGTGTCGTCTACGGATCTGTGGACGCCCGTGGCAAAATCCCTTAGGTCTACGGCGTTTATCTGCACTACCCCGCTCTCTATGGCCTTTCCAAAGAGCGCAAGTTTTAGCGAATCGAAGTAGGAGGGAAATATCGAAATGAGATCTACCCGCATCAGAATATTGCGCTTATAAATCCTATGGCCACCAGGGCGACCGATATAAAGTTCATTATGGTCTTCCACATCAGCAGGTTCCTCAGGTCTCCGCGGGCCACGAGGAAGTTGCCGTTTTGGGGGGCGTTCTGCATGAACTGGGAAGCGGGCATGGACTGGGGCGGGACGGACTTGAAGTCGGGGTTGCTAATGGTGCCGTCTTTCAAATCTTTGAGCCCCTGGGGGCCTATCTTGAAGATTTTTATCCTCGCCATTTCGTCCAGCCCGTAGGCGATGGTTTGAAAGAGCAGGGAGAGCAGGAAGCACCACATGGCCAGCTCCCTGTCCATGCTCATGGAGCTTGTGGCGCACATCAGCATCAAAAACAGGCATATGGCGTCCATCCAGCACTCTGCGGCCTTGCGCGGCCCGCTGTATTGCGATCGAAAAATCATGTCACCTGCTTTAAAGTGGGGGCAGCGTCAAAAGCTGCACGCCGTCAAAAGGCCGTCCGGGAGGCTCATCACAATTTTCCCGCCTTTCAGATCCACCTGCTTTACAAAATCCGGAGCCCAGGGGATGAGGCACTTGGAACCGGATCTGTCGACTTCGAGAAGGAGCTGGGGAGTTTCAAGGATGCCCGATACGATCCCCACTTCTCCCTCTCCTTCCACTTCCACTCTAAGGCCGGGCAGGTCCTTAAAGTAAATCCCCTTTTCGTCGCTCTTCCCCGCCTCCGCGAAGAGGTCGCGCCCGCGCAGGGCCTCGGCCTTCTCTCTGGAGTCTATCCCCGACAGGGACAAAAGCGTGCCGGAGGCACCCTGCCTGGATCCGCGCACTTTGTACTCTTTTCCCCCTTCGTCGAACAGGGCCGCGCCCTTTTTCAGGCGCCTGCCCGGTTCATCGGTGGTGAGAAAGAATGCCACTTCGCCCCTCACTCCGTGGGGCTTTACAACCGTTCCAACTCGGACTAAATCCATCTCGGAAACTCCAGATTAGAGCAGAAGATAAAAAAGAAAAAGCGGGGAAGGGGCAGGCCCTCCCCCGCGTCCGCGTCCGGCAATCCTACTCTCCGACCTCGTCAGCCGCGTGCTTGGCCTTGAGCGCCTGAGCCTCGTCGCTCACTTCTTCGACCTTCTTTTCGGCGCTCACCTTCTGGGCGGGCATCTTCAAGGTGCCCTCGGCCCCCGGAAGGCCCTTGAACTTCTGCCAGTCCCCCGTAATTTTGAGGAGGACCAGGACGGGGTCGGAAGGCTGGGCGCCCACGGCGAGCCAGCGCTGCACCTTTTCGGAATCTATGTGTATGAGGGAGGGGTTGGGATTGGGGTTGTAGTATCCCACTTCCTCTATGACTTTCCCGTCGCGCTTCTTGCGCTGATCCACCACAACCACGCGGTACTGGGGATCGTGGATCTTCCCCGTTCGCTTCAGCCTAATCCTTGTAGACACAGCCCTAACTCCTTTTTTCTTAACAGAAATCTGACTTTTCTATTTAAGTGGGGCATAAACAAATCAGTCATTTACCGCCTGCGCCGCGTGAGAGGGAAAATCGACGCATTTCAAATACAGTATAGTACCTTACTCCTCTTCTTTGCCAAGGCAGCTGACGAGGGCGAGGTGGTCGGTTCCGGGAATTTTTTTGGTCTTCACCCGGTAGCTCCTGATTCCCGGAGAGTGAAGGACGTGGTCGAGCTCCAAGGCCTCGTGCCATCCCTTCCAGGTGGCGGGAAAGGTGGGATGGAGGCCGGTGTGCACTTCCATAGACGAATCTTTCATCCCCCTTTTGATGACCGCCCTAAAAGAGGGAAGGTCGAGAGAGGAGTTCATGTCCCCCATCACCACCGCAAAATCCGCCTCCCTCTTCGCCGGGGGCTCCGCTATGGGCAGCACCGGGCACATTTTCGGCATCTTCACGCTTTTTCCGGTGGTGTAAGAGATAAATGAGGCCAGGTGGTTCACGCCCCAGCCCCAAAAGTCTCCGCCCCGATGGGGGGACTTGGGGTGCACGCTGGCCACAAGCAGGGTCCCCCCGTCAAAGTCGAACTTCATCGCGGGGCACCGGGCCGCGGCGATGTCGACGGTGGAGCGCAGGCTCTCGGAGGGAGGGATGCGGCTGAGGACCATGTTGAACCCACCGTTGTCTTCTCCGCTCTCGCCACCCGAAACCTGGTAGGGGAAGCGGGGGAAGAGGGCGACCTTTTCCTGAAGGTCGCAGCTGACTTCCTGAAGGGCCAGGACGTCCACCCCTTCTTTTTCGGCAAAGCTCTCTATGGCCCCGGCGTCGGCCCTGCCGTACCTGCAGTTCAAAGTCATCACGGTCAGCAGCTTTTTTTGGGCTTTTTTCCTCTTTCCGAAAAAGTAAGATCTCAGGAACCATATCTCCCAGAGGACGAAGAGGGATCCCAAAATCCCGCACCCCCAGTCTCCGCTCCCGTAGGAGACGACGGTGATGAGGAGCTCGGCTGCTGCAGTATAGGGGCTGAGGGCTATAAGTTCTGTCAGGGGCCTTTTGGAATCCAGCCCGGCCGGGATGAGGCGAAGGAGCAGGAGGAGGGCGAAAAGGGAAGAAAGGACCCAGCAGACGATATGGAGGGCCAGCATTTCAGTCGAGCTTTTTTGCGCCGAGCTTTTCCATGAGGGCCCTCTCCTCTTCTTCCCTCTTGGCGGGATTGCCCGATTTGAACTTCTTTTTCTTGCCCTGACCCTTGCCCTTGGAAGAGCCCTTCCCTCCGGAGGTGAGGGCGAAGGGATCCATGGGCGCTCCGGCGATATTGGGCCCCATTTTCTTCATCATCTTGGAAGCCTGGGCGAAGCGGGTGAGCAGGGCGTTCACTTCCCCCACGTTCGTCCCGGAGCCTCTGGCGATCCTTGCGCGCCTAGATCCGTTGATGATGTCGGGGTGCGCCTTCTCTTCGGGGGTCATAGAGGAGATGATGGCGGTTATCCTGTCGAGCTTTCCCTCGTCCATGTCCTCGATCTGGCTGCGGTACTGGTTCATGCTGGGCAGCATCATCAGCATCTTCTTGATGGAGCCCATCTTCTTTATCTGCTCCAGGGAGTTTACGAAGTCGTCCAGCCCGAAGGTTCCGCCTTGGATCTTCTTTGCAACCTCTTCCCCGCTCTTTTCGTCAAACTCCCTCTCCGCCTTCTCTATGAGGGTGAGGGTGTCTCCCATGTCCAGGATCCTGCTGGCCATGCGGTCGGGATGGAAGACTTCGAAATCTTTGAGCTTTTCCCCGTCGGAAGCGAAGAGGATGGGCTTTCCGGTCATGCCCGTGACAGACAGCGCCGCCCCGCCCCTGGCGTCGCCGTCGAGCTTGGTCAAAATTATCCCGGTAAAGCCCACGCCCTTCTCGAAAGCTTCGGCCACCTTCACCGCGTCCTGGCCGATCATGGAATCTACTACCAATAGGACTTCGTCTGCCGCCACAGCCTTCTTTATCTGCCCCGCCTCTTTGACCAGGGCGTCGTCTAGCGCCAGGCGCCCGGCGGTGTCGATAATGACGGTGTCGTAGAGCTTACGCCTGGCAAAGTCGAGGGCGTCTTTGGCGACCTTCACCGGATTTTTCCTGGCCAGCCATCCGCTTAGATCCGGCGTGTAGATCCCCGATCCCGCCTCTTTGGCCACTTTGGAGACCTGCTCAACTGCGGCCGCCCTCTGAAGATCGGCGGCGACGAGGAGGGGGGTGTGTCCGGTCTGCTTAAGCCAGAAAGCGAGCTTTCCGGCGAGGGTAGTTTTGCCCGCGCCCTGCAGGCCCAGGAGCATTATCACGGTGGGGGGGTTCTTGGCAAAGCGAAGCGGCCTCTCCACGCCCTCCCCCAGCGCCTTTTCCAGCTCCCCGTAGACAATCTTGACTACCTGCTCGCTGGGGTTGAGGGCTCTGGAGACCTGGACCCCCATGGCCTTTTCCTTTACCTCGGCGCAGAACTTCTGGACTACCGGCAGGGAGACGTCGGCGTCGAGCAGGACCGTCCTTATCCCGGCAACGGTCTCATCTATGTCTTTTTCACTCAGCTTTCCCTTCGAATGGGCGAAGGAAAAGACTTTCGAAAGCTTGTCGCTTAGAGAACTGAAAGCGGTCATGGGTCTTACTTTATCTCCTCAGTATTCAGGCGGCGCCAGCAGGTGCCGCTCTTTCCGTCTTCGAGGGCCACCCCGGCCCCTTTCAAAAGCTCCCTGACGGCGTCGGCCTTTTCAAAGTCCTTCTCCCGCCTCGCCTTTTCCCTCTCCCCTATCAGGGCTTCGACGAGGGGCGCCAGGGCGTCGCCGGCTTCGGCCTTCTTCCATGCGGGGTCCAGGGGCGAAAGGCCCAGGACCGAAAGCATGGAGAAGGCGGAAAGGATGGGGCCTTCCAATTCCTCCCTCGCCCCCCCGGATCGCATGGAGGAGTTCAGGGAGCGAAGGCAATCGAAGAGGGCGGCCAGGGCCGTTCCCACGTCGAGGTCGTCATCCATGGCGGAGGAGAACTTTTTGGGGAGGGCCTCTTTGGGCAGGCTTTCAGCTTCCTTCTGAAGGATGGCCCTGCCCAAAAACCTCTCGGTCGCGTCTTTGAAGCTAAAGACGCGCTTTTCGACTTCCCGGGCCTCCCTTCCGGCTTCATCGCCCCATTCGAGCATAGACCTGTAGTGGACGGATCCCAGGGCGAAGCGGAGGGCCCAGGGGGAGAACTTCTCGCACACTTCCTCCACCCCCAGCCCGTTTCCGAGGGACTTGCTCATCTTTTCGCCCTTCTGCGTCACCCAGGCGGAGTGGAGCCAGTAGCGGGCCGTGGGCCATCCGGCGGCCAGGGACTGGGCCATTTCGTTTTCGTGGTGCGGGAAGCGCAGGTCCAGGCCGCCGCCGTGGATGTCGAAATCAGAGCCCAAAAACCTGTGGCTCATGGCCGAGCACTCCAGGTGCCAGCCAGGCCGGCCCCTGCCGAAGGGGGCCTGCCATGAGGCGGAGGACGGCTCGGAAGGCTTGGGGGCTTTCCAAAGGGCAAAATCTCTGGGATGCCTCTTGCCCGTGCCCTCTTCCTCGGCCTCCTCGTCTCCCTCCCCCTGGCGGGTGAGGGCCCCGTAGTCCTTCCACTTTGCCGTGTCGAAGTAGACGTCGGCCCCGCCCTCTTCGCCCCGGGGCACCCTGTAGGCAAAGCCCCGTTCCAGCAGTATCTCCACAAGATCCACCATTTCCGGGATCTGTCCGGTGGCCCGGGGCTCGTAAGTGGGGGGGAGGACGTTTAAAAGCGAGTAGTCCCGCTCGAATGCCCTTTCGAACCGGTAGGCCAGGGCCCACCACTCTTCCCCGCCCTCCTGGGCCTTCCTGAGGATCTTGTCGTCGATGTCGGTGACGTTCCTTATGAAGTTCACTTCGTACCCGGATTTTTCCAGCCACCGGCGCAGGATGTCGAAAGCCACGGCAGAGCGCATATGGCCTATGTGGGCCTTGCCCTGAACGGTGGCTCCGCACACGTACACCCCGGCCTTGCCGGGAACTTTGGGGGAAAACTCCTCTTCGCGCCTGGAGAGGGAGTTAAAAAGGTAAAGGGTCTGTCTTTCCATGCGCCTCCAATTTCGCGCTTAATCCCCGCCGCTTCTGTCCTTTAAAGCCTTCCAGGACAGCTTTGCGGCCTCCTCTTCTGCGGCCTTCTTTTTGCGCCCCCGACCCTCGGCCAAAATTTCCCCGGAGGGCAGGGAGCACTCGGATTCAAAGCCCCCCTTTTCCTGGTCGGGACGGGTGGAAAAGGCGGGCTCGCCCAGATCCATCGAGCGGGCGAGGACGGAGAGGGTGGTCTTCCAGTCCATGTAAGGATTTGCCCCGTCCAGCTCTCTCAGGTTTTCTTCCATCCTCTTTTCGAGCCTTGGCCCTGCGAACTTTTCCGCCGCCGGCCAGCCCCCGCTCAAAAACACCGCCCCCACGAGGGCTTCGAAGGTGTCGCACAGGAGGCTCTTTTGTTCCCGGTCCCCCTCCCTGCCAGCCCCCTTGCCCAAGAGCAGGAAGTGGTCCAGGGAAAGTTCCAGGGCTATTTTGGCCAGGCCCTCTTCGCGCACGGCCGTCATCCTAAGCGAACTCATCTCCCTCTCGGTCATGTCGGGGAAGCGGTTGAAAAGGTAGATGGTGGCGATCGCCTGAATGACGGAATCTCCCAAAAACTCCAGCCTCTCGTTGTTAGGGGCGTCGGGGTGCTCGTGGGAAAAAGAGCGGTGGGTGAAGCTGCGCATGAGGAGGTCTGGGGGGACCTCGACTCCTATGGCCTCCGTGATCTGCGGCACGCGCGCCAAGAGGCGCCTCCAGGGCCTCAGCGATCCCACGGGATGCTTTACCGGTGCCGCCTCTTCCCGGCTCTGCCTGTTGACGCTGTGGGCCAAAGCCCCCTCCCGTAGATAAAAATTAACCGCCCCCTTCGGAGCGGCGGCAAAGAAGCGGCTCAGCCTACTTCTTGTACTTTATGGCTTCCTTGTAAGTCTTGCCGCGCCAATTTCCGCAAAACGGGCAGGCCGCGTTCTGGAGGGTGGGCCTTCCGCAGTTGGGGCACTTGGTGGTTGTCGTAGCATCTGCTTTCCATGCAGATCTGCGGGTGTGTATGTTGGCACGCGAGGTCTTATACTTGGGCAGCGCCATTCTAACTCCTTTAATTTTCTAAGCTTACTTTTCAGATTTTAGTTCCAAAGCCCTACTTTGTCATTCGATCCCTCAGTTCCGATAATTTCGCGAACCTGGGGTCCGGGCCTTTTTCGTGGCTGTGCGGCCAAGATTCGTTCAAATCCTCCCCGCATACCGGGCACAGCCCCCTGCAGTCCGGGCGGCAGAGCCTGATCATCGACAGCTGCAGCGTCAGCTCGTCTCTAATCAGGCCTTCAAAATCCGCAAAGTCGCCCCGAAGAGGGTATATACCGTCCTCGTCTATCTGGTAACTCATGGGAGAATCCTCCTCCATGTCCTTTTGCGGGGGCATGAACGCCGAAAACTCGACCTCGACCGGCTTTTTTATGTCTTTTAGGCACCTAGAGCACTTCCCCTCCTCGAGGGCGGAGATCTTGCCCTTGGCCTCAATTCCCGATCTCAGGGAGGAAAGGGTCGCCTGCACTCTGACGGGGCTCCCCTCCCTCACGCCGTAAAAAGAGTCCCCTATGCCGCTGGGCGCCCTGACCTCTAGATCCACTTGCTGGCTGGATCCCGGATCCCTGAGAAGGGCCGCGACGGGCACCCTGTACTCGCTTTTCACTTCTTCACCCCTTTTTCGTACCTCTGCTTCTGCCTGGCTTCAATGCTGGCCACGCCTCCCTGGGCCGTGGCCTGCAGCTTTTGAAGCTCTGAAGAGAGCCCCCTAAGGCTCGAGAGGCAGTACTGGTCCGCAGATTCTTCCAGGTTCTGCGCCCTCCTCGATGCCTCGCCCAGCATTTCGGCGCTCTTCGCCTTCGCATCGGCGATCATCTCCCCCGCCTTCTGGGAAGCGAGCCTGGCCACGCTGTCCTCGCTGGAGAGGTAGTCGGCCCTCTCCTGGGCCTCCCTGAGAATTTTTTCGGCCTTCGCCTTGGCCTCTTTCACGGTGCTTTCGGCCGCGGCTACCGCCTGCCCCATCCTGGCGTCGGCGCTCCTCATGATCTCCACCGCGCTCTTTAGCTGGGTGGGCAGGGCGCTTTTCAGTTCGTCCAGGATGCCTTCGAGAGAGGAGCGACTCACCTTTATCAGGTCCTGATCCATGAACCCGCTCCTGGCTTCTGACAGGATTTTGTACATTTTATCTATCAGGGAGAAAATGTCCCCATATTCGCTGGGCTCTTCTTGTGCCATAAAATCCTCGCCTGAAATGAGAAAAACTACACCTATTCTATATTTTTTCGTAGCATGGAAGTATGCAAATGAGCGATGACGGCCCCTCTACGGCCATAAAGGAAAAGCCCGAATCCAAAGTCGAAGAAGACAGGCTCTCGGGAGACTTCGATTCGGAAAAATATGCCCACTACGTCCAGAAAGAAAAGCTAAAAGATCTCGAGGCGGGTAAGCCCGTAGTGGCCCTGTGCGGGAAGGTGTGGGTCCCAAAAAAGGTTGTGGACAACTACCCCGTCTGCCCCGAGTGCCAGAGGATTTACAAGTCCCTGTTCGGATCTCAAAACTAGCGGGCCCGAACCAGCCTGGTATCTATCACGGGCTCTCCCGGAGAGAGCGAGAGGATTTTTTCGGGAAACTTTTTGAGCTCCCCTCTGCACCTCTCCCTGGCCTTCAGCAGCCCTTCTCTGCCCATCAGATCCGCCTCGGCTTCCCCGTTCTCGGCCACGGTGTGGAGCATGGGGACCAGCCCTTCCTTTTCCGCATGGGCCTTCTCCCACTTTTCCTTGCACTCCGCGGTCCCCATGACGATGATCTCCTCTTCGTACTTTCCGTCCTTTTCGGATCTGAAGACCGACTTGGCGTAGGGGTAGCTCCTCTTGCCCACGCTCTTTTTCTGCACGGGCTGCATCTTCCCGTTCCTGTCCTCCCTCTCCACGAGCTTGTAGACCATCTGGCTGGTGGGAATGCCGGATCCCGTTACCAGCCTCGTGCCTATCCCGCAGGCGTCCACGGGGGCGGAGTTCAAAGAGAGGAGGGCGTATTCGTCCAGGTCGCCCGTGACCGTAATTTTGGTCCCCGAAGCCCCCAGGGCGTCAAGTTCGGCGCGGACCTGTCTGGCCATGGAGCCCAGGTCCCCCGAATCTATCCTCACGCCTTTGAGGTCCGGGCCTGCGATCTTCACGGCAGAAGCTATGGCCTTGGTCACGTCGAAAGTGTCTACGAGGAAGGTGGCGTTTTTGTTGTTTTTGAACTGCACCTCGAACGCCTGCTTTTCCGAATCGTGCACGAGCGTGAAGCTGTGGGCGCTGGTGCCGATGAGGGGGATGCCGTAGAGCATCCCGGCCTCCAGGTTGCTCGTGCCTTCAAAGCCTCCCACTATCGCCGCCCTCGCAGCCGCCACCGCGGCCCACTCGTTCATCCTCCGGCTCCCCATTTCGTAGCACGGCCTGTTGGGGTTGACGTGGCTCATCCTGCACGCGGCGCTGGCCACGGCAGAATCGTAGTTGAGGATGGAAAGGGCGAGGGTCTCCAGCAGCAGCCCTTCGGCGTAGCTGCTTTCGACCTGCATCACAGGGGAGAGCGGAAAGTACATGTCCCCCTCCATGTAGGACTTCAAAGTCCCCGTGAAGCGGAAGTTTTCAAGCCATGAGGCGGCCTTTTCGGAAATGATTTTTTTTGACAGGAGAAACTCTATCTGGCTCCCTGTGGGCCTCAGATCCTTAAGGGAGGACAAAAGTCGCCCCAGGCCGGCGAAGACCCCGTACCTTCGCCCCTCCCCCAGGCTCCTTGTATACACTTCGAACACGCATCTTCTGAACGCCGACCCGTCCGAAAGGGCGTCGCTTAGCATGCTGTACTCGTACATGTCGGTCAAAAATGCCGCAGATTCCATGTCCACCCCCCAAAAAAAGCAAAAAAGTTTTGCAATAGAGACTAACGCAAAACTTTCACAGTAATACAAATTTCAGGCCCGGGCCGGCCGCCCGGCCTTCCTTTCGGCGTTGAGCCTCTGCCTCTCCTCCTTGGGGATCGTGGAAATCGCGCTGTAGCGGGGGAGGGCCTTGTCGAGGCCGTAGAGGATGTAGCCCAAAATCAGAAAGCCTATCGTAAAGTAGATGATCATCTTGCCCATTTCGCCCCACCCGATCTTAGGGACGTCGACGAACCAGTAGGGGTAGGGGTTGTGGCTGCCGGGATCCACTCCGGCGTTCGGCCATATGGCGGCCCTTATCAAAATGAATGCGAACCAGCAGTAGGCGTAGAGGGGCCAGGTGAGGGGGAACCACCACTTGTAGCGCTTGTGGCGTTCGAAGAGGAAGAAATCCAAAGTAGCCATAATCGGCACCGTTATGTGGACCAGGGCGGTGTTGGGGATGAACCCGAAGGCCTTCCACTCGGTGGCGTAGTCAGGGGCCGGGAGGATGGTGTTGGCCACGACCCCCGTAATGATTATGCACAGGGTGACAATCCCCTTGAGCCAGGGCCACGGCCTGTACCCTTCGGTCAGAGTCGAGATCCCCTCCCAGATGAATACGATTGCGATCGCCAGGTTGCTCTGGAAGGTGAAGTAGCAGAACTCTTCCCACTGCCCCCCGACGTAGCCCTGGGATATTCCCCCCAGGGCGAAGAGGGCAACGAGGAACTCGAAAATGGCTATTAAGATTTTTCGTGTCATTCCATAAGTATACATGAAATTTTAAGGTTAGCAGTTACTGCACTTATTCCTGTTAGACTGATCTGCATGACAACAAATCATTCCGCCTCCCGAAGGCCCGACGGCCGGGAGCGCGACGAACTGAGGCCGTGCAAGATTTGGCCCCACTGGACAAATAACCCCGAGGGGTCGGTGCTGATAGAGTGCGGGGGCACGAGGGTCCTTTGCACGGCGTCCTGGGCGAACCGCATCCCCTCGTGGAGAAAATGCATGGGATGGGTGACGGCGGACTATTCCATGATCCCCCGGGCTACAGGGGAGCGCAACGCGAGGGAGGAGGGAACGGCAAAGAACTCCAGAAGCCAGGAGATAAGCCGACTCATAGGCCGGTCCCTGCGCATGGCCGTAGATTTCAAAGCCATGGGAAATAATATGGTGTACATAGACTGCGACGTCCTGCAGGCCGACGGGGGGACGAGGACGGCATCTGTGACCGGAGGCTGGCTCGCCCTCAGGGAGGCCGCCGACTGGGCGCTGGAAAGAGGGCTTGTCGAAGAGGACTTCATCCGCCACCAGATCTCGGCAGTTTCGGTCGGAGTTACGGAGGCAGGCGAAGTGCTGGACCTCGACTACACCGAAGACAGCAGGGCTTTCACGGATATGAACGTAGTGCAGACCGAGAGCGGGGAATTTGTGGAGATACAGGGAACCGGGGAGCGATCCCCCTTCTCTTCCTCCCAGCTTTCCTCCCTTCTCAGCCTGGCTTCCAAAGGCAATAAAGAGTTGAGGCAGAAACAGAGAGAGGCCGGAAAATGAGCGTTTTAGTTACGGGAGGGTGCGGATACATCGGATCCCACATCGTCAGGGCTTTAAAAGAGCAGGGCGAAGAGACCGTGATCGCAGACGATCTGAGTTACGGAAAGCCTGAGAGGGCGAAGGGCTCCAGGTTCTACAAGATGGACGTGTGCGCACAGGGGGCCAAAGAGGATCTGGAAAGGATCATGGAAGAGTGCGCAGTTACCGCCGTAATCCACTGCGCGGCCAGAAAGCAGGTGGGAGAGAGCGTTGAAAAACCCATCTTCTACTACAGGCAGAACGTCGGGGGCTTTTTGAACGTGATTGAGGCCATGAAGGACGCGGGGGTCAAAAACATGATCTTCTCCTCTTCCGCAGCAGTGTACGGAGAGCCGCCGGTGGACGTGGTGCCGGAGTTCGGGGTGGAGATGGTCCCCATAAACCCTTACGGGCAGACCAAGCTCTTCGGCGAATGGATGGGCAACGCCGTCGCTTCCGCCTTCGATCTGAATTTTTGCGCCCTGCGCTACTTCAATGTGGCCGGATGCGCGGGGCCCGATCTCGCAGATCCTTCGGCCCTGAACCTCATTCCCATAGTTTTCGAGCGCCTCTCACAGTTCAAAGCTCCCGTGATCTTTGGAGATGACTACCCCACTCCCGACGGGACGTGCGTCAGAGACTACATACACGTAGAGGACCTCGCCTCCGCCCACATCTGCGCCTTGGAGTACCTGCGGCGCCCCGGAAAGAAGGAGTACTCCGCCTTCAACGTGGGCACGGGCAAGGGCACGTCGGTGCGCGAAATCATAGATGCCATAAAGGAGACGACGGGGATAAAGTTTGAAGAAAAAGTGGAGGGGCGCAGGGCCGGCGATCCCCCCATGCTTATCGGCAACGCCGAACTGATAGGAAGGGTGATGGGATGGAAGAGCGAAAAGTCGCTTTCCGACATCATCTCTTCTGCCTGGCAGGCCTGGCAGGCGGGCCCCAAGAGGATTGACGTGGAAAACTGGAAGGAAAGGGCCTAGTTTTTTCCCTTTTTGGCGCGGGAGTAAGAAGAGCAGGATTCTAGCTGCTTTCGGCGGGCCAGCTTCATCTGCTTTTTGAGCCACACCTGCTTTGCGGGGCTCACCCTCTTTTTTTCAAGCTGCTGCCTGTAGGCGGGGTACCACAGGTGCATTATGGGATAGAGCGAAGTGAAGACATACTCGGGGCGCGTAGTGCGGATATGGCCCGGGTGCGCCTCGAAAGTGTTTCTGAACCGGCGCATATAGGTCAGAAAATCCGATTTCGAATCCCCCATCCGCCTCGCGCTCATGCCCACGATCATTTTGGGGTTGTAGGCGGTCTTGAGGCCGTTGGCTATCAGGTGCAGGGAGATGTCGATATCTTCGTGAATCTCGTCTGCCAGGTCTTCGCACACTTCCCCTTTGATGGCGTTCCAGGCTTTGGCCCTGAGGGCCATGTTGGATCCGAACAGCAGCACCTTCCCCCCGTCGGCCTTGTAGACCCTCTTTCGTATCTGGTTGTCTCCGACCAGGCTGACCATCCTGGCCGGCATGTCGTAATAGGTGACGGGCCCCGTCAGGCCCATCACGGCCCTGTCGTGGGCGAAGGAGGCCGTCACGACTTCGACCCAGTGGGGATCCATCATGCAGTCGGCATCTATCCGCCCGAAGATGTCCCCGGTGGCATGGGCGAATCCGAAGTTGCGCGTGGGAATGAGCCCCTGCCTGTCGGGCTGCTCCAGAATTTTCACATTGCAGTGCGGGTTTTGGGCGATGAACTTTCTGACTATTGTTTCAGTATTGTCCGTGGAGTTGTTGTTTACCACCAGTATCTCTTTGGCCGCCACGGTCTGGCGCGTGGCGCAGGTGAGGCATTCCGCTATCCGCTCTTCTTCGTTCCACGCGGGAATTATCACTGACACCGATAACATACTTATATGATAAGTTAAACGGTGTTAAAGGGATATTTGGCCCCTTTCTGATGATTTTGGGCAGATGGTGCAGGGAGAAGATCCGAAAAAAGACAGCGGGCGGCGGGAAGCGCCCGAACCGGAAAAGCGCATAAACCTCGGCGAGGCGCTGGGAAAGAGGGACAGGCGCCATGCGCCTCCCTGGCTCCCTAGGGCCCTGGCCATGGTCATGGCCTTTGCGTTTTTGGCGGTGTTCCTTTGGAAAATCTGGGGGGACGTGCGCGGGATAGTGTGCGATCTCGTGGTGTGCCTGTTTTTGAGCCTCGCCATGGAGCCTGCCGTAAAGTGGCTGATCCGCCACGGCTGGAAGAGGGGACTGGCCGCTTTTTGCGTGTGGATCTTCGTCTTGGCGGTGGCGGGGGGATTTGTGTGGATCTTCGGCAGTCTCTTTGTCACCCAGGCCACCGACCTTGTCTCCTCCATCCCCAAGTTCTACCAGGAGCTGAGGGGGTACGTGGATGCGCGCACATCTTTCAAACTCCCGGAAATCAGGAATTTGGGCTCCTTCGTCCTAAAGCGCGCCCAGTCCTCATGGATCGGCAACTTCGCCTCGACCGCGGCGAGCGTCGCGGCGGGCGCCACCCACGCGGCCATCTCCTTTATGATCATCCTCTTTGTGACCTACTACATCATGTCTTCGGGTCCCAAGATGCAAAGGAGCATATGTTCCTGCCTCAGGCCCTCCAGCCAGAAAAACTTCCTGATAGTGTGGACCGTGGTGCAGAACCAGGTGTCCAGCTTTCTGTCTTCGCGCATAATCCTGGCGGCGATTTCCAGCGTGTGCATGGCGATCTACATGCTGATAATGCACGTGCCCTACTGGCTCCCCCTCTGCCTCATGTACGCCCTGGTCTCGCAGTTCATCCCCATGGTCGGGGCCTTCATAGGCGCAATCCTCCCCCTGGTCATAGTCTGGACGGACCAGGGCTTTAAGTGGGCCCTCTTTTTGGCCATCTACATCCTCGTCTACCAGCAGGTCGAGAACATGATTCTGGCTCCCAAAATCCAGCAAAAGACCATGTCGGTGCATCCCGCCATAGGCCTGATAGCTGTCTTCGTGTTCGGCGAAGCCTTCGGAGTTCTCGGATCCTTTCTGGCCCTCCCCATCACGGCCAGCCTGGAGGTCGTGTTCGACGCCTACTTTATGCGCACCAGCCTTGTAGATTCGCCGCTTTTGAGCGACCCGGCGCCGGAGAAAAAATCCAAAATGGCCAGGGCGGCGGAGGATCTGGCAAAGAAGGTCTCCCCCCTCTCTTCCCGCTTTCCCAGGAGGGCCAAGGGGTCCACGAGGCGCGCCGCCTCCATCCGCGAGCAGCTCCGGGACGCCGGGATGGCCTACGAATCCTACAGACCCGACGAGGAATTGGATTCCAGCCGGACGGTCGCAATGGTAAAAAGGGAGAAGCAGGACAGGCCGGAGGGCCTGGACAACCTCAAAAAAGACTCCCCCCGGACCCATTGGGAAGACAAGGAGTGACATGCCGATTTTGACTTTCCTGGACTGGACGCTGTCGCTGGTGGGCGGGGCAATGGTGGCCTACGAGGTCTTCTACCTGGTGATGGGGCTGTTTATAAAGGCCATAGTCTTTCCCGACGCCCCTCAGGACAAGAGGTACGCCGTCCTCATCTCGGCCCGAAACGAGAGCGAAGTCATAGGACAGCTCATAGGCTCCATAAAGAAGAACGACTATCCGCAAAATCTCATAGACATCTGGCTGGTGGCCGACAACTGCACCGACGACACGGCCGAAGTGGCCAGGGGCCTGGGCGCCCGCGTGATAGAGAGGGAGAACAAGGTGCAGGTCGGCAAGGGCTTCGCCCTCACCTACCTTTTGAACCGCATGGAGGAGGAGGGGTCGGCCGACGCCTATGACGCCTTCCTGGTGTTCGACGCCGACAACATCCTAGACTCCCGGTACTTTACCGAAATGAACAAGGCCTTCCACAAAGGGTTCCAGATCCTCACAAGTTACAGGAACTCCAAAAACCTCTCCGAAAACTGGGTCTCGGCCGGGGCGGCGCTCTGGTTCATAAGGGAGTCCAGGTTTTTGAACAACACCAGGATGTTTTTGGGATCCAGCTGCCACGTGGGGGGGACGGGCTTTCTGTTTTCCAGGGAAGTTATGAAGAAGAACGGGGGGTGGAAGTTTCACCTCCTTACCGAAGACATCGAGTTCACTTTGGATTCCATCCTCGAAGGCTACACCATAGGCTACTGCGGGACCGCCGTCCTCTACGACGAGCAGCCGGCCAGCTTTACCCAGAGCTGGAGGCAGAGGGTGAGGTGGAGCAAGGGGTTCCTGCAGGTCTTCCGGTACTACGCGCTCCCCCTTTTGCGCAAGATGTTTACGGACGCCGAGTTCGCCTCGGTGGACCTCATGCTGATGGTGTGCCCGCTGACCGTGATGTGGTTTTTGAGGGAGGTTTTGGGGATAATTTTCGTCTGCTGCGGAATTGTGACCTGGCAGAGCCAGCTAATCTCGCTGGACAACTGGCTCTACGGGGTCGGATGGGGCATGGCCGGGATGATGGTGATAGCCGCCCTCACGGCCATTGCGGAGAGAAAGAGGATAGGGGCGAGCAACAAGGAGCTTTTGGCCTTCGTCCTCTCCTTCCCCATCTACGTCTTGAGCTACATCCCGATTTCCTTCCAGGCGCTCTTTGCCAAGAGCCAGTGGAAGCCCATAGTGCACCACAAGCAGCAGGAGCAGAATGCCCAGGGAAATTAAAAAGGCCGTGGGGGAAGTCGGGCGGTGCTTTAAGGAGGCAGGCCTGAAGCCCGGAGACCTCCTCCTTCTCGCCTGCTCGGGAGGGCGCGATTCTCTCGCTCTCGCCCTTTGCGCCCGCATCTGCGCCCGCTCCATGGGCCTCCTTCTTACAGGGATCGTGGTAGACCACGGAATGCAGGAGGGAAGCGGTAAGGTCGCGGCAAGGGCCGCAAAACAGCTCTTAAAAATGGGAATCCCGGCAAAGGTCGCAAAAATTTCCCTGGATCCTAGAGAGGAAAAAGAGAACGGGGAGGAGGCCGCGGCCAGGGAGGCCCGCCACGGGGCCCTGAAGAGGGAGGCGAAATCTGAGGGGGCCCGCGCCGTCCTCCTCGCCCACACCCTCACCGACCAGGCGGAGAGCGTGCTATTGGACGCCTGCAGGACCCCTTCCTCGTCGTCGTGGATCGGGATGGAGAAGGCGTGCCTTAGAGACGGCGTGCTCTACCTTCGCCCGCTTCTCAAGATCTCGCGCAGGGAGACGACGCAAATCTGCCGGGAAGCCGGAATTTCCTGGTGGGACGATCCCACCAACGGGCGCGAGGGGGAGGCCGGATCGGATCTGCCCCGCCGAAGCCGCATACGCTCCCTGGTCATGCCCGAACTCGAGGCCATTTCGGGGGGAGGGGCGCAGGCCCATCTGGCGCAGTTTGCCTCCATGCACAGAGAGGACGAGGAATTTTTGGATTCTCTGGCCCGAAAGGCCCTCGGGGGGGCCTCTTTTTCTCTCCCCTTCTCCCTCCCCTCTTCCCTCCTCTCTTCCCTGCCCCGACCTGTGGAGAGGAGGTGCTGCAGGATCATCCTCAAAAATTTTCTGGACCGCCGGGCGGCCGTGGAAAGGCAGGTGGAGGCCTTCATAAATCTCCTCGACAAGGGGAGGGGGGAAATTTTCCTGGCCTCCTCCCTGCGCCTCTGCGTCAGCAGAGGGGAGGTGGTAATAAATTTATGCAATAATTGATTTCATGGAGATAGAGGATGTCAGAGATGATATCGAAAAAGTTTTGCTGACCAAAGAACAGATTCAAAGGAAAATCAAGGATACCGCCCGCAGGGTAGATGAAGACTACGGCGGAAAGGACCTGGTGTTGGTAGGGGTCCTCAAGGGCGCGGTGAACGTGATGACCGCGCTCATGAACTACATGCACACTACCTGCCCCATAGGCTTTATGAGCCTCTCCAGTTACGGGGAAGGGTTCGAATCGAGCGGACAGGTCAAAGTCCGCTCAGACCTCAATGTGGACGTCGAAGGCAAAGACGTCCTCATAGTCGAAGACATAGTGGATTCGGGAAACACCCTCCATTGGCTTATGGGCTACCTTTCGAATGAGAAAAAGGCGAGGAGCGTGAACGTCTTCCCGCTTCTCAGCAAGCCTTCCCGCAGGCAGTGGGACATATACGTCAAGTATCCCGGATATGAAATCGAAGATGAGTTCGTAATAGGGTTTGGTCTAGACTATAAAGAATGTTACCGCAACCTGGACGCCATAGCGGTTCTCAAGCCTTCCGTATACTCACAGGAAAGGATGTGAAATTTGCCCTCTCCAAATTCAAGCAATGGAGGCCATAGGCGGTCTTTTTGGAGCCAGCCCTGGATATGGATTGCAAGCATACTGATTCTCGCGTTTTTGCTGTTCGAGTTTTTGGGAGATCGCGGGGCTAAGACCATAAGCACCCAGGAGGGGCTGACCCTCCTAAAGCAGCAGGGCTCGGTGCAGGTGGATTCGGCCACCATCAACGGGCCTAAGCAGCTTGTCACCCTGCAGCTCGACAACAACTACGCCCCCACCATCGACGGCAAGGCCGTGAACTACGGCAAAGACGTCCAGTTCTACTACGTCCTGGCCCAGGGCTCCCAAGTGGCAGAGGCCGTGGAAAAGGCCACCAGCCGGAGCGGGTACAAGTACAACTCCATCGTCCCCAACAACAGCGTATGGAGCTACCTTTTAACTTCCCTCCTTCCCCTGATCATCCTCTTTTTGGTCTTCTGGTGGCTCATGAGCAAGCTCCAGAGCGGGGCCGGCGGGATTATGGGTATGGGCGGAAAGAAAAGCAACCGCCTTCCCAACTCCGAAATCCCCAAGACGAAGTTTACGGACGTGGCAGGGGAGCCTGCGGCAGTGCAGGAAGTGGAGGAGATCAAAGACTTCCTCAAAGATCCCGCCAAATACAGGAGGCTGGGCGCCAGGATCCCCAGGGGGGTCCTCCTCTACGGCCCCCCCGGAACCGGAAAGACCCTCCTGGCCAGGGCCATCGCGGGAGAGGCCGGGGTGCCCTTCTACGCCATGGCGGGCTCGGACTTTGTTGAAATGTTTGTGGGCCTGGGCGCATCCAGGGTGAGGGAGCTCTTTGACGAGGCCAAGAAGCACGCCCCCGCCATCATCTTCATAGACGAGATCGACGCCGTGGGCCGCAAGAGGGGATCGGGCATGACCGGCGGCCACGACGAGAGGGAGCAGACCCTAAACCAGCTGTTGGTCGAGATGGACGGCTTCAACAACGACACGGGGATTATCGTCATCGCCGCCACCAACAGGCCGGACGTTTTGGACAAGGCTCTGCTGCGCCCCGGGCGCTTTGACAGGCAGGTCGCTGTGGAGGCTCCCGACCTTCAGGGCAGGGAAGCCATTTTGAAGGTGCACGCCAAGGGCAAGCCCTTCGTCCCCAATATCGACCTGCACCTTATAGCCGTGAGGACCCCGGGCTTTACCGGGGCGGACCTTGCAAACGTCTTAAACGAGGCGGCGCTTTTGACCGCCAGATCCAACGCCCAGCTGATAGACATGAGGGCGATAGACGAGGCCATAGACAGGGTCATGGCGGGTCCCAGGCGCCAGTGGAAGGGCATGGCCCTAGACGAGCTGAGAAATACCGCCTACCACGAGAGCGGGCACGCCCTGGTGGCGGCCTGCATGCATCACACCGATCCCGTGACGAAAGTCACCATCCTCCCCAGGGGCCGCGCCCTGGGCTACACCGCCGTAATGCCCCAAACCGACAGGTATTCGGAGACCCGCGACGCCCTCCTCGACCAGATGGCCTACGCCATGGGCGGCAGGACCGCAGAGGAAATCGTCTTCCACGATCCGACCACCGGAGCCTCCAACGATATCGAGAAGGCCACCAACATAGCCCGGGCCATGGTGCTCCAGTACGGATTTAGCCAGAAGCTCGGGGCGATAAAGTGGGGAGACGAATCCGACAGCCAGGAATCTATGGAAGACATCCGCCCCCACCCCTTCTCCGAAAAGACGCAGGAAATCATCGACCAGGAAGTCCTCGCCCTGGTGGAAAACGCCCACACGGAGGCGTGGAGGGTCATCAACCAGAACAGGGCGATACTGGACGAAATGGTCAAAGAGCTCATGGACAAGGAAACTCTGGGGCCGGCCGACTTAAAGCGCCTCTTTGCAAACGTCGTCATGAGTCCGGAGAGGCCCCAGTGGCTTTCAAACCCTGCCCGCCCCGTCTCCGACATCCCCCCGGTCCCCATCCCCGCCAAGCTCGCCCACTCCATAGACACAATAGATACCCCCTCCCAGCCCAACGCCGAAGCGGGCAGATAGGAGCTTATGAAGGCCAGAAGGACCTCTTGGGCGGCCCTCGCCCTGGCCCTTATAGCCGGGGCGGCCCTCGGATACGTTTTCGCCAGGTTCATAGGCCTGATGACAAATCTTCCCCTTTTGGGCACGACCTACGCGGCTTCGGCGATACTCCTGCTTTTGGGCGTGGCAGTCCTGATAATGGGACTCACGGTGAGGCGGTACGTGAAAGGGACCCTCAAGTACATGGATCCCGGAAGGGCCTTTCTCACCCTAGCCTCGGCCAAGGCCCTGGCCATAGGGGGATCGTTTCTCGCCGGATGGTTTGCAGGGCAGTTAATCGAGATAGCTTCCAAGGCTCAGGCTTCCTTCTTCAGGCACGCTTTGATTACCTGCGCAGTGGCGGCAGTTGTAAGCCTGCTGGATGCCGCGTGCGGGATCGCAGTTGAAAAGTGGTGCCAGCTTCCCCCTCCCGGCGGCAAAAAGGGCGAAAAAAAGAGCCCCCGGCAGACAGATCCGGGGGCACAGGCGGCCTAGGCTCAGCCTCGAGTGAGCTTTCGGTGGATCATGTGGGGGCGGCTCGCCTCTTCTCCCAGCCTTTTCACCCTGTCTTCCTGGTAGGCCTGGAAGTTCCCTTCAAACCAGTGCCAGCGGGCAGGATCTTCCTCCGTCCCCTCCCAGGCGAGGATGTGGGTGGCGAGGCGGTCCAAAAACCAGCGGTCATGGGAGATGACCACGGCGCAGCCGGGAAACTCTTCCAGCGCCCCTTCCAGGCTCTCCAGCGTCTCGACGTCCAGGTCGTTTGTAGGCTCGTCCAAAAGGAGGAGGTTTCCCGCCTTCTTCAGCGTGAGGGCGAGGTTCAAACGGTTCTTTTCCCCGCCCGAGAGCATTCCGGCGAGCTTTTGCTGGTCGGATCCCTTAAATCCGAAACTGGCCGTGTAGGCCCTGGAGGGGATCTGCTGTCCGCCGGCCTCTATGAACTGCTCTCCGTCGGACACGACTTCCCAGAGGGTTTTTTTGGGATCTATCTTCTCCCTGTTCTGGTCCACGTAGCTTATCTGCACCGTAGATCCCAGCTTTATCTCCCCTTCGGTGGGCTTTTCAAGTCCTGCAATCATCTTGAAAAGCGTGGTCTTTCCCACTCCGTTGGGCCCTATAACGCCCACGATGCCGTTTCTGGGGAGAGTGAAGCTCAGGTTTTCCATGAGGGTCCTGTCTCCGAACTTCTTTGTGAGGTTCTTGACTTCCAAAACGTCGGATCCCAGGCGGGGGGGATTGGGGATGTGGATGTCGGTAAAGTCGGACTTCTTCGAAGCGGCTTCTTCTGCCACCATCTGGTCGTACCTCTCCAGCCTGGCCCTGTTTTTGGCCTGCCTGGCCTTGGGGGAGGAGTGCACCCACTCGAGCTCGCTTTTGATCCTCTTGGCGAGTTTCGCGTCCTTCTGCCCCTGTATCTCCATCCTTTTCTGCTTGGCCTCGAGGTACGTGCTGTAGTTGCCTTCGTATCCGTAGAGGCTGCCCCTGTCCACTTCGCATATCCACTGGGCCATGGAATCCAAAAAGGCCCTGTCGTGGGTGATGGCGATGACGGCCCCTTTGTAGTCCTTTAGGAATTTTTCGAGCCAGAGGATGGACTCGGCGTCCAGGTGGTTTGTAGGCTCGTCCAAAAGGAGGAGGTCGGGGGCCTGAAGAAGGAGGCGGCAGAGGGCTACCCTTCTCCTCTCCCCTCCGGAAAGGACGCTGATTTTGGCATCCTCGTCAGGGCACTGCAGGGCGTTCATGGCCTGCTGCAGGGCGCTGTCAACCTCCCAGCCGTCGGCTGCATCTATTTCCTCCTGCAGCTTCCCCATCTCGGCCAAAAGGGAATCGTAGTCGGCCTCGGGATCGGCAAGCTGCTCGCTTATCTTGTTGTAGCGGTCGAGCTTTTCTTTGATTGGGCCTATACCCTCTTCCACCACTTCCCTCACGGTCTTGTTCGGATCCAGTTCGGGATCCTGGTCGAGCAGGCCTACCGTGGCGCCGGAGGCCACCTGAACCGAGCCGTTGGAGGGCTCTTCTTTGCCGGCCATGATTTTAAGCAGGGTGGATTTTCCCATGCCGTTGGGGCCCACAACTCCGATTTTGGCCCCTTTGAGGAAGTTGACCGAGACGTCTCCTAAGATGACTTTGTCACCGAAGGCCTTGCGCACATGGTCCATTTGGAATATGAAATCTGACACTGTAAAGCTTTCTTTAGAAACTCTTTTTTATGCAAGTCTTATGGAATTTTACCAACAGCCCCTAAGTTACTCCTTTGGCTTGCAAAAAGGGCGCCTGAAAAAAGGGAAGCCCCCGGACGGGGGCACGAGATCTGCCCCTTGCCGGCGCAAGGTTCAGTCGCTGTAAGAATCCAAAAGGAGATGCCCGAAGCGCTCTTCTACAAAGGAGGCGAGCCTGCCCTCCTTGGCGAGCTCGGCGGAATCTGCGATCGCAAAGTTTTGGCGGTATCTGTCGGGGATTATCCCGTTATCGCTAAAGCCGAAGATGAAGTTGGTAGCTATCCTGTAAATGATTTCGGAAGGTGCAGTCCCGAAGACCTGGCGGGAGAAGATGTAGCCAAGCCTTTCTTCGTCATTCGGGAAGAGCTGCTTCATTTCAGGATTTTGGTAGAGCCTCTTTACAATTTCGATTACGGAGGAGTTGAGGTAGAGGTTGTCGAAAGTGTGTTCCGAGCCTGTAAAACATCCTGGAACTTTTAAATCTATGCCCCTTTTTAAAAATCCATAAATTGGAAAGCATGCTATTGAGCACACCCTCCTAAATAAAGAACGCGGGGCAAATACGAAAATCCCCCGCACAAAGCGGGGGAGTAAGTGGGGATGCAGGGACTTGAACCCCGGACCAACGAATTATGGGTTCGCCGCTCTAACCGACTGAGCTACATCCCCTCCTTGAGAAAAATATACACAGACGTGTATACATTCTCAAGTTTTACCAAATTCTCACTCTGTCGTCAGGATCGAGCCACATGCCGTCGCCGGGCTTTACATCATAAGTGGCGTCGAAAGCGTCCACATTCTTGAGGATCTGGTTGGTCCTGAACTCTGCAGGAGAGTGGGGATCTATGGCCAGGAGCTGCTCTGCGAAGGCGTCCCTGATCTTCATCCTCCAAATCAAGGCGTAGTTGGAGAAGAACAGCTTGGCTTCGGCCTCGCCCATTTCCTTGATGGAAGCTTTGAGGTCGTCCAAGGTGTCGACCTTGAGGCCGTGATGGATGGCCAGGGCCTTGAGGGAGATGTCGACACCCGAGAGGTCTCCGATGTTTTCGCCTATCGTCATAGCGCCGTTGACATGCGGGGCCTGGTCGGCCTTGCCTTCCTTGGCGTACTCCTCTTCAAGCTGCAGGGGGACGAGTTTGTTGTACTGATCTATCAGCTTTTGGGTAAGGGCCTTGAAGTTCTTCCTGTCGTCATCGGTCCACCAGTTCTCGAGGCGCCCGTGTCCGTCGTAGCAGCTGCCCTGGTCGTCGAAACCATGCCCGATCTCGTGGCCTATGACGCAGCCTATGCCTCCGAAGTTTGCGCTCTTGGGGCGGTCAGGGCTGAAGAAGGGATCTTGGAGGATGGCCGCCGGGAATACTATTTCGTTCAAAGTGGGCTCGTAATAGGCGTTCACGGTCTGCGGGTTCATCTCCCACTCGCCCTTGTCTACCTTCTTTCCGGCTTTAGCGAACTCTTTGGCCGTCATGAAGAGGTAGGAAGAGCGCATGTTGTCCATGAGGTCTTTGGAATCGTCCACTTCCAGGGCGGAATAGTCCTTCCACTCCTCGGGGTAGCCGATCATGGGGGTGAAGAGGGCGAGCTTGTCCAGGGCACGCCCTTTGGTCTCATCTCCCAGCCACGGGCAGTTGGCAATCGAGACCTTGTAAGCTGCCAGGAGGTTTCCCACGAGCTCTTTTACCTGCTCCTTGGAAGAGGCAGGGAAATGAAGCTTGACATATATCTTGCCCACTTCTTCGCCGCTTATGGAGTTTACAAGCGACACGGCTCTCTTCCACCTGTCTTTCTGGGCGGGCTGGCCTTTAAGGACCTTGCCGTAGAAATCGAAGGAGGTGTCGTCAAAAGCTTTGGTGAGGAAGGATGCGGAATTGGTGAGGAGCCTGGCCAGGGCCCAGTCTTTCCACGCCTCCACTCCCTCTTCCTTCCAAAGCCCGTTGAGCCCGTCGAGGAAGGAGGGCTCGTGGACTATAACTTTCTCTATGGCGCTTTGGAAGTTCACAGGCACGCTCTCGGAGATTGCATGCGTCTCGTAAGACGCCTGCACCAAAGCAATCCAGTCGGGGACGTTGAAATTGGAGAGCTTGTCTGCAAATTCATCCCTCGTCATGGGGTTGTAGGTCTTGATGTCGTCTCTGACCTGGACAGAATCCCAGTGGAAGTGGGCGATCTTGGTCTCAAGGTCGACCACGGTTTTAGCCATTGCGTCGGGATCTTTTTCCCCTATCAGGCCGAAGAGGGCGGAAAGCATCTTCTGGTAGGCTTCCACTATCTTGGCGTAGCGGGGCTCTCTGTAATAGGACTCGTCGGGAAGGCCGATTCCCCCCTGCATGATGTGGACGGCGTTGATATCGGGATCTTTGGGATCTGCAAAGACCATGATATCGAAGGGGAGATCCAGAAGGGAATCTAGGGGGGCCATGACTTTGAGAAGGTCCTCCATGGACTTTGCGTCTTTGATTTCCTTTATGGATTCGGCTATGGGCTCTATCCCCTTCGCCTCGATGGCGTCCTGATCCATGAACTTTCTGTAGAGGACCGAGGACTTGAGGTCCTTATTTGCAGAATCCTCGAGGATGGAGTGGATGTCTTCGTCGCTCTGTTCGGCGAGCTTGTCAAAAGTGCCGAAGCGGGATTTGTCGGGCGGGAGGGTGTAGGTGTCCAGCCACTCATGGTTTATGAAACGGTAAAAGTCGTCTTGGGCTCTGTAAGTTTTATCAGATTTGACTTGCATACCATAAATTTTAATTTAACGGCGCGCAGGCTGCGGAAATAACCTGTCCTGTAGAGAAAATTCTCCCTCGGCGAAACCAGTGCAGCGCCGCAGGATCCAGTCGGAAAACCTCTTGCCGGGTACGGGGATTTTCAAAAGTCGTGCTATAATTTAAGCGTTGCGGATGTAGCTCAATGGTAGAGTCTCAGTCTTCCAAACTGATGACGCGGGTTCAATTCCCGTCATCCGCTCCAAATTGCAAGTGTCTAACTCCAATCAGTGCTTAGTTTCTTCCAGCCGGCTTGTTCCGGCTTTCCTTTTTTTAGTGAGAAAGTAGAAGATCACAGCTATCGCCACCATAGCCAAAGTGAGCCAGAATCCCAATCCGAAAGAGACCTTTCCTCCCGCATATGCAGCTCCCAAGCCTTTTCTGCCTGCCACAGTCAGGGAGAAGGATGAGAGCATTACGGCGCTTCCGACTGAAGCGGAATAGTTGTTTAATACGCTAAACATTGCATTGATATCGGGAGTTTTGGACTCCGGAAGCATGCTGCAGGCTCCGGTTATGGTGTTTGTGAAGAGGAAGGCGAAGCCCGTCCTCTGGAAAATATAGAAAAAGCAGGTTATGCCGGCGTTAAGGACCGGCTGGAGGAAGTAGACCAACGCAGTCCCTACGCACATCATCACAGATCCTGTCAGCAGAGGGGCGCCGTATCCCTTTTTGTCGGCCCATTTTCCGCTCACGATGGCCCCGACCGATCCCAGCAGGCTCCCCGGAGCCAAAATCAGGCCCGATATAAAGGGTGAACTGTTCAGGGCATACTGCGCGTAAGTGGGAATGAGGGCCTGCATCCCGATATTGACAGCCTCGGAAAGGAAATAGATTATAGCCCCGCAGGCTATGGCCGGAATAATAAGCAGATCGAGCTGGAAGAGGCGCCTTCTGGCATTGCGGTTAGTCAGGACGAATATGGCCATAATGAGCACTCCTCCCGCGAGCAGGAGCCAGAATCTCCAGTCAAATCCGGTGGAACCTGCAGACGAAATTGCAAAGTCCAAAACTGCGAGCCCGGCCGCCATAAGGGCCAAAGAGAGAAAGCTGAACTTGGTGTCGGTACCCTGCGGCTTATTTCTGACGAAGGGGACGGTGAGGATGAGGGAAATTACTACGAAGGGAACCAGGCTCCAAAACACCCAGCGCCAGCTCGTGAAGTTTTCAAGCCATCCGGCCCACATGGGCCCCAATGCGACTGCCACTCCGATGAGACCTCCCAATATTCCGGAGGCAGTAGCCCTCTTCCGGGGGGAAATCTGGGTGAGGATCAGAAAGAGGGTGGTGGGGTACTCAAGTCCTACCGCCATACCCTGCACAATCCTGCCGATTATCAGGGGAGCGAAAGAAGGGGCGAGGGCGCACAGGAGTGTGCCCCCTAAGTATAAGGAGCATCCGGTTATCTCCACCTTCTTGGCATGCACTTTTTTGAGGATGTAGGCTGTAGAGGCCGCCACGACCGCCTGGCTGAGCATATAGCCCGTAGTTATCCACTCCGTGGCATTCACGCTCACGTTGAAATCCACGGCAATCTTCGGATACATGACGTTCACGCACTTGTTTGCAAATGTAGAAGTGACAGCCAAAATAGTGCAGGCTATTATTCCCAGGTAAACCATCCATCTGTCTCTAGAGGCCCGCATAACTCCCCTCCCAACAATCGCCTTTTACGGGTTGCGTCGGTTGCAACAGCCTGGTAGAATAATCCTTGGCTTTGCCCCCGTCGTCTAATGGTCAGGACATCAGACTTTCACTCTGACAACAAGAGTTCGATTCTCTTCGGGGGTACTTTTTTATGCCCTATAATTTTCAGCGGATTTTTTGCAATCAAATTGCCATTATATTTTGAGCTGGGCGACAAAATAGTCAAGTAGCAATGCTCTCGGAGTTTTAAAATATGCATAGTATTTTTAGGCAGGATATCTAGAGAGAAGAGTCATTCGCATGAACGCCGCGAAGAAACCAAAACAACTGGGGTTTTGGTCCATTTACCTTTTGGGAATCAACGGGGTCATAGGCTCCGGGGCATTCCTTTTGCCTCAGACCATCTACCAGTACATGGACCTTATGAGCATAGTGGTCCTGATAGCCGCCGCCATAACCGTGAGCCTCATAGCGCTGTGCTATGCCGATTTGGCCTCCAGGTTCTCCGGAGCCGGCGCGGCATGGCTTTACTCATACCATGCCTTCGGCCCCTTTGTGGGCTATGAACTCGGAATTTTCGTCTGGTTCCTTGGCTGCTGCACGGTGGCAGCGGAAACCGTAGCCCTCTTTACCACGCTCCAGGCTTTCATTCCGGCCTTTAACAACACCCAGATCCGCGTCTGGTCCTGCATTGGGCTGGTCGTGGTCTTCGGAATAATAAACATATTCGGAAGAACGCTTGTAAAGTGGGTGGACAACATCTCTTCCGGCGCGAAAATTGCCGTAATAATCCTGTTTATAGTTGTGGCCGCCTTCTTCATGCACGGCGCCAACTTCCACCCCGTGATGCCTGTGGCCGCAGGAAAGAGCATAGGCGCCTTCTCCTCTCACTTCGGCAACGCCTTCAGCGTCGTCTTCTATATGTTCACCGGATTCTCTTTCATCCCCATAGCGGCCAGCCAGATGGTCGATCCTGAAAAGAACATACCGAGGGTCCTGATAGGCGTGATGATCACCGTGACCATCCTCTACGGACTTATGATGCTCTTTGCCATTGGGGTTTTGGGAGCCAGCATGGTCAACTACTCCCTCCCCATAGCCGTGGCCTTCAGAAAGGCCGTCGGAACCTGGGGGTACGTAGTCGTGATAATCGGCATGCTCATGTCGATTTTCGGAGTGGGCTTTGCCACAAGCTTCAACACTCCCGCCCTCATGGCCTCCCTCTCCAACGAGCACGCGATGCTCCCCAAGTTCTTTGGAAAGATGAATCGCTTCGAGGCCCCGTGGGTGTCGGTAATCATCACCACGATCGTGAGCTGCTTCCTTGTCACGCAGTCCTACCTGTTCCTGGTAGGGATGATAGTGTTCGCCTCTTTTGTGCAGTACGTGCCCAGCATCCTGGCCGTCATGAAGTTCAAGCACGACAAGAAATTCCCCAACCACGGGTTCAAGCTCGGGGGCGGCTACACTATACCGATAATCGCCCTCCTCATAGCTTTCTACATGGTCTTCCAGTTCACGCTTAAGACCATAATCCTGGGCGCCTGCGTGGCCGGAGCCGCCGCCATCCTCTTTGTCTTCCTCGACGACAGGAAGATGATCAAAGGCTTTTCACTTGAAGAAATAAAGCGGAACATAGAAATCAAGAGGGAAGCCGAACTCGGCAGGAAAGAAAAGAGGATAGAGAAAAAAGAGGCTGCGCTGCAGGCCAAGCTCGCTTCAGCCTCCGCGGGCAAGGACGGAAAATCCGGATCGTCCCCGCAGGCGCCTGATGTAAAGTAAAATTTTACTCAAGGTGAAATTGCAATAGTCTCCAATTTTAAGAGGTTAATGTAAAGGGAGTTAGAGAAAAATATCTCTGACGCTTGGGACAAACAAGGAAGTGTCCAATGAAAGAACTAACGGCAGATGACATCAAGTCCTACGAGGACAAATACTGCTCCTGCAAGTTCAACAAGGTAGCCCAGAGGGCCGTGACCACCAACGGCATTTACAAGTCAGCCGAGGATATGA
>JAGCPN010000003.1 GCA_017965665.1 Aeriscardovia sp.
ATGAAGCCGCGCTGCTTCTCTTCGGGGGCGGCGTCAATCTGGTCGAACTTGTACTCGGCGTTGACGTCCGGATACTCTTCGTGAAGAACCGTGGAGATGGCCGCGGACAAAGAGGTCTAGCCTAGGACGATGTGCCCAATGGTGCCCACGTTCACGTGCGGCTTGGTGCGCTCGTATTTTGCCTTTTCTGCCATTAAAGTCCTCCTGGACAACTTATCGCTTCAGGTAAGAAGCTGATCTTATTTTATATTTTGCCTTATCATTATCCATTTCCTCATGGAAATGGAGCCGGGGCTATTCGCCCCTCTGCTGCTTGATGATCTCGTCGGCTATGTTTTTGGGCACCTCGGCGTAGGAATCCATCTGCATGCTGTAGACGGCCCTGCCCTGTGTCTTGGAGCGAAGGTCTCCGATGTATCCGAACATCTCGGCGAGGGGGACCTTGGCATCTATCACCTTCACCCTGGTGGCGTCGGTCATGTTTTCAATCCTTCCGCGCCTGGAGTTGAGATCGCCTATGACGTCGCCCATGTACTCTTCGGGGGTCCTGACTTCGACGGCCATTATCGGCTCGAGGAGTACGGGGTCGGCCTTGAGGGCGGCGCCCTTGAAGGCCATGGAGCCGGCGACCTTGAATGCCAGTTCGGAAGAGTCCACGGGGTGCATCTGTCCGTCTATGAGCTCGGCTTTGACGCCCACCATGGGGTAGCCCGCCAAAATGCCAGATTCCATCGCTTCCTTGATGCCGGCTTCAACGGAGGGGATGTACTCGGAAGAGATGACGCCTCCGGTGATCTTGTCGACGAAGATGAAGTCCTTGCCCTTCTCGTCGGGATTGTTCTCATCGATGGGCATGAAGTTGAGCTGGACCCTCGCGAACTGGCCGGAGCCTCCGGTCTGCTTCTTGTGGGTGTACTCGAACTCGGGCACCGCCCTCCTTATGGTCTCCCTGTAGGCGACCTGGGGCTTGCCCACGTTGCAGTCCACGTGGAACTCCCTGCGCATCCTGTCGACGATGATGTCTAGCTGGAGCTCTCCCATTCCGGAAATCAGGGTCTGCCCGCTCTCCTGGTCGGTCTTGACCTGGAAGGTCGGATCCTCGTCGGCGAGGCGGGCGAGCGCTATCCCCATCTTTTCCTGATCGGCCTTGCTCTTGGGCTCGACGGCGATCTGGATCACGGGGTCGGGGAAGGTCATGGACTCCAGGCAGATGGGGTTCTTAGGATCGCAGAGCGTGTCTCCGGTGCCGACGTTCTTCAGGCCCACGAAGGCGTAGATGTTGCCCGCGAAGGCCTCGTCCATCGGTATTTCCTTGTTGGAGTGCATCTGGAAGATCTTGCCGACCCTCTCCCTCTTTCCGGAGGTGGAGTTGAGGACGGTGTCTCCCGGTTTGACGGACCCCGAGTACACCCTCACGTATATGAGCTTTCCGTAGAAGGGGTGGACGGCGATCTTGAAGGCCAGGGCGGAGAAGGGATCGGAGATGACGGGCTTCCTGTCGATTTCCACGCTCTCGTCTCCGGGTTCGTAGCCTACGATGGCCGGGACGTCCTCGGGGCTGGGCAGGTAGTCCACCACGGCGTCGAGGAGGGGCTGGATGCCCTTGTCCTTGAAGGCAGAGCCGCAGAAGACCGGGTAGGCGTCGGAGTGTATGGTCAAAGTCCTCACGCCTTCGCGGATTTCCGCTTCGGAAAGCTCGCCCGTCTCAAAGTACTTGTCCATGAGCTTTTCGTCGGTTTCGGCGGCCGCCTCCACCAGCTCGGTCCTGTACTTTTCGGCCATCTCCATGAGGTCGGCAGGGACGTCGGTCACTTCGTAGTGGGCGCCCTGGTCGCTCTTCTTCACGTCCCCTTTCCAGAGGTATGCCTTCATCCTCACCAGGTCCACCACGCCGTCGAAGTCGTTTTCGCTTCCCACCGGGATCTGCATCACCAGGGGGCGCGCTCCGAGCTTGGTCTTGATGGTGTCTACGGAGTAGAAGAAATTGGCCCCGAGCTTGTCCATCTTGTTGATGAAGCAGATTCTGGGCACTCCGTACTTGTCGGCCTGCCTCCAGACGGTTTCAGACTGTGGCTCCACGCCTTCCTTGGCGTCAAAGACCGCCACGGCCCCATCGAGCACCCTGAGGGACCTTTCGACTTCGGCCGTAAAATCGACGTGGCCGGGGGTGTCGATGATGTTTATCTGGAACTGTTCTTCAGGATCGTGGGTCTGCCTGTTCCAAAAGCAGGTTATGGCGGCGGAAGTGATGGTTATCCCGCGCTCCTTTTCCTGATCCATCCAGTCCATGGTCGAGTCGCCGTCGTGGGTCTCCCCAATCTTATAGTTGACCCCGGTATAGTACAGGATCCTCTCGGTCGTGGTGGTCTTGCCCGCATCTATGTGGGCCATGATCCCGATGTTCCTGATCCTGTTCAAATCAGTGAGCACTTGCGGCATATGCGTATCCCTTTCCTACTACCAGCGATAGTGGGCGAAGGCGCGGTTGGCTTCGGCCATCTTGTGGGTGTCTTCGCGCTTCTTGACGGCCATGCCGAGCCCGTTGGAGGCGTCCAGAATTTCGTTGGCCAGCCTGTCGGACATGGACTTTTCCTTCCTCAGCCTGGCGTAGTTGGTCAGCCACCTCAAAGAGAGGGTGTTGGCCCTGGCGGGGCGCACTTCGACAGGCACCTGGTAGGTGGCGCCGCCGACCCTGCGGCTGCGCACTTCCAAAGTCGGGCGGACGTTGTCCAGCGCCCTCTTGAGCACTCCCAAAGCTTCCTGATCGCTCTTCTTGCCCACCTTTTCGAGGGCAGTGTAGACTATCGTTTCCGCTACGGATTTCTTTCCGTCTTTCAAAACCTTATTTATGAGCTGGGCCACCGTGGTGGACTTGTAAATGGGATCCGGCTCTATCGTGCGCTTTTTCGCAGGTCCTTTGCGTGACATCTCTACTTAGCCTTCTTCGTTCCGTACAGGGAGCGGCCCTGTTTGCGATCCTTGACGCCCTGGGTGTCCAAAGCCCCCCGGACAATGTGGTAGCGCACGCCGGGCAGGTCCTTGACCCTGCCGCCCCTGACGAGGACGATGGAGTGTTCCTGAAGGTTGTGCCCCTCTCCGGGAATGTAGGCAGTCACTTCGTAGCCCGAGCTCAGCTTCACACGGGCCACCTTCCTCAAGGCGCTGTTAGGCTTCTTGGGGGTGGTGGTGTATACACGCGTGCAGACCCCTCTGCGCAGAGGGGATCCCTTGAGTGCCAAAGTTTTGGATTTCTTCGTCTTTGGCTTGCGTCCGTTGCGGACGAGTTGTTGGATTGTAGGCATCCGACCCCTTTTTCATTGCGGGTCGGGGGCGCACAATGCGCCCTGCGCACAGCCAATGCCCACCGGCCCGATGGTTTTTCTAATATAAGCAAAAAGAAAAAATACCTGCGCTCAGCGCAAGTAAGCCCTTCGATTTTACCCTTTGGAGGTCTTTTTGCGCAATGCGCAATTTCAGATATGCGGGAAGATAATAGGATATTAGTGTAATTTGCATAGAAAGACTTTAAATGAGCAAAATCGACATCTCCAGCGCCGCCTGCTCCGACATAGGCCTGAAGAGGGCCGACAACCAGGATTCGTACCTCGAAGTCGAGGGGCTCTACCTGGTGGCCGACGGCATGGGCGGGGGAGTGAAGGGCAGGCAGGCCAGCGCCACGTGCATGTCCGTCATGGAGAAGCTGGGCAACTGCAAAATCCGGACCAAAGGGGAGATCTTAGGCTGCATGCAGGAAGCCCAGGATGTGGTAGGGGAAATCGGGGCCAGGGAAGGCGGAGTGGCCGGGACCACCCTGAGCGGGCTCATCCTCAAAGACACCGACATGGAGGAAGAGGGAAACGCCTGGTACGTGGTGAACGTGGGCGACTCCAGGACTTACCACGTGTGCCCTTCCCCCGAAGGCTTCGACAGGTCCACTTTCGAACAGATCACCCACGACCACTCCGAACAGCAAAAAGCCATCGACACGGGAAAGTACCTGCCCGAACAGGCCGAAAAGCTCATACCCAGAAACCTGATCACACAGGCCATAGGATCCCCCTCCCCTCTCAATCCCGACTTCTTCAGGGCCGATTTAGGCGGAAGATTTATAATTTGCTCCGACGGAATCTACACCCAGATGAGTTTGAGCAAGCTGGCGAATCTGTGCTCGGCCTCCAAGAGCCCCAAGGAGGTGGCCCACTCGCTGGTGGAGGCAGCCCTCGACGGAGGGGGGAGCGACAACGCCACGGTGCTGGTGGTGGACGTAAAGGCTGAGTGCGGGGGCGGCTGGCTCGTCTCCAGGCTCTCGCCTGAAGAAGACATAGATTTTATTTCGGACGCCACCATGGAGAACCTCCACGTCCAAAGAGAGTAAGGAGAAAGCATGGTAGATTACGACGAAGCCTGCCGGGCGGTTCAGGATGAGAACGCCGATCCTTCCCTGCTCGCGCTGATAGCCTATGAAAATCCGGAGTTCGGCCCGAACGTGGCGAGCCACCCCAGGGCCTATCCCGGCCTTTTGGCCTGGCTCGCGCGCTTCGGAGACGAAAAGACGAAGAAAATCATAATGGAGAGGATCATGACCGAGTCCATCCCGCTCTCCCCTTCGGCTTTCAAGCAGGAAGAGGGGCCCCTCTACACCCCCGAGCAGGTGATGGAAGTCAAAGACGCCATGATCCAGCACGACATCGCCCAAAACTTTCCGGAGTTGCGAAAATACCTCGCCCAAAATCCCAACTGCTACCCGGAGCTTTTGGAATGGTTTGAGGGCCTGGACGACCCGGAGGTGCAGGAAGCCCTCCAAAAGAGGAAGGGGGAGGCTTCCCCTACTCTATAGAGACTTCGTAAAACTCGTCCCCCAGCCTGAGCAGCACTCCCCCCTCCAGCTGCACCGGCGCTTCGGGGGACGCCTTTTTTTCAGTAGAGTCCTTTATTACAAAAGTCCCGTTCAAAGATCCCAGATCTTTCACGTAGGCGTTCTTGTCGCCGTCAAAGTAGATGAGGGCGTGGGATCTGGAAATGGTCCTGGTGGGATCTGCCAGTTCCACTTCGGCCCCCCGGCCGTCGGAGGAGGGCTTGCGGCCCAAAACCGAATCCGAGCTTATGCGGATGATGGAGTTGTTGGAGGTGTTCCTCAAAATCACCGTCCCCCCGGATTTTGCGCCGGCGCCGTGCTTGGGCTCGGAATACCTGCGCGCCGCCCCCATTCCCGACAGATCCGAGCGGTCAAGGTAGTCGGTGAGCCCGTGCTGCCTGGCCCAGATGCGGTCCTCCGGATACCACCCGAAGGCCGGCGGCTCCGGGAAAGGCCTGTCCGGCTTTTCCATCACTCGTCCATATCCTCTTGGCTGCCGTCGGGAAAGTCATCGGGAGAGGCGTCGGGCTCATCTAGGGGCTCTCTGTCATCCTCCACTCCGAAGGCTCCGGGATCTTGCGGAGAGAGGATCTCCCCCGCGCCCATATCCTCCCCGAGGTTGTTAAGGTCTACTGCGCTCAGGTCTACCTGGCTGGCGTCCTCATCTTCATAGAAGGAGGACTTGTCCATGTCGAGGAAGGGGTGGATGCTCGCCTTCACGGCGCTGTTCATGTCCACTTCGCTGTTTCTGTAACGGCTCAGGCCCGTGCCGGCGGGGATGAGCTTGCCTATGATGACGTTCTCCTTGAGGCCGTTGAGGTTGTCTTCCTTGGTCTGCAGGGCAGCTTCGGTAAGAACCCTCGTGGTCTCCTGGAAGGAGGCGGCGGAGAGCCAGGAGTCGGTGGCCAGGGCCGCTTTGGTAATGCCCAGGAGGCACTCTCTGGCAGCCGCCGGCTTGCGGCCCTTCTCGAGTGCGCTTTGCACCGTAGCCGCAAATTCCGCCTTGCTCACAAGATCCCCCGGAAGAAGGGAGGTGTCCCCCGAATCCACGATTACGACCTTGTCTACCATCTGGTGGACTATGACCTCTATGTGCTTGTCGTGAATGCCCACGCCCTGGGAGCGGTAGACGTCGTGCACGCCGTTGACGATGCACTCTTCCGCCGCCCTGGATCCTCGGATCCTGAGAACTTCCTTGGGATCTACGGACCCTTCAATCAGCTGGGTCCCCGCTTCCACCCTCTCTCCGTCGTGGACCAGCAGCGGGGTCCTCTTGCTGAGGTGGTATTCCTTCTTCTCCCCGTCCTCAGCCGTTATCGTTATCATCCTCTGGCTTCCGGCGTTGCTAATTTCCACTGTGCCTGCCAGTTCGGTTATGGGCGCCATGCCCCTGGGGGTCCTGGCCTCGAAGAGTTCGGTTACTCGGGGGAGGCCCTGGGTGATGTCGGAAGCGGAGGCGACGCCGCCGGAGTGGAAGCTGCGCAAAGTGAGCTGGGTGCCGGGCTCGCCTATGGACTGGGCCGCGACCACCCCCACGGCTTCGCCGATATCGACGAGGGTGTTTGTAGACAGCGACCAGCCGTAGCAGCTCGCGCATACCCCCAGTTTGGATTGGCAGGTCAGAACCGACCTCACCTTCACCTCGTGGATCCCATGGGCCACGAGGTTCTCTATGGACTGCATGTCGAGCGCCTGCTGGGCGTTCATGAGAAGATCTCCGGTTTCAGGATCGACCACGTCTTCGGCCAGGAGCCTGGAATAGGCGGAGGCGTCGGCAAACTCGTCCACTTTCCAGTTGCCTTCTTCGTCCTGGGTCGCTATGGGGATGACGATCCCCCTCTTGGTGCCGCAGTCCTTCTCCCGGATTATCACCTCCTGGGAGACGTCCACCAGCCTTCGGGTCAGGTACCCGGATTCTGCGGTCTTGAGCGCCGTATCCGCCAGGCCCTTGCGGGCGCCGTGCTGGGAGATGAAGTACTCGAGGGACGAAAGGCCGTCCCTGTAGTTGGATTTCACGGGCCTTGGGATGATTTCGCCTTTGGGGTTGGTGACCAGGCCCCTCATGCCGGCTATCTGGCGGATCTGCATCCAGTTGCCGCGGGCGCCGGAGCGGACCATGATGTTCAGGTCGTTGTCGGGGGCGAAGTTATCCTCCATGTCCTCTGCAATCTGGTCCGTGCACGCCGTCCACAGGCTTATGATTTCCTGCCTTCTCTCAAATTCGGTCAGATTGGCCAGGGCGTAGTATTCCTCGTTTATCTTGTCGGTCCTCGCCTCGTAGTCCTTTATCACGGCCTCTTTCTCGGGCGGGACGTGGATATCGGAGAAGGCGATAGTCACTCCGGACCACTGCGCCCTGGTAAAGCCCATGTCCTTTAGGGCGTCCAGGGTGGCGGAGGCCTGGGAGGTGTCATAGCGCAGGGCGATGTCGTCGACGATCTTGGAAAGGATCTTCTTTGAGACCTGGCAGTTTATGAAGGGGTAGTCCACGGGCAGGCAGGAGTTGAACAGGAGGCGCCCGTAGTTGGTGGCAAACAGGTATCCGCCGTCTTCCAGCCTCTGTTCTCTAACCTCGCCTCCGGTGGAGGGAACCTTGAGCGTCCCGGGCTCCCAGCCTTTGGGGAGCACAAAGTCCTTGTCCATGCGGATAAGGACTTTGGACTGCATTCCGATTTGCCCGCGGTCCAGGGCCATCCTGGCCTCTTCCACGCTGCTAAAGATCCTCCCCTGCCCCTTTGCGTCCTCTATTTCGGGGAACCTTCTCTCCCCGCCGGGGTGCTTGGCATAGTATTTCTGTTTGGCTTCCTCCACTTCCGCCTGCTCTTCGTCGATGGTAGTGGTCAGCCAGTAGAGGCCGATTATCATGTCCTGGCTGGGCATGGTGACGGTATGTCCGTCGGCGGGCTTGAGGATGCTGTTAGAGGCGAGCATCAGAATCCGGCTCTCGGCCTGGGCCTCTACGGAAAGCGGAAGGTGCACGGCCATCTGGTCCCCGTCGAAGTCGGCGTTGAACGGAGCGCAGGCGAGCGGGGGAAGGTGTATGGCCTTGCCTTCCACCAGTATCGGCTCGAAGGCTTCGATGGAGAGCCTGTGGAGGGTCGGGGCGCGGTTTAGGAGCACGGGGTGCTCGTGGATGACTTCTTCAAGCACATCCCAGACCACAGGATCCATCCTGTCTATGAGCCTCTTGGCGCCCTTGATGTTCGAGACGTACTCGAGTTCCACCAGCCTTCTTATGACGAAGGGCTTGAAAAGCTCCAGGGCCATGGGCTTGGGCAGGCCGCACTGGTGCATCTTGAGCTCGGGGCCCACGACGATGACAGACCTTCCGGAAAAGTCGACCCTTTTGCCCAAAAGGTTCTGCCTGAACCTGCCGGCCTTGCCCTTGAGCATCATGGCCAGAGACTTTAGGGGCCTGTTGGAGGCTCCCGTCACGACCTTTCCGCGGCGCCCGTTGTCAAAGAGGGAATCTACGGCCTCCTGGAGCATCCTCTTTTCATTGTTGAGCATTATCTCGGGGGCGCCCAGCTCTATCAGCCTCTTTAGGCGGTTGTTCCTGTTTATAACCCTCCTGTAGAGGTCGTTTAAGTCCGAAGTGGCGAAACGGCCGCCGTCGAGCTGGATCATGGGGCGCAGGTCGGGGGGGATGACGGGGATGGCTTCCAGAACCATGGCTTCCGGCCTGTTGGTGGTGTTGAGGAAGGCGTCTACGACCTTTAGCCTCTTTAGGGCCTTCTGCTTTTTCTGGCCCGTGCCGGTCTTGATGGTGTCCCTGAGGGAGGCGTCCATTTCCTTGAGGTCCAAAGTCTCCAGAATTTTCTTTATGGACTCGGCCCCCATGCCCCCTTCAAAGTAGTCCCCATAGTTGTCCTGCAGGTCGTGCCAGAGGTCTATGTCGTCTATAAGATCCTTTTTCTTGAGGGACTTGAAGATCTCAAAGGAGCTTTGGTACTTCTGCTTCTGCTCCTCGCACCTGTCCTTAATTTCCTTCTCAAACTTGTCAAAGTCGTCCTTCAGGGCTTCAATCTGCTTGGAGGAGGCTCCTTCCTCTTCCAGCTCCTCTATGTCCTTTTCGAGGGCGGCCTTCCTGTCCTTAATCCTTCTGTCCCGGATTTTCTCGAACTTTTCCATTTTCTCTCTGCAATATGCTTCGAGATCCGGCATGTCCTTTTCCCTCTTGGCCTCGTCTACGGAGGTGACGATGTAGGAGGCAAAGTAGATCACTTTTTCGAGATCGCGGGTAGGGATGTCCAGAAGGTAGCCGAGGCGAGAGGGGATGCCCTTGAAGTACCAGATGTGGGTGACGGGGGCGGCCAGGTCGATGTGGCCCATCCTCTCCCTCCTGACCCTGGACTGGGTAACTTCTACCCCGCACCTCTCGCACACAATCCCCTTATATCGGACTCTCTTGTACTTTCCGCAAGCACACTCCCAGTCCCTGGTGGGCCCGAACACCTGTTCGCTAAACAGCCCTTCCTTTTCGGGCTTCAGGGTGCGGTAATTGATGGTTTCAGGCTTTTTTATTTCCCCGTGGCTCCAGCTGCGGATGTCCTCCGTAGTGGCCATGCTGATTCTCAGCTTGCAGAACTCGTTTACGTCTATCACTTACGCATTTCCTTAAACTTGAAGTCCAAAACTAACAATCCAAAGATTCGGCCAGAGGTTTTTCAGGCCTGGCGCCGAGGTCGAGGCCGAGAGTCTGGACCGAGGAACTGGACTTGTCATCAGACCCCTTGGCGAGATCTATCGGATTGCCATCGCTGTTTAAGACCTCGACGTTCAGGGCCAGAGACTGCATCTCCTTGAGGAGGACCTTGAAGGATTCGGGAATGCCCCCGGCCTGCAGGTTCTCCCCTTTGACTATGGCCCCGTAGGCTTTGACCCTTCCGTCCATGTCATCGGACTTTACCGTCATCAGCTCGTGAAGCGTGTAGGCCGCGCCATAGGCCTCCAAAGCCCACACTTCCATTTCTCCGAACCTCTGGCCTCCGAACTGGGCCTTTCCGCCCAAAGGCTGCTGGGTGATCATGGAGTAGGGTCCAGTAGCCCTGGTGTGTATCTTGTCGTCTACGAGGTGGTGGAGTTTAAGCATGTACATAATCCCCACAGATATCGGCTTGGGGAAAGGCTCTCCGGTGCGCCCGTCGTAGAGGAGGGCCTTTCCGGAAGAATCCACCAGCCTCTCTCCGTCAGGCCCGGGAAGGGAGGTCTTCAAAAGCCCGTCGAGCACGTCGTCTTTCACGCCGTCAAATACCGGGCTCGCCACCAAGGTGCCGGGGGCAGCTTTGAGGGCTTCTTCGGGAATGGCCGCCTTCCACTTATAGTTGCCGGGATCCAAGTCGGCGTCCCATCCGGTCTTGGCTATCCAGCCCAGATGCAACTCCAGAATCTGCCCCAAGTTCATCCTGGAGGGGACGGAGAGGGGGTTGAGCATGATGTCTACCGGGGTGCCGTCCGCCAGGAACGGCATATCCTCTTCCGGAAGGATGCGGGCCACAGTGCACTTGTTGCCATGGCGCCCCGAAAGCTTGTCTCCCACGCTGATCTTCCTGTGCTGGGCGACAAAGACCTTTATGATCCGGTTGATTCCGCTGGGCAGTTCTTCCGCATCCTCGGGTGCGGTCTCGCGACTGATCTCCTTTACGGAGATGACGGTCCCGCTTTCTCCGTGCGGTAGGCGCAGGGACACGTCCTTTACTTCCCTGGACTTTTCCCCGAATATCGCCCGAAGCAGCCTCTCTTCTGGATTGAGTTCGGTCTCGCCTTTGGGGGTGACTTTGCCCACGAGGATGTCTCCGGCCTTCACCTTTGCCCCAATCCTGATGATCCCGTTCTCATCCAGGTTGGCCAGCATTTCTTCCGAGCAGTTGGGGAGATCGCGCGTAATCTCTTCGGGGCCGAGCTTGGTGTCTCTGGCATCAATTTCATAGCCCTCGATGTGGATGGAGCTCAGGCTGTCGTCTTTTACGAGCCTCTGGCTGATGATGGTGGCATCCTCGTAGTTGTACCCATTCCAGGGCATGAAGGCTATGATCAGGTTCTTTCCGAGGGCGAGCTCCCCCTGGTCTATTGCAGGTCCGTCGGCGATCACGCTCCCTTTTTCCACCCTGTCTCCCACCGACACTATCGGCTTTTGGTTGTAACAGGTTGTTTGGTTGCTCCTCTGGAACTTTTCGAGGCTGTACTCCCTCTCGGATCCATCATCCTGGGCCACTTTTATGGTGTCGGCCGAGACGTAGGAAACGACTCCGTCCCCTTGGGCTATGACGCAGTCCCCCGAATCGTAAGCGGTCCTCCACTCGCTGCCCGTCCCCACCAGGGGCGCATCAGGCTTTATAAGGGGTACTGCCTGCCTCTGCATGTTGGCACCCATCAGGGCCCTGTGGCCCTCGTCGTGTTCTAGGAAGGGGATGAGGGAAGAGCCTATGGAGACCATCTCCCTGGGAGAGACGTCCATGTAGTCCACTTCGTCGCTCGGCACATCCACCGCCTCTTCCTTGCCGTCCCTTGCGAGGGCGGTGGGAGTCTCGATTCGGCCCTCCTTATCCAGCTTCTGGCTGGCCTGGGCGATGACGTGGTGGGACTCCTCGTCTGCGGTCATATAGGTGATTTCATCTGTGACCTTGCGATCGATCACCTTCCTGTAGGGGGCCTCTATGAAGCCGTAGGTGTCGATCTTGGCAAAAGTGGCCAAAGATCCTATGAGGCCGATATTGGGGCCCTCGGGGGATTCGATTGGGCACATCCTCCCGTAGTGGGAAGAGTGGACGTCTCTCACTTCCATGCTCGCCCTGTCGCGGGTAAGCCCTCCGGGGCCCAGGGCCGACAGCCTCCTCTTATTGGTCACCCCTGCGAGGGGATTGTTTTGATCCATGAACTGGGAGAGCTGGGAAGTGCCGAAGAACTCCCGTATCGCGGTGGCTATGGGGCGGATGTTGAGCAGGGACTGCGGGGTGATGGATTCTGCGTCCTGGGTGGTCATCCTCTCGCGTATCACCTTCTCCATGCGGTTCAGGCCGCTGCGGAGCTGGTTTTGTATGAGTTCCCCCACCTGGCGGATGTGGCGGTTGGCGAAGTGGTCGATGTCGTCGGCCTCCACGGGTATCTGCACCACTTCCCCGTCGCGGATTCCGGAGATTGTCTCCTTTCCCGCAGCCATGGCGCACAGGTACCTGAGGGAGGCGCAGATGTCCTCCTTAGTCAGCCACCTCATCTCGGGATCTATAGACAGGCCCAGCTTCTGATTGATCTTGTATCTGCCGACCCTGGCCAGGTCGTAGCGGCGGTGGTTGAAGTAGAAGCTGTCTAGCAGGATCTTTCCGCTCTCGGGGGTGGCCGAGTCGTTGGGGCGGACGAGCTTTGCGATCTTTTCCAGAGCCATGTCCCTAGATTCCGCCGGGGTGCCTCCCTGCATCGCCTGGGAGCTTATGAGGTCGAGCACGATGGGGTATCCCTCGAACTCCCTGCGTATCTCGTCTATGCTCATCCCCATGCCCTGCAGGAAGACGATCACGGGGACTTTCTTGCGCCTGTCGACCCTTATGTCGAATTTGCCGGACTTGCTGATCTCAAACTCCAGCCACGCTCCCCTGGAAGGTATGATCCTTCCGCTGAAGACCTCTTTGTCCTTCTCGGCGTCGGCCGCGCTTCCGCGGTCGAAGTACACCCCCGGGCTCCTGACGAGCTGGGAGACTACGACCCTTTCGGCCCCTGAGATTATAAAGGTGCCCTGAGGCGTCTGGAGGGGGAGGTCCCCCATGAAGACGTGCTGCTTTTTGATGATATTTTCGTGAGTAAACTCCGCCTCCACAAAGAGCCCCGCGGCATAAGTCCAGCCCTGCTCCTTGCACTCCTGCCAGGTGTGCTTGGGCACGTCCAAAGAGGGGTTCTTGAACGTCAGCTGCATCGTCTTGGCATAGTTCTCTATCGGGGAGATGTCGTCGAAAACTTCTTCAAGGCCGCTGACGTGCGGGGTCTCAAAGGTTCCGTTCTTTTCATCCTCCTTCACCTTTTCCTTCCACCGCTCGTTGCCTATGAGCCAGTCGAAGGACTCGGTCTGCACATCCAGAAGGTTGGGAAGCTCTATAGGCTCCTTTATCGTGGCGAAGTTCAGGCGCTTGGGGGCTTTGTGCAGGGACACCAGGGCGCTTTCGTCTTCGGGAGAGTTGGTTTTTTCAGCAGTCAAATTGCAAATCCTCGCAAATCCGGTTGAAATCGAATGGAATTGAAACTTTTGATTCTCTGATCAGGCAACCAGAGAATGCTGGCATGCCCGCTATATGACACTTTACGCCTCGTTATTGTACCCTCAAAGGCTGAAAAATCAAATTCTGGGCACCCTTTCCTCGCTCTCCCGGCAGTCGAGCGCGATGGCTTCCCGCAGGGCGCCAAAGGAGGAGAAAGGCCGCTGGGGGCGCAAAAAGTCCAAAAATTGCACGTTCGCGCTGCATCCGTAGAGGGAGGAAGAGAAGCCGTCGAGCAGGTGGGCCTCCACCGTGACCCGGCGGGAAGCGGGATTTACGGTGGGGTTGGTGCCCACCGAGATGGCTGCCCTCCACAAAGCCTGCCCGCATTCCAGGTATCCGCAGTACACCCCCTCCGCCGGAATGAGCCCCTCTATTTTGCCTCCGAGGTTGGCCGTAGGAAATCCCATTTTCCGGCCGTTTTTGAGGCCGCGGACGATCAGCCCGCTCACGGAGTGCGGGCGGGAAAGGAGGGCGGAGGCCTCCAGGACCCTGCCCTCCTTGAGCATCGCCCTGATTCTGGTGGAGCTCACCCTTCCCCCCAGCTCTTCTACCGCGGGAGACACTCTGAGGCGCAGGGGGAGGGATCTGCAAAACTCCCCCATTTTTTCCACCGTCCCTTCCCCGCCGGCCCCCAGGCAGGTGAAGGGCCCGATGGAGAGATCTTCTACGCCCGAAGAGGAGAGGAGGGTGAGAAATTGCTGGTAGGGCATGGCTTTCAGGCGCCGGCAGAAGGGCGCTATAAACAGCTCGTCTATGCCGAGGGACTTAAAGAGCCTCATCTGCTGCGCCAGGGAAGTGATCTCGGGCTTTTTGGGGTCGGGCCTGGGATCGAAAATCATGGCGGCGCAGGAAATTTTTCGGGCGCGGGCGGCCTCTTTAGCCAGAGACAGCACCGAAAGATGCCCCTTGTGCAGCCCGTCGAAGCTCCCCAAAGCCAGGCTCCGCCGTCCGGGCGCAAGCAGGGGGCCTTCAACCCTGAAAACCTTCATTTTTCCTCCAAACGCCTCTGAAGGGAGGGGAGATCCATCATCTTCGCCAGAGCCTGGGACCTGTCGATACGGACCCTTTTCCCTTCGAGGCGGCAGGAGGCGCAGTCTTTGAGGGAAAACGGCCCGATTTTGGAGCGCTGCAGGAAAAAGAGGTAGGCCCCGCATCCCAGCTCCCTGCCGAAATCTCTGGCCAGAGCGCGGATGTAGGTGCCTTTGGAGCAGGAAACTTCGCACTCCAGCAGGGCCGCCTGCCCGTTCCAGCGCTTTCCCAGCGTCTTTTGCGCCTCTCCGCGGGGAAGGGGGAAAAGCCTTCCGATTTTGAAAGAGTAAATTTCAACCGGCCTGGGATCCAGGTCAAAGTCCTGCCCCGAGCGCGCCAGGTCATACGCCCTTTTGCCCTCGAAGTGCAGCGCGCTGAAGCGGGAAGGGGTCTGGCTTATCGGGCCCGTAAACTTTTTTGCCGCCCCGGCAAGGCTCCTGTATGTAAGGCCCCTTACGATCCGGGCTTCCCTGGCCCCCTGGGGGCAAAGAGCGCCCTCGCTGTCCTCTGTGGAGCTTTCCGATCCCAGGGCGAAGATCGCCCTGTAAGTTTTTTTCAGGCCCTGGAGCAAAGGCAGGGACTTGGTGCCCCGGCCGAAGCCCAAAATCAGCAGGCCCTCGGCCAGAGGATCCAAAGTGCCGGCATGGCCGACCTTTTTAAAGGAAAATTCGCGCCTGAGCGCGCGCACCGCCGCAAAGCTGCTGGCGCCCCTGGGCTTGTAGACGCACACGGCCCCCGATTCCGGCTCAGGCATCCCTGTACGGGTTTTCCTCTCCGGCAAACCGTTTTTCGGAGCTCTCCTCTTCCATTTTTTCGTCTTCCCTCAGGGCCTCGTCGATTTTCTCCTCTATCCTCATGGCCCTGTCCTGAAGCTCGTCGTAGCGGAAGTCCAGAGACGGGGCAGTTCTGAGGCCGCAGCCGCGGGCGACCCGGCTCCTCAGCTTCCCTTTCGCCCTCTCAAGGGCCTCTTCGGCTTCCTGCCTTCCGCCTCCGGGGCATATCCAATACACATAGGCCATGTGGAGGTCGGGGGTGACCCTGGCCTCCGTCACGGTGACCCCCCTCAGGGCCCGGTCTTTGAGATCCCTCTCTATCGCCGTTGCCACGGTCCTCTGTATAAAGTCGGCTATGCGGCCCTCTTTTACTTCACTCTTCCCCATCTTCCGCCTTCTCGCGCTCATTGGCTGCGGCGGCCTCCTTGCGGTCGACTTCCTTCATCTCGTAAGTCTCGATGATGTCGCCCTCCTGGATGTCGTTGAAGCTTCCGAGGTTGATTCCGGCTTCAAATCCCGCTTTGACTTCCGTGACGTCGTCTTTAAAGCGCCTGAGGCCGGTGATGACCAAATCGTTGGTCTTGACTATCCCCTCTCTCAGGATCCTCGCCTTGGAGTTCCTCTTCACTACCCCGTCGAGCACCATCACGCCCGCGATGTTTCCGAACTTGGAGGAGCGGAAGATCTGGCGTATCTCGGAGTGGGAGGTGGTGCTCTCTTCGTAAACGGGCTTGAGCATTCCCTCCAGGGCCTCCGTAACTTCTTCGGTCGCCTGGTAGATGACGGTGTAGAACTTGATTTCCACCCCTTCCTTCTCCGCGAGCTCGGCTATGTTCTTGTTGGGCCTCACGTTGAAGCCTATTATCACGGCCTTGTCCACGGTGGCCAGGTTCACGTCGTTTTGGGTTATAGCGCCTACACCCCTGTGTATCACGTTGATTCCGACCCCGTCGGCCACGTGGATCTTCATCAGCTCGTCTTCAAGGGCCTCCACGCTTCCCGAAGAATCTCCCTTGATTACGAGGTTGAGGGTGTCGACTTCAGACTTCTTGAACTGCTCCTTGAGGCTCTCGAGGGATACCACCTTGCGCTGCTTGCCCAGCTCCGCCGCGCGGGCCAGAGCCTCCCTCTTTTCGGCTATCTGGCGCGCGATGCGGTCGTCTGGGGCCTGAAGGAGCAGGTCTCCTGCGGCGGGGAGGGAAGTAAGCCCCAGGACGGCCACGGGCATCGAGGCTCCGGCCTCCTTGATGGGCTCCCCTTCCTCGTCGAACATGGCCCTCACTTTCCCGTAGGCGTTGCCCACCACGATGGCATCTCCCGTGCGCAAAGTCCCTTCCTTTATGAGGGCGCTCACCACAGGTCCGCGTCCGCGGTCCAGCCTGGCTTCCACGGCTGTTCCGCGGGCGGGGAGGCTGGGGTCGGTGCGCAGATCGAGATCCGCATCGGAGGTGAGCAGGACCGCCTCCAACAGCTTTTCTATGCCGGTCCCGTCCTTTGCAGACACGTCTACAAACATCGTGTCTCCGCCGTACTCCTCGGGCACGAGCCCGAACTCCATAAGCTGGCTTCTCACCTTCTCCGGGTTTGCATCGGGCAGGTCTATCTTATTTACCGCCACCACTATGGGCACATTCGCGCTCTTGGCGTGGTTGAGGGCCTCGACGGTCTGGGGCATGACCCCGTCGTTTGCCGCCACCACCAGGATGGCCACGTCCGTCAGCTCCGCGCCTCTGGCCCTCATGGCCGTGAAGGCCTCGTGCCCCGGAGTGTCGAGGAAGGTTATGTACCTCTTTTCCCCTTCCAGCTCGATTTGCACCCTGTAGGCTCCGATGCTCTGGGTGATTCCGCCCGCTTCCCTCTTGCGCTCGTGGGTGTTGCGGATGGCGTCGAGCAGGCTGGTCTTGCCGTGGTCCACGTGCCCCATGACGGTCACTACCGGAGGCCTCGGCACCAGATTTTCCTCGCTTCCTCCCTGCTCCAGGTCGATGTCGAACTGCTTTAGGAGCTGGGCATCTTCCTCCTGGGCGGAGACCACCTTTATATTCCACCCGATTTCGTCTCCCAGGATCTGGAACAGATCCGCATCGAGCGACTGGGAAACTGTAGCCATCTGGCCCAGGCGGAAGAGCACCTGAACGAGGGAGGCTGCGGGGACCTTGATCTTGTCGGCGAGGTCTGCCAGGGTCGACCCCTGCCTCAGGGTTATAGTCTGGCCGTTTCCGGCAGGCAGCCTCACCCCGCCTATGATCGGGGTCTGAAGCTCCTGGAATTCCTGCCTTTTTTGCTGCAGCCTGTGGTTCTTCTTCTTCTGGGAGCGGGCGCCGGGGGCCTGTCGCCCGAAAGCTCCGCCCCCGCCCCTGCCGCCGCGGGCGGGAGCCCCGCCGGGGCGTGCAGCCGAAGAGAAGGGACGCGGAGAAGAAGATGCGGAGGCGCTCCTGAACCTCGGCCCGGACGGGGAGGCGCCCCTGCCTGCCGAAGTTCCGGCGGGTTTGCGCCTGAACTGCCCGCCCTGGGCGGGGGCATCCTCGCCCTTCTTTCCTCGGGGCCCGCCCTTCGGCTTTACCGTAGGTTTGGAGAGGGGGTGGGGCCTGGGGATGTCGTTGGGAGTGGGAAAATGCATCCCCTGGGTCGAAGAGAAGGGATTATTGCCGGGCCTGGGCCCCTGGCGCTTGGAGAAATCCTGAGGCGTAGGGGTTGCAGGGAGAGTCGGGGCGCGGAAAAGCGGAGAGGGGGCGGGAGAATGGGGTCTCGGGGACGGCGCGGGCTTGGGCTCGGGCTTTCTCTCCCTGTGTTCTTTGGGTTCCTTTGATGGCGCCGGGCTCTGAGGGAAGGGCTTTTTGGGAACGGCCTTCTGAACTTTGGGGAAGTGCTTTTGCTGGGGTTGGGGCGATGCGTTCTTCTGGAACTTCATCTCCAGCTGCCTGACTACGGGCGCTTCCACCGTCGAAGAAGCAGACTTTACAAACTCTCCCATATCTTTCAGAGTTGACAAAATCGTGCCGCTGTCCACTCCAAATTTCTTTGCCAACTCGTAAATACGCGCTTTAGGCACTGACACCTCACTTATCCGACGTTTTGCGGCCCTTCAGGCCGCCGGTTATGCGCAACCACTTAAATCTCATGCAACTTTAACAGTTTAACTTGACCCGGGCCGCATCGCCCGGGTCAGGCGCATCCATGCGCCGCACAAAAGCCCCTAGCGGGCCGGAGTCTGGATAGCGATCTTCCATCCGGTCAGCCTGGCGGCGAGCCTGGCGTTCTGCCCCCCCTGGCCTCCTATGGCGAGCCTGAGCTGATCTTCGTTGGCGACGATGGCCACGGCCATTCTGTTCTCGCGCGAAAGGATGTCGACCTTTTCGACTTTGGCAGGGGAGAGGGCGTTGGCGATGTAGCGGGCGGGATCGTCGCTGTAGTCGATTATGTCTATCTGCTCTTTGCCTCCGAGCTCGGAAACCACCGACCTCACCCGGCTTCCGCCGGGGCCTATAAACGCCCCCTTGGCATTGAAACCCGGGATGCGGGAAGTTACGGCGATCTTGGTCCTAGACCCCGCCTCCCTGGCTATTTTGACTATGCTCACGTCCCCGGACGACATTTCCGGAACTTCCTTTTCGAAGAGGAGCTGCACCAGGTTGGGGTGGCGGCGGGAGACTATGATCTCGGGCCCCTTGGGCCTGCGGTCCACCGACACCACGTACACCCTCAGCCTCTGGCCGTGGCGGTACTCTTCGCCCGGAGTCTGCTCGCGGCGCGGAAGCAGGGCTTCGGTGTCGCCTACGGCCACGTGGATGTTGTCCTCGTCCTTTTCGTCTTGCTGCACGGTGCCGGTTATGAGCTGGCCCCGGCGGTTCAGAAAGGATCCGAACAGCTTTTCATCTTCCATGTGGTGTACCAGCTGGCGGAGGGCCGAGCGGACAAATTCCGTGGACTGGCGGTTGAAGTCCTCCGGAGTGCAGTCCGCTTCCTCTTCCTCTTCGCTCTCCTTCCCCCAGATCGTCAGATTTCCGCGTTCGTCGACTTCCACCCTGGCTATGGGGCAGGCGCCCGGAAATTTGCTGTAAGCCTGCAGGAGGGAGGCTTGCAGAACGGACCTGACCTCTTTCTCTGCTACCCCTTCATCTTCCGCCAGCTGGCGGATGCTGGGCATGTCAAGCTTTATCGACATTTTCCCCCTCTCCCTTGGCGAGGCTTCCCGCCGCCGTTAAGTTCCTATACTATTCTAAGCAGGGCTCCTCCAGCGCCCGGCGGAGGCGGGAAGAAAGCTTCAAGATTTCCTGCGCCGCGTTTTTGGCGGGGACTTTCAGCACTTTTCCGCTCTCCCTCTCTTTGACTTCCACTTCTCCCCTCTCCATGTACCCTCTTCCGAGCACGGCGGTTATGGGGGAGCCCACAAGGTCGCAGTCGGCAAACTTCACTCCGGCAGATTCTTCCCTGTCGTCCACCAGGGCTTCCAGGCCGAGGGAGGCGAGCTCTTCTCCCAGATCCGAACAGGCTTTTTTGCACTCTTTCCTCGCCGAAATTACCTCCACTTTGAAGGGGGCGGCCGAAATGGGCCACACGATTGCGCGCCCGTCCATGTGGCTTTCGGCAATGCAGGCTACAAGCCTGGAGACGCCGATTCCGTAGCTCCCCATCCACACCGGCTCCGGGGAACCCTCGGGTCCGGATACCTTAAAGCCCATGGAGGAAGAGTACTTGAGCCCCAGCTGGAAGACCTGTCCTATTTCCACTCCCCTCTCTATGGAGAGCATCCCGGATCCGTCGGGGCTCTCGTCCCCTTCCTTCACCTGGGCCGCCTCGACGATTTTGTCGCAGTCAAAGTCCCTGCCGAAGACGAGATTTAGGGTGTGGAAGCCCTCCCTGTCGGCGCCGGTGCACCACGCCGACCCCTTCGCCACATGGGCATCCAAAAAGTAGGGGCAGGCCCCGGCCTCGCCCTGCGGTCCGACTTTCTTGACCCCTATAAAGCCTTTCACCAGTTCCGGATGGTTTTTGAGGTCCTCCCGGTCTGCAAGGCAGACTTCCATGGGCGACAGGCACGCCTCCAGCCTCTTTAAATCGATCTCCCTTCCCTCGGGGATGCCTACTACCGCTACGCTCTTTGTCCCATCGGGAGCTGTGAGCCTGACGGCTATATTCTTCAGTATCCCGGCCTCTATTCCCTGCTTTTTAAGCCAGGACTTCAGGGAGGCCGCGGATCCGTCGATAGGGGTTTTGATGTCTTTGGGAGCGGGGACGCGGGAGAAGTCCCTCTCCTCTCTGGGGGTCTTGAGGGCTTCCACGTTCCACGCCTTGCCGCTGGGGGCTTTCACGAAGGTGTCCTCGCCTATTGCCAGGGGGCACAAAAACTCCTCGGACTGCGATCCCCCCATGGGGCCGGAAAAGGCGTGGACTATGACGTAGTCGACTGCGAGCTTTTTAAAGACCCTCTCATAGGCCGCCCTCTCCAGCCGGTAGCACTCCTTCATCCCCTCTTCGCTTTCGGTAAAAGAGTAGGCGTCCTTCATGATGAACTCCCTGCCCCTTATCAGGCCTGCGCGGGGACGCGCCTCATCTCTGTATTTGGTCTGAATCTGGTAGAGGGTGAAGGGCAGGTCTCTGTAGGAGGACAGGAGGCTCTTGGCCAGGAGGGTGAAGGGCTCCTCGTGCGTGGGGGCCAGAAGGTAGTCGGCTCCGTGGCGGTCTTTGAGCTTGAAGATGTTGTCTCCGTACTCGTCCCACCTTCCGGTGGGCGCGTAGACCGACTTGGGCAGGAGGGCCGGAAGGTGGACCTCCTGGGCTCCGATGGAAGCCATTTCCTTTCTGATCACTTCCTCCACGTTTTCCAGGACTTTGAGCCCCAGAGGAAGCCAGGCGAAAACCCCCGGCGCCATCTTGCGGACGTATCCTCCGCGCACCAGGAGCTTGGCCGAATCTACGTCCTCATCTGCAGGGTCGTCCCTCAGGGTGCGGGTGAAAAGTTCGGAAAAGTAGGTAGGTTTCATAATCAGTCTTTCTTGGTGATGTTGGAATAGTCCACGAGCCTGACCCCCTTGGCCTGCCAAGTTTTGAGCAGGCTGGAGGCCTCAACCTGCGCCCTGGCCTCTCCAAAGCTTTCCGGCCTGAAGATGGTCCGCTTGTAGTACTTCAGCTCGTCTATAGATTCTATTATGTCGGCCAGGGAGCGATCGTCTCCGTGCTTGACGGGCTTGGAAGCGAAAGCCTCGGGGTACCACCTGCGGCACAGCTCCTTTATGGAGCTCACGTCCACCGTCCTGTAGCTGAGCATGGCTGAGAGCTCCGGGAGGTACTTGTCTATGAACTTCTTGTCGGATCCTATAGTGTTTCCGGCCAGGTACCCCTTGTGTTCCCGGGAGACGAACCCGGAGGCGTAGGCTAAGATCTCACCTTTGACTTCCTTAAGGGGCCTGGCGGAATCTAGGAGGGGGAGGAGGCCGTTTTTGGTGTGCATGGAGCGCACGAACTCGCCCATGCCTTCCAGCGCGGCGCGGGAGGGGCGGATCACAAAGTCGCGCCCCGGATCCAGGGGGACCAGGGAAAAGTCGGTGGGGACCAGCGCTATTTCGCAGATCTCCTCCTTTTCCACGTCCAGCCCCGTCATTTCGCAGTCTACCCAAAGCAGCACGTCACTCATCTTTTTTTTCCTCTACGCCTTTCTCTTCCCCTTTGGGAAGGCCCATCAAAAGCACCGTCAGGCCCTCTATGGCCAGCACCCCCACGGCCCCCGCAAACACCGTCCAGGCAAATACCCCCCTGTTGAAGAAGTCGAAGCGGCTGAGGATTATCAGAGCCGCAAAGACCAGTATCAGCTTTATAAACCAGCTCCCGGTCACATAGATGACGAATTTGCGGGGCTCTATCTTCCTGTGGCTCAGAATCTTAAAAGCCAGGGGCGTAAAAAGGGCGAACACCAGGAGCACCGCGACCGCTATGACAGCTCCCCACAGGCCCTTGCGGCCGGCCATGGAGCCGCCCAGGCTGAGCGAGAGGGCGGCCACGGCCGCAAAGAAAACCAAGTCGAAGATGAAAATCCTGTTTATGATCTTTTTAGCTTGGATCTGACCCCGGGGGTCCATTTCCCTTCCTTTCATGCGAGCCTTTATTCCCTATTATCCCCAATTCCGTGAGCCTCTGCTTGTAGTGGGGAGCGAGGGTGAGGAAAGTGAGGACGGGGACCACGCCGCAGGCGATCGCCAGCACCGTGAGGGAGGGGATGAAGAGCGTGAGGATGGAGCCGAAAGCTATCACAAACGCCCAGGCCCACAAAATCAGCACGGCCCCCACTACGCTGTGGCCGATTTTGAGCATTCTGTGGTGAAGGTGCATGCGGTCGGGATGCATGGGGGACTGACCTTTGAGGAGCCTTCGGGTGATGGCCAGGATCATGTCCAAAACGGGAATGAAAAGAACCAAAAGAGGCAGGAGGATGGGCATAAAAACGGGCAGGTAGACCCCCGAATGCCTGAGGGAGGGGACAAACCTGCCGGTGAGAACGAGGGATGCGCAGGTGAGAAGGTAGCCCAGCATCATGGATCCGGAGTCCCCCATGAAGATGCTGGCCGGATGCCAGTTGTGCACCAAAAATCCCGCGCATATCCCTACCAGTATGACGTTGAGGAGGGTGGACATGGAAGAAAAACTGGGCTGGGACTTGGAGAGGATGTAACTGTAGATGGAGAAGGCCAGCGCCCCTATCGCCACGATCCCCGCCGCCAGGCCGTCGAGGCCGTCTATAAAGTTGACGGCGTTTATGGAGATGAGGATCAGAAGGACCGTTATGGCCATGGAGGAAAAAGAGGAGAGGGAGACTAAGACCGAGCCCCAGGGGATGGAGACCAGCTGCACCCCCTTCCACGCCACAAAGATCGCGGCAAACATCTGGCCGCCCAGTTTAAGCATCCAGTCGAGATCGAATACGTCGTCCAAAACCCCGAGCAGGCATATGAAGAAGGCTCCCAAAAGTATCACCCACTGCTGGTAGCCGTTACCCTGGAAGAGGGCTCTGAGCCACGGGATGGCCCGGGCGAAGCACAGGGATACCGCAAACCCCAGAAACATCGCCACGCCCCCCATCCTGGGGGTGGGGACGGTGTGCACGTCCCTCTTCCTTATCGCCTGTACCGCCCCCGCCTTGACGGCCAGGCGGCGCACCATGGGGGTCAGAAGGGCGACCGAGCAGAATGCGCACAGGAATATGAACACGTAAGCCCGCATTTGCCCCCTATCTGAGCTGCAGGGCCCGGTAGAGGTCCTGGACCGTCACCGCCCCTTCCCTGAGGATTTCGATGCCAAAGGGCGCTCCGGCTTCCGCCCGGACCACGGTCGAGGCCTCTCCTCCCATGGGCAGATCCGAGTACGTGCACAGGGGAACTTCGCCTCCGAAAAGCGATGCCGCCTCCCTGGCACTCCTGGCGGTAGGAAAAGATGAGATGTTGGCGCTGGATGCGGCAAGGGGCCCGGCCAGGGAGGCGAGGCTTAAAAGCGCGGGAAGGGCGGGCACCCTCACGGCCTGGCTTTTAACCCCACCTTCCTCCCTGACTGTGGCCAAAGGGCACTCTGGCTTTGCCAGGGCGATAGGGCACAGGCCCCCCGGCAGGAATTTTTCGGCTAAAAACCCGAGGGGGGCGGGCAGGGATAGGCCGAAGGCCGCAAGGGAAGAGGCGGAGGGGAAGATGGCCTGCAGGGACTTGGAAGGGGGGCGGCGTTTCAGCGAGTAGATCCTGGCTACGGCCTTCGGGTTGCACGCGTCGCAGGCCAGGCCAAAGACCGTGTCGGTTGGGATCACTATCACTTCTCCGGACTTTATAAGGTCGGCCGCCTCTTGCAGGCAATCCTCCAAACGCTCTATTTTTGCCACTTGATCCCCCGGGTGAACCGATCCCTGCCCGAAAGATCTTTCACCGTTTCCACGTCTTTAAATCCAAAGCGCAGGAAAAGGGAGGAAACTTCCCCGCTCTGCCCGCTTTCGTGTTCTATCATACATAGCCCTCCCCGCTTTAAGAGCCTGCTGCAGGAGGGCAGGAGGCGGCGCACGAAAGAGAGGCCGTCGGGGCCGCCTCCAAAGAGGGCTTCTTTCGGATCCTTGGCTGCCTCGGGCTGCTTTGGCGCCGGGAGAGGCAGGTAGGGGGGGTTGGAAATTACGCACTCGGCCTTTCCCGAAAGGAAGGGGAGGAGGGAAGGGGAAAGGGCGTCGGCCCTAACTGGGACGCACTCGGATCCCGGATGGAGCTTCTTTCTGCAGGCGCAGATATTCTCCCTCAGGATCCGAAAGGGCTTAGGCATTTTCTCCACCTCAAAGCAGAGGCACTTTCTCCTCCTGCACACTTCCAGCCCCACTGCCCCCGTGCCGGCGCAAAGGTCGACCACGACGGGACGGGGAAAATCCGAAAGAAACAAGGCGGCCGCATCCGCCATGCTTTCGGTCTCGGGCCTGGGGACAAAGACCCCGGGGGCGACCTTGAGGTCCAGCCCCCCGAAGGGAGCCTTCCCCTCCAGGTGCTGGAGGGGGATCCTTTCGAGCCTCCTGGAGAGAAGGAAGCGGAAGCGGACGATTTGCGCCTCGCTTGCCACTTCGAAAAGATCCGGGTTTAGAGCCTGCCAGATCTCCACCTCTCCCCGGCTTTCGCCGCAGGCCAAAGCCAGAAGCTTTGCGGCCTCGCTTGAGCCCCACTCCACTCCCGCCTCCCCGAGCTCTGCGGAGGCCTCCCTCAAGAGGGCGTTGACTTTCACTCTCCGGAAATCTCCGATTCCTCGTCCATGCGGATTCCCGAATCTATCACGCTCTGAAGGTGCCCCTCCATGACCTGGTCGAGGTCGTAGGCCTTGTAGCCCGTGCGGTGGTCCACAATCCTGTTTTCGGGGAAGTTGTAGGTGCGGATCCTTTCGGACCTGTCGAGGCTGCGGACCTGGGAGTGGCGCATGTCGGCAGCTTTTGCCGCCTCTTCCTCCTTCTTTAAGGCCAGGAGGCGGGACTTTAAGACCCTGAGGGCCGCGGCCCTGTTTTGAATCTGGCTCTTTTCGTCCTGCATGTTCACCACAATCCCCGTGGGGATATGGGTCATCCTGACGGCGGAATAGGTGGTGTTCACGCTCTGGCCCCCGGGCCCCGAACTCATGAAGGTGTCGATCTTGAGGTCTTTGGGATCCACCTCTATCTCGTCGGAATCCTCCTCCACCTCCGGAAATACCAGCACTCCTGCCGCAGAAGTCTGGATTCGGCCCTGAGATTCTGTCACGGGCACCCTCTGGACCCTGTGCACCCCTCCTTCGTACTTCAGGTTCGCCCAAACCCCCTGGGACGGGGAAGTCACGTTTTTTGCCCGGAAGGCGATCTGGGCGTCCTTTATCCCGCCCAGCTGCGTGGGAGACTGGGACTGGATCTGCACCTGCCAGTCTTTGAGCTGGGCGTAGCGCAGGTACATGCGCATGAGGTCGGCCGCAAAGAGCGCCGCCTCTTCCCCGCCCGTTCCGGCCTTTATCTCCATGATGACGTTTTTGGAGTCGTCGGGATCCCTGGGGTGCAGGAGGCGCTTAAGCTCGGCGTCCTTTTTAGAGATCTCTTCTTCCAGGCTCCGCGCCTCCTCTTCAAAGCCGGGGTCCTCTTTTGCCAGCTCCTGGGCCGCTTCCAGGTCGAGATAAAGCGATTTTATGCTTTGCAGGCACTCCACCGCCCCTTGGAGCTCGGAGTGGCGCATGGCGAGTTTTTTTATTTCCCTGGTGTCCGAAGTTTCAGACATCTTCCCCTCTATCTCGCCGTACTCTTTCTCTGCTTTAATTGCAGTCCTGTACTTGCTTTCAAAGCTCTTGGTCATAGATGTCCTTTTCGTCTATCTTGTCGGAATTGTCAAGAATGTCGTCAATGTCGAGGTCGTCTTTGTCTATGAGGTTCTGGATGGAGGCGGAGTCGTTTCCGACGTCCTTTTCCTCCTGGGAGGGCAGATCCCCATCGGAGCTGTGCGCCCCTCCCTTCCGCTCGGCGATCTGCTTGTCCACCCTGTCGATGATCCCGGTCATAAAGTAGGAAATTACGGTGATGATGGCTATCACGCGCAGATCGCTGAAGGATGTGACTTCGACCGCCAGCACTACGGCCGTCAGGGGCTTTTTTATTACCGATCCGAACAGGCCGCCCAGGCACGCCACTCCCATGAGCGAGTAATAGGGGAGGGAAGCTGGGGCGAGGTGAAGGGCTGCGAAGATCTTTCCGCAAAACAGGCCGTAAATGATCCCCAAAGAGCAAATCGGAAGGAAAATGCCGGAAGGGGCGCCGGAACCGTAGGAGACCTGGGCGAAAATCAGCCTCAGGACTATGTATATAAGCAGAAGCCATATCGAGACCCGGGCGGTGTCTTGGGCCAGGGTCTTGGCCAGGAAACTTCCGTCCCCCAAGGTGGCAGGCAAAAAGAGTCCTATCGGCACGGAGAGCATCAGGGGGATGAACATGCGCAGCCTGTGGGGGATATGGAGTTTGTCGTAGACCGCTATGCCCCAGGCCAGCGTCTTTTCATAGGCGTACCCTAAAATCCCGCACCCGATCCCTATGGGGAGCAGTTCCCAGTACCTGTGCAAAGCGAGGTGGGACGGGTTTATCAGGACGAAATCGGGGGTGGTGCCCAAAATCAGGAGCGTCATGTACCCGCTCGCCACGCTCGCGGCGAAAGAGGCGAGGATGGTCCTGAGGGGGTACTGGAACTTTCCTCTGTTCAGGTAGTCGCCTTCGATCAGAAACAGGGTGGCGGCTATCGGGGCGGTAAAGGCTGCGGCCAGCCCGGCGGCCAGCCCGGCGGCCACGAGCTCGCGCCTGTGCTCTTTTGTAAATTTCGAAGAGTTGGTGAGGGCGAGGCCAACTGTCGCACCCATTTGAATCGACGGCCCCTCGCAGCCCAGGTACAGCCCGGAAGAAAGCGCGAGGGTTCCGCCTACAAACTTTCTCCACAAAAGCCTCCACCAGTTCCACCAGTCCGGATTGAAGGAGTGGAGCCTTTCCTCCACATCCGCCGCGCCGGAATAGGCGACAAGGGGCGCGCTCCTGGTAATCCAGGCTATAAAGAAGCTGGCTGCGAGGCTCACGGCCACTATCAAAATCAGCCACCACCAGTGGCCGCCGCGTATGTAGACGTAAAAGTCGCGGACATATTGGACCAAAATTCCGGTGATGAGCCTGAAAAGGCCTATCACAGCCCCTACGAGCACTCCGTCGACTATTGCCCAAAGCAGGATCTTGGTCGAAGGGCTCCCGCCTTCGAGGGCTCTTGCGATCGCCGATTCCCACCCGGCCAGCTTCTTTCGGCGAAGGTGCTCCACCGAGGGGTTTTTGTGCGGAATGGGGCTGTTGGAGGAACTGTCCTTGGAATTTTTAGGCAAAGCGCCTTCTGCATTAGGCAAAGATGGTTGCGCGCTCATGTTCCGCCTCCGCCGCACTTTGATCGACCGCTTCTACTTATCATAGTAGGAGCTCGGCCTCCTCCGGGATTAAAAAAGGGCCCCGCCGGGGCCCTGAAACGCCGCAAAGGCTGCGGTTACTCCTCCTCTATAATGGCCAAAACATCCCTGGAAGAGATGATGAGGTAGACCTCTCCCCTGAAATGTATTTCGCTTCCGCCGTACCTGGAGAAGAGGATCTTATCTCCGGCCTTGACGTCCATCGGGATGATGTTTCCCTTTTCATCGCGCTTTCCGGGGCCTGCGGCCAGAACTTCGCCTTGCTGTGGCTTCTCCTTGGCGGAATCGGGGATGACGAGCCCGGACTGGGTGGTGGTCTCGGCACTTGCCTGCTTGATGATTATCCTGTCTTCGACTGGTTTAAGCGCAATCGACATTATGCCTCCCTGTTAGGTGTAACCGAATTTGGGCAACCAGACACAAAGGCGGTGGCTGACGGCACCGCACAGTGGCTATAAACCTAGGATATCTTATTTTTTAGCACTCTTACAAGATAAGTGCTAAGAGTGGAAATCAGACCAAATCCGCCTTTTCAAGATCGTCCTCCCCTTTCTGGGAGGCAAAAGCGCCCCTGTCAAAGGCTTGCAGGTCCAGGCTTTTTACGCCCGTATCGGCCGGCCCGAGGCGGAACTGCACCCCGTCGGCATTCTGCTGGGCGGGAAGGATGTAGGTAGGCGCATCGTCGACGCCGAACTTTTCCAGGTTCTCGGACTTTGAATTTGGCCTCTGCTTGGACTTGGCGATCTTTTTCTCCCATGCCCTCGCCTGGCGGGATGCGCGGACTCCCAACGCCACCACGAGCAGGAGGAAGAACAGGGGAATTAGGGCGTAGAGGAGGGAAAAGTGCACGCCAAGGCCCAGGAAAAATACAACCAGAGTGATGACGACAAGCGAGAGGACGAGAATCTGCCTCCGCCTCACGGCTTTATGGCGCAGAAGCCTGATTTCCTTTATCTGCTTGTCGCTTAACCCGGGCTCCATGGCCTACCCATTCCTAAATCAGGCTTTCCAATCCGGAAAGCCTCGCCAAATAACCAAAAATAAAGCGGGATGCCCGCAGGGAGCTGGGAAAGCCGCCTGGTGGGCGATGAGGGACTCGAACCCCCGACATCCACGGTGTAAGCGTGGCACTCTAGCCGGCTGAGTTAATCGCCCGATGATGATAAACGGTCAAATTCTATCACCTGCGCCTGTAAAAAAACAGAAACACTCATTCGATAAAATGATATTAATGAGGTCTTTACGCTCAGAAGGAGAGAAATGGGAATTTTTGAAGATCTAGGATCCGATGCCAAAAAGATTTTCCTGGCCGGCTTGGGGGCGATGAGCACTGCTGCCGATAAAGGCCAGGCCGTCGTCGACAAGCTCGTAAGCAAAGGGGAGATCACGGTGGAAGAGGGCCGGCAGCTCAACAGCGCCCTCGCCCACCGCGTTCAGGAAGGGGCTGAAAACCTCAGAGGCGGAGTGCTTTTGAAGTACATGCGCTCTATGACCATAGAGCAGAGAAAAGAATTCGTGAAGAAAGTGGTCGAAATTTCCGACCAGCTCGACAAAGAAGAGAGCGACTTTTCCTGCGACAGGTCTCAGGCGCCTGATGAAGGGGATAAGAAGGGGGAGTGCACAGCCAAAAGCTCCGATGAGCCGAAAGAGGCGGCAGGGAAAAGCGCAGATGCTCCTGAGAGCGCGGATGTGCCGCCTGAAAGCGATCCGACTGGCAAGTAAAAATTGGCCCTGAAACAGGAAAACATCTACGACAGGCTCGAAAACCTGACTGCTTCCGAATACGACAAGCCCCCCAAAAACGGCAGGCTGAAGCGGATAAGGGAAATAATAGGGGTCCTGAGAAAATACAACGCTCTGAGAGGCATGACCCCTGAAAAGCTCTGCCTCATCCTCCAGGCCCTTGGGCCCACCTTCGTAAAGGTGGGCCAGATTCTCTCTATGCGTTCGGAAATCCTCCCGCAGGCTTACTGCGAGGCGCTGGCGTCCCTCAGATCTCACGCCAACCCCATGCCCTACAGTACCGTCCTTGACACTTTGGAGCACGAGTACGGCAGAAATCTTGCGGAGATTTTTGACTTTATCGACAGAAAGCCCTTGGGATCGGCCTCTCTGGCTCAGGTTCATTACGCCAAACTCATAAGCGGGGAATCTGTGGCGGTGAAGGTGCAGAGGCCGGGCGTTAGGGAAATGATGGCCCAGGACGTGGCGATCATAAGGTCGGTCGTAAAAATCGCGATGAAAATCAGCAAGGAGAGCCAGCTTTTCGATCTCAAAGGGGTAGTCGAGGAAATCTGGACGAGCTTTAGGATGGAGACCGATTTTCTCGTAGAGGCAAGAAACCTGCAGGAATTTCGCCAATTTACAGACCAGTTCGCCTATATGGACTGCCCGAAAGTCTACATGAATCTCTGCACCCACAAAGTGGTGGTCATGGACTACGTGCAGGGCATCCCCCTGGCTCACACTTCCGAACTGCAAAGCGAGGGCTACAGCCTGGAAGAGATAGGGACAAAGCTCGTAGACAACTACGCTTCCCAAATTCTGGATCGGGGCTTTTTCCACGCCGACCCGCACCCCGGAAACATCATCATCCGGGGGGGGCAGATCGTGCTCATAGACATGGGCATCATGGGAAGGCTGAACGCGCACACCCGAAGCATCCTGAAAGACATCATTTTCGCCCTCGCAGTGCAGGACTCTTCCAGCATAGAGGAGAGCATCCTCAAACTCTCCCCTCCCTCCACCGCGGCCTCCATCAACCGCTCGGCCCTTCTTTCCGATATCGACATAATCGTCTCCAACTTCGCCACGGTCGATCTGGAGGATCTGAACATGGGGGAGTTCATCCTTTCCCTGCTCCAGCTCATGCAGAGAAACGGGCTGGAAATCCCTTCAAGCCTCATCCTCGTCTCCCGAGCCCTTGTGACTCTGGAGGGTACGATTTCGGAGTTCATACCGGACGTCAACATGGTGGAAATCATCGAGGAGCACCTGAAAAGGAACGGCATGGGGGAAGGCCTCAAAAAAGAAGTCTCCTCTCTGGTCCAGGAAAGCCTTCAGGGCGCGCACGGGCTTCTCAGATCCCTTGCAGATTCCAAGGTGGCCGTAAAGCAGCTGACGCGCGGAAACCTGAAGATCAATGCGGAGCTCGTGGGCTCTCAAACTCCCCTAAGGCAGCTAAGCTACATCATCGACCGCCTCACCATGGCCATAATAATAGCCGGCCTCTTCGTGGGCTCCTCCATCGTCTACTATGCCAGGATCCGGCCCGTGGTGTTCGGCATCCCCATAGTCGGAATGCTCGGCTATATCGTGGCCTTTTGCCTGGGAGTGTGGATCATAATCGACATAATGCGCCGCAACCACCAGCTGAGAAAGAAATCTAGGCACAAATAAGAGCCGGTGGTATAATTTTCCCGTACATGGTGGGCGTAGCTCAGTTGGTAGAGCATCTGATTGTGGTTCAGAAGGTCGCGTGTTCGAATCACGTCGCCCACCCCATTTTTTTTGCCCGGGATTCGAGGCGTGAAAAGGGGCCCCTTCTGCACAGGGGCCCCTTTTCACGTGGATTGTCTAGAATTGACGCGAGTGCACGGGAAGGGACTCGAACCCTTATGTCTGAGACACAGGAACCTAAATCCTGCGCGTCTACCATTTCGCCACTCGTGCGCTGGAGCCGTTTAACAGGTTTGAACTGTTGACCTTCTCTTTACGAGAGAGACGCTCTACCAGCTGAGCTAAAACGGCCTGACGGTTTAAAGTATATCAGACGCGCCCGAGGGCGGGGAAAGATGAGGATAATGAAACCCAAGGCGAGAAACCTGAACATAGAACTTCTCCGATGCGTTGCCATCCTCTCAATCGCCCTCTTCCATACTTTCGTCCCCTATTTCAACGCCCTGGCCTACGGGGCGGAGGCGGCCGGAATCAATACGGCGATGAAGGGATCTTTTATCGCCCTCTTTGCCATGGCCCTCATAAACTTTTTGGGAAGCGCCGGCAACTTCATCTTCTACATGATCTCCGGATTCTTTTTGATTCCGCACGCCATAAGGGACACGGGGCGCGGATTTTGGGCAAAGCAGATGAGATCGGTAGCCAGAAGGTGCATCGTAATTGTGGGATCGGTTATAGTTTTTGCGCTCCTAACGGTGTTTTTGCACTTCGTGTGCCGGATGCCTTCGGCAAGGCTCGCAGGAGTCAGGTGGCTCGGAGGAGATCTGGAGTTCATCTGGCTCTACCTGCTCTTTTGCATCCTCGCCCCCTTTGCAGCCCTCGTACAAAACAAGTGGCCTAAAGGATGGACGGCCCTTTTGACCGCCCTGCTCATCCTGACTTTTGCCTGCAACGCCTTCATAGCTTTCTTTTCCCAGGGCGGCGTGAACCACGCTTTGGACGGATGGAGGAAGATTATGAGCGCGGTCACCTACTTTTGGGGCTTTTGCCTGGCGGGAGTGGCAGGAGAAAAGGGATGGAGCCGGAATCGGAAATGCGCCGGGGAAATTTTCATCATCTGCCTCATTTCGGCCTTTGTGACGACGTTTGTGTGCGCAGCGGCGCAGAGCTGGAAAATTGCAGGAGAGCTCTCCTTCAAATCGACTTCCCTCATCTCTTTCGGGCTGGCCTTTTCGCTGTTGATGCTGTCGGCCTCCAGGGAGAAAAAGAACGGGGAATTTAAGGCGGGAAGGGCCATAACCTTCTTTGCCAACGGGATTTTGGGGTTCTACATCTTCCAGTCCATGCTCACTTCCTTCTGGCACCTTCTGATTTTCCCGGTCATAAACAGCCTTTCAATGCCGGGGTTCTTCCCCTTTGTAGGCCTCTTCGTCTTTGCCACCCTTCTGACTTTCATTTACACCCTCATCCTCTCCGCGCTGGGATCCTGGGTGCGCCGGCCCCTGCTGGCAGCGGGATCCAGGCTCCTCAAAAGTTGATTGGCCATGAGCCTGGAAATAAAATCAGGGCTTATGGATATAAAAATAGCTCCCAGCATTCTTTCAGCGGACTTTTGCAACCTTCAATCAGATCTCGAGGCGGTAAAAAGCGCTGACCTCATACACGTAGACGTCATGGATTCCCACTTCGTCCCGAACCTGACCATAGGAATCCCGGTCGTCAAGAGGATTGCCCAAGTCTCCCCGCTCCCCCTGGATGTCCACCTCATGATAGATTCTCCGGACGTCTTCGCCCTCGACTACGCCTTCGGGAACGTGGAAAGCATAACCTTCCACCTTAGGGCCGCCCAGTCCCCTATAAGGCTTGCCAGAAAGATCAGGGAAAAGGGTATAAAGGCCTGCTGCGCCTTAAATCCGGCAGTCGGCCTTGAGGGACTTGAGGGGATTTTGGACGAATTTGATTCGGTGCTGATAATGAGTGTGGAACCGGGATTTGGAGGACAGAAATTCCTCTCTTCCCAGCTTTCCAAACTTTCACGCCTGAAAAGGGAGATAGAAGATAGGGGGCTAAATACTAAGATAGAGATAGACGGAGGTATAAACAAACAGACGATAGGGCCGGCCTGCAGGGCCGGAGCCGATATTATTGTGGCCGGCTCCGCCATCTATGGCGAGCAAGATCGCGCACAAGCCATAAGGGAACTAAGGGAAATAGCGAAAAGAGCCTGAAACATGCCAGATTCAGAGACCCGGAGCGTGGAAGTTTCCAGACATGTCTGGACCGTGCCAAACTTTATAAGCTTTTTGCGCATAGCCTCCATACCGGTGATAGCCTGGCTCATAGCTTCCAACCACCTCCTGTGGTCTCTTCTTCTGATGGCGCTCTCCGGCATTTCCGATGGCGTAGACGGCTATGTGGCCAGGCGATTCGACCAGGTATCCGTACTGGGGCAGATCCTCGATCCCATAGCCGACAGGCTTCTAATCATATGTTCCTGCATAGCTCTGGCCGTAGCCCAGTTGCTGCCGTGGTGGATTTTGATAGTCATCTGCTGCAGGGACTTTGTCATAGGGATTGAAGTGCTGATCTTGGCCAACAAAGGGTACGGGCCCCTTCCGGTCCATTTTGTAGGCAAGGTCGGCACTTTTGTAATACTGGTGGCCATTCCCTGCCTCATCATTTCCCACGTCATCCCCCCAGTATCACTTGCGCCCCTGTCTTTCTACTGCTTTGGAATGGCCAGTTGCTACTGGGGGATCGGCCTTTACTGGATGGCGGGGATAGTCTATATAGTGCAGGGGATATCTCTTATGAAAAAAAGAAAGCACTAAGGATGGATGAAGAAAAAGAGGCGGAGCGCACAGTCATCGGCCTCCCCCCGGTAAAAGTGCCCGCAGCCCTGGCCAGGGAAGGATCTCTGACGGGCCAGGATCTCGAAGTCATGGACAAGCTCAGAGAGGGCAACGCCCTCCTCATAGCCGTCAGCGGCTTCTCTCAAAACGTGAGGTACCTCTTGGACGAGCCTTCGATAAACGTGGGGAGGAGCATGAAGGCCGACATTCTCTTGGATGACCCCACCGTCTCCAGGCGACATGCGGTCTTTACAAAAGTGGGGGGAACCTACGTCCTCAAAGATCTGGACTCCCTAAACGGCACCTACGTGAACGGATCCCGCATAGACAGCCTGGAGCTCCACAGCGGAGATGCCATTATGATAGGGCGCTTCAAGATGCTCTTCTACTTAAAGGATCATTCGTAATCGGAGAGCTCCCCTTCTTCATGCTTGCGTATCCTTTCCGCAAGCAGTTTTTTCAACTCGTCTTCCGTGCGCCTCTCCAGGAGCATGTCGTAATGGGATCTTTTAGGCTTGCCGCCATCCAGGGGATCGCCTTGGTGGTCCTCCTGAACGCATGTCAGGCCGCAGTGGCAGAACCATGTTGCCGGCACGGTGGCCTGAGAGGCGAAGGGCACAATGGTCCTGTGGCCTTTCGGGCACACATACACTACTTCCTTTCGCTCCGCCAGAGATACCCCCTCATCTGACTCCAGGCTCTTTGCCCCTATGCTTCTGCCCCTAAGGCTCCGCTCGGCCATCTCTCTTCCTTTCTCTGACCTCTTTAGCTTACTTTTAACGTCAGCTTCTGAAATTTTATTCCTGCTCTTCTATGAAGCGCTTTATCCGCTCAAGCCTTTTCACCTTGCGCCTGACCTTTAGCGCCGCATGGGCCCGGGCATACGCCTCAACGCTTTCTTCGAGGGTTTTTTCTATCGCGCTCTTGGGAAGGGCCGAAGGGGGATCGGGGCGGATCGGATCTATATGGATGGAAGAGCGCAGCTTATCCAAGCTCCTCTTCATTCTCTTGGCGCTTTTAAAAAACACGGTGCCCCTTTCATTTCCCCAAGTCAGACCGGGCTTTTAAACGGATAAGTTTTGATTTTAACACTGAATGCGCTTGCCTCTTACTTTACCATGCAATAACAAGGGTCCAATGAGGACAGGAGGGCGCCCTCTTAGATTCGTCACATCTCCATTAGGTCCTGCGTTTTAACATTACGGCCCCCGCCGCAAAGAGCAGCACCGCGGCAGAGGATACTATGAGCACCCAGCTGCCGCCCGTGAGGGGCAAAGAGGAGGGGACGACCATGTTGTAGACCGCGCCCTGGGATGCAGAGAGCAGGTGAAGGGAGTCCTTTACGGCCGAAAGGGCAGTAGGAGAGGGAGGAGGATCCTCGGCCGTTGGCGAAGAGGGGGGAAGTGAAGTGAGGCGGTCCCGCGCCCCGACGCAGCGCATTTTCATCCTTAAAGCCCTCAATGATCTCAGCCGGGAAAGTTACGACAATGCGGCGCTCCGAAGAGGAAGAGAGATTGTCACTTTCGATATCCTTCCTATTCTCTCCCAAATACTTCAGAGCCGAATACTTAAGATAAATCGAAGCCAAGGAAGGGCGCGAACTGAAGGCGGCCTCCGCATTTTCTTCCAAAGTTTCCATTGAAATTCCGGCGATGGCGATCTGGGAGACCTGTATAGAGCGGCTCCACATGGCATAGGGGAGACTTTCAGGCAGAGTGATTTTAAGGGCAAAATCAAAGCCTGCAGAAAGGCTTTATCGGGGAAAATCAAGCGCTAGTTTTTGGCCCTCACCGAAAGGCACCCCAGGGGGCCGGTCTGATTTGCCCCTTCTAAATCCGGCCTGCAGTTTTGAAGTATGATCATCGGTTAAAGTCCCAAGGGGGGGGGAGGTATTTTCAAGGGATTTTCGGAACATGGAAGCGAATAGAAACCGGCTGCCCCGAGAAGGGCTATTCTCCTACGCTTAGCTCCCTTTCGGCCCTGGCCACCACCAGATCCCTGATGGTCTTAGGGCCTACAGCACTGATGTGTTTGGCGTGGGAAATGCAAAAAGCCACAAACCAGCTGTCATGGCTGACAGTCATATGCACTTTAACCTTGTCGTTTCCGATTTCTTCCACTCTGGCTTCAGGGAACTTGGAAATTTGCGCGAGCAGGCTGGAATCACACACAAAACTCACAGGCATCCTCTTTCCGTCCCCCTTGAAAGGAACTGTACCTGCGCTCTCCAGCTTTTTTGCATCGGGGAGGGGCTTAATTCTCGCTATTCCTGAGATCCTAAGGTTTTGCGGATATCCGTTTTCGTCTCTTCCCACCAGCCAGTAAATGCCTTCGTCTACCACAATCCGATCTGCAAAGATCCGCTTTTTGCATCTTTCCCCCGCGGCATCTACGTACTCCACTTCCAGGCTTCCGCCCTCCCTTGCGATCTCGCGGATCGCCGGAAGGTGTATAGGCTCCACTTCGCACCCCGTAAGGCTCAGCCATGGCACGGACCCCGGGGTCGTGTACTGCCTGAGGTAGCGGCCCAGCCTTTCGGCCGACGCCCTCCCCTCAGGGGACAGGAAGGAGGATCTGGACAGATAGTGCACGGCCGCGGCCAGGAGGCTGACGTACTGCGGAGGAATGCCGGCCAGCCTTTCAAGGCCCAGCGAGTTTGTAGTCTTTACTATCCCTTTTTGCTCCAAAAGATCCCAATCGACGTCGAAAAACTGCGATCCCGCAATCTCTCCGTCATCGGAAACCGTGCTCAAGATGCCGATGTCGCGCCTGATGAGGTCTATAGCCCTTCTTTCCTCTTCCTTCCCCGAAAAGCCGATAAACTGGCGCGCCAGATCCTTCAGGGCGTATCCTACGCCCATGTGAGCGGAGAGAAACAGGAGGAGCTTTAGGCGCCTGTCCACTTCGGATTCGGTCTGGAAGAGAAAGCGGCCCTGCTCATTTCTTCCATCCTTCTTTTTTACAGGGCGGCTCTCCCCCTCTTTCATCTCCGCCAAGCCAATTCCGATCGCGGCCTCCAGGCGCTTTTTATACGCTTCTTTCGCTTCAAAAGGGGTGAGGATGCGGGAGGAAGGATGCTCCAGCATAAAAGTGGCCAGATCGTCGGAATCGGCGTAGACGACGTTTATCTTTTCGCCGTTGATTTCCACGGTTGCCGCGTATTTTCTGGAATCCAACGCCTCTATGAGATCTATGGGGATTTTCTGCATTCCGAGGCCCGGAACTATGGAATCCAGTCCGAGGGCGGGCTCGGGGGAAATGTCTGCAGGAAAGTCGCGCGCCTGGGCCAAAGACTGGACGAAGTAGTTGGCCACGGCGAGAACGGGGATATCTTCCTGCTCGAAATGTATGCGTATCTTGGGTTCGTTTCCCAGCCTCAGCCTGTAGGAAGCGAAGTCCTGGCTGTCGGTTTTAGGCGAATACTCGGGCTGTCTGGACTCTATCACGATGCCCATAGTCGAAAGTTTGGCCCGATCCCTTTGAAACTGCTTTGCAAAGGCGGCCTTGGCGGTCTGATCGGCCAGCTCCCCGTAAGAGTCGGTGTAGGCCTTCACCCTCTGGGCGATTTGACGGCTGGTCAGCCACTGCGGAAAGGCTGACGAGAGCACGGCCAGGACGTCTAATTCGTGTTTGCCCCCCTTGTCCGAAAAGCGGCGCCTGCCGTTAGAGCTCTTTTGTGCCATCTGCTCCCAAATCCTCCGCTAAAAAGCAACTACATACAATTTTATGCTTTTTTTCGGAGGGATTATTGAGCGCCTTCCACCCCCCGATCTCCCACAAAGGAACCGTCGGGCACAAAGTTTTTCTTCCCGTTGTCTTCAAGGAGGACGTTCCCGAAGAACGATACGCCCTCTCCAAAGGTCCAGTCACCTTCAATTTTCACGCTGGCCGCCGCCGCCAGCGACGGAATTGAGGGAATTCTCCCGTCGAAGTCCGACACGTTCTTGTAGTACTTTTTATCCAAAATGACGCGGGGCAGGTGGTAGTCGCCGTCCTCCATTTCATAAAGGTCGGTCAAGTGGAACCGGTTAGAGCGCATGACGAAGAGATCTTCTGTAGTCTTGACCGGAAGGAAGCGGGGCCTGTCCACTTCCAGGCAGGAGGAATCGGGGAATTTGCTGATTATGGATCCCATGGCGGTCTCCAGCTGGACCACGGGGAGCGAAGAGGGATCTGCAGGATCTACGGTCTTTTTATTCACAATGAGGGGGAAGTCAAATACTCCTCCCGCCTCATCCAGCCTGTCTTTGAGGTCTTTAACCTTGATCCAGAGGTTGTTGGTATTGAAGTACATGTGCCGGGAGATGTCGGAGGCGAACTTCATGTCCTCGGGAGATACCTGGCTCATCTCCCTGAGCATCAGCCTCCTCGAATACCTGTCCCTGACTATCTGCCCCCCCTTGACGTCAGAGGGGGTGCGCCTGGCCACTTCCATCATGAAAGAAGAGGGTGAAGAGGCGAAATAGCTGGCGATCTTGGTGGAAGGCCGGGCGCCGAGGTTGTCGCAGTTGGAAATGAAGAGATACTTTATACCCCTCTCGAGGAGGAGAGGGAGGATGTGGGAAGTGTAGAGAACGTTGAAAATATCCCCGTGCCCCATGGGGCACCATTCGAGGGAGGGGTCTTTAGGCCAGGAGGCGGGCCGTCCGTCTGCAAGAAGCTTGGGCTCCCGGTTTTGCATGATTTCAAGCGGGATTCCGTCGGGGTTGGAAAACTCCAGCTTTTTCACTTCTCCCAGGGTCTGAGCAGAAGTGTGGAGGGAGTCCATGAAGATCAGGGGGAACTGCGCTCCCAGCCTCTGACGGGCGGATTGGATCTGCCGGACAATTACATCTAAGAAAGTGAGGACTTCCCCGTTCTTCTTTGCAACGGGCAGGCTGGACTTGGGGGCCCTCAGGCCCATGGAGGTTCCCAGGCCTCCGTTGAGCTTGATGAAGGCGGTGCTGGCCAGGGCTGAAGGATCGGCCTTTTCGGAGACGATGTCGCGAACGCTCGGCACTTCCCGCAGAGGTTCTACATCCTCCTCCCTTATCCAGTGATCCCCGTCTTGGTCCGCGAAGGTATGGAAAAGGTGGCTGAAAGCGTCAATTTCGCTCTCCCTTTCCCCCTGCGCGCGCATCTTTTTAACGCATTCTTGTAGAGTCATAAAATCTCTTTTCTGACCGGCAATCGGATATTTCTAGAATACAGGTATTTTCCGCCCTATTTCCAGACGCTAAGCTTTTTTCTCCCTGATCTTCTGCTTGAAGGATATGGGGCTCCCCTCAAATCCGTACTGGGATCGCAGCTGCCTTTCAAAGTGGCGAAGGTAGGAGGCGTCGAGAGGATAGTTGACAAAAAGTATGAACTGGGGGGGGACCTGCGCCGCCTGCACCGCGAACAGGATTCTGGGCTGTTTTCCGGATCTCAAAGGATGGGGATGAGAGATCTGGAAGGAGGAGATGAATTGGTTGAGCTGGTGGGTGGGGATCCTTTTGGATCTCGACGAAAGCGCCTCCTCGACTGCGGGAGCGATCTTTTGCACGTGCCAGCCCGTCATGGCCGAGGCCCGTATCTTCCGGGCCCAGTAGGGCAAGGCGCCCTCCCCGTCCTCTATCCTGGCCTTCTGCTCCCCGTCGGCCCCATCCCACTTGTTTAGGACTATGACCAGGCCTTTGCCGGCTTCTTCGACCCTGTTTATGACCTTAAGGTCCTGCTTGGAGAGGGGCCGGAGGGCGTCCAGGAGCACCAGGCACACCTCCGCCCTGTCAATGGCATTCTGGCTGCGGATGAAGGAGTAGTACTCTATCCCTTCAGACATGTTGGGCCTGCGGGATATCCCGGCGGTGTCGATGAGAAGCCAGGGCTTCCCCCCAATCTCGGCCACTTCGTCAACGCTGTCTCTGGTAGTACCAGCCTCCCCGCTCACGACCGCCCTCTCCTCTCCCGAGAGGCGGTTTAAAAGCGTGCTCTTTCCGACGTTGGGCCTCCCCACGATGGCCAGCTTGGGCAGATCCTCCCCGCCGTCCCGCTTCCGGCCACCTTTGGCCTTTTCGAGGACGAGGTCCAAAAGATCCCCAACTCCCCGGCCGTGGAGGGCGGAGATGGGCACAGGCTCGCCCAGACCCAGTTTCCAGCCCTCCCCGGCCGCGGCCTCCTGCAGGGAAGAATCGGCTTTATTGACCGCAAGGACGGTGGGGACGGCGCTGCGGCGCAAAAGGGATGCGATCTGACGGTCGAGGGTGGTGAGAGGGGAGGCCGCGTCCACTTCAAATATGACCGCGTCGGCCCGCTCAATGGCCATCTGGGTCTGCTGTAAAGTCCTTTCGGCAATCTCCCCCGGCCCTTCGTTCCAGCCGGCGGTGTCTACGATGTCGAGCTTTTTTCCCCTCCACTCCGTCCTTTGGACGACCCGGTCGCGGGTGGCGTTGGGGAGATCGGAAATTATCGAGCGCCTAGTTCCGCATATCCTGTTGGCAAGCGTGCTCTTTCCGACGTTGGGCCTCCCCACGATGGCGATGTTCAGAGCGGTCTCACCGGCTTCTTTTTCAGCCTCCCGGCGCTCTTCGCCCTCCCCCTCATCGACTAAGTTGTCTCTGTCAATCATGGAGCAGATGAGGGAGAAGACCTGGTCTGCGTCCATGTGGGTGGTGTCGATCTCTATCACCCCCGGAGCCGGGGTGAGAAAGTTTGTTGTCAAAAGATCCGATTCGTCTCTGGAAGAGACGTCGTCTTCTATCCCCTCCCCCCGGCGACGCTCGCGCCTGACGGCCTTGGAGGCCGTAAGGAGCAGGCGCAGATCGGCCTTGAGCGCGATGGCGGTGGTGGCGTCCCTTCCCTCGAGCACAACCCCCCTGTGAACCTTTTGCGCCTCCGCTATCTGGCGCCTGAAAAAGTGGTTGAGGATGTCCCGGATCTCCTTTATGGAGGAAAAGGCTGAAATATTTTCGCCAATCTCCTTTTTCCGAAGCTCTGAAGAAACGTCCCTGCCGTCTATGAGCACTTCAGATCCGCCCCCGGCCAGGGAGAGGCGGCCGTCAAAAAGGGAGAGGGTGGCCCGGATTTTGCCTTCCTTCCCCTCGGCTCCCGCCTCCATGCTGTACAGGCAGGCGGCCCGGTAGACGCTTCCGGTATTCAGGTATACGAGGCCGTATTTTTCGGCCAGCATCTTTGAAACGGTGCTCTTACCGACCCCCGCCGGGCCGTCAATCGCGATTATCAAATCCCACTTCCTTTTCCAGTTCTTGAATTTCCCTTCCGGAGAGCTTGCGGTACTGCCCCGCTTTGAGTCCTCCCAGAGATATCGGCCCTATCCGCGTCCTCACCAGCTTTTCGACCCTGAATCCGAGCGATGCGAACATCCTCCTGACAATCCTGTTTTTGCCCGAGTGAAGGGAGACCGAGACTTCGCACTTGTGGCTCCCCTGCCTAAGGATGCGGATTTTGTCGAATTTTTGCCAGCCGTCCTCCAAAAGGACGCCACGGGACATCAGCCTCAGCTCCGCGTCGCGTGGCAGAGGGGAGTCCAGGCGGACGACGTAGGTCTTTTCCACTCCGTAGCGGGGGTGGGAAAGCCTGTTGGCGAGCTGGCCGTCGTTGGTCATAAGTATGAGCCCCTCCGAGTCGTAGTCGAGCCTTCCGACATGGAAGAGCTTAGCCCGCGTCTTATAAGTCAAAACGTCCTGGAGGGTCAGCCGGGAAGATCTGTCTTCCATGGCAGAGAGGACATTTTTCGGCTTGTAGAGGGCGAGCACAATCTTTTCCAACACAGGTCTCACCCTGGAGCCGTCGACTTTCACCTTTTGATCGTACGCGTTCACTCTGGCGCCCAGATCCCGGACCAGGGCGCCGTCGATTTCCACCCTTCCCTCTTCTATGAGTTTTTCGCATTCCCTTCTGGACCCCAGAGAGCAGAGGGCCAGGAACTTTTGGAGCCTCACGTCTTCCAGCCCCGGATTGCGCTTTTCCTCGTTCATTTTTACCCCTGTGTTCAGATATGTATAGAGTGTATTACATTCCGATTTACATTTTTTAATGGTACATATTGATTGACTTGCATACAGCTCATAGATAAGGAAGTTTAATGGAAGCAAAAGCGCAAAAGGCCGGAACGGAACGCGGGCAGGAGAAAAACTCCTCCTCTTCCCCCAGCGGAGCGAAATTTTACTTTTCCGGCAGGAAATGGCTCAGAATCCTCACGGAATTTGTGGGGACCTATTTTGTGGTCTTCACGATCATGGCCGCAACCTGCTGGATTACCCTGACGAGCCTTTCTCCGGTATACCTCGGAATCGTGGCCTTCTGCGCCTATGCGGGGGCGGCCGCAGTGTTTCAGGGCGTGTCGGGCGCGCATTTCAACCCCGCGGTCAGCTTTGCCATGGCCCTCAGCTCCCGCCTCTCATGGCTGGATGCGCTTTACTACGCCATAGCTCAAATTGCCGGCGCCATTGCAGCTTCAGGGACGCTGTTCGGGCTTTTGAAATTCATGCCTTCCGACCTCAACGTCACCAGCCAGCAGTGGTGGGAGCTGCTGGCCAACACTTTTGATTCTTCCGCTTCCGACAGGATTAAAGTCGGGCCCGGCTTTGCGATAGTGATAGAGCTTATCTCGGCCTTCATCGTAATGGCCCTCGTTTTGAGGGCCGTGCGCTCAGACGGCAGGCCGCTTCGCTCCTACTTCTTCCTCTCCGCCCTCGGGTACGCCATAGCCACCATCCTGGCCAGCTTCTTTACGGGAGGGGGATTTAACCCCGCAAAAGCTACGGGAGCTGCGATCATGGCGGGGGCGGCCGGGGTGCCCGGAGTTGGGCCGGAGCTGTGGCTGTTTTGGATCATACCCCTGCTGTGCGCAGCGGTTTGCGCGCTTGTAAATACGATCTACTCGGGGCTGGTAAGAAAAGAAAAATCCGGGACGCTTCCGGAGCCGGAAGAGGAAGAGAGGGGAACCGGAGCGCTCTCAGAGGGAGAGGATGAGGTAGGAGCCGAGGAAAAGGGCGCCGAGGAGGAGTAAAGTCGCGCAGTCTTCGGCCCGGCTCCGGGCCTTCCAGGGGCTATCGTCTCCCAAAAAAATCCTAAAGAAGAATGCCAGGACCAGGGTGAGAAGCACCGTCAGCACGGCCAAAAGCAGCAGGCCGAAAAAAGCCAGGCAGGAAGCCAGGGCAAGAAGAAAGAGCGGAAAATAAAACAGGGAGGCCAACACAGCCTCCCTCCTCTTCCCTTTGGCCTTTTTCAAGCCCTCTCCGGAAACTGGATGAGGGTGCTTATGGGGGTCTGGGAGAGGCGCTCGCGGCCGCCCTGGCCCTTAAGCTCTATAAGGAAGCAAAATCCGGCGACTTTGGCCCGCAGCCGTTTGACCAGCCTCGCGGCGCTCACGGCCGTCCCCCCTGTAGCCATGAGATCGTCTACGATCAGGACCCTGGATCCGGGCCTGATAAGATTTTTTTCCACTTCGACGCTGGAAATTCCGTACTCCAGCTGGTAATCCTCCCTGAGCACGGGAGGAGGAAGCTTTCCGTTCTTCCTGAACGGAACAAAGCCCTTGCCGAGCCTGTCGGCCAAAGGGGCCCCTATCAGAAAGCCCCTGGCCTCAAGCCCGCCCACATAGTCGAACTCCGCCGCCGGGACAGGCAGCGTGGCCTGGAGGGCGTCTAGCAAAATCCGATACGCCTTGGCGTCGGCGATGAGGGGCATGATGTCTCTGAAGACTACGCGGGGCCTGGGGAAGCCCTCCACGGAGCGGAGTTTGCCCATAAGGTAGCGGGCCGATTCCTCCCCTACGGCTTTGACGAGGGATTTATCTGTCATCAATCCTGATTTTCGATCTTGGCTACCTTGTCCTGAGAGGAGGAGTCAGAAGAATCGGCCTTATCCATAAGATCGATGTTTTCGACTTTCACCCCTTCCTCTCCGGAAGCTTCCACGTGCTCCACGCTTTTCTCTTCGGAAGCAGGGGCCTCCTTCTTGGCGAGGGCTGCTCCCTTCCTCTTCCTGGCCTCGGCGGCAGCCTCTTCGTCGCTCACGTATGCAGGGATTACCGGGGGCTTGACTATGGCCTGGATCCTCCAGCGGGACAAAGATCCTTCCGAATCTATCACCACCTGATCGTGGGGGATGTCTATCTCCTTCACCTTTCCCAAGAGCCCGGACACCGTAGCCACAGGGTCGCCCGGCTTTAGGCTTTTGAGCCATTCTTCCTGCGTGCTGCGCGTCTTCTTCGAGCGGCGCATGGAGAATATGGCGAAGATAATGAAGAGGATGATTATGGCGATGAAAAGCAGATAGTTCTCGCGCATTCTGTTTCCTTTTCCTTTTTACGACTTAAACCTTGGATGAGCAGCTAATCCCATGGTGGGAGGATGTCAATCTCACTTTCCTATGATAATACCTACAAACGCCATTGACCCTCAACCCAAAGAAAACAGATCCCTTCCTTTAAGGCCCAGGTGCTCCCTGCCTTTCTGGGTTATAACCCTCCCCTTTCGGGTGCGGGCCATGAACCCTTCGCGTATGAGGTAGGGCTCGGAAACCGATTCTATCGTTTCGGCGCTCTCCCCGAGCACGGCAGCCAGATTTTTCAGGCCCACCGGGCCGCCTCCGAACTGCTTTTCGAGGGCGGAAAGGAGGGCGATGTCCAGCCGGTCCAGGCCGCAGGGGTCAACCTGGTAGATGTCCAGGGCTTTTTTGACCTCCTCTTTTCCGGCCATGTCGGCATTTTCCACCGTCACCCAGTCCCCCACGCGCCTGAGCAGCCTGTTGGCGATCCTGGGGGTCCCCCTGGATCTGGACGCCAGCTCCATGCAGGCTTCATCTGTTATCGGTATGGACAGGATTTCGGCCGACCTCTTTACCAGATCCTTTAGATCTTCGGGCCTGTAGTAGTCCAGCCTCAAAGAGAGTCCGAAGCGGGTCCTGAGCGGGCTGGGCAGCATGCCTTCCCGGGTGGTGGCCCCGATGACCGTGAAGTGGGGGAGGGAGAGGGGGATGGAGGTCGCCCCGGGCCCCTTTCCCACCATCACGTCCACCCTGAAGTCCTCCATGGCGATGTAGAGCATCTCTTCTGCCACTTTCGGAAGGCGGTGGATCTCGTCTATGAAGAGCACTTCTCCCTCTTCGAGAGAGGAAAGGATGGAAGCCAAATCCCCCGGATGCTGAACGGCGGGTCCTGAAGTGATCCTGAGGGGCACCTGCATCTCCTCGGAGACGATGAAGGCGAGGGTGGTTTTGCCCAGCCCCGGCGGCCCTGACAAAAGCACATGGTCTGCGGCCTTCTTCCTCTTTTTGGCTGCATCCAAAAAGAGGCGCATCTGTTCCTTTAGCTCGCTTTGACCGATGAAACTGTCTAAAGTGCGGGGGCGCAGCTTCTCATCGCTGAGCTCAGAGGCCGCGCCCTGGGCGGAGAAGGAAAAATTATCGTCTTCAGGCATGTCTGTCCAAAATCTGCAAGCAGGCTTTCAGCAGCCTGGAACTGTCTGCATTGGGGAATGCGGCTTTGGCCGAGCGGTAGGCGGCCAGGGCCTGGGGCCCCTTCCATCCCAAATTCTCCAGGGCCTCCACTACCCCGTCGTCAGCCAAAGGAGCGCCGCCCTCCGCGGGGCCCAAATCAGCATCCTCCAGGGATGAAATGAGCCTGGAAGCGGCTTTGGGGCCTATGCCCGGGACTTTCAAAAGGAGCGAAGAATCCCTGTTTTTGACGGCCGATGCCAGATCCTTCACCCCGATATTCGAAAGGATTGAGAGCGCGGCTTTGGGGCCTATGCCCGGGACTTTCAAAAGGAGGGCGAATACCGCCTTTTCCCCCTGAGAGGCGAACCCGTAGAGCTTGGGTCCGTCGGGAGAAACGTGGAGTAAGACTTGCACCCGCTCCCTGCTGCCCACCCGGAGGGCGGAAAGATCCCGCTCCGGCATATTGATTTCAAAGCCTATGCCAAAGCAGCTGAGGACGAGGGGGCCGGACGAAGACACCACTTCCCCCTCCAGAAACGAAAGCACCTACATGCCCCTTCCGCGCATCTTGTTTTTTGCCGCCTTGAACTTCTCGCTGGCCTCGATCCACTTCTTCTGGGCTTCGCTTTTGCCGGTGTCCATAAGTCCGAAGACGGAAGAATCTTCAGGATGAAGGATGTGGCATATGGCCTGGGCCAGGGCGTCTGCCCCGTCGAAAGGCGAGGGGAGGGAAGGGAGGGAGAGGAACCTTGCCACCATCCTCTGAATCTGCACCTTGGTGGCCATCCCGTTTCCGGTCACGGCCAGCTTCACCTCAGTGGGGGTGTGCATGGCGGTGGGAAGGGAATGCTGGGCCGACACGAGCATGGCGAGACCCGCCACCTGGGCGGTGCCCAAAACGGTATTGGTATTTTTCTGTGCGAAAACCTTTTCTATGGAAACTATATCGGGCTTAAATTTTGAAATTTCTTCCCTGAGCCCGTCATAAAGCTGAAGGAGCCTGTCTTCCTGCCTTTGGGAGGGCGAGGTAGACAAAACCCTCATCTCCACAAAGCGCATCTTGAGCCCCTGAGCTTCTACCGCTCCGATTCCGCAGCGGGTGAGCCCCGGATCTACGCCCAGGACAAGCAAACTTACTCTTCGTCTTCCAAAAGCTGCAGGACTTCAGGGCTGGCGGTCCAGTTAGAGTAAATATTTTGCACATCGTCAAGATCGTCGAGCGCATCTATGAGCCGGATGACTTTCTTGGCCGTGTCGAAATCAAGATCCACTTTAGTGGAAGGAACGAGCGCCGTTTCGGCTGATTCGTAGTCAAATCCGGCGGCCTGAAGGGCCTTCCTGACGGCGATGAGGTCGGCGGGGGAAGTGGTGACTACGTATATGTCCCCGTCGTCCTCCACATTTTCTGCCCCGGCTTCGGCGGCCACGGCGAAGAGCTCATCGTAGTCGACGTTGTCGGTGGGAACTTCAATCTCGCCTTTCCTGGAGAAGTTGAAGGACACCGACCCGGAGGAAGCCAGAGAGCCCCCGTTTTTGCCGAGCGTGCTTCTGACTTCGGCCGCCGCCCTGTTGTGGTTGTCGGTCAGGCACTCGATGATGAGGCCGACCCCTCCGGGGGCGTACCCTTCGTAGGTTATAGATTCGTAGTTCACCCCGCCGCCTTCGGCGCCGCTTCCCCTCTTTACGGCCCTCTTTATATTGTCGGCAGGAACCGAGTTCTTCTTAGCCTTATAGATCGCGTCGTAAAGCGTGGGGTTGCCGTCGGGATCTGCGCCGCCCTGCTTGGCCGCAATCTCAATGTTCTTTATGAGCTTTGCAAAGAGCTTGCCCCTTTTGGCGTCTATAGCGGCTTTCTTGTGCTTGGTGGTCGCCCATTTTGAATGCCCGGACATATTTCTCTCCTCCTATCTGTTACATGTACGATTTTAGATCCTCTGCCGTATTAACCTGAATCTTTTCTTTGCAGGCCTGCAGGATGAGGGGGACAGCCTTCTCTTTGGCTATGCCGTTTAGCTGTGTGCCGTCCCTGAAGCGGAAGCTCACCGTGCCTTCCTCTTCGTCCTTGGGCCCGGCAATAAGGACGAACGGAGCCTTGGCCTGGACAGAATTTCTTATCTTCTTTCCGAACCTGTCGGAGGAGAAATCCTTTTCCACCCTGATTTCTTCGCTCTCCAGCTCCCTGCCTATAGCGGAAAGGTACTCTTCGTTTTGCTCCGTAACCGGGATGAGCAAAGCCTGGGTAGGTGCGAGCCATGCCGGAAGGGCCCCCGCGTAGTGCTCCAAAAGGATGGCGAAGAACCGCTCGATGGATCCGAAAAGCGCCCTGTGAATCATGACGGGCTCCCGGTGTTCGCCTTCGCGGCTGACGTATTCCAGCCCGAAGAGGCGGGGCTCGTTGAAGTCGAGCTGAAGGGTGGAAAGCTGCCAGAACCTGCCCAAGGCGTCCTTTATTTCCACCGAGATCTTGGGCCCGTAAAAAGCAGCTCCCTCTTCATCTAGCTTTAAGGACAGTCCGGAGGCATCGGCCACCTTGCGCAAAGTACTCTCTGCTTTTTCCCACGCTTCATCGGATCCCACGTACTTGTCCGGGTTCTTGGTGGACAGCTCCAGGTAGAAGTCTTTGAGCCCGAAATCCCTGAGGACGGCGAGGATGAAGTTCAAAGTATTGGTAAGCTCTTCTTCCATCTGCTCCGGAGTGCAGTAAATATGGCTGTCGTCCTGAGTAAATCCCCTCATACGGGTCAGTCCCTGCACTTCCCCGCTCTTTTCATACCTGTAGACCGTCCCGAACTCAAACAGGCGAAGCGGAAGCTCCTTGTACGACCTCTGCCGGGACATGTAGATGAGGTTGTGCATGGGGCAGTTCATGGGCTTGAGGTAGTAGTTTTGGGGCTGCCTTATGATTTCGCCTTCCGCATTTTTCAGTTCGTCTAAATGCATGGGAGGATACATCGAATCGGAGTACCAGTTGAGATGGCCGGAAGTTTTGTAGAGATCCTCTTTGGTGACGTGCGGGGTCTGGACGAAAGAATAGCCGTTGCGCCGGTGCATGGCCCTCGAGTAGTCCTTCATGGTCTCAATCACCGCCGCGCCCTTGGGATGAAAGACTGCCAGCCCCGCTCCGAGCTCGGAGGGGAAGGAGAAGAGGTCCATGGCCTCCCCGATCTTCCTGTGATCCCTCTTGGCCACTTCCTCCCTCATTTTGAGGTAGGACTCCAGATCCTGCCTGGTACCCCAGGCCGTTCCATATATCCGCTGCATCGAGGGATTTTTCTCGCTGCCCTTCCAGTAGGCCGACGCCGTGCGCAGCAGCTTTACCGCCCCAATTTTGCCGGTATCCTGCAAATGGGGCCCGCGGCACAGATCCTTCCAGACGGTCCTGCCGCCCTGATCCACATTGTCGTACATGGTCAAGGGCTGGCCCTTCCTGTCCTCTATGAGTTCAAGTTTGTAAGGCTGGGCGGATTCCTCTTTTTCGGCCTCTTCCAGGCTCACTTCCCTTCTGACGAATTTCTGTCTTTGGGAAATGATTTCCTTCATTTTCTTTTCGATTTTTTCCAAATCTTCCGGAGTGAAGGGCCTGTCCACGTCGAAGTCGTAGTAAAAGCCGTCCTCTATCACAGGCCCTACTCCGAGCTTTGCGCCGGGATAGAGATCGGTTACGGCCTGAGCCATGACGTGGGCCGCAGAGTGGCGCATGATGTTTAAGGCGTCCTGCGATCCCGGGGCGATGTCTTCCACTTCGTCTCCGTCTTTAAGCTCCGTAGTCCAATCCCTTATTTCTCCGTTTATCTTTGCCGCGGCGCATCCGCTTTTGCCGGAAATTACGTCTTTGGCTTCGATAGGCAGATTTACTTCGGTTTCCGATCCGTTGACTTTGATTTTTGCTTGTCCAGAGTGAGACATAATGAAGACATTCCTCGACTAGAAGGTAGAAATCTTGCAAGAAGATATGAAAAGTGGGCGATGCAGGAATCGGACCTGCGACCCCTTCGGTGTGAACGAAGTGCGCTACCGCTGCGCTAATCGCCCTTAAAAAGTGGGCGATGCAGGAATCGGACCTGCGACCCCTTCCGTGTCAGGGAAGTGCGCTACCGCTGCGCTAATCGCCCAATTTGGTGGATGGGAGGTGGGTATGAGAGTCGAACTCATCTAAACGGTTTTGCAGACCGGTACCTAACCGCCTGGTTCACCCACCATGGTTTTAAAAAACCTTGAGCGGACAACGGGACTCGGACCCGCGCTCTCGACCTTGGCAAGGTCGCGCTTTACCAACTAAGCTATGTCCGCATGCGTTTTCCACGCGCCAACTATTCTATCTGAGGCATTCTCATAAATCAATAGGGGACGCGGATAAATGGGGGCAGATTGAAAATTCCCGGGCATGTGGTATTTTTTATGTGAGCGGGCTGTAGCGCAGCTTGGTAGCGCACCTCGTTCGGGACGAGGGGGTCACAGGTTCAAATCCTGCCAGCCCGACTTTTCTTTTTCCCTTTTCCCTTCTTCCCGAAGAGCATTTCATTCCTCCGTCTGTACTCGTGGGGGTCATGCTTAGTCAGATGCCATTTTCCGCACCACTTGCATTGATAGACAAATAACGTCACGCCCCTCTTCCAGTAGGTCTCCTTGACCTCCCTCTGCGCCTGGGCGGCGGAGGCGTACATTATCTTGTTGCACTCTTGGCAGCGTTTGGGTTCAAAGAAATACACTTATATCAATATAATCCAAACGCGCATACGGGGAGTTTAGAAGCGAGGAGCCTGAATTGATAAGGAAAACCGAAGAAGACATGGATCTGAAAAAAATTGCCGAGAGCGGACAGGTTTTCCGGGCAAAAGAGTGTGAGCCGGAGCTCTACCGGTTTGTGCACTGCAAATCCGCCCTCTTTATCTCAAAAAAGGCTCCAAAGGTATTCGACGTCTCCTGCACTCCGGAAGAATGGGAGAGAGTTTGGATACCTTACTTCGATTTGGATGAGAAGTACAGGATAGATCCCAGAGATTTCGACAACCCTTACCTTAAGAAGGCCGTGGAGTTCGGGCAAGGGATAAGGATTTTAAGGCAGGACCCGTGGGAATGCCTCGTCAGCTTCATAATCTCGCAGAGGAAAAATATCCCCGCCATAACTTCGTGCGTGGAAAAGATGAGCGAAGAAAAAGGGGAAGACATAGAGACGCCCCGGGGGACCGTAAAGGCCTTTCCCTCCCCCGAGGCGCTCAGAGGCGATCTCTCTTCCTTTAAGTTGGGATACCGGGAAGCGTACGTCAGGGGCGCGGCCGAAAAAGTGGAAAAGGGAGAGCTAAACCTCCCCTCCCTTTACGGGTTGGATGACGCAGGGCTCAAGGCAAAGCTGAAAGAAGTGAAGGGAGTGGGGGAGAAGATTGCCAACTGCGTTTCACTTTTTGCCTATCACAGGACCGCCTGCGCCCCGATAGACGTGTGGATAGAAAAAATCATCAACGACTGGTTTGAAGGAGAAAATCCTTTCCCCGCCCTGGGAAGCAGGGCAGGGATAATCCAGCAGTACCTCTACTTTTACGCCCGATCTATCTAGGCCTCCTGCTGGCCGCCTCATTGGCCTTTCCGGCCAACTCGTCTATGCGCCTTAAAATCGGGGCGGCCGGGGGAAGAAGCTCTTCTCCATAGCGATTGAGCTGGGCCTTTTGGATCAGAAAATCTGCCAGCTTGGGATTTTTGGAAAGCACGGGGCCGTGAAGATAAGTCCCTATGGCGTTGTTTACCACAGCGCCGTCAACTCCGTCTTTGAGGTTGTTGCCCTCGCCTGAAATCACTTTTCCGAGCGGGCGCAGGGGGGAGGAAAAATAAGTCTGCCCCGAGTGGTTTTCGTAGCCCACCAGCCTTCCAAATTGGCTAGATTCTTCTACCAGGTTCCCTATGAGCCTGTCGGAAGTGGCCTCGGTGTAAAGATCAAAGACGCAGATTCCCGGGATTTTCTTTCCGGAATTTGTAAGGAAGTACTTTCCGAAGAGCTGGTACATACCGCATATCATGAGCATCGGGACGCCCTGGGAAGCGAGCTCCCTCAGTTTTTCGCTTCTTTTCTGCAGGTCTTCAAAGATATTTTTCTGCCCCGAATCCTGGCCGCCGCCGCCAAACACCATATCCACGTGCTCAGGGAAGACATCTCCCGGATTGTAAAAATGCACAACAGGCTCAAACCCGTAAAAGGCGAGCCTTTTCGACACTACGAGGACGTTGCCCATATCCCCGTAGAAGCTCATGTCGTTAGTGTAGAGGGAAAGGACGTCAATCCGCCGCATACAGGTCTCCTCCTTTGCTTTTGTCCATTTCCAAAAGGATTTTGCGAAGAGAGAGCATGGAAGTGTAGCTGGAAAAAATTATTTTGTCCTTCTGGCCCTCGAGAAAGCCCGAGAGGCTTTTTGCTATGTCCAGATCTGCCCGCCTGACTTCTTTCCCGTTGTACTCGAGGCACAGGGCCATATCAAACGCCCTCTCTCCCGTCACCGCTTTGATTTTCGACAGATTCGAGTAATCGACGTCATAAATCCAGCTCACATCCCGCCCGTCGGCGCTCTCATCGTTTAAAGCCACCATCACATCTTTGTCCTGAAGCGGCAGCGCTCTGAGGGCCGAAGAAAATCCTACGGGGTTTTTGACAAGCACCATCTTGACTTCGCATCCGCCTATATGGAATTCCTCGCCTCTTCCGAAAGCCGGCTTTACCTTTGAAACGGCCTGCGCCACGGATCTCGCAGACATGTCGACATATTCGAAGCGCCCTTTTTCACCGATTTGGGGGCAGCATTTTGCAATGCACAAGATTGCAGCCATGGCGGCGGCGGCGTTGAGAAAGTTGAAGCTTCCCTCCACCCCCATCTTTAGGGAAAATTCCTCGCCCCCAACTTCAAAAAGCGCCGTATCGCCAAAGGCCCTTTTCAGGATTACCGAGGCCTCGCCATCGGGAGCCTTCACATACGATCCCTGCTTCATGCAGATGAGATCCTCGTCTCTGGGAAACAGGGGGGAGATCGCAGGATCGAAATCATAGAAAGAGACCTTGGCCCCTTTTGCCAGGGAAGAAAAGGCCTTAACCCTTTCGTCTCCCCCATTTAAAATCAGGCCCTTAGTGGCGCAGGAGGCGACCTGTGCCAACATGGATTCGACCGAATCCCGCTCCCCGTAGCGGTCGAGCTGATCTCTGGAACAGTTCAAAATAAGGGCGTAGGAGGGAGGAAACTGCCTGCAAAACACCGGCGCCCACGCCTCGTCGAGCTCGAAAATTCCTATATCGCACGGCAGCTTTCCGGAAGGGGTCATGAGGGGGAGGAGGGAGGAAATAATGCCACGGGTGAAATTTGCCCCCGAATTATTCGTCACGGCCCTCAGCTCCAGCTCCCTCAAAGCCTGGGCGATGAGTCTGGCCGTCGTCGTTTTGCCGTTAGTTCCGCACACAATCATGGTCCCCAAGGGAAGTTGCGAAAGCGCGGAGGCTAAAAATCCTTTGTCAATCTTTTCAACCACCATCCCCGGAAGGGAATGCCCTCTTTTAAAGAGACGGCAGGCGCCCTGAACGCCCTTTCCAGCAGCCACGCTGAGAGGAGAACACCTTTTTTTCATTTTGCAGCTCCAATCGCCTACTCAGTGAAGGATCAAGACTCCGAAAAATCCTATGAAATAAAAGCACAGGCTCAATAGGAAGGATGAAAAAGAATAGAAGAGGGACTTTTTCCAGCCTCCTTTTGGCCTCGCCAGCAGGGCCGCCACAGTGCTGATGACCGCAAAGGACGAGTACCCGCATAAAAATCCCGCACACACTATTTCCAGAAGAAGCGGGGAGACCTCTACCAGGGTAACCAGCGCATTCAAAATCCCGCAGACAAGGCAGGCGATCAGGCTGGCGGCGAATATGCTCATAGCCGTATTCCCTTTCAGGCGGCAAAAGAGCCTGTCCTGGCAGAACCTGAGAGCGGTTCCAAAGGCAGAGGTGACGATTACAAGAATGCTAACCCACATTTTTCCAACTTAATATCCGTGGCGCGCGGCCGCGGCGCCCTGCTTTCGCCGGGCCGGGAGCGGGGAATGCCTGGGGGATTTGCGTTGCTTTTTAGCGGGTCTCTTCCCCGATCCCCACCATACCCCCAGCGCGCTGCAGCCTATGCAGGCCGCAAAGTTCACGCCTACATAGAGGATGAGGATCCACACCTCCGGCTGCAGGGCGATTAGGGAAATTTGGGAAAATACAAGATCGAAGGCGGTAAAGCTTCCAACGGCGCCCTCCGCCAGGAACACATACCACCTGTTCCGCATCGAAGGAAAACGAACCCTGAAAAGCGCCGCCAGAAAGCCGAAGGCAAAAGATCCGATAACGTTTATGAACAGGTAAGTCCAATTCCAGTTATAGAACCCGAAATCGGAAAAGTTTAAAAAATTGGCAAGCACCACCCTCAGGGCCGCTCCCGCAAGGCCCCCCAAAAATACCAGAACCGCTTCGCGCAGGAAATGCCTCTCCGCCGCGCCATGCCTCGCCTTATTAATTCCCGTAGTCCTTTGCTTGCCGGAAACCGTCAGAACCAATTTTATTACAGGGGTCTAATTTCCAATCCCGGATGCAACGGGGCCTTTTAAATGCGCTATGGCTTCGCTGAACTTCGGGGCAGATGGTACCGCGGCGGAAAATCAAATTACAAGCCGGGCGCTATTTCAAAAACAGCCCTACGACTTCGACATGATGCGTCGAAGGATAAAGGTCAAACCCCCTCAGTGAAGAGAGAGAATACCCTTCTTCCCCCAAAAAAGCGCAGTCTCTGGCAAAAGTGGCGGGATTGCAGGAGACGTATATGAGGGCGGGAACGTTCCTCTCTCCCAGCTGGCGGCAAACTTCCCTTCCCATCCCAGAGCGGGAAGGATCGGCCACTACGAGGTCGGGAGCGGACCCGAGGGATGGCATGGCTTTTGCCACGTCCCCCTTTCTTATGTCGAATTTGGGATTTTTCCCGGCATTTTTTCTGGCAGCTGCCACAGCCGAAGGCGACTGCTCCACGCTTTTCACTTCGTCAAACAGCGACCCCAGGGGGAGGGTGAAAAGCCCGGAGCCCGAATAGAGATCCCACACCCGCTTTCCGGAAAACTCTTTTGCAAGGGAAAAGACTTGCGAGGCGAGGGTCTGGGCTGCCAAAAGGTGGACCTGCCAGAAGCAGTCCTGGCGCACTTGGTAGCGGTAGGTGCGCCCGCCTAGCACTACCGATTCCGAAAGCTTTTCCTTTCCCGAGATCACCTTGCCCCCTGCGGCTATCGAAAAGCTCCCCCCTGCCCCTATAGACAGCCTCACGGGGGCTCCGGGAGCGAGGCCGCCGCCCCAGATGCCGGCCTCGTCGGCCTTTTCAAGAAGCTCTTTTGAGCAAAGCGGCATCGAGCGGATTGGAACCAGGTCCCTGCTTCCTCGCCTGCGCATGGAGGCAAACCCCTGCGCGTTGGCGACGAGGTCTATCCTGCTCCTCCACCACAGGCCCCCGTTTTCGCGGTCAAACTCCAGCCTTTCTACGGGGCACCCGGCCTCGATTTTGCCCAGATGCGCGAGCTGCGCCTCGGTCACCTGCTTTTTCCACTCGATTTGCCCTTCCAGGCTCACGTGGCACAGATCCGCCCCCCCGAGGCCTCCTCCCCATGCGACAGGCCCGGCTTCGGGCCAGGAGGGGGGGACTCTGAAAGGCGAGGCGCTGAAAACCTCCTCAACTTCTCCCGTCCAGAACCTGTCGGAGGTCCTCGCGGGCTCGTCTACGCAGATCAGTACCTCTTCGCCCGGGAGGGCGAAGCGCACGAAAACCACCCGTCCGTCCACATGGGCCACGCACCTGCCCTGATCCGCAAACCTTTCGATCAGGACCCTGTACTTTTTAGCCGCCATATTTTCTGAGCCTGTCGACCCTCTTGATTTGGGGGGAGATTATCATCCAGCACGCCCACACCGTCACGGCGTAAAGGGGGATGCCCAACACAAGGTGCAGCGTGCCCAGGACGTCTACGTTGTCTGCAAAGTAGAAGGGGACTTCTATGACGAGGCGGATGGAGAAAAGCGCCACCCACACCCAGGTGGCCTTCATGTAGGCCTTGTGGAGGAATTTGTCGCCGTTCCATTTCCTGGCCCACGCCCTAAGCCCGTTTTTGGGGGGAGTGTGGAAAAATTCCACCAAAATCCCCAGGATGGGGAACCGGCACAAAAGGGTGATGAGGAAAATCACCACGGCGCAAAAGTCCAAAATAAAGGCCGGAAGGTAGTAATTTCTGGCGCTGTGGGAAACGGCCGCGGCGCCTAGATATATCGCCGAAAGGATGAGGCCGATTATGGCGCTCCTCATCTTCTCGCGCATTATGAACCTCCAAGCTATGAAGAACAGGGAGATCCCTATGGAGCAGACTACCGCTATGGAGAGCTTATGGGTGCAGATGAAAAGGATGAGGAAGATGGCGCTGGGCCCTACTGCCTCAAAAATCCCCCTCCACCCGCCCACGGCGTCCATGAACGAAAAAGTGTCGCTCTGCGCTATGGAGGCCAGGCCTTTCTTGCCCCTGGTGCCCCTCGCTCCGGGCTGCGTGCCGCCTTCCGGCGGGGCGGCTGCAGGCTGGAAGGCGGATGAGACCACCCTCCTGCCCTTCCTCTCTTCGGACTTTTCTTCCATTCTCCTCTTTACTTTCGCTCAGTCAGCGGATTTCCGTGAACATGGGCCCCCTCGTCAGGGTCTCCTGGACGCTCTGCTTCGTTTTGACATCGACCATTTCAGGCCCCCGCCCGGCCGCGGCCCTGGCCATATTTTCAGGGAGCAGCTGGGGCGGGAAGGCGAGCGGGACGGGGTCTCCGGGCGCGAGGGGCTCTTTGCCCCTGTCGGCGATCACGGTGGAAAAGAAGCTGTCGAGGTACTCCTTTTCCTCCCCGCCCACCGCCGCGGGACCGGCGAAGATCCCCCGCAGCATCCAACGCGGGCCGTCCACTCCCACTATTCTTGTGGGGATTTCCACTCCCTCGCGCACCTTGGTCTCAAAAAAGATCTCGGGCCCAAAGGCGCCCTCCGCCTCCCTGGATCCCTTTTGGGCGGAGAGGATGTTGCTTCTCAGCTCCTCCCAAAACTTCACCCTCCGGGGTGAGGCCAGCAAGGTGAGCTTTAGGGAAGAAGAGCCGTAGCTAAAGGTCAGATCCACTATGCTCTTCCTGTCGGGGGAAGGGGAGAGGTGCATAGACAGCCCCGACTTTCCCAGGATCTTGAGCGCGCCCAAATCCAGGTACTCCCCCTCCGGGGCGTCCGGATCCGACACGTCATAGGGCCCGGGCCGCTGGGGGCCTTCTTCGCTCTCTTCCAGCTCCTCCTCTTCTATGTCCCTCTCTTCCCTTTCTTCCTTCTCTTCCTCTTGGACTTCCTTGGCTTGCGCCTTGCTCTTGTCTCGCTTCTTAAACACTCTTTCTCTCCTAGCACTCGTACTCGACGCTCACCGGTCCGTGGTCGCTGAAGCGCTGGCCGTAGGAGGGCGCCCTGTAGATTGAAAACTTCTCAGCTTTCCGGGCGAGGCCCGGGGTCGCCAGCTCGTAGTCCAGCCTCCAGCCCGCGTCCCTGTCGAAGGCGCGCCCCCGGTAGCTCCACCAGGAGTAGGGCCCCTGGCCGCCTCCCCGAAGCGCCCTGACTTCGTCTTCAAGGCCCAAAGAGAGCCACTTGTCCAGATAGGACCGCTCTTGGGGCAAAAAGCCCGAGTTTTTCAGGTTCTCCCTGGCGTTCTTGATATCTGAGGGAGTGTGGGCGATGTTGAGGTCTCCGCAGACAAGGAGCTCGCTTCCCCCTTCCAGCAGGAGTTCTTCAATCCTCAAAGTGGCCCTGTCCAGGAACCGGTACTTTTGCGCCATCTTTTCGCCGTCGGCACTCTCTCCCGAGTGGACGTAGGCGCAGATTACCCTCACCTTCATCCCGCTTTCGAGCTTCACCCCGGCCTCGATCCACCTGCCGGTATCTACGTCGTCGTCCAGCCCGGGCAGTCCGAAAGACAGGCTCTCAAAGGGGAACACGCTGAAAAGCGCCACACCGGCCCGGCCCGGAACTTTGCAGACCTGGTGGGCGATGTGAAGTTTTTTGCCTTTAGAGGCGTAAATGCCGGAAATGGCGGAAAAAATCGGGCCCAGGGCATCTTCGGGCGCCCGGACCTCCTGGACGCACAAAACATCCGGGAGCGCATCCTCGATCCAGCCTCCCAGGCCTTTCCTCCAAGCGGCCCTCAGGCCGTTCAAGTTAGAAGTGGAAATAAGCGTCGTCATCGCTAATCATTTTAAAACCGCGAGGTTATTTTTTGGCCCTGAACCATTTGCGCGGCAAAAGGGCCGCGACGATCTGTACGGCTATCATGCCGAAAAGCCAGATGTACCCCGCAGAGGCGCTGAAAAAGGTGGTAAAAGCGGGGGAGGCCACGGGGACCAGGATGCTCCCTCCGGCCCCGGGGCAGAGGGCTAAAATCCACGCCAGGGCGCTTGAAAACACCAGAGAGGCGCCCACTCCGGCTATGCCGCGGCTGCGGCGGGCCAGGATCGCGGTCAAAAATACAAGCAGGAGCGAGGCGATTAGGCCCCAGGGAAAGGGACCGTCCGCGCCGTCTCTGGCGATCACGGTTCCGAGAAATGCCGCCCCGGCTCCGAAGAGTGCAATCCTGGCCCAGGCCAGAACCGCCCTGCCTACCTGGCCTCCCTGGCCTGCCTGGCGCGCCACTTGTACCACTGCTCCCTGTCCAAAATGATCTTCCTGACCCTTATGGCTTCAGGGGTAACTTCCACGCATTCGTCCTCGGCCGCAAAGTCCAGCGCCTCTTCGAGGCTGAGGGTTATGGGCGGAGTGAGGGTCTCCAGCACGTCGGCGGTGGAGGATCGCATATTGGTCATGTGCTTGGCTACGGTGATGTTCACGTCCAAATCATTGGGCTTATTGGCGATCCCCACAATCTGGCCCTCGTAAACCTGGCTTTGGGGCTCGACGAAAAAGACTCCCCTGGCCTGGAGGTGCTGCATGGCGTACGGGGTGGCGGCCCCGCGGGTGTCGGAAACCATAGAGCCGCTCTGCCGGGTCACGATCTCTCCGGCCCAGGGCTTGTAGCCGGTGAGGATGGAGGAGCTGACGGCCGTGCCGTGGGTGTCTGTCAAAAGCTTGGCCCTGATGCCTATAAGCCCCCTTGAGGGGACGGAGAAGACCAGGCGCACCCATCCCGATCCGTGGTCCTTCATCGAGACCATGACACCCTTGCGCAGAGCCATGAGCTGGCTGACGGCGCCCACAAATTCGCTCGGCACATCCACCGTCGCCTCTTCGAAGGGCTCGAGGAGCTCCCCCGAATCGCTCTTTCGGGTGACTACCTGGGGGCGTCCCAGGGTGAGTTCGTACCCCTCCCTCCTCATCTGCTCGGCCAGAACCGAGAGGGCCAGTTCGCCCCTGCCCATGACCTTCCACATGTCGGGCCTGTCGGTGGGGAGCACCTTTATGGAGACGTTGCCCACCAGCTCCCGATCCAGCCTGTCTTTGAGCATCCTGGCCGTGAGCTTGTGGTCCTTGCCCTCGGTTCCAGCCAGGGGGGAGTCGTTTATCCCGAAGGTCATGGAAATGGCCGGCTCGTCTATGTGGATCACCCCGAGGGGCCTGGGGTCGTCCAGATCCACTATGCTCTCCCCTATCATGATGTCCTGGACCCCGGCCACGGCGACGATGTCTCCGGGGCCGGCCGAGGGAGCCGGCTGGCGCGTCAGGCCGTAGGTTTTGAGGAGCTCTGTCACTTTGAAGCTCTCCATCCCCTTCTCCCTCACCAGGCCGTAGGTCTTCCCCTTTTCAATCATCCCGTTGTAGACGCGGATGAGGCCCAGGCGCCCCAAAAAGTCGGAGGAATCGATATTGGTCACGAGCGCCTGCAGGGGTGAGGAGGGGTCGTAGGAGGGGGCCGGGATCTCGTTTACGAGGGCGGAAAAGAGAGGCTCTAAGTCCTTGTTTGCCGGCATCTGCCCGTCTTGGGGGCGCACGGTGTCGGCCCTGCCCTCTTTGGCGCAGGCGTAGAGGATGGGAAGGGAGCAGAGCTTGTCGATATCGACTTCAATCCCCTCCGCCATGACGTCTTCTGCCAAAGAGAGGAGCAGGTCGGTAGTCTCGCTGACCACCTGCGCGATTCTGGAATCCGGCCTGTCGGTCTTGTTTATCACAAGGATTATGGGGAGTTTCGCTTCCAGGGCCTTTCTCAGCACGAACCTCGTCTGGGGCAAAGGGCCCTCGGATGCGTCCACGAGGAGGATCGCCCCGTCCACCATGGACAGTCCCCTCTCCACTTCTCCCCCGAAATCGGCGTGGCCGGGGGTGTCTATGAGGTTGATGGTTATGCTCTCCTGGCCCAGCTCTCCTGCGGCTTTGCCGCTGTAGTTGATGGCGGTGTTTTTGGCCAGGATGGTTATGCCCTTCTCCCTCTCTATTTCCCCGCTGTCCATCACCCTTTCGGGCACCTTCTGCCTGTCGGAAAAGGCGTGGGCCTGCCTGAGGAGGGCGTCGACAAGCGTGGTCTTGCCGTGGTCCACGTGGGCTATTATGGCTACATTCCGTATATCGGGTTTGATCATAAGTCCCTGTCTCTCTAGTCGAGTTAAGCTATGAATTTTTTGGCCAAAATTTCGTAGGTGGCGGCCCTGTACTCTTTGGCCACCTTGTGTTCCGGGGCGAAGAAGGTGATGGGGGCTCCGGCCACCGTGGCGTCGGGCAGCTTTATCGATCTTGAAATCGCGGTGTGGAAAAGCTTGTCTCCGAAAGCCTCGTAGAGCCTGTCTAAAGATTCCTGGGCGTGGTTGGTATTGGTCGTGTACATGGTGGGAAGGACCCCTAGAACTTCGAGGGAGGGGTTTATCCTGCTTTTCACCTTCGCTATTGAATCCATGAGGAGGGCCACTCCCCGGAGCGCGAAATACTCGGTAGACACCGGGATTATCACGCCGCTGGCGGCCGTGAGGGCGTTCAAGGTCAAAAGCCCGAGGGAGGGCTGGCAGTCTATGAGCACGGCGTCATAGTCTCCCAGGATCGGCGAAAGGACGCTCTGCAGTATCCTCTCCCTGCCCATTTCCGTCACCAGCTGTATCTCCGCCGCCGACAGATCGATGTTTGCGGGCAGCAGGTCCAGCCCGTCGAAGCGCGTGTGGATTATGGAGCTTTTCACGTCCGGGTCGGGGTCGAAAAGCAGATCGTAAACGGTCTTTTCCTCCGAGTTCCCGTCAATCCCCAAACCCGCCGTGAGGGCGCCCTGGGGGTCGAAGTCCACTGCGAGGACCTTCCTGCCCAGCTGCGAAAGGACGCCTGCGATGTTTATAGTGCTGGTGGTTTTGCCAACGCCGCCCTTTTGATTTACCACGGCTATCACGGGCGCCTTGCTGCGCCTCTGAAGCGGCGGGGGAGAAAAAGGCTCAAATTCGCGCCCTAAAAGATCTTTTGCCATTGAAACCGATCCGAAGAATAGTTGGCAGATGCCCTGCGCAAATGTATAATTACTTTTCAGCGGGCTGTAGCGCAGCTTGGTAGCGCACTCGGCTGGGGGCCGAGGTGTCGCAGGTTCAAATCCTGTCAGCCCGACTCTTTATGAGGCGGCTTTAAAAGGCCGCTTTTTTCATGCCTAAGCGGCTATGTGGTCAACAGGCTGGTTGACGTCCTCGGGCAGGGCGGATTTCGCCCTGGAGACGAGGGAGGAAAAGACTTCGGGGTCCTGTACGGCCAGGTCTGCCAGAGAGCGCCTGTCTAGCTCGATTCCGGCCAGCCTGAGGCCCTGGATGAAGCGGTTGTATGTCAGCCCCTCTTCCCTGGCGGCGGCGTTGATCCTCTCTATCCACAGCTTCCTGAACTGCCCGGCGCGGTGGCGCCTGTCTCTAAAGGAGTAGTTGAAAGAGTGCAGGAGCTGCTCTTTTGCCCTCCTGTAGGATCTGCTCCTGGCGCCCCTGTAGCCCTTAGCCCTTTCGAGCACTACGCGGCGCTTCTTGTGCGCGTTTACAGCTCTCTTTACACGTGCCATTTCTAACCTCTATTTCTTCTTTCCGAGCATTCTCCACGTAACTTTGTCCTCGCACCGGGCGATCTGGCCGTCCGCGCTCAGCTCGCGCTTCTTGTGCGCGCTCTTGCACTCCAGGTGGTGCCTCATTCCGCACCCGCACGCGATGAGCTTTCCGGAGCCGGTCACCTTCATGCGCTTGGCAACGGCCCGCCTAGTCTTCGACTTGGGCATCTTTTTCCTCCTTAGTCTGTTCTGATTGCGCTTTTTCTTTGGCCACGAGATGGGCAGCCTGCCTGTTCAGCCTTTCGGCCTTGGCCTCTTCCCCCCTGCGCCTCTGCTCCGACTCGGTGTGCACCTTCTTGACCTTTGGCGCGAGGGTCATGTAGATGTCCCTTCCGTCCTGCCTGGGCTGGCTTTCGATGGTGCTTATGTCGGACACGTCCTGGGCCAGGCGGAACAGGAGCTCTTTGCCCCCTATGGGATGGGCCCTCTCCCTCCCCCTCAGCATTATGGTCACTTTGACCTTGTCACCGCCTTGGAGGAACTTGCGGGTGTGGTTCTCCTTCGTCTCAAAATCATGGTCGTCGATCTTGAGGCGGAACCTTATCTCTTTGAGTTCAGTCCTGTTCTGGTTGCGCTTGGCCTTGCGCTGCTTAACCGTCTCGTCATACTTGAACTTGCCGTAGTCTATGAGCTTGACTACGGGGGGGACGGCCTGGGAGGCCACTTCCACCAAGTCCAGATTGGCTTCCCTGGCGAGGTTCAGGGCGGTGGAAGTGGAAATCACTCCCACCTGCTCGCCGTTGGGGCCGATCAGGCGGACTTGAGGGGACTTGATCTCCTCATTAATCCTTAAATCGCTTATAACTTCTCCAATCCTTAGAGTGAGAAAGTCAAAATAACGCACTTGCAATCAAACCCAGCGCCGCAGAAGGCACTCAGGTGGGATTTCTCCTCTTTCTTGATTCTTCAAGCTGGCGTTCACAATAATACTCCAGGGAGGCGATGAAATTAAAACCTGAGGGTATATCCTAGAAAAAGAGACAGTACACAGGAGTTTGGATCAGCTTATGGACCCTGCGCAGGAAGAAAACCCTAAAAAAATATTTGAACAACAGGCCTTGCCCGCCGTAGACATGCTTTACAGGCAGGCTATGAAATACACCAATAACCCCTTTGACGCCGAAGACCTCGTGCAGGACACTTTTGAGAAGGGGTTCAAGGCCTTCAGCTCCTTTAAGCCCGGCACGAATTTGGAGGCGTGGCTGAGCACGATTTTGAAAAACACCTACTTCAACCAGTACCACAAGGCCCAGAGGCGCCCCAAGAAACTCGACGCCTTCAGCGGGGACTACAGCGACAGCAAACTCTACCAGGCGGGCAAGCTGAACCCGGGCTCGGCCAAGAGCAGCGAGCAGGCCTATATGGACGGGCTGATTTCCAAAGACATCCTGGACGCCCTCAGGCGCCTGCCCGAAGAGAGGCGCAAGATCTTCATAGAGACGGCCGTGGACGGAAAGAGCTACAAGCAGGTGGCCGAAGAAAACAACATAAAGATAGGGACCGTCATGAGCAGGCTCAACCGGGCCAGGACCCAGCTCAAAAAAGATCTCGCAGGCTACTGCGCTTCCCAGATCCCGGCCGGGGGTGAATTAGAATAGAGAGATGAACGGGCAATTTACTAAGAGAGGTGAATATGCATCCCCAAAAGACAGGGGTGACCCTGGTAGTGGTGGCGCAGGGCTGTACGGAAGTGGCCTGCGTGGAGGATTTTTCCGACCTCTACCAAGCGGGCCTGGCCCTGGAGCAGCTTGCGGGAAGAGAGAGCAGATTTACGGAAAGCTTCAATCCCGCAAGGGATGCAGACGAGCGGGAGAGGGAAATTTTGGAGCTGGTAAAGCAGGTTTTAAGGCCCGACAAAGCTCCCGACGGCCTGCTGGAAAAATGCTTCGCCTTGATTGAAAGCATGTGATTGCCGAACTGCGGAAAACGAAAAGGAGGCAAAGTGGCAAAGAAAGGAAGAATGCGCAGGGCCAGGAGGCACGCTGCAGCATGCCACGGCAAGAGGCCCAACGCCTGAAGCCGGAGCGCAAAAAAAACGGCGGGACCGTCCCGCCGTTTTTTTGTTCAGTCTTTCAGAGCTCTGCGAAATAGAGCAGGGTCCTTATCATATTGCAGGTAAATCCGTATTCGTTGTCATAGAAGGAAACGGTCCTGACCAGCTGCCCCGAGGGGGTGGTCAAAACGTCGGTCTGAGTCGGATCGAAGACGCCGCCGTGGCTGTCTCCGATGATGTCGCTGGAAACTATCCCGTCCCCGTTGTACCCGAAGTAGTCGGCATGGGAGAACTCTTCCTTAAAGAGGGAGTTTATCTCCTCTTTTGAAGTCTGGCGTCCCAAAAGGGAAGTTAGCTCGGTTACCGACCCGTCGCACACGGCCACCCTCTGGGCGTGGCCGGTGAGCTTTCCGTCCACGGAGGGGACGACTTTGCCGATGGCGCTGGCGGCCCCGCTGGAGTGGGCCACGGTGTTGACGCCCGCGCTCCTGTTGCTCCTGGCGTTGGAGAAGCGGGGGCCGTCTAGGAGCATCTGGGAAGCGGTATAGGCGTGGATGGTGGTCATAAAGCCCGCATTGATCCCAAAGTGCCTGTCGAGCAGCTCGACCATGGGGGCCAGGGAGTTGGTGGTGCAGGAGCCTGCGGAGACTACGGTGTCTTCCTTCTTCAAAATCTTGTGGTTAACTCCGTACACCACGGTCGGAGTCACTTCGTCCTTGCAGGGAGCCGACACCAGCACCTTTTTCACCCCGGCCCTTATGTGGGCCTGGCTCTTGTCAAAGGAAGTGTAGAATCCGGTGCACTCCAGGACGTAGTCGACGCCCTCCTCGGCGACCCAGGGGATCTGGGAGGCGTCCTTTTCCGCGTAGACCCTGTAGGCTTTTCCGTCCACGATGATGTGGGAGTCGTCGCTTTCGACTTCCACTTCGCTCCCGTCCAGGTGGCGCAGCCTGCCGTGGGTGCTGTCGTACTTGAGAAGGTAAGCGAGCATGGCCGGAGTGGTGAGGTCGTTTATGGCCACCACTTCTATCTGGTTGCCGCTGCCCTGCTGCTGAAGCTGGAAAATGCGGCGGAAAGCCAGCCGCCCTATGCGCCCGAAACCGTTTATGCCTATCTTAATTGCTGACATCTGTCCTCTTTTCCGGTAAATCCGGCTTTATTTGTCCCAAATGCGGATCTATTAGGATCGAGAATAGATAATATCAGACTGAAAAAGTAAAAGTGTGACAATGGTAGTTATGGATATTCTGGAAGAACTGGAAAAAGTGCCGCAGCAGCCCGAGGACCTGGCCTCCTGCGATCTGTTGGGCTTCGACACTGAGACCACGGGGCTTGGGCCGGGCAGCTCCATCATTTCCGCCTCCCTGGTCCTGAGAGACAGAAAGAGCGGGGAAGACAAAGTCGCAAACTTCCTCCTAAACCCCCACTCCCCCATAGATCCGGGGGCCGCGGCCGTAAACGGCTTCACGCAGGAATTTGTCGAAAAAAACGGCGGGGACCAGAAGGAAGGGCTGGAAAAGATGGCGAAGGTCATCATCCTCGCCCAGCTCAAGGGCATACCCCTCGTGGCCTACAACGCCAAGTTCGACGTGTCGATGCTCGAAAGCGACCTTGAAAAGGTGGGGAGGGGGGACCTGGCCGAAAAGCTTTCCCGCCTCTCCGTCCTCGACCCCCTCGTCTTCGATCGGGCCCTCTCCAGGCGCCCCGGAAAAAGGAAGCTCGAAAACGCCATGGAGTGGTGGGGGGTGAGCCCGCGCGGCGACTACCACGACGCCCAGGTCGACACCCAGGCCGCGCTGGACCTCATGTGCGCCATAGCCGCCTGCCACCCCGAAATCCCCCTCCCCGCTATGGAGTGGCAGAGGAAGGAATACGGCAAGTGGGCAGAGAGCTGGAACAGGTGGGCCGAGGAAAAGGGGGCGCGCAAAGTGGAAGAAGAGTGGGGGCTGTAGTGGGAAAGAAAGCGAGCTGCAGGCAGGTAGTAGGACTGCTCAAGGAAAAGGGGATGCTCAGGGAAGTCATATCCCCCGAGGGGTGGGGGACAGAGCCTGAAGACGCCCCGGAAGTTGAAATAGACGACCTCTCCTACACTTCCAAAAACTGCTCCCCCTCTACCCTCCTCTTCTGCAAAGGCGCCTTTAAAGAAGAGTACCTGAAGGGGGCGCAGAGCCGCCTGTGCGTCTCTTCTTCTCCCTTCCCCTCGTTTAAAGGGACGCAGATAATCGTCGAAGACAGCGCCAAGGCCATGGCGGAGGTGGGCGCCTGGTTCTACTCCTACCCCCAGGAGAAGATATGCCTGGCGGGGATAACCGGCACCAAGGGAAAGACCACCACGGCCTATTTCGCCCGGGAGATATTGGCCTCCCACTTCGGAAGCTGCGGACTTCTCTCCTCGGCCGAAAACTGCGCGGACGGGAGGAACTTCACCCCCTCATCCCTGACCACCCCCGAGTCTTTGGACATTTTCCGCTCCCTCTCCCTCGCCCTCTCAAACGGCGTGGGGCACTTTGTGATGGAAGTGTCCAGCCAGGCCTACAAGGTCTCGAGGACCTTCGGGATCGAGTTCGACGCGGGGGCCTTTTTGAACATCTCCCCGGACCACATCTCCCCCTCCGAGCACCCCAATTTCGAAGACTACTTCTACTGCAAAAGGCAGCTCATGAAAAACAGCCGCGCGGCCGTGTACAGCGCGGACCTCGGGGAGTTGGAAAGGCCCGTGCAAGAGGAGGCGAAAAAGAAGAGGCAGAGCCTCTCCTTCTCCCTCTGCGACCCCGCCTCCGACCTCTTCATGAAAAAGAGCGAAAAGGGCCCTGAAATTTTCTTTGAAGGCAAAAGCCTCGGCGTCTTCCGCCTCTCCATGGAGGGGGACTTCAACCTGGCAAACGCCATGGCCGCCATAGCCCTGGCCATAGAGTGCGGCGTGCCACCCTCTTCCCCCGCGCTCCGGAGCGTGGAGAAGGTGAAAGTTTCAGGGAGGATGGAGAGGCTGGATCCCGCCCCCGGGATCGCGGTCTATGTTGACTACGCCCACAACTACCTCTCCTTGGCCTCCCTGATCCGCCACGCGCAGGCCTCCTTTAAAGACCCGCGCATCACCGTGGTGACGGGGGCTACCGGCACCAAGGGGCTCAACCGCAGGGAGGGGCTGGGGAAGGCCGCATCCCTGGGGGCCGAGCGGCTCATTTTGACTACCGACGACCGGGATTTCGATTCGCTAGACGAGATCGATTCGCAGATCGAAAAAGCCGTCTCCAACCCCGAGACCCAAATCGAAAGGGAGGACGACAGGACCCTCGCGGTGCTCAGCGCTCTGGATGGGGCCAGGGAGAACTTTGAAAAGACGGGGAGGCAGAACGTCGTGCTCCTCGTGGGGAAGGGAGACGAGGACTGGATAAAGATTGAAGGTAAAAAAGTCCCCCAGGAGCCCGACGGAAAAATCGTGAAAGACTGGGCCGAAGGCCTCACTTCCTGAAGGCTTTTTCGGCTCCGAAAAACGCGCCTTTCCCGCCCAGGCACATCACGGAGCCTCCGGGGGAAGAGAGGGCGATCTCCCTCCCCTTTTCCAGGGCCTTTTCGAGGCTCTCTTCCACGATCGCCCGGCCGGGGGTGAAAAAGTCGCGGGCGAAGTTTAAAAGCTCTTCCGCTCCGGGGCCCTCTTTCGACGGGTCCGGAGCGAAGATGACGAGGTCCGAGGCCCGGGCCAGGAGGGGGAGGGAGGAAGATTCGAATCTTTTTCCGGGAGCCACAACTTGCACGAGGGGGGAGGGGTGGAAGTTTTCCTCCGCCGCCTTCAAAACCGTCCCCACCTCAAACTCCGATGCCGCCGAGGAAGCGAGGGTGAGGGGGTCCTGGGCCACGGGCCTTAGGCTCCCGGGTACCTTCACGGTGGAGAAGGCTTCGGAGACGAGATCTTCTTCCAGCTTCCCCTCGCCTATCAGGCCTTCGCCTGCGGCGAGGGCGAGGAGGGCCATGTGGGCCTGAAAGTCCCCGAAAAGCTTTATGGGAACCTGGGGGTAGAGCCCGCGCGGGGTGGAAAGGTCGGCGACCTGACCCCCTACGGCCGGAAGGTCTTCAGACACTTCCAGCCCTTCTCCGTCAAACATCAAAAGCGCCCCCGCATCTTCCGCCCTCTGCCTCAGGGCGAAAGAGACCTCCTCTTCCTGGAGGGAAGAGAGAGCGAAAGACTTGGATCCTATAAGTCCGGCCAGGAGCGGAGCGGGGGCGTCTTGGGAGAGAGGAGTGAAGATGCACCCCGCCGCCCCGAGCACGCCGTAGGCTCCGGCCCCATCGCCCGGGGAAACTTCGAACACCGCGGCATCCACGGGTTCGTCCGAAAACTCCAGCGCAGACAGGCAAAGGAGCGCCTCAAGGGGGCCCATCTTCCCCAGATCCTCTTTTTCGAACCTCTCTTGGGCCAGCGTAAGGAAGTTTTCCAGCTCCCCGAAGAGGTCCGAAATCCTCTTTTCTTTAATTCTTTCCCCTTTGGCGCTTATGCATCCGGACAGATCTTCTGCCTCTGGGCAGAAAAACCCGGCCGAAATGCCGTAGGAGCCCAGAAGGGAAGAAAGGAGGCGGGAGGCGGAGGCGCGTCCCTCCCCTAAGACCAGGACCGACCTGAACAGCTCCTGGGGGCGCCCCAGAAGATCGAGCGCGATTTGCATCCTTTCCGGCGCCATCTCCTCTTTTTCCGGCTTCAAAGACCAAATCCGCTTCCAAATTTCGCTTTCGCTTTTACCCATGGCTCCCTCCCTCGGGGCGGCTCTGTTTTTACTGGGATATCATAAACTGAGAAGGTGAGACAGTGCGGTACGTAAAGATTTTGACGGCCCTCCTCGCAGCGGCCCTCCTCGCTCTCCTGGCCGGATGCGGAAATACCCCGAGCCAGGAGAGCGCCTCTTCGGCCCTTTCCTCCCCCTCCCTGTGGTACGTCTCGCAGTACCCCGCGGGGACCAAGGTGCAGATAACCCAGATCCTCTACTTTTCCTCAGGATCCGTCACCCCTTACAACGCTTCCCCGGGCTTCACTTATTCCCAGATCCTCGGCAAGAGCCGCCAGCAAATCCTAAGCGAGGCGCTCTCCATGGACAAATCCCAGTTCGAAAAAAGCGTGCAGAGCGACGTGGCTTCCTTTGAGCAGATAATCTCTACGCAAAAGTCCATAGAGGCGGGGGCCGAGACCGCGGCCGGGGCCTCACAGGCGCAGGGCAACGCCCAGGCCAGGGCGGGGCAGATCTCTTCGGCCCGCTCCGCCATCGCAGCCGCGCAAAAGAGCATAGAGAACGTGAAGGCGGCCGCCTACAGGGCCCCCTCCCCCGTCCCCTACACCCTCTCCGGATCCACCCTCTCCTTCACCGCCCCCGAGGCGTCGGGAGGAGATCTGGCCTCTTCCTGCCAGCAGTCTTTGTCCTGCTCCGCCGTCCTCTCCTCCCCTTACAAAGACCAGACCTTCTCCTTTGCCCTCTCCTCCGCCCCGGTCATAGAGGCGGGGGGCAAGGCCTTCTCGGGCTTCAGGATCGGAGTGGGGGCCGACGCCAGCTACATACAAACCGAATCCGGCGACCAGTTCGAGCTGTGAAAGGAAAAAATGACTCCCGAGTTCATAAAAGAGCTGAGAAAGAAAGTGGGGCATGAGAGGCTCTGGATCAGCGGAGTGGAAGCTTTCGTAAAGAACGAAAGAGGAGAGGTGCTCCTGGCCAAAAGGAAGGACGACGGGCTGTGGAGCCTGGTGGCCGGAATTATTGAGCCGGGGGAGCAGCCTGCAGACGCCGCGGCCCGGGAGGTGGAGGAAGAGACCGGGATAAAGTGCGTCCCGGAGAGGATCGCCAGGGTGGAATCTGTGCAAGATCCCAGGATCTACCCCAACGGGGATGAAATTTTAGCCTTAAACATCCTCTTTTGCTGCTCGGCTGAAGGGGGCAGAGAGCCTGCCTGCCCGGACGGGGAGAACGAGGAATCGGGCTGGTTCCCCCTTTCCGCCCTCCCCGATCCGCTTTCCCCCAGGACTGCCCGCCTCATCTCTTTTGTCGGGGAAAACCCGGGGCCGGGGGCGGCCTTCCTTTTTGAGGGCAGGCGGGGCGGGGAGGCCCGAAAGCAGGCGCCTTCCCGGCGCCGGGTCTCCACCGACGGATCGGCCCTCTCGAACCCCCGCGGCGCCATGGGCTGGGCGTGGGTGGACCAGGAGAGCGGGGAAAAAGAGGGGGGAGGATGCAGGAAAGGCACTAACCAGGTGGGAGAACTCACCGCCGTCCTCATGGCCCTTCGCCGCTTTAAAGAGGGAGATCTCCTTATAGAGACAGATTCCCGCTACGCCATAGGCTGCAGCAGGGACTGGGTCAAAGCGTGGAAAAAGCGGGGGTGGAAGAAGGCGGACGGATCGCCCATACAGAACCTCCCCCTCATCCGCGCGATAGACGAAGAGATTTCTAACAGGCGTGGTAGCGTTGAATTTGCGTGGGTCAAAGGGCATGCCGGCAACCCCTTCAACGAGGCGGCCGACGCCCTGGCCTCCGGCTACGCCAGGGGCGTGGCGGGGGGCGAAGAAAAAGACAAGCTCCCTGCAGAATCTGCAGAGTCTTTGAGAGGAATGTGAAATGGATATTTCCCAGCTCAAAAGAGAGGCGGGCGTTAAGGCCTGCCAAATGGTCGAAGACGGCATGACCCTCGGCGTGGGGACCGGATCCACCGTGGCCTACTTCATAGAGGAACTCGGGCGCAGGCACAGGGAAGAAGGCCTCTGCGCGCACTGCGTCCCCACTTCCATAAGGTCCGCCGAGGCGCTCAGGAAGGCCGGAATGGAAGTGTGCGACATAGACAAAGTCGGCAGGATCGACCTCACTGTGGACGGGGCCGACGCGGTGGACCCCGATCTGAACGGCCTGAAGGGCCTGGGCGGGGCACTTCTTTGGGAAAAGATAGTGGCTGAAAACACCGACCACTACGTGTGGATAGTGGACGAAAGAAAGCTCGTCCCCTCCCTGCGCGGAAAGGTGTGCCTGGAGGTCGTAAAGTTCGGATCCGGCAGGCTGCTAAAGGAGCTCGAAGAGTGCGGCCTCAACCCCTCTTTCAAGCAGGGCGAAAACGGGCCCGCCCTCACCGACAGCTCCAACTACCTAATAGAGCTGGATTTGGGAGAAATCAAAGACCCTGCCTTCCTGGCCACCGACCTTAAGCAGAGGACCGGGGTAATAGAGCACGGGATGTTTTTGGGGATGGTCGACGAAGTGATCGTGGCCCGGGAAAACGGAGTTGAAATTATAAAAAAAGCCATCGCTTAAAGGGGATGGCTTGAAAACTACTTGCGCTGATGCCTGGTCTTCCTCAGCATTTTGCGATGCTTCTTTTTGCTCATTCTCTTGCGGCGCTTCTTAATTACAGACCCCATTTTTCCCTCCTTGTAAAGACAATAAACGCTGTAATGCTAATCCTAGCATAAGACTAGAACGGGAAGTCCCTCCAGAAAGACTGGGCGCTCTTGCCTGGCCCCGTGGCTTCAAAGACGCAGGTGGAGTTCTGCCAGAGGGCGACAGACTGGGAGGGCTTGTCCTGCTCTTTTACTTCGTAACTCCCGGTCTGGGTCCCGTTGACGGTGACTTTGCCAGAAGAGAGGGAAGTTCCCTGAAGGGCGGAAGACAGGGAGGAGTACTCGCCTGCGGCGTTGCCCGCCAGGGGCCACTGCGCCGCAAGGAGGGTGACGTCGTCCTGCCCGTCGTCATAGGTCACCACCCATTCCTCTATGGGGTAGCCCTTCTGCCAGGCGGTGGCGGGCTTGACGGAGACGCGGGCGTAGCTCCCCACGTAGTCCGGCATGGCCTGTTCTAGCTTGCTGGCCCCCTGGGGGAGGGGGACGTACTTTACGGTCCTGGCCGGGGCGGCCTGGGAAGTTTGGGAAGTTTGGGCGGAGGCCGCGGGAGCGGCTTCGGGCTTTTTGTGGGCCCATCCGGGCCATATGAAGGCGGATATGAGCACCAGGATCGCGGCCACCACTATCACGATTACGATTCTGGCGCCCATGTGCTCCCTGGGATCGGGCCTGTTTTGACTAGTTTCCATATTTTTCTTCCAGAGGGCCCTCCACGCCCGGCTTTGCAAAATCCACGGCGCCCTTTCCAGATCGGCTCTGCCTTTGGGCTTATAATGACTTTTCCCATTCTAATAAGGGGATTTGAAATCTATCAGGGAGGCAAATGAAAAAGTGGTCCTGCGCCCGATGCGGGTGGGAGAGCTCGAAGTGGTACGGCAGATGCCCCGAGTGCGGGAACTGGAATCTGGAAGAAAAGGAAGTGTCTGCGGCGCAGGGAAAGGCCCAGGCGCAGCCTTCCTGCCAGGTCTTGCCCTCCACTTCCCTTCAGGCCCAAAAGGAAGAGAGGATCCCCACGGGGTTCGGAGAGCTCGACAGGGTTCTGGGGGGAGGGATCGTACCGGGTTCCGCCATACTCCTGGCGGGGGAGCCCGGGATAGGCAAATCCACCATCCTCCTTCAGGCCTCCTCCAGGATTTCCAGGCAGGGGCGCAAAGTCCTCTACGTCTCCGCCGAAGAATCCTGCTCCCAGGTGGCCGCGAGGATGGAGCGGGTCAAAGCCTTCTCCCCTTCCCTCTTTGTGACTTCCACCAGGGACGTGGACGAGGCGGTGGCGGCGGCCGAAAAGCTTTCCCCGGACCTGGCAGTCTTCGATTCCATCCAGGCCCTCTCCTTTCCCGGATCCGGGGGGTCGGCCTCACAGATAAGGGAAGCCAGCTCGAAAATAATCGAGTTTTCCAAAAGGAGCGGCACGGCCTCCCTGATCGTGGGGCACGTCACCAAAGACGGGGCTATAGCGGGGCCCAGGACCATGGAGCACCTGGTGGACGTAGTTTGCCAGTTTGAGGGAGAGATGCACACGTCCCTCAGGATTGTAAGGTCGGTCAAGAACCGGTTCGGATCCACAGATGAAATAGGGTGCTTTGAGATGAAGGGGGAAGGGGTGGAGGAAGTTACCGACCCCTACGGCATCTTTTTGGCCCGGGGCGAGAGCCCGGCCCCCGGAAAGTGCGTGGCGCTGGCCATGGAGGGAAAGCGGTGCCTGCCCTTGGAGATAGAGGCCCTCTGCGCGCCGAGGCTGCGCGGGGAAAGCAGCCAGAGGGCCGTAAACGGCCTCGACTACAGCAGGGTGGCCATGATCGCGGCGGCCCTCCAGCAGCACGCCAAGATATACCTGTCGGGAAGAGATCTGTACCTCTCCACAATCGCCGGCGCCAAGACGCGGGAGCCCGCATCGGATCTGGCCATAGCCCTCGCCCTCGCCTCCTCCTTCAAAAACTCCCCCCTTCCGGGGGTGGCGGCCATTGGAGAAGTGTCGCTTACGGGGCGCATAAGGCCTGTGGGCATGATGGAGCAGAGGCTGGAGACGGCAGAGAGGATGGGGTTTAAGGCGGCAGTCGTGCCTGCGGCGCAGAAGGATCTGAAAGAGAGGGGGGAAATTTCCCTCTTCAGAGTCGATAATTTAAACGATATCCTTCAGCTTCTAAGGTAGTGAAAAGATGGAAGAAAAGCCTGAAACTTTCGAATACGGCTACAGGAGGAAGGACTACGGCCCCGACGAGCTCGTGACCGACGAGCACGGAAACCCCATAAGCCTCGCCCAAGCCCTTCCGACCGAAGAGGAGATAAGGTCCTACAAAACCCTCATCCCCCAGATATGCTTTTACTCCCCCCGGATTCCGGGCAACACCGGATCGGCGATAAGGCTGTGCGCGGTGACGGGGACCCTCCTGCATCTTATAGAGCCCCTGGGGTTCGATTTAAAGGATACAAAGCTGCGCCGGGCCGGGCTCGACTACCACGACATGACTCACGTCATAATCCACCCCTCTTTTGAAGAGATGGCTTCTTTCTGCAAGGGAAGGATCATAGCCTTTACGGCCTCGGCCACAAAGTTCTACACCGAGGTCTCCTACCGCCCCACCGACATCCTCCTGTTCGGCCCGGAGCCGGGCGACATACCCGACCCCATGGAAATAATGGATTCGGAGAGGGTCTGCGAAAAAGTGAAGATCCCCATGCTCCCCTCCAGGCGGAGCCTCAACCTCGCTTCCTGCGCAGCCCTGGCCGTCTATGAAGCCTGGAGGCAGAAGGGGTTTGAAGGGGGAAGATGAGCGAAAAAGACGACCCGCTCTCCCTGGCCAAATCCCTGGCTGAGTCGGGAAGCGAAGTCATAATGGAGATTTTAAGCCTGGGACTGCAGGCGAAAAGGGCCAGGGACGGCGGAGTGAAAAAAGGATCCAAAATCCACCCCGTCTCCCTTCCCGACCCCCTCTGGGCCTTTATACAAAAAGAAGCCAGGAGCCGGGGGATAACTCCCTCAGACTGGCTTGCCGACGCGGCCTATTCCTATATTTTCAAATCATCCGAAGATCAGTAGCCCGAATCCCTGTACTGGTCCGAGCGCGTGACTACGTGCTCCTCGCCGTTGTCGTCTTTCACGTACTGCACCAGGCGCCCGTTTACGTCGCGCACTCCTTCCCTCGCCCTGGCGGCATCCACCGCCTGCTGCATGATGGAGGGCACCCTTCGCCACATCAGCCTGAAGTGCATGACCTTGATCGAAGTGGGGTCGGCCCCCCTAAGGTAGCGGCGCCTGAAGGAGGGAACTATGACCGCCACCAGCATTATCAGCAGGAACGAGTAAGTGAGGATCAAAACGAAGCTCGTCCCCTGAGAAGGCGGAAGGGCGGTGGTGGGGATAAAGGAGACGACGAAGGCGAAGATCGAGCAGATGAACCCGCATGCCCCCACTATGGTCTTTCCCACTATTCCGCCCGGGACGTTGTAGGTCCTGGGCAGATCCTTGTACTTGAATATGAGCTTGAAGTAGGAAAGGTACATCAAGAAGTAGCACACCAGGTACACGAGCGAAGTGAGGGTGGTGGCTATCAGGAAGGACATATTCCCGCTGCTGGCGTCGAAAGTGAGGACGGCGGCCCAAAGGAGGGTGCAGATGAACTGCACCAAGAGCATGTGGGTGGCGACGCCGTAGCGGTTCTCGTGGTTTATCCACTTGGGCATGAGGCCGTACTGGGCGCTGTCTTCCAGGCCCTTGCTGGGGCCTACGACCCAAGAGCCGATCTCAGCTACGATTCCCAGGGCCATCAGCACGCTGAACACCCCCGCTATCCAGGTGAGGTGGGGGTTGAAGTGGCCGATGAGGGCGTAGAGGGCCTGATACATCCCGGCGTCCATGGAGAGGACCTTGGGGGAGACCGCCACGGCCACGCTCATTCCGCCCAGAGAATCCATCACGATCGCTATCACAAACATCATGAACATCGTGAGGGGGTAGTTCCTGCTGGGGTTTTCCACTTCGTCTATATGGGTGCCGCTGGCTTCAATGCCGGCATACATCAGTATGAAGGTGGCAAAAATCGTCAGGGTGCCCAGCTGGCGGAAGTCTGGGAAGAAGGTGTGGGGGGAGACGTCGATATAGAGGTGGTTTCCCTGGCCCATGTAGATGAGGGCCAGGATGAATAGAAGGAAGCCCGGAATGAACACGCCGAGGAAGAAGCCGATTTTGGCAATTCTGGCAGTCTGCTTGGTGCCGTGGAGCTGGAGGATGTTGACCAGCGCAAAGAGCCCTATGACGCAGAAGAACTTGCAGGTCGGGTTGTTGTTGATGACCCCCCAGCCGAAAGTGTCTGCGAACATGCCGATGACGAAGTAGCACATTGTCACGTACCCTATCGTCACTTCAAACCATTGGCAGAAGAGCGCGATGTATCCGAGGCGCTCGGAGTGGAGGGCGTTTCCCACCCATCCGAAGACACCGCCTTCGCTCCAGCCCTGCACGGAGGCCATCTCGGCGGAAATAAGGGCGGTGGGAAGGAACCAGAAAACGCCGCCTATGATAGAGAAGAATACACAAGCAAATCCAGCCGTAGCCAAGCTTGGGAACTCATAGACGGTCATAACCATGGAAGCCGTCATGGAGAAGAAACCAAAAAGCGTCAGCTTTTTCTTCAGTTGAGCATTCATTAACTAAAATTTCCTTTAATCGTTAAACTGAGTACCCGGCGCTGAGAGCCGCCTTCTACCTTGCAAAAGGTAACAAATCTCTCATAATATGCATTTTTCAATTTTTTTCAATACTCTGTTTTTGCATGAGAACCTTACAAATATGAGAGCTGTTAGGGGTGTGAACGTAAAATAAAGCGTATGAGAGACAATCGCCCTCAAGACCCGACCGCGAAGCCTGCCAGGAGGGTCGTAGCCCTTTTAATCGCCTATTTCGTGCTGTGCATAGCGGGCGGAGTGACGATGACGGGCTTCTTTGCGCCCGCTTTGGTGGACATAAGCAAAACTGTGAGCAAGTCCTCCTTCTCGCTGCAGGGGGAAAACGTCAGCCTGAACCTGACAGAGCTCCCTCAGCAGTCCAGGATGTATTCTTCCGACGGACAGCTCATAGCCCAGTTCTATACGCAAAACCGCATAGTTGTCGCGCTTAAAAACATTTCCCCTTGGATGCAGAAGGCCATGGTCGCTAGGGAGGACCACAATTTCCTGACCGAGACCGGCATAGATCCCAAGGGTATAGCCAGGGCGTTTGTGGAGACCTTCATTAAAAGGGGCCCCAGGGAGGGCGGATCCACCCTCACCCAGCAATACGTCAAAAACGCCCTTATAGACGAAGCAATGAAGGAGAACGATCCGATAGCGGCATATCACGCCCGGGCCGACACCATCACAAGGAAGCTAAGGGAAATGCTCATAGCCCAGGAGCTAAACGAGCATTACAACAAGGCCGAAATCCTGCAGGGCTACCTCAACATCGCCCAGTACGGGGTAAACATCTACGGCGTGGAAGTGGCAGCTGAGTCGTACTTCGGAATACACGCAAACCAGTTAGATCTCAGCCAGTCGGCCCTTATAGCCTCCATCACGAAGGATCCTGCGGCCTACGATCCCCTCTACCACCCCGAAGTGGCCCAGCAGCAGAGGAATATAGTCCTCCAGCAGATGGTGCAGTACGGATTTGCGACCAAGGCGGAGGCGGATGCGGCGGAAGCGATACCGGTCAAGAGCATGCTCCATCCCAAAACTTACCCCATAGGATGCAATGACATCGGCGTCATGGGGTACGCATGCGACTACACCGTCCGTGACATCCTCATGGACACCCAGCTGGGATCGACCGTGGAAGACAGAAGGCAGCTGCTCTATGAAGGCGGCCTCAAGATCTACACCACCTTCAGCGAGACGGCCGAGCAGGCCGCCTACAACGCCGAGACCAAGTACATCTCCCCGAAAAATCCCCAGGGAATGATAATTGCCATGGCTTCAGTTCAGCCGGGGACCGGCAAGATCATCGAGATACAGCAAAATAAGACCTACAACGTGGACGGCAACGCCGGACCGCAGTACACGGCCCTGGACTACTCCGTAGACCAGGCAGAGGGCGGAGGCACGGGATTTGGAATAGGCTCGTCCTTCAAGCCCATAAATATGGTGGCCTGGCTCCAGGCGGGGCATAAGATTACCCAGGAGCTCGACACCTATACGGTATACCCCGTAAATTCCATTCCCTGCGCCCAGAAGACCGGCGCCATGTGGAACCTGACCAACGCTGAGGGCGGCACCCTGACGCCCGAATCGCCCCTTCACGCACTCATCTGGTCCCACAACACACCGCAGGCCTCCATGGCCCAAATCATCGGGCTGTGTGCAATAGCTAACGCCGCAACGGAGTTGGGATACCATAACGCGGCCACGGCCACGAGCAACATCCACGACACCATCACCCCGACTATGATCATCGGCGTCCTCGGGGTCTCCCCGCTTACCATGGCCAACGTCTACGCCACGATCGCCGCCAACGGGGTGGAGTGCACGCCCATCGCAATCGACAAGATCATCAACTCTGACGGACAGAGCCTTCCGGTGCCTCCCGCTTACTGCCACCAGGCTATAAGCAAGGAAGTGGCTAATACAGTGGCGTATGCCATGAACCTCGACATCACCAAGGGAATAGCCGACCTGGAACAGATACCCGGAAGAAAGACCTTCGGAAAGTCCGGGACGAACCAGGACGGCTCTCTGGCCGACGGGGCCTTCGTGCCGCAAATGGCTACATTCACCATTTCGGCCCAGCCTCAGCACCCCAGCCAGCTTCCCGAGTGCATAACCGGAAACTCCCTGGTCTGGTCTGCCACCAGCGGCCCCGGAACATATTGCGAAAGCCAATGGTACGGAGAGATGTACTTAATCCGTTCGCTGGAAGACTATATGTCGACATACCTGAGCGAAGCCAAGATACCGGTGGACAACAACTATGGAACTCCGGATCCGAATATGGTAGATCTCCCGCTGGCCTCCAACCAGTGGGAGGACCAGGGCGAGAACCTGTTCGGAACTCACGTGGCGCCTATGACTCCTGTAGATCCATGGGGACAGTGATCTTCTGCTTCCTCTAGACCGCTGCGGAAATTTCCGCAGCGGTCTTTTTATTCAAAGTGCAATATCCCTCAGGCCTTATTGCCTCAGAAGCGTCAGTAATGAAAGCTTTATTCATGTCTAACGCAAAGCGCCATGAAGAGCCAGATTCTGCAAATTCATAGTTTATGATCGCAATCACTGATAAAAATGCGCTGCATTATTAATTCAATATTTTAACTTACACAAATTTGCACAAGACTATTTAAATCAAAAAATTTGGACCATAAGAAACGTATTAGGAAATCTTTATTAAATTGCCTTCATGGCTGAAAACCAGTTCCATGACAACAAAAATATCTCTACCGCAATATGAGGATCTTTGTCTGTATCCCAGTTATTACAGAAACTCTTCACATACAGACCGCAAAAGCAACTTAAATCTTTTTATAGTCAAAATCATAAATTTTGCTGCCCGCTTCAATCCCCTTCTTTTCAAAACTGGTGAGGGTTCTGTCTTCAAACCTTTCAGCCTGAAAGAACTTCCCTTGAGGAGCCGAAGCCTGAAGATCCCGGTTGCCCTTTCCAAAGTGCGTGAGAGGGAGCTCTACAGCAACACTCCCCATATTTTCAAGCCCCGGAAAGGCATCCAGGACTTCGTGGATCTGGAGGGCGTAGTCGCTGTCGTCGGTGGCGATCCTCCAGTGCCCTCCGGGAACCAATGCAGAGGCGACCCGAGGGGCGAAATCTTCGGATATGAGCCTGCGCCTGTGGTGCTTCATCTTGGGCCAGGGATCCGGAAAGAAACTCCACACCTCGAATACCGAATTAGGAATGAGGTTGGAAGAGAAGAAGCGGAAGGCGTCCGCCTGAAGAATCCTGGCGTTTTCAATGCCGCGCGCCTTGAGCCGCCTGACGGTGTGGGCTATTCCCTGGGGAAAGACTTCCAGGGCCAGAAAATTCAGATTCTTAAAGCGTGAAGCCGCCCATTCGACCTGCTCGCCCTGCCCGCTGCCAATCTCTATCACGAGCGGATTCAGATTCCCCCAGATTTCCCTCCTCCTGAAGGCATCCAGTTTGAAGGAGGGGTCAGGGGCGAACTTTTCTTTTGCGGGAGGAGAAAGAAGAATCTTCCCCGCATTACGGAGAATTTTTTCCTCCCTTTCGCCCGGCTTTGAAGACCTTAAAACAAAGGAAGGCCTTTTCTGGAAAACTCCCCATCCAGCCCTTTTATCTTCCACGTCTTTCTGTGCAAAGGGCTGAGCCCCAGTTTCTTTATAGCCTCTATATGCTCCCGGGTGGGGTACCCCTTGTTCTTTTTCCATTTGTAGCCTTTGTAATTGTCGAGCTTTGAAAGGTTGTCCATGAGCTCATCTCTGTCGAGCTTGGCGAGGATGGAGGCCGAGGCGCACAGGGCGCTTTTCATGTCCCCTTTGACTACGCACTTGACTTCCACCCTCGGCCTCTGGGAGAGATGGAGGCTCTTTCTTGCCAGGGAAAGGTAGTCGAAATTGCCGTCCAAAATCAGAAGTCCGCGGCCGGGGATGTCCCCCAGGGCTGAAAGTGCCCTCTCCAGGGCGAGGCCCAATGCGAGGGTAATTCCGAGGCTGTCTATCTCCTCATTGGAACAGGCCCCCACGGCCTTCATATCCGCCCAGGTCTCTATGGCCGAACGGGCGAGCCTGCGCTGCCTGGGGGTGAGGAGCTTGGAATCTTTGACGCCCTCAGGAAAAGAGGGAGGGAGATTCTTAAGCCCGCACACCCCTACGTAAGCCGGTCCGGCGGCACACCCCCTCCCCACTTCGTCGGCTCCGAGCACGAAGTCAAAGTCCTCGAAAGCGCTTCTCTCAATATCCAGGGAGGGGTCATTCATACGCGCCGCTCACTCCCCCCACGTTCCTGTAGACGGAGCTGGGATCTCCGATGTAGCGCCACCTGTCTATTGGCCACCACACGAGCTTTACCACCCCCACCACGTCCGAAATCGGCACGAGACCGTCGTCCTCGTTCAGGTGATACCTTGAATCGGCCGAGATATTCCTGTGATCTCCCATGACGAAGATGTGGCCCGGAGTCACTTTGACGTCGAACTTTATCAGGCTTGGAGGGTTTCCGGGGTACAGATAGCTCTCTTCATTGATTGGGACGCCGTTTATGGTTACAAGCCCCTGGGAAGTGCAGCAGGCGACGGTGTCTCCGGGGAGCCCTATCAGCCTTTTCACCAAAAATCCCCCGCCCATGACGTCGTCTTGGGCGGCAGTGAGCCAATGGCCGGGATCTTTAAAAACTATTACGTCCCCCCTGCGGAGAGGAGTCCACTTTCCGTCGAGCTTTAAAGTGAGGATGTGATCTCCGATGAGGAGGGTGTTTTGCATGGAGCCCGAGGGCACTACATAGACTCCGAAGACAAAAATGCGCAGGAGAAGGATCACGATAATCGGGATCCCTATAGACAGAGCCCAGCTCAGCCAGCTGTATTTTTTCCGGTGAAACCTGCGGTTGTGCATGGGAGAATTGTTTGCCTTTTGCTTGAGATGTGCTCCTCGCCGGTGCAGGGCAGGCCCCTGAGGCGGCTTCTTAAAAAGAGCCTTCGAACCTTCCATGCACGCAACTCAGACTTATTTCTTGGCCCCCCTGGGCTCTCTCCTCTCAGGAATCCTGGCGGCTTTGCCCTTGAGATTTCTGAGGTAGTAGAGCTTGGCGCGCCTGACCTTCCCGTAGGAGACGACTTCTATGGAGTCCACCAGCGGGGAGTTGAGGGGGAAGCGGCGCTCTACACCGCACCCGAAGCTTATCTTGCGTACGAGGATGTTTTCGCTGATTCCGTGGCCCACGCGGCCGATGACTACTCCCTGGAAGGCCTGGATCCTGGTGTGGTCGCCTTCGACGATCTTGGCGTTCACCCTGACGGTGTCTCCGGGGCGGAAGTCCGGAATGCTGCTTCCCTTCTTCTCGTGGTCTTTTCCGAACTGTTCTACTAAGTTCATCATTCCTCCATTGCTGCCGCGCAACAGCAGCTAGATTCTTTTTTGCGCCGGGATCCGCTCAAGGCTGGACTTTGCATCCCCCTCTGCGCGGCAAGCGGGGATGCGGGCCGGCGCGTGAGATTCGGTTTTGAATCCGAATATATCTTAACAGAGCCCCCTACTTGGACTCGTGATAGGACTTCTCGGTATTCACGTTCCACACGTTCACTTTGGAAGTCTTGCCGGTCTTTATGTTGTTTACGGCCTCCATCGCGCATGCCATGGAGTGGTCCTGGTTGTTGTAGTGATGCTGTCCGTTTCTGCCGATGCAGTAGAGGTTGCCGAAGTGGTCGAGCCACTCTTTGAGCTCGTCCATGCGCTCGTAAGTGTCGAAATAGGCCGGATAGGCCTTGGGCACCCTCTCCCTATGGAAATCGATGACGTCGTCAGCCCTGTAGAGGACCTGCATCCTTATCATTTCCTTTATGGCGAAGTTCTTGGCCTGCTGGTCGGTGAGATTCCAGAAGTCGTCTCCCTCCTGGGTGAAGTATTCAAGACCTATCCACACGGTGTCGTCGGGCTTGGATACGAGGTAAGGGCTCCAGTTGTTGAAGACCTGGATTCTGCCCACTTTGTATCCGGGATCCTGAACATAGATCCAGTTGTCGGGAACTATGGGGGGCTCGCCTAGGGTCCTTATGGTGGTGGTATTTTTGAGCTTCAGCCTCTTGCACAGGAGCCCCACCGTCACAAAGTCCCTGTAGGGAAGGCCGTAGGCGATTTCGGTGATGTCTTCGGGCGCCTTTTCTTCCGAATTATTGAAGGCCTGCAGGAGGTTTTTAAGGGGCATGGAGCTCAGGAACTGATCGGCTTTCAGCTCCACTTCCTGCCCGTCTTCGGCGATATAGGAAAGGGAATCTACCTTCCCGTTCTTTTGGGTAAGGCGGTTCACTTTGGCGTTCATTATGATTTTCCCGCCCATATCCGTCACTTTTTGCGCCACCGTCTCCCAAAGTTCGCCGGGCCCGAGCTTGGGGTACCAGAACTTCTCAATGAGGGAGGTTTCCACGTGCCTGTTTTTCTGGGAAGGCATGAGCTTTTCCACGGCGTTCTTCAAAACGGCGGTGATGCTGAGGCCCTTCACCCTCTGCGCGCCCCAGTCTGCCGAGATCTCCGAGGGATGCCTTCCCCAGAGCTTTTCGGTATAGCCTTCGAAGAACAGGGAATAGAGGACGCGGCCGAAACGGTTGATGTAGAAGTTTTCGAGATTGGTTTCGGGGAGCTTGTGGACGGTGGATTCAAGGTAGCTCAGGCCTGCTTTGAGGGTGAGGGCCGGACCCATGGCCTTGACGGTATCCCCGGAAAGGGTGATGGGATAGTCGAAGAAGTGCTGATGCCAGAAAACGCGGCTGAGGCGGTGGCGGATGAGCATCACTTCATCCGTCTTTTCGGGATCGGGCCCTCCCGGCTCCAATTCGCAGGGTCTGTGCAGCTTCTTGTCATCGTAAGACGGGGCGCCCTGAAGGGGAAGGATATTTTGCCACCAGTCCATAATCCTCTCATCTTTGGAGAAGAAGCGGTGGCCGCCTATATCCATCCTCTGGCCGTTGTACTTGACGGTCCTTGAAATCCCCCCGAACTGGTCGCTGGCTTCCAGGAGAGTGACGTCGTACTTCTCGTCCCCTCCCTCTTTAAGCAACTCGTATGCGGCCGTGAGCCCCGCCGGGCCTCCGCCTATTACAGCAACACGAGTTTTAGCCATGCTGTACTCCTATCTTTAGTATCTGGAAAACTTGGTCAACTGAAATATTCTAATTCCGGAGACTAACTGCTTCGGGAAGTTCAAAAGCGTTCGAGAATGTCCAGATCGGCGTCGGTGTGGGTGAGCTCCTCCACGTTCACGTCTTTGAAGCTCATTATGCGCACCGACTTTACAAATCTCGAGGGCCTGTAGATATCCCACACCCAGGCGTCGGTGAGCTGCACGTCAAAATAGACGTCCCCGCCGCTGTTGCAGGTCCGAAACTCCACGCTGTTGGCCAAGTAGAAGCGCCTCTCGGTTTCAACCACGTACCTGAAGAGCTTTATAACGTCCCTGTACTCCTTGTAGAGCACCAGCTCCGCTTCGGTCTCATAGTTGTCTAAATCTTCTGCGCTCATCTAAATCCTCTGCATTGGAAAAGGATGCGGGCTCCGGCTTGCCTCAGGCACCCGCAAAACCTACTTGGACACTTCCTTGAGCACAAGGTCTTTGACGCTCTTGGCATCAGCCTGCCCGCGCGTCTCTTTCATTACCAGGCCGATTATAACCCCCATAGGCTTCATATTGCCTTGGCGCAGTTTTTCGGCGACATCGGGGTTGTCTTTGAGGGCCTTCCTGACGGCGTCGAGAAGCTGGGAAGAGTCGGAGACGACTTTGAGCCCCTTCTTCTCCACGATTTCTTCAGGGCTTCCCTCGCCCTTCACCACGGCTTCCACGACCTGCTTTGCCATCTTGTCGGTGAGCTTTCCCGAAGACAGCATCTCCTCTATCTTCGCCACGTCCTTGGGGGAGATTGCAAGAGCCTGGAGAGGGAGCTGCATCTCGTTTGCCAGGCGCAGGATTTCTCCAAGCCACCACTTGCGTGACCCCTGGGGGGAGGCGCCCGCTTTTACGCTCTCTTCAACCAGGTCCACCGCCTCGGCGTTCAAAAGGTCCCTCATCTCGGTGTCGGAAAGTCCCCACTCGTCCTTGAGCCTGCGCCTCTTGGCGAAGGGAAGCTCGGGAAGCGAGGCCCGTATCTCTTCCACTTCGCTCTCGGTGACGCGGAGCATCAAAAGGTCGGGATCGGGGAAGTAGCGGTAGTCGTTGGCGTCGCTTTTAAGCCTGGCTCCCGCCGTGCACTGGGCGTTTTCGTCCCAGTGGCGCGTCTCCTGGAGGACCTGACCTCCGTGGGAAAGGATGTAGGCCTGGCGGCGGATTTCGTACGCCACGGTCTTTTCCATGGCCCTGAAAGAGTTGACGTTCTTGGTTTCGGACCTCGTGCCCAAAGGATCTGAGGGGCTGCGCCTGAGCGAAACGTTCACGTCCGCCCTCAGGTTGCCCTGCTCCATTTTCCCTTCAGACACCCCGCAGGCCACGGCGATGTCCCTGACGGCCCTGGCGTAAGCCCCGGCGACCTGGGGTGCGAGGGCTTTGGCGCCGCATATGGGCTTTGTCACAATCTCCACCAGGGGTACTCCGGCCCTGTTGTAGTCGACGAGAGAGTGGTCCGCCCCCTCAAGCCTGCCGTTGGCGCCCCCGATGTGGTTGATCTTCCCCGCGTCGTCTTCAATGTGCGCCCTCTCTATGGGGACCCTGAAGATCGTCCCGTCTTCCAGCTCCACGTCCAGCCAGCCGTTCCCGTTGGTGGGCTTGTCGAACTGGGAGATCTGGTAGTCGCGGGGCATGTCGGGGTAGAAATAGTTCTTCCTGGCAAACTGGCTCCACTCGTTTACGTGGCAGTTCAGGGCGAGGCCGAGCTTTACGGCCTTCCTCACAGCTTCCCTGTTTACGACTGGCAGCGCTCCGGGCAGTCCGAAGGAGACGGGGGTGAGCTCGGTGTTGGGTTCGGATCCGAACTCGTAGTGGGCCCAGTCGAAGAGCTTGGTTTTGGTGTTCAACTCCACGTGGATCTCTAGCCCTATCACGGGGTCGAACTGAGACACCGCCTCTTCGAAGCTCATAAGTTTTTCAGTCATTTTCACCACTCTTCCAAAGGCGGGGGACCTTGTTCCAAATGGGCCCTTCGTTTTCTTTGCTCACAGCTTCCTGAAGCGCGGAAGCCACCTTGAATACAAGCTCGTCTTTTTGCCTGTTGGCCATGATTTGGAAGCCTATCGGAAGGCCCAGGCTGTCTAAGCCGGCCGGGACGCTGATGGCGGGAAGCCCCGCAAGGTTGGCAGGGATAGTTGCTATGTCGTTTTTGTACATGGTCACCGGGTCCACCACTTCCCCCGCCTTGAAGGCCGTGGTGGGGCTTGTGGGGCAGACGAGCACGTCAAAAGACTCAAACGCCTTTTCAAAATCGTTTATGATGACGGTCCTGACCTTCTGAGCCGCCACATACATCTTCTCGTACTGTCCGGAGCTGAGGACGTAAGTTCCCAGCATTATCCTCCTCTTGACTTCGGATCCAAATCCCTGCTCTCGGGTGGCGGCCATCATGGATGCAGCCGTGGCATCGGGAGGCATGATCCTGAGCCCGTAGCGCATCCCGTCGTAGCGCGACATGTTGCTCGACACCTCTGCCGGCATGAGGATGTAGTAGATCTGGATGCCGTGCAGGAAGTGCGGGAAGCTCTGCTCTTCGATTTGGGCTCCCATAGAGGAGAGAAGGTTTACCCCCCTCAAAAACCCGTCCATGACGTCCTTAGAGAACCCTTCGCCTCCGGCCTCTGATATGATTCCCACACGGATTCCGGACAGGTCCCCGTTTTTTCCTTCCTTTGCAGCCTTAAGCGCCGAAGAGGGGAAGTCGGGGATGGAGGTGGAATCTTTGGGGTCGTAGCCAGCTATGGCGTCAAAGAGCATGGCCGCATCTTCCACCGTCCTGGCGCAGGGACCGATCTGGTCGAGGGAAGAAGCCATGGAAATGGCGCCGTAGCGGGAGACCCTCCCGTAGGTGGGCTTCATCCCGACAGAACCCGTAAAGGAGGCGGGCTGTCTTATTGAGCCTCCGGTGTCGGTTCCCAGGGCCAGAGGCGACTCAAAGGAGGATACGGCCGCGGCGGAGCCGCCGCCGCTCCCGCCGGGCACCCTCTCCAGGTCCCACGGATTGAAGGTGGGATGGAAGGCGGAATTTTCGGTGCTGGACCCCTGAGCGAACTCGTCCAGGTTGGTTTTGCCCAGCATCGGCATCCCGTTTTCCTTGAGCTTTTCCACGCAGGTGGCATCGTAAGGAGGAACCCAGCCCTTGAGGATCTTGGATGCCACGGTGGTTTCCACTCCCTTGGTGACTATCATGTCCTTCACCGCTATGGGGACTCCGGCAAGGTCCGGAAGATCCTGTCCCAGGGCCCTGGCCTGATCTACGGCGTCGGCCACCATGAAGGCCGAGTTAAAGCAGGTGGCGAGGTAGGACTGGGTCTTGGGGTCCACGGCCTTGGTGACCTCGAGTTCGGCTTCGACTATCTCCCTGCTCGACAGTTCCCCCTTCTTCATGGCCTCGGCCATCTGGGAAGCTGTAAGGGTTACAATTTCTTCTTTATCGGCTCCGTTCATCATTCATCTCCCAAAATCCTAGGCGTGACAAACATCCCGTCTTCGCACTCCGGAGCCTGCTCCAAAAGCACGTCCCTCTCCAAAGTTTCCCCGGGGACGTCTTCCCTGAGGTGCTGGGGCAGCACGAGGGGATTTGTAGTGGGCTCAACTCCTGAGATGTCGATGTCGCTTATCAGGGCCACGCTTTTGACGATACCCTGCAGATCTTTTTTCAGATCCTCTATCTCTTCATCGCTCAGCGCGATGCAGGCGAGCTTGGCCAAATGCTGCACCTGTTCATATGAAAAATCCGACATACTTCCATGCTAATGTACGCGCCTGCTAACTGACAGATATCGGCAATGCGGGCAAGAAGATGAGGCCGCTTTCGCCCTCTCCGTGCCTTTCGGGCCTCAGGAATGCCGCAGGCCCACAGGTGAGCACTTCCAAAGTGATGCATCAGTCCGCTTTTTCAAAATTCTCATGATTTAAAATTCAGGAGCAAATTGTACAGGTTCCCTTCCGCCTCTGTGCAACTTTCATTCTTTCCCTAGTATTGAAGCTCTATATAGCGTTCCACTTTGCTTTGCACTCCGAGCTTCTCGGCATACTCCACAAGTTTTTGCAGGTTCTTTTTCCGACTTCTCAAATACTCTCTCACCGCGTACTTCACGTACTCGTAGTCTTCCCTCTCCCTGGAGCGTATGACGTCGCATATGCTGCGCTCCACGTCATAGGCATTCACATAGTTGCCGAAATTGGTGCGGACTTTTGTCAGGCCAAGCCCATAGGCCTCCGGAGAAACGTAGAAAACGGTGTAGGGCTTTTTCAGTCTGAAGCTGTGGTAGCTTCTGGGGACAGTCACATCCCATTCGTCATCGGGAGCCTTGATTGACAGATCGCAGAAGTACAGGGCCGTCATATGCGAAAAGACGACTTTGGGAAGCTCTAGGTTGAGGGCGTAGTAGGGGTCGGGCCACTTGTCGGGGGTGACATACACCCCGTGCCCCATCCTCTCTATTTCCCCTTCCCTTTCCAAGATCCTCAGCCACTCCCTGTAAAGGGAGAGCCTGTCGACCTCTCTCGAAGTGATGTAGCCATTGTTCTGCCGCATGTACTCCAGTATTTTTGTTCTGGATTGCCTTTTTACATACTCTTTTGATAGGGTTCGGACTGCTATTTTCTCACCTTTCTTATTTTTTTAAGTGTACTGAAAATCAATTAAAAATCAGTACAGTTGTCAAAATAAAAAAGGCGCCCGGTTCCCAGTTGACTTGTACCAAGGCAGGTTATGCTTCTTTCTCTACGCAGACGCTGTATGCGTACATGGCTATGGCAGCGGCGGCGGCGGCATTTATCGATCTGACCGATCCCCTCTGCTGGATGTAGACTGTGGCCTCTGCGGCGCGGAGGGCCTCCTGGCTGAGGCCCGTCCCTTCGGAGCCAAAGATGAGGATGGAGGCGGGAGGAAACTTGAAACTCTCTATGGGCACGCTCCCCTCCACGTTGTCTACGGCTATAAGGTGAGGCTTTAGGGGGCTGGCCTTGGCGTAGGCGGCCAGGTGCGCGATGGTGGGCTCTTCATACACCCTCTCGTACACTTCCGTCATGAGGGACCCCTTCCTGTTCCACTTGTGGGGGCCCACTATGTGCACGGCCCTGGCGCCGAAGGCGTTGGCGCTTCTGACCATGGAGCCGATGTTGAAGTCGTGGGTCCAGTTCTCGCAGGCGATTTCAAGGTCCAAGTGCCCCCGCCTGTCCAGATCCTTCCTTATGGCTTCAACGCTCCAGTAGCGGTACCTGTCCTGTACGTTGCGCCTGTCCCCCTCTTTTAAAAGCTCCGGATCGAAGCGGGGATCTTCCGGACGCGTTCCGGGAAATTCCTCTTCCCATGGCCCGAGGCCGATTTTGCGAAAACTCGGCTCCCCTTCCACGCCTACTCCTCCAGGTCCTTTTTGGAAAAGGCGTAGGCGAATGGCACAAACCCCGCCCCTCCGGTGTTTACGTCTTTAAGCTCGAGCTCTGAAGGGAGATCTTCTTCCCCGCTCCCCGCCACGAGGGACGCCACGGCCAGAATGTGCGCTCCGGCCTCCCTAATTATGCTCCAGTCGAGTTCCAGCTCCTGCCTCTCGGTGAGGGTGACAAGCGAGGAAGTCTGGATATAGCCCAGGTCGCTTATCCACGCGTCCACCAGGACCACGTCCCTTCCGTCCACCCGGGGGCCTTTGAGCGAGGGGTAGACGAAGTCCATTGAGAAGGCGTCCATTGAAAGCCCCCTCTCCCTGGCCGCCGCCATGGCGCACATGGCTAAAGGCACTCCCGAGGGGCTCAGCGCCCCCACGGCCCCGACTTTGGCCAGATCGATCCCGCTCCTTTCAAGGGCGGAAAGGACCGCCTTCCCGCAAAGATCGCACCCTTTGGCGCTCATGGTGACCCCGAAAAGATCTGAGAAGGGATTGGAGCCCACCGCCTCTTTGAGCATGAATCTGAGTTTTTCCCTTCCTTCGTCTTCGCCCGTCATTTTCTTCTCCTTCCTAAATGAATTTGGACGCTTTGACTTCCCCCTCTACGGGGTCGATGTCCTTAAATCCCTTTCCTTTGAGCCCGACTTTGTCCTGCAGCTTCCTGGCCCTGGGCAGCACCCTCGAATCTATATTGCCCACAAGGGAGTTGTAACTCTTAAGGGTCTTTTGCAGGCCCGAACCGAGGTCTGAGGCGTATTCGGAGAACTTTTCCACGCTCTCAAGCAATTCCGATCCGAGCTTTTTTACTTCCTCCGCGTCTTCTTCGAGGGCCCAGTTCTTCCAAGACACTTTCACGGACTGCAGGAGCGCCCAAAAGCTCGCAGAAGAGCAGAGGACGACTTCCCTGGAAAAGGCGTATTCCAGAAGGTTGGGATCCCCCGCAATCGCCTCCTGGAGCCAGGAGGCCACGGGGATGTAGGCCACGGTAAAGCTCGTAGGCTCGAATCCGTTTTTCAAAAGCAGCTCCGGGTAGTCCCTCTTTGAGAGGGCGTCCACATGGCTCTTCACGACTTTGGCATAGGCAGAGCCGTCCTTGCCCCCTTCTTCGGCCTCTTCAAAGTCTTCCAGGGGGGCTTTGGAATCGACGGGCATGGCTATGCGTTCAGGGAACATCACTACAAGGTCCGGGCGCCCCTTCTTGTCCTCCCCCGGAAGGGTGAGCTGGGTGTCAAAGTCCACATGCTCCTGCATCCCGCACTTTTCCACGAGATTTTCGAGCTGCACTTCGCCCCAGCGGCCGCGGAGCTGGTTGTTGTTTAAAAGGCTGGAAAAGTTCTTATTCTCTTCCGAAATCGTCTGCTCTACGCGCCTTAAGTCCTCTATGCTCTCCCTAAGCTCTCCGACTTCGCCCTGCCTCCCCTCTTCAATGTCTCCCAGCTTTTCGCGCAGGGCGGCGATGTCCCCCTTGAGAGGTTCCAAATTCTTCAGGATTTCGATTTGCCTGTCTGCGCGGGATTTGTTCTCTCCCGCCTGGCGGCTCTCGGCATCCTTCTGGGCCTGGCGGCTCTTTTCAAACTCCTCCTCTATTGAGGAGCGGAGGCGCTCCTCTGCGGCCTCCCTCTCCTCCTTCTGACTCTTCAGATGCTCTTTAAAGTCGGCCTCGGACTTGGCAATGTCGTCTTTAAGATCCGCGACCCTTTCCTCAAGGGCGCTGCACTTTTCAGACAGGGCCGCGTTTTCCCGGGCCAGGCCCTCTTTTTCGCTCCTCAGATCTTCCAGGGAGCTTTTCAGGGCCGCGGCCTCTTCCTCCTTTTTTTCAAGATCGCTTTCGAGCTGTCCGGATTCTTTTTCAGGCGTAGAGCCGGAGCCTTCGGCAGCTTTCTTTTGCGGCTTTAAAAAGAACCCGATCAAAAAGCCTGCGACCAGGCAGCAGGCTCCCGCGATTACTATGTAGAGGGCTGTCAACTCTTTCTTCTCCCTCCCCACTTCTGGGTCTTCATGTACACCCTGAGGTATGGGATCATGGTCCTTATAAGGTTTCCTCCCCCGTGCCCGTAAAAGACCGGGACCGGGACGTCCGGCATAGCGTGCAGGGAATGGCGGAGCACCCCTTCCTTGGGCTGGAGCTGGCGAATGCCGATGGCTATAATCCTGTCAAGATTCTCTCGCGCAATCCTGGCGTAGGTGAAGGGGTCCTTTTGCCCGTTGTCGCCTATAAGGATGAAGCGCATGTGAGGGAAGTCGTCCATAATCTGCCTGCAGAACTCGAGCTTGTGCTCCACTCCGTTGGGGATGAAAGTCTTGGGCCTGGGATCGAAGTCGCGCAGGAGCAGAGGGCCCGGGGGAAACTCGTTGTTGGTCAGAAAGTACCTGAGCATGGGCTCCACATTCCAGGGGGAAGTGGAAAGGTAGAAGAACGGGGCCCTACCCCCGAGTTCCTGGGAAAGGGCCTTATAGAACTGGGACATTTCCGTTACGGCCCGCCTCTTGGAGGGATCCAAAAACAGCATGTTGTAAACGGCCTGCAAAGGATCCGGGACGTCGGTGACGAGGATGGTGTCGTCTATGTCGGAAATGACTCCTATCTTTTCCCTCCTGCCCACAGTGTAGAGGGGAGCTGCCACGGGCTTTCTCCCGCGCACTTTGTAGACAACTTTGTGTATTCCGGGAGATACCTTTCCCTCGGTGACGAGGTCCAGGTACCCGTGGCTGTCGGAGACGGCCTGGCTGGCGTCCTGGTTCTTTTTGTGATCCACTTCGTCCCTCTTGTAAGAGGTTCCTATCTGGACTGACTCTAGGGGGATGCGGTCAATGTTGATTTTAACCGGGACGTGCGCGGCGGGGACCATCAGGGCCGCCTTTATCCCCTTCATGCCCATCTTTACCGGAACGTATCCCCTGGGGGATCTGACCAGGCGGCATATCAGCCTTGAATATTTTTCGGTGCCGTATCCGATGTAGGGCACCACCCTCGGCGTCCAGTGGAGGCTGTCGGTGATGTCGGCGGAAAGGTCTACCCAAATTTGGAAGGCCGTAGTGACGGCGAGTCTGGCCGCCCTGACTGGGAGGCTCTTTTTATAAGGTATTTCATCCGGGGAGGGGGCGTCTACAAAGCTCTTGGAATGCCTGAAAAGCCTCCTGTGCGGGCTGTAGGTGCTTCGGGCTTGCCCGTAAGCCGCCTCTTCGCTCGACATGTATGGGTTAAATGAAGCGGCGCCCGCTCCCTCTGTCGGGGTATATTCAAAATCTTCTAAAGTGCTCATCCTTTATTTCTGTCAAAAAGCCGAAGGCGGGATATTTCGTCCCGGCCGCTCAGGATATAGGGGAGGTTTCGTTTTGCTCCCCGATTTATACACTTGTCAAGTTTACCTTTTGAAGCGGGTAGGTTCGCGATCCTGCCTAGAATAACAACGTATACCGGGAAAACAGGCTGCACGTTATGGGATGGGCGCAAATAAAGAAATTTCAATCCGGAAGCAAACCTGCCAACTGCCTGGGTATTTACATCTCCGGACGTGACAGACAGAGCGCTAAACATTTTTCCTCGGAATTTTCAAATCATGATGCCATTATTTTAGACCCCCGCTGCGAGGCAGTTATCTTTAAGCAGAATGGCAGAGAGATTCCTGAAGGAACTGAAAAGGATCGGCTTTGATTGCCGGAGATTCTGGAGAAAAAGAAGGATTTGGATGTGGAAAGCTACCCCTTTATAGGATAGTTGCAAGTTTTCTCAGAGCCAATCAGCAATATGATCTCAGATCATTTGTTACCACCTTAAAAAGGTACTAAAATTTACATTTTGTAAAATACACTTTACACATTTTGTAAAATATATGTCCAGTATGTCGAAAGAGAAAGGGTCCCATTGTGGGAGATAATGTCTATAAACCTAGAATAGTCGAGACGGTTTTAAAAAGTGCGCTAAATCGAGAAGGGGCCGTATTAGTAGAGGGGACGAAAGCCTGCGGCAAAACCACTACATGTGCAAAATATTCTCAAAGTGGCGTTACGTTAGATGATGCCTATGTATTTAATATTGCTGAAAACAACCCTGAAGCATTGCTTACCGGACCTTTTCCACGCATGATAGACGAATGGCAATTAGTGCCCCAGATTTGGGACGTTGTGCGCCACAATGTTGATAATAATCCTGAACTGGGAAGATTTATTTTGACAGGATCTGCCGTCCCCCCAGACAGATCTGAAATACACCATACAGGAGCAGGTCGCTTTGCTTGGATAAGAATGCGCCCCATGACCCTCTGGGAATCGGGTGACTCTTCCGGACAGATTAGTTTGTCCGAACTCTTTTCCGGAAATGTAGAAGAGAAAATTTTTATACAAAATAACCTCACTTTAGAAGACATTGCCTACTTAACTTGCCGGGGAGGTTGGCCGCGAATCCTTTTGCTGGACAAAAATGAGGCACTGGCCTACGCAAAAGATTATTTAGACACAATCATTAAGTTTGATGCCAGCCGGGCAAATCGAAAAGCAAAAAACTCTGTCCGCATTCAAACCTTGTTGTGCTCACTTGCAAGGCATCAAGGTACTTCTGTATCAAATCTAGCCATTATCCAGGATTTGGAGACCAATTATGGAATGCAAATAAGTCGGCCGACATTTCTGGCGTATCTTAATGCGCTGGAAGAAATATTCATTATTGAAGACAGCGATGCGTGGAATCCAAAACTGCGATCCAAAACAGCAATCCGCCAGGCCGATACACACTACTTTGTAGATCCCTCCATCGGCGCAGCAGCACTTGAAGCAGGTCCACAAGATCTCATACACGATTTAAATACATTTGGATTTCTGTTTGAAACCCTGTGCATACGGGATTTAAGGGTATATGCGCAACCATTGCGGGGCACCGTTCATCACTTCCGCACTCAGTCGGGACTGGAATGCGATGCGGTCGTACATCTGGGGGACGGAAGGTATGGCCTTGTTGAAATAAAACTCGGCGGCGAAGAGGCGATAGAAAAAGGGGCATCAACCCTAATTAAGATTGCCGGAAAAATCGACACGGACCATATGAATCCCCCTTCTTTCCTTATGGTCCTTACAGGCACTCAGCCATATGCCTTTAGAAGAAGCGACGGGGTGTATGTAGTACCTATAGGAGTATTGAGGGATTAAACAGACACGATCCATCCTGTAGACATGCTGTTAGAAAAAATCCATAATTGCCTGTCCCAAGTGTTCCTTTTGCTTACTGAAACTCCGCATTTTAAAAACTCCTGCCGTTCATCTTTTCTTTACTTCTGTTCTACTCGCAAAAGACGCAGTTTAGAAATTTGAGCACCCTATTATGCATGCCTGAAAAGCCCTCAAAACCGCCTGCAATTTAAAAATCCAGAGGCTTCACACCTGTTCAAGCAATTATTTGTGGCCTTCGGACTTTCCTTCCCGCCCCCTCCCGCGCTTCATGGCATAATGCTCCATCGGCGAACGATTAGGGCAGCTTAGACACCGTAAAACGCATCTAGGAAGCCTTCTACCAGGATTTGTTTTCTATCTACATTAGTTAAAAACTGGGAAAGAGGAGCAGGGACAAATAATCCATCTACAAGTTTGTTAAGCTCACCTTGAGCCCATGGCCATTTTCCTAATTTCTGTCCAGCAATTATTATTGCGCTCTTTTGAGATTCAGTTAGTTTTGGCAAGGGGAAGGTGTTCCACATTCCTATTGTGAAGTGATGACTATGTCCCTTGCTATTTACAGTCAGTTCACACCACGCCCTAAACATGGAGCTTTTGAGGATGGCATAGACGAAATCCTCATATTGGTCGTCAATGAGCCAGAAGCCATATCCAAGGTCAATGTCGTTGTTTATTGAGAAAGAAAGTTCTATGTGGTTTATGTTGTCTAAAGTACTTTTGACTTTACTATGGCGTTGTACAGCTAAACCCTTAAATGTTTTCTTGCTCGTTGGAACTAAGGGAACTGATATCTTCTTCCATATATCTGGAGGGCACTGGGGATTTTTATTCCATTTGAGCCATTCTGGGGCAAGAGTGGGATGGTATTGGACAGAGGAAGAGAATGGATCGTAGTTAATTCCTGCGTGTTCAGCCAGCCTTTTTGCTATGAAATTCCTTGCATAGATATCCCCCTTTCCGCGGGCCTCTTTCATACCATCAAAATCAAGATTATAAGTAGCATGATTATATCGATCGAACCACTTTCCTTTAGACATTTTTGGCATTTCTACTCCCTTTAAGCTCCAAATAACATCCGGCGGCTATCTCATTATGATTTTCATCGCGAACCAAGAGAAGTTCTAAGTATGAAAAAGTCCGGCTTTTAGGAGCGAGACGGAAGTAATAAAAAAGGGGCGGAACCGACGCTCCGCCCCTTTTTTCAAAGCAAATCAGATGGCGATAATTCCGACGCAGGTCAGGATTATGGATATGATGCCGGCGCACCATACCAAAGCCATCACGATCCACTCCCACGGCCCTATGCGGTGCCCGGCCTTGCGGGCGGCGGGGACGTAGAAGAAGAAGCCTATGGCTATGCCTATGCACAGGAGCAAAAGATCCTGCCAGCCGGCGACGAAGACTGCAAACACCTCAAAAGCGGTGCAGATTATGCCCACTATGAACTGCCAGGCTTCCTTGCGCTGGACCGAGAGGACCATCTGGTAAATTCCGGCGAACATGTAGGTTATGAGCACTGCCACCGTGCACATCTGCGAAGCGAAGGTGTAGGCCTCGGAGAGGAAGGGCAGGCAGAGGATGAAGATGGTCTGCAGGATGGTGGCGATAAGGAGGGAAGTGACGTAAGAGTCCTTCTTCTTCTTTCCGGGCTTGCCCCAGAAGGGGGCGATGGTCTTCTCGGAGTTGGCCATGAGGGCGGTGGTCTCGGCGGGGAGAATGGTCCAGGAAAGCCAGCAGGCCAGGATGGAGATGATGATGCCGATGGTCAGCACCCAGTAGCCCCAGGCGCCCACGGTGTTGCTCATCACTGCGGAGAGCACGGTGCCGTCGGTGCCGTTGGCGGACCAGTTGGCGATCACGCCCTGGGGGAAGACGGCGTAGGGGAGGATGGAGCACCACACGTAGACGATGGCCAAAATCAGAAGGCCCCAGAGGGTGGCGTTGCCGGCGGCCCTGTTGGACTTGGCCCTCTTGGAGAGGACGGAAGCGCCCTCAATGCCCACGAACACGAACATGATGTTGACTATGGAGCCCTGCATCTGCGTCCACACGCTGCTGGGGGCTACGCCGTGGGAGATGTTGGCGGCAAGGTTGCCCCAGAAGTCCTGGGTGAAGCATCCGGCCTTGACGCTGGCGGCCAAAACGATCATGGCGATCACGATCGGGATGAGCTTGCAGATGGTGCCGATGGTGTTGATGAGGGTGGCGCCCTTCATGCCGGCCATGACGATGAAGGTCAGGCACCACAGGACGCAGGCCGCGACTATGACGCTGGGCCAGTTGGAGCCGTCTCCGAACACCGGCCAGAAGGAGCCAACGATGGCCATGAGGAGGGTGGCGAAGGCCACGTTGCCGATCCAGGAGCTGAGCCAGTAGCCCCACCCGGAGATGAAGCCGCCCAGCCAGCCGCAGCCGGCCTTGCCGTAGCTGAAGATGCCGGCGTCAAGATCCGGCCTCTTCCTGAGGAGGTTGTTCAAAGTGAGGACCAGGGCGGTTACGCCCACCAGGCATATGACCCATCCCCAGATGGTGGGGCCCGCCGAAGAGACGGCGGCCAGCTGGCCGGGGAGGTTGAAGATGCCGGCTCCCACGCAGGCGCTGACTACCAGGCCGATTAGGGCCAGGACTCCCAGCTTCTTTTCTGTAGAACCTTGTTGATCTTCCATGATCGCAGCTTTCCCGGAGACAACCATCCCAAGCTAAAACAAAAAAACCCTCGAGACAATCATCTCAGGCTAAAAACAAATACAGGCAACAATGCCATACAATGACATGGAAATTTTAGATCAAAAATCAACAAACTTAAAATTTTCTAAAAATTTTTTCAGTCCAGAAACAGGAACCAGTTCTTGACGTGGAAGTACAGCCTGGGCACCTGGTTGAAAATGTCGCCCGAGCCGGCGTTCACAAAACAGGCGAAGAAGTGGAAGAGGAGGGAGTAAAGGAGGGCCGAAAACAGAAAGAGCCTCAAAAGGTAGCCCCACTGCACATATCCGGGGTGGGAGAAGGACAGTGAGAGGAGGGCGAGGGCGCCGCCGGCAAAGATCAGCGCGAGCGGCACTCCGAAGTCTGAGACGTAGTGCTGCATGAGGCCGGCAAGGTAGGAATCTGCCAGGACCGCCAAAATGGCCCAAAAGAGGGTGAAGCCCATGAAGGACACTATCCCTCTGCGGACGGAATACACTCCGTACCCTTTGTCTTTCAGTACGGAGACGGTGTCGGCCTTTCTGCGGCGCGAGAACGCCCACGGGGTCAGGAATGCGATAAAGAAGGCGGGAGTGAGGGCTGAAAAGAGGCCTCCGATCCACGGCCCCTCCCACTGCCAGACCTGCAGATCCGGGAGCGGCTCCATGACGAAGGGGAAAGCCGCCTGGAGGCTCGCCGGCTCGAAGAGGTAGTAGTAGACGATGGAAAGCGTCCCTATCTTGGGCCATTTTTCGTGCCTCACGTCGTACACCGTCAGCTGGTAATCGTTTCCGAAGTTCAGAGGGCTGCCGAACCTGGCGTGGTTGTAGGCCATAAGAAGCGGAAAAACGATGAAGTAGGGCAGGCAGATGAAGATCGAGGGCAGAATCGACCTTTTGCTGAAAAGCGACCTGTCTTTAAATACGCTCCTCCAAAACACGGCTATGGCGAGAACGGAAGCTATCTCGAACTGCGGCCTGGAGCCCAGGTTGGCGGCCATAAACAGCGATCCGAAAAAGGCCCACCAGGAATTTATATGGGGCAGGCCCCTCTTCGTCCTTTTCGACATCTCCCAGCACCACAGCCCGAAGAAGGTGAAAAAGATCGAGCAGGTGATGGGGACGGCATAGGTGTTGGCCTGAAAGTCTTCAAAAAAGAGCCCGCAGCCTATAGCCGCAATCCACTCCACCAGAAGGCAGGCTGCGGGGCTGCAGTTTTTCAAGTAGGAAGAAGCGGCCTTGAAAATCAGGAGGGTGAGCGAGAGCACGTCCAGCATCACAAAGACCAGCACCGCATCCGGAGTGGGGAGGCTCCTTCCCCCGGTGAGAAGGGAGAAGGGGACAAAGAAGAGGAGCGCCGGAATTACCCCGAAGTAGCAGTAGTACTTCCCCTTGAAGAAGGCTATATCCCAAAATATGGTCCCCCCTCCCGTAATTTTGTTCCTCGCCGCCTCGTCATAAGGATTTTTGAGGGCGGCGAGCTGGGGATTTACGGGGAGATTTAGCCAGGCGTGGCCGTGCAGGAGGGCGCGGGCGAGCTGGTCATAGAGCTCGAAAGGCGCCCCGCCCGCGTCCCCCACGTATATCCGCCGCGCCTCAAAGATGTACCAAATGCCGACGTAAAAGGCCATCAATAGGAGGGTCGAAAGGGTGATGAGGGAAATTTGGAAGGCAGATCTCAGGCTGAGGTCCGTTTTGTAGAGGGGGGAGGCGGGGCCGAGGAATACGGCCAGGATCACGATAAGGAGCATGAGCAGGATTCGGAGGGGGCTGGCGTCAAAGGGCACTTTGGGGTTCACCACGGCCCCGTAAAACGCGAACGGCTTGCCCGCATCCGTCCTGACCTGCACCATGATGCGCTTGTATCCGGAAGCGTTTATGTAGAGGGAGGAAGGGCAGGAGGGGTTTAAAAGCTGCCAGTAGTTGGAGGGGTGGGGATCGTCCGATCCGGGAAGGAAGCTCTCCACCCTAAACTGCATCCCCGCTTTATCTTTCGCCCCCGGAGCCCCTATGAGCTGCACGTATCGTATGGGCGACTGGGATGAAAACTCGATTGTAACTACCGGCCCGGATGCATTCCATCCGGCCGTTCCGGCATTCTTTTCAGAATCCATCACCAGTCCCTGGGTGTTGTAGGAGGAGAGGATCTCAAAGGAAGGGGAGGAGGAAAGGGTCTGCCAGAAAGGAAGGTTGAAGATGAAGACTTCCAGAAGCGCGGCGAGGGCGAGGCAGAACAGGAGGAATTTCCACCTCCGCTTTGCAAACGCCCACCACCCTCCGAGCGCGTCCCGCTCCATGCGGGGAGGCCTGTGAAAAGATGGCGCGCCCTTGCCCTTCTTCGCCTTTAGAGTTGCAATCGAAGCCATACGACCCTCGTGGAAAACCGTCGAACTACATTCTACAAGCTTACAGATCCCCCCTCTTTCTTCAGCCATAAGGGTGGTGGTCTAGAATATATATAACAAAACCGCGCCCTAAAAAGGCGGATGAATTTGAAGGGAAGACAAATGGCTACGTGCGTTTTTGACAAAGCCTCATTTGAAAAAGCCATATCCGAAAACAAGCTGGTCCTGGTGGACTTCTGGGCCACCTGGTGCCCGCCCTGCCGCGCTTTCGGGCCCATCTACGAAAAGGCTTCCGAAGAGCACTCCGACATAGTCTTCGGCAAAGTGGACGTGGACAAGAACCAGGACCTGGCCGGCCAGTTCTCCATCCAGGCCATTCCGACCCTCATGATCGTAAAGGACGGCAAGGTCGTCTACCAGAAGGCCGGAGCGCTCAACGCCGAACAGCTCGAAGACAAGATAGCGGAAGCTCTCAAGTAATCTGCAGGATCTGAAGGGAGGACGATGGCGCGTCACCGCGGGGGTAAGGGATTATTCTTGAGCCCAAAGGCGATCGCCGTCGTCCTTTCCGTATTGGCGGCCGTGTGCCTTTTGGTGTGGGGAGGCCTGGCCATGGACGGGCTCTACTCAAAAAACAAGGCGGCCGCATCCTCCCTCATTCCCGCCCCTGCGCAGGCCGAGGAGGATTCCTATATTTCCGAAGGGGCGTACGGGGCCGAACCGGGTACAACCTATATAAAGGTCGTCATCAACGGCCAGTCCAGGTTTGTTTTCGGGATGCACTTTACCGACGTAAAGTCGGTACTCCAGGAGGGAAACATCACCCTCCAGGCCGATGACACCGTCACCCCGTCGCTGCAGACTCCGGTGAACGAAAACACCGTCATCACCATAGACAACCCCAATTCCCAGGTCGTCACCCAGGACAGCCCCATAGCCTACAACGTCATAACCAAAAACGATCCTTCTATGCAAGTGGGGACCGAAAAGGTGCAGACGGAGGGCAAGAACGGCGTCATGCAGACCACCAAGCTCGTCAGGCGCACGGGATCCAAAGTCGCCTTTTCAAATACCATAGTCTCCTTTGTCAAAACCGCCCCCACAAATGAAGTGATCCTTGTAGGCACGCAGCCGGTCGCGCAAGCCTCTGCCGGAAGCTCTTCGTCATCATCTTCATCGGCCCAGACCCAGCAGTCATCCGGCGCCTCCTCCATCGGTACGACGCAGGCTGTAGGAAATCCGCAAAAAATTGCAGAACAGATGCTTGAAGAGCACGGCTGGGGAGGAGAGCAGTTCACATGCCTGGTGGAGCTGTGGCAAAAAGAATCGGGTTGGAGCGTAACGGCCGAAAACCCCTCCGGAGCATACGGCATCCCGCAGGCGCTTCCCGGATCCAAAATGGGGCCCGGCTGGCAGACCAGCGCCACAGTGCAGATTTCCTGGGGGCTTGAATACATCGCCACCCGCTACGGAACCCCGTGCGGGGCCTGGGCGCACGAAGTGGCGGACAACTGGTACTGAAAAAGGGCAAATCCGGACTGCGCGGAAATTTCCGCGCTTTTTTATTGCCTTGGCGGGAAGGAAGGTCAAAACCCCAAAACGGCTTGCGCGTCCCTTTGCGGGCATTGGATTCAAAAAGGCAGCTTAAAAGAGAGCCTCTCCGTGAAAATGCATCGGCCTTCCGGCCCCCTGCAACCGAATATGCGATTGCGGGGCGCCTTCCGCCATCTTTTAAAAGGCTAAACAAAAGGCCCGGGCATGCGCGCAATTTTGCGCTTTTTTTACTGCTTTTTGGCCGAAACCTGGTTTGACTGGGAGGAAGAGGGAGCCGAGGAAGAGCCGGCTAAAGAAGATCCGGAGTTAGATCCTTCGAGGTTGCCCTTGTTCGGCCCTGCCATGGTCTGATTGTAAGAATCCGCCCCGCTGCCGGCATCAGGGGTAGAAGCGTGGGAAGTGGATTGGGAAGAAGACGAAGAAGCAGACTTAGGGGCCTGCGCCGGAGAACTTGCCGACTCCGACTGCTGGGCCTGCGCTTTTAGCTTCTGGAGCTTTTGCTGCTCGTACTGCTGGGCGCTGGCCGTGACTTTCTCAATCGCTTCCTGAAGGGAAGTCTGCGCCGAAGCCATCTGGGAGGCTGTAGACGAAGTGTCCTGTTCCACGCTCTCAGCCTGGGAGAGCGCCTTTTGCAGCGCCGTTATGACAGCGGGATCGGCCACTTGCCCGTTGTTTTGGGCCAGAGCCTGTTTGCCTGAGGCGATAGCCTGGGAGAGGGATGACTTGGCCTTGTTGAGCGCCGCCTCGGCCTGGGAGCTCTTGAGGGCCTGGATGTCGGTATTGGTCTTGGAAATCAGGGTGTTTATCTGGTTGACGGCCTGGTTCATAGCCTGCGCGTTGGAGGAGAGAAGGGCCGCGGAAGCCGAAGCCGGGCAGGACACTGCCACGGGGAGAGTTGTATCCACGTCTGACTGAAGGGCTGAGACGAGGTTTCCGGCAGACTGGGAGTAGACCATGGAATCCAGTTCAGCCCGGGCGGTGGCTATCACCTGCTTGGCATTGCTCGAAGCGTTGTTTAGCTGGGTTTGGATCTGCTGGCAGGTCTCAAGCGCCCTCTGCCTCCTGTTGGTGCTCCACCACCACCATCCGCCAAATCCCAGGCAGATGAGGACGGCCAAAACTATTATGAGGGCTATCCAGCCCCCTTTGCCCTTCTTTCCCTTCTTCTTTTTCTTTTTCGGGGCTTCATAGGCGTCCTGGCCATAGATCTGGCTGGAGGGGACGGAAGGAGGGGGAGTGAAGGGCGCCTGGGCGGTGGCAGGGAAGGCCTCGGAAAAGTCATAGGTGCCCGTTCCTGCGTCATCGTCTCCGTCATAGTCCACGTATCCGAAGTCTTCAGGGGTGGCCCGGGTTTCAGACTTGCCGTACCCCTCGCCTTCTTCGCCTACGGGGCTCAAGTACATGGTGGTTTCGGCGGGGCTTTCCGGATCCGCAACAGATTCGGGGGAAATTACCCGGGTCTCCTCCAAATCCTGACCGCGTCCCACCGGCTTCATGCTGAGCCTTGTCGGGGCGCTGTCGTCCGGGATCTGACCCGAAGGCATGGTGCGCGTCTCTTCGACGGGGGAGATTACCTGGGTTTCTTCTTCGTTTCTAGGGGGAAGGGGAATTTTGCCCTTGCCGCCTTGGCCGGATTCGGGGGGCGAGGGAGGAATGATTTGCGTCTCTTCGTCGTCGCCGCTGCTTTTCATAAACCGGAATCCTCCAAAATTGCTCTATCGGATTGCAACTCAATCAATATGCAAAATAATAGAAAAAAATGACAATTTTGACAAAACCCCATAAAAAAAGTGCCCCCGCAGGGACTCGAACCCTGGACACGCGGATTAAGAGTCCGCTGCTCTAGCCAACTGAGCTACGAAGGCGACGCTTAAGATTGTAGCACAACCTTTTTGCCCTACACAACTCTGGGAAGAAACGCCGTAGGGGCTGAAGTGACGCGCACATTCGCCACTTTGGATCCGGTGTTTAAGGAGATCTTCCTCACCGTCACCGTGCGCTTTGAGAACTTCTCGAAGTCATTGTCTGTAAGACTGGAAGGGGACTTTACCATATTGAGGGTGAAGTCCTCCAGGTCGAGCCCTTCGGCTTTGGCTTGGGCGCAACTGGCGAGATACGAGGATTTAAAGCCCTTTGTAAACCGCACCCTTCCGGGAGAAACGCCGTAGAAGGACGAGCAGACGTAAGAAATCCTTGAGAGGAGGGGGAGGGAGCCCTTGTAGGGTTTTTTGGCCGCAGGCTGGGCCCGCTCCAGGCGGGAGAGGAGGGAAAACCCCAGATCCTCCAGCTCTTTTTCCCCGTCTTTGGCGGGGTTGAGGACCAAAGAACCCGGGAGCGGGGGCCTGCGGCTCTCCCCTTCGAACGCATTCAGGACAGGTATGGGGAAGATGCCCATGCGCCTTATGCACCTCAGTCCCGCAAGGTACCTCCACCCCAGTTGTCCCTCTATGCTCCCCCTCCTGGCCACGGCCAAAGCGGCGCAGGGGAGAGGGGACTGGCGCTTGAAGGCGGCGTCCATATATTTTTGCATGCCCATGTCAAACCCGTATCCCGCCTCCATGAGGACAAAGTCGTACTCGCAGAGGGCGAGGTCCAGTGCCGAGAGGCCCGGTATCCCCAAAGAGACGTTGGCAAAGGGGCCGCAGTACATCAGGACGGGGGAGCCGCGGAGGGTCGAAAGGAACGAGATCCTGCAGGCGCTCTCCAGCACCGGCCAGGCGGAGCAGAGCGGAAAGTCTTTGCCCCTTATAAACTTCCCGCCTTTTTTTGCGGCCGTAACCTCCCCAATCGAAGCCTCCAGTTCGCTTTGGCTTTTGGAAAGCACCCTTATCTGCTCCATCTCCCCCGTGGGGGTGAGCACATAGGATTCCTCCACTCCTCCGGCCCTGACTTTCCTGAGGTACTTTGTGGGGACGTCGGAGGCCCTGGGAAGAAGGATTTCCCCCTCCCCTTCAATCTCCTTTTCGGCAAAGCTCACCAGGAGATTCTGATAGGCCCCTACCCGGAGCATCTCTCCGTGGAGGCCGAAATCGGCCTCCACGGCCTCCCTGAGGGAGGAAGCTCCGACTCCGCTGGCTCCCCCCTTCGCCCCTGCCGCGCTGATGCCCATGCTGGGCTGCCTGAGGAGGGCGCAGGCGGAAGCGCCTGCGAGCCTCAGGGCGTCCAGCAGGGCCAGGGTGCAACTCGTCTTTCCTTCGCCCCTGGAGGCGGCGGAGGGCGGGGCTGCGGTGACGAGGAGGAGGCGCCCCTTTCTTTTTGCGTGCGCGGCGAATGCGCTTTGGGTCGAAACGGCCAAAACGGTTCCCTTTCAGTTAAAAAAACTGCACCGGACGGAGGCCGCGGTGCAGTTTCAGCCTTTTTTCAGGCGCAGTTTAGTTGTCGGAAAGGTAGAAGGAGTTGTTCATCTGCATGCTGGCCGAGTAAATGACCTTCTCCAGCAGATCGTCGGTGGCCTCCTTGATCTGGGCGCAAAGCTTTTCGTTGGCGTCCTCCAGGATTTCGTGGACTTCCTTGTCGTCCATTCCGGCCCCTTCGAGGCCCTTCTCCTTTATCAGGGCGTCGGTGTGCATGACGTCGTTGTGCCCAATGGCGAGGGTGTCGAGCTGGTAGTTGCTCAGATCCATCTCCATGGAGCTGAAGTGAGCGTCGGCCATGCAGGCGATGAGCCTGTCTTGCCAGTAGAGGTAGTTGGTGTCCACCTTGGCCCTGGCGCCTTCGATGTAGTCCACGCTCTTGTCGACGTTGGTGTAGATGGGCAGAAGGGTGGCGTAGGGGATGGAGCCGTAGGCGACCCACTGGATCGCCCTGTAGCTCTCTCCCGCATAGGGCCTTATCTGCAGCACAGACAGCTCGCTTGTGCGGTTAATCCCGATCGGCCTGTAGAGCTTGCGGGACACTTTGTCGCCCTTGGGCCCATAGGGGTCATAGACGGTGGACTGGTAGTGGCCGGCCATGCAGTAGTGCACGTCCTCTATGGAAATCTTCCTCTCGGGGCTCCTGGACCAGGGGATGTCGTCGGATTCGGGGGTGTGGAGGGCCTGGGGGTTGTCCCAGTCCTCGTCGTAGGGGTTGAGGTAGCGCTGCATGAACCACGCCCTGGGGGTGTTGTAGACGTGGTCGAGGTCGGAGCGGGATCCGAACACGTCCCTGGGGTTGAAGTGGTCCTGGTCGCCGTCGATGTTGGTGTTGAGGTGGTTGTCCTTTATAAACTGGCGAAGGTCGGAAGAGCACATGTAGTTCTTCCTGTCCCCTTCGGCGTCGATGAGGTCGAACTCGTCTATCCCGAGCTGGTTGGGCATGGTCACGTAGCAGTCGTCGGGGACCCTCTTGGCGATCCAGTGGTGGCCTCCCACGGTTTCGAGCCACCAGATCTCGTCCCCGTCGCAGAAGCCTATGGCGTTGGGCTCATAGGTGCCATACTTCTCCAAAAGCGAGCCCAGCCTGAGCGCGCCTTCGCGGGCAGTCTTCACGTAGGGAAGGACTATGGTCACAAGGTCCTCTTCCCCGATTCCTCCGGGAACTTCGGGGACGTACCCGGGCTCCCCGGGCTTGCCCTTGGCGGGCTGGAGGGCCACATAGGGGTCCGCTCCCAGCACCCTGGCGTTGGTGGTGATGGTCTCGGTAGCGGTCATGGCCACGTTGGCCGCGTTGATTCCGGCCTCGCCCCACACGCCGTCCTGCCTGACCGAATCCGGCACGCAGGTGTAGCGGATGGGATCGTCGGGGAGCTCGAGCTCGATGTGGCTGCATACGGACTTGTAGTGCCTGGGCTGGTCTGCAGGCTGAACGACGACAAATTTCTTGACGTTGAACATCCCGTTGGGGGTGTCCTCGTTCCTGGCCATAATCGTGGAACCGTCGTAGCTGGCGTTTTTACCCACGAGGAGTGTAGTGCATGGCATATTTTTGTCCTCTTTTCTAGAACTCATAAACCATTATCAACTCTTTTAAAAGAGAATAACAGTTATCTGTGTGTTTTTTCTGCGTAAGCGATCTGGGACGAAAGGTCCTCAGGACAGAGCTCCAAAGAGACGAAGAGGGGGCTTTGGGGGAGGGAGAAAGTGATCTCGGGGCAGAACGCGATTTCGACTTTCGCCTCCTTAGGGCATACAGACAGAATATGGCCCCCGCAGGAGCGGTCCCGGCTTATAAAGTGGAGGTGGAATCCGGCCACGCAGGGACCCTCAAAGGCCTTCGGGGTCCAAAATCCCACTACGTCCCCCGCTATCTTTTCAAATTCGCACACTTTCTGCTCGTCTACGGCCTCTTTCATGGGGCCCCACGGCTTTTCCCGCTTCGAGACCGTGCGGGTCACAACTTTTGCAAATACCCCTTTCGCGTGCACGGCGCAGGGGTAGTTGCGGCCGGGCAGGGCGGAGAGGATCTTTTTTTCGGCATCCTCCCCCTCTTTGAGATCCAGAAAGAGGGAGGGGGTAAAGCCGGTCACGGCCGCAAACGGGGACATCTCCTGCAGATCCGCCTCCCTGGCCGCCCCGTCGCTGGTCATCTTGTAGGCCCTGCCGTCAAGGATGGCCATCTCCCCGTCCAGCCCTTCGAAGGTCCCCAGGCCCAGGTCCCCCTTTTCAAGGAGCTCTTCTACGCTCATCTTCCCTTCAAAGTCCCCCGCCAGAAGCGCGCTCATAAGGGAGTTTTGAAACAGCGGGCAGGAAACCAGTCCTTCCATCTTCCGCCTCCTACTTTGCCAGATCAGCTATGTTGGAGCTGTAATTTACGGGGACGTCTATGACTACGGGCCTGTCTGAATCCAGCGATCCCGCCACCAGGCTCTTTAACTCTTCGGGGCTCCCGGCCACGTATCCCAAAGCCCCGAAGGACTTTGCAAATTCGGGGATGTCTACGGCGCCGAGGTTTACCCCGCTGCGCCTTTGGTACTTCATTTCTTCCTGGAAGCCCACCATGTCGTAACTGCCGTCGTCAAAGACCACGTGCACAAAGCGCGCCCCTATGCGCACGGCCGTCTCGAGCTCGCAGGCCGAAAACAGGAAGCCCCCGTCTCCCGACACCGACACCACCGGCTTTCTTCCCGCCACGCTCGCCGCGATCGCCCAGGGGAGGGCCACTCCCAGGGTCTGCTGGCCGTTGGAGAAGAAGAGGTGCCCGGGCAGGTAGGACCTAAAGTGCCTGGCCATGTATATGTACACGCTCCCCACGTCCGATATCACGGTGCCGCTGTCGGGTACGGCCTCCCTTATGGCCTTTACGGCCGCAACGGGGTCGACCCTTCCCGCCTGCCCGGGGCGGGGCCTGTCTTTGAGCTCCCCTGCGACCTTTTTTGCCTCAGAGATCGCGGCGGGGCGGGGCCTGTAGCCCGAGAGCATGGGGGCCAGCGCGAGCAGGCTCTTTTCTATATCCCCTATGGCCTCGAGGTTGGGGGAGTAGTCCCTGTCGACCTGGCAGGGGAGTTCGTCTATGTGCACAAGATCCCTCTCCCCTTCGCCGCAGTTCCAGAGCTTGGCGTCGTATTCGACCGGGTCGTAGCCTATGGTGACGACGCAGTCCGACTGCCTGAGTATCTCGTCGCCCGGCTGGTTTCCGAAGATCCCCACCCTGCCCATGTAGAGGGATTCTAGGTCGTGGCTCACCGCCCCGGACCCCTGGAAGGTCTCCACCACGGGTATGGGAGCTTCGCGCAAGATGACGTGCAGAGCTTCGACGGCCCCTTTGCAAGATCCCCTGCGGCCCACAAAGAATACGGGCAGCTTGGCGCGCCTGATCTTTTCAGCCGTCTCGTGGAGGGCCTCCTCGGGTGCGGCCGATCTCAGGGGAGGCAGGAGGAGGGGCATTCCGCCTTCGGCCTCCTGGGACAACACGTCCTGGCAGAAGACCAGAGACTCTGCCCCCCGGGGGAAGATCAGAGACTGCCTGACGGCATTGAAGAGGGCCTCCTGGATCTGGGCCGGATCGATCACCTTTTGCGCCCCTTTGGAGACGGATTTGAGCATGGCAAGAGAATCGAAGGCCTGATGGGTGTGCTTCATCTGCATGTCGCGGGGCACGTCTCCGCACAGGGCGATCACGGGATCCCCCTCGGTGTTGGCAGTCAGAAGGCCCGTGGCGAGGTTGGAAGTCCCGGGCCCGGAAGTGGCGACGGCTACCCCGGGCGTCCCGGTCATCCTGCCTATGGCCTGGGCCATGAAGGCGGCATTCTGCTCGTGGCGGCACACTACCGTCTCTATGGAAGAATCGGCCAGAGCGTCGAAGAGGGCGTCGATTTTGGCCCCGGGGATGCCGAAGACCCACTTGACCCCCGCCTTCTCGAGGCTCCTTACTACCAGTCCGCTTCCCTTCATCACGCCCTGCCCTTCAACAGGGTGCAGGCCTGCGGCACCTGGGGGGTATTTGAGGCGTCGGGGGCGCTTCCGGTCTCCCTCAGGCGATGCAAAAGATCCGAAAGCCAGAACCCCTCGGGAAGATCGAGGCGATCTCGGGTGGCCCAGACCCTGAGAAGGTAGAAATGAGCCCTGTCGGGAGGGGTGGGGCCGATGTAGAGGGAAGAGGCGGGGGAAGAAGACTGGCCCACGAACCTGGAGGCCAAAGAGTTTTTGCCCCGGACCGCTCCCGGGGCCAGGGAGGGCATATTCCTGCTGAAGTCCTCGGGAATCGGGATGCTCTCCGCGCCTTCGGGGAGGGGGATGTTTGAAGCGCACCAGTGGATCCAGGCAAAGCCAGCCACGGGGATGGAGTCCGGATCGGTGAATGCGACGTGAAGGTAGCGCGATCCCGGCTTAATCCCTTCAACCTTGAAGGGGAAGGAGACCACGGCGTGCCCGTCTATCTTATTTTGTTCGGGGGCGTACTTGGAAAAGGCGTCCGGGATCACTTCAAAATCGGTGACAATACGCATATTCTCAGTATCTGTTTATTTTTCTAGAAACGCCACCGGACGAGGAAAGAGGAAAAGAGGGATTCAAAGACCAGCTGGGGGGAGACGTTGGAAGAGATTTTGTCGAAAGATTCTTTTACGTCTTCCGCAAAGCCCATGAGGGCGGAGCGGGAAAAAGAAGAGGCCAGGCGGGAGGCGCCCCCGCCGGCCGCCCTCCCCCCGTCCTTTTCTTCCAGGGCCCTGGAGCAGAAAAGCAGGAGGGAAGAGAAGAGGGAAAAGCAGAAGGCTTTTTTGTCTTCCGCCTCTTTGGCCTGAGATCCCTTTTCCATCGCGAGCTTTACAGCCGCCGACATGGACAAAAGGGAAAAGAGGCGGGAGAGGATCTCTTCTCCCGCAGCCGCCTCTTCACTTTTCCCCCCGAAGGCCGGGGAGACAAAGTAGCAGTGGCATCTCGACTTTATCGCCGGGGGGACCCCCAGAAACGAGGGGGCAAACAGGATCCAGGAGCTCCTCTTGGCCGGCTCTTCCAAATCCTTTAAGAGCGCGTCCTGAGCCGCCTCGGAGAGGGAGGAGACGTTTTCCACCACTCCCGCCCTGAGCGGAAGGAAGGCCGGGGCCTTGCGCATGAGCCTCACGGCCTCCCGAACCTCCGCCACCCCGGGTGCCGGATTCTCTTCCATAAGGAGGACGTCGGGGGAAGTGAGGGGGGCGGGGGCTCCCTCCAGGAGGGCGAGGAGGGCTTCGGCGCACTCTTTTCTGGCGACCTTCCCTCCTCCCGCCACCAGCACGGGGCAGGAAAAGTCCGGCAGGCTCCCCAGCATCTCTTTTAGCTTTTCAGATTCCACTTCCTCTTCACTTCCTCCCTTATCCTGCTTTCAACCTGTCTTTCGGTTCCCGAGGCGTCGACGAGCTTTCTCTCCCCTCCCCTCAGGGCCAGGAGGCGGTAGAGGCAGGAGACGCGCTTTTGCAGGGCCAAATCGAGGTCGAACCCGCTCTCCTGCCCCCTGCGGCGCATCCTGGCGGCCGCCAGCGGCGCGGGGCATGACAGGATCAGGGTGAGATCGGGGGCGAGCCGGGTGGCGAAGGCGTTCACTTCTTCCACCTGCCTAAGATCCATCCCCCACCCCCCGGCCTGGTAGGCCAGAGAGGAGTCGGTGAAGCGGTCGCAGACGACCCACGCCCCTGCCCGCAGGAGTTCTTCCACCTTTTCCGAGTGCGAGGCCCTGTCGGCTGCAAACAGGAGGCAGGCCTCCTTTTTCGACCGGCACCCCGAAAGGGCCTTCAAAATCAGGGGGCTGTCGGGCTCGCGGGTGGTTTGCACAAAAATCCCCAGGCCCTCGAGGAAGGAGGCCAGGAGGCGGGCCTGGGTGCTTTTGCCCGTCCCGTCTCCCCCTTCCAGGGCTATGAACTTACCCTTCGTCTTTCTTCTTGCCCTCCCTCTTTCTTTCCAGCAGCCTGTAGGCGGCAAACTCGTCCACCCGGCCGGGGGCCTCGCCCTTGGGCAGGGAGGCGTTGGTGATGCCGTCGGTCACGTAGGGCCCGAAAGGTCCGTTTTTCAAAAGGACCTCCCTGCCGGAGACGGGGTCGGGCGGAAAAGTCTTGAAGGCCATGCTGGAGAGGGGGGCGGAGGAAGAGAGGAGCTCGCGGGCCCGCTCCAGCCCTATCGTGAAGACTTCGCCGTCCGGTATGTGGACGCGCTTTAGGACCCTTGTGGCCCCCGCCTTTCCCTTTTTGCACAGAGACACGTACGCCCCGTACCTGCCGATGTTGGAAAAGACCTCGCTTCGGGACCCCTTTTCATCTTCAAATCCGCCCACGAGCCTGGGAAGGGAGAGGAGCTTTTGCGCCCCTTCGAGCGTGAGGGTCATGGGGTCTTCGCCCTCGGGGACGGAAGCCGTCTTCGCTTCTCCCTCGGGGCCCCGGGAGGAGACGTAATAGCCGAATCTCCCGTTGCACACTTCCACTTTCCTCCCGCCTTCCTCCCCGAGGAGCCTGGGGAACATCTGCGCCTTTAAGATGAGGCCGCGCGCGATCTGGGCCGTCAGCTCGTCTGGGGAGAGGTCGGGGGGTATGGGGGCCGTGGCCTTCCTCTCTCCCCCCTCCCTCTCTTCGACGTAGGCGCCGAAGTGGTTCACCCTGACGCTCAGATCCGGCCCCAGCTCGACTCTGGAAGAGACCTTCGGATCGATCTCTTCCGCCAGGCGGGCGAGATCTTCCAGCCCCTTCCTCCCGTCGGATCCGAAGTAGAAGTCGGAGAGCCACTTTCTCTCTTCCTCTTCCCCTTTGGCTATCTGGTCGAGGCCCTCCTCCATGCGGGCGGTAAAGCCGTAGTCCACGAGGCTGGCAAAGTAGTTCTCCATGATGGTCGTAACTATCACCCCGAGCCAGGAGGGCACGAGCGCCCTCCCCCTCTCCGTGGCGTATCCGCGGTCGAGGATGGTGGAGATGATGGCGGCGTAGGTGGAAGGGCGGCCTATCTCCTTGGTTTCCAGGGCCTTCACCAGCGAGGCCTCGGTGTAGCGGGCCGGGGGCTGGGTGGTGTGCACGCCCTCTTCGATGGAGGAAATCTGAAACTTCTGTCCGGCTTTGAGGTCCGGAAGGGCCGCGCCCTTCTCCCTCTCTTCCAGAGCCAGAAACCCAAGATCCTCTATCTGCTGGGCCCCCGTCTCAAAAAGCGCCTCTCCCAGCGGCGTCTTAGCCCTCAAAACCGCCGTAAAGGACCTGCCCTCGGCGTCCTTCATCTGGGACTGCAGCGTCCTTTCGTAGATGAGGCGGTAGATCTTGTAGTCCACGAGGCTGAGAGATTCTTTCAGGGAGTTTGGATCCCGGAAGACCGATCCGGCCGGCCTTATGGCTTCATGGGCCTCCTGGGCGCCCGGGGAGCGCGTCTCGTACTTTTTCGATCGCGCGGGAAGGGATTGGGGAAAGAGCCGCCCTATTTCGCTTCTGGCCGCCTTGAGCGCCTCCTGGCTCAGATCCGTGGAGTCGGTCCTCATGTAGGTGATAAAGCCGTTTTCGTAGAGACTCTGGGCAGAGCGCATTATGGTCCTGCTGGAGAGCCCCAGGCGGTTGCCGGCCGCCTGCTGGAGGGTGGAAGTGGTAAACGGGGCCGGAGAGGACCTTTTGAAGGGCTTTTGCCTGACTTCGACCACTTCGATTTGGGAGCCTTCCAGGGCCTTGAGCGCTAAAGCGTCCTCCTTGGAGAGGATCTTAAGATCGGATCTGTCGGCCTCGCCCTCGCAGTTGAAGTCCTTGCCCTGGGCGACGGGGGCGCCCCCCAGGGAGGCGAGGCGCGCCTGAAGGCCGCAAAAGCCCGCTTTTACGTCCCTCCACTCCCTCTCTTTGAAGGCCGCCCTCTCCCTCTCCCGTTCCACTATCATCCTGGTGGCGACCGACTGCACCCTTCCGGCGCTGGTCCTGGAGGCCACCTTCCTCCACAGGAGCGGGGAGAGCTCGTAGCCGTAGAGGCGGTCCAGGATGCGGCGGGTCTCCTGGGCTTCGACCATATCCAGATCTATGTCCCTGGTGTTTTTGATGCTCTTTTCTATCGCGCTTTTGGTTATCTCCTGGAAGACCATGCGCTTTACGGGGATCTTGGGCTTTAAGACCTGGACGAGGTGCCAGGCTATGGCCTCTCCCTCCCTGTCTTCGTCGGTGGCCAGGTACAGTTCGTCGGCCTCTTTGAGCATGGACTTTAAAGAGGCCACGGTCCCCTTCTTTTCGGGATCGGTGATGTAGTAGGGCTTAAAACCGTCTTCCACGTCCACGCCGAACTTGCCGTACTTTTTTTTGTCGGAAGCCGGAACCTGGGAGGAGCGGGCCAGGATGCGCACGTGCCCTACGCTGGCCGCCACCCTGTAGCCGTCCCCGAGGTAGTTTTGGATTTTTTTGGCCTTTGCGGGCGACTCCACTATGACGAGCTTCGAGCCGCCGCGCCCTGTTTCCGTCTTTTTATCCAATTTTCATCCTTTGCTTCCGCTTTTCTTCTTCCCTTCTGCGCCTTCTCGTGCTCTGGGGCCGGGGCGGTGGGCCTATAAGGCCCACCGCGCTGAGCGGGGCGGAAGTGAGCTGGTGCATCATGCCGAAGAGGGATATGCCCAGCATCGCAGAGGAGCTGATGAGGATCGAAGAGGCCGCGCACGCCGGGCCCTGTATCCACAGGGCGTCGAACCCCACCCCGGGGGCGAGCTGGAAAATGAGGTAAAAGCCGTAGGCGATCCCGAATACGGAGACGATGATCATCAGCGTGCACAGCACCTGCAGCCAGGGGCGGGACCTCCTCTTTCCCGGATTGTCCATGCAGGACTTCCTGGTGAACGCCATGCTGTACAGGCCCACGGCCGACACGAAGAAGAAGGCCGTCACGACGTCCGACGGCCTGTGCCACCTCTCTATCACAAGGGAGATCCCCAGGACGGAGGCCAGGATCCAGTCGCCTGCGACCACCCACGCCCTGGCGGCAGGACCCGCCCCCATGAGCAGGAGCAGGCACGCTATCAGCATGGCCGTGGAGTGGCCCGAAGGCGAAGTGTTTACGACGGGGGCCTTCGAAATGAGGTCGGGCCTTCGGGTCAGATGCTTCCACAAAGTCGAGGCCAGGGCGGAGGCGAAGGCGAAAACCGCCATCTGCACCAGCAGCCCTACCTTCCTTCTCAGCGCCGCGCACACAAACCCCGCCAGGCCTACGGCGCAGATGAGTGAGATTATGAATCCCTCGGTTGTGAAGAGGTTTGGAAGGAACATCAGGTAGGGGGCGCGCCTGGAAAAGATGGAGTAGAACCCGTTCCACACCACCTGGTCGAACTCCTGGCCGAAAAGGGTGCGCACGGAAAGGAAATACACCGCCAGGGAGCAGGCCAGCATCAGGGTCCCCAGAGCTGCGCACAGGGCCACAGAAGAGCGCCTGGGCCTGGAGAGGAGGGGATCTAGTCCGCCGCGCTCCGGAAGGGCCTTGTGGCCCCCCTCAGCCTCGCCGTCCATTCTCGCTTCTCCCCCCGGCATCCCGCTCCTCCTCATGGCGGGAAGTGCCCGACCATAAAACTTGAACCACTCGATAATATATCAGATCAGGCGAAAGAGTTTAGGAGGAGCGCTTGGCCCCCCGGCCGAACGGGTAGAGGCAGATGGCGTTCCACTCGCTGTTGAGGCTGACGGGGGTGGAGGCGTTGAGCCCCTCCTTGGACGCGGCCGAAGCCACGAAGCCCGGCGCGGCGGCGCCGTCAAAACCGGGCTTGGGGGTCAAAACACAGATCTTCTGCCCGGGTCCCAGATCTGCGGAGGCGTCCAAAAGACAGTCGCTGAGGGACTCTTCGTCGTTTCCGTCCCTCCACCAGATGCAGGACATGTCCGCTCCCGCGCCTTCCCCCTCTTCCAGGAGGTCGGAGCCTATGCACTCGCAAATGGCATCCCTCAAATCGCCCTCTACGTCTTCTCCCCACATGTATTCTCTGACTGAGATTCCGGGCACAAACCCCAGCTTGTTCAAAATTGAATGGTTATCCATTCTTACAAAGATACCTTGCCGCCCTCAATTTGCCTTCGGATTTTGCATATGGCGAATCAGGCGCTGCAGGCGGGAAGTGACTTTGTGCGCCCCGAAGAGATATCCCCGAGAGCCTGCAGGGCTCCCGAAAGGGTCTTTACGGCCACGACCCTGAGACCCCCGGGGACGCGGGAAGAGAGGACCTGGGAACAGTTGGCGCGGGGAGCCAGAAAGAAGGACGCCCCGTCCCTTCTGGCGGCGATCATCTTGGAGGATATGCCCCCTATGGCCCCGACCTGCCCGGAAGAGGAGAGGGTCCCCGTGCCGGCCACCTTAGCCCCGCCCGTCAGATCCTTTCCCTCCGCCTTTTCTATGAGGCCGAGGGCGAAGATGAGCCCCGCAGAGGGGCCCCCTATGGGACCGGAGTTGATTTTGGCCTCAGAGAGGGCGGAAGGAGGGAAGCCCTGGGATCTTAGGTAGCTCCCCGCCGCCTCCTTTGCCGAAGACTTGGCCCCTTCCATGAGGCCTGCCTGCTGCGCCTCGTCTTTTGAGAGGGAGGATCCTATGGGAAACACCACCTCCCTGGGCAAAATCCTGGAATCGGCTTCAAAGTAGCCGGCTATGGCCATGAAGGCCGGAACGGTGCTGGAGGGGGATCCCAGGACGTTTACCGTGACGACGTCCAAAGATCCGGAGGGGGAAAACGACGCCTTTCCCACTCCGCTTATGGCCTCCCCTCCCAGGTCCGCCTTTTTCGTCCCGTAGTCGAGCACCGCGGGCCCCAGGACGTTCAGCGTGGGGCCGGGCTTCTCGATTACGTAGTTTGTGGGGCAAAAAAGCAGGGCGGCCATTATCGCCGCCACGGCCCAGTAAGCGTGCCCGGCGATTTTGGAGACATATCTCCTGAAAAAGCCGCGGCCGCCGGATCCCCGTCCCAAATCCATGATCTTCATTAAAGTATGATCTCCCTACAAACGAAAGCCTGCCCCATTTCCTATGATTTTGAGATAATACAGAAAATAAACGGAATGGATCAAAAAAGAGGGAAAGCCATGGATTCTGACGAACTTCACAAATGGCTCATCCAGTCTTTCGGGCAGGAAGGCGGAGAAATGGCGTGGAAGCAGTTCTCTTCTCTCCCCGACTCCATAAAGGACGAGCTGCTCTCGGGCTCCCAGCCGCTTCCGGACCCCGGAGAGATGAGAAAGGTATTTTCGGCGTTCAAAGCCGCCGGAGAGAGCGGAGGAAAGGGCGAGGGCGGGCCCGTCAACCGGCCGCTTGCCGGGGAAATGGCGCTGAGGACGGCAGACGAGAAGCACTTTACAAACTCCATCTCCGCCCTCCAGTTCGACAGGCTCTCCCAGGCCCTGAGCTCTGCCAACCTCTGGCTGGACTCCGCCACTTCCACCCTCCCCCTGCCGGACAAGACCAGGATTTTAACCCCCCGCCAGTGGACAGAAGGGGCCGTAGGGGCCTGGTGCTCCCTCGTCTCACCTTTGGCCAAGAAGACCACCGACACCATCTCCTCCTTCTTCAGGGAGCAGGGGGGGCTTGAGGGGCTGGCCGGAGTATTTGCAGGCCCCATCCCCATACCGCTTCCGGCCGGAGTGACCCCGGACCCCCAGGCCCTGCTCGAAAACGCGGTGAAGACGAACTTTGCCGTGCAGCTTGGGGAGGCCATAGGGCAGATGAGCCCGCTGACTTTGTCCAGCTTCGACTACGGGATAAGGACGGCAGGCGGGAAGGCCGGAGCCCTCATCCCCGAAAACCTTGACACCTTCGCCAAAGACGCCCAGCTCCCGGAGGAGGAAGTCTACTCCTTCTACGCCTTAAGGGAGATGGCCTACGCCAGGCTCTACAATTCCGCCCCCTGGATAGAGGGCCAGATCGCGGCCCTGGTCTACGCCTATTCGCGCGGCTTCGAGTTGGACACTTCCGAGACCGAAGAGGATCTGAGGGAGGCAGACTTCATGAACCCCGACGGCATGGCGCACCTCATCAGCTTTTCCTCTCTCAAAGCCAAAGATTCTGAGGCGCAGAGGAAGGCCAGGGAGGACCTGCAGAGGCTTTTGACCCTGGCCGAGAGCTGGGTGGACTGCGTGACGTGGAGGGCAGGGAGCGCCTTCATCTCCAAAATTTCGCAGCTTCGGGAAATGATGAGGAGGAGAAGGGCGGAAGGGGAGATGACCGGAAAGCCCCTCGCCCGCCTCATGGGCCTGGGGCTGGAGCCCAAAGACATAAGGGAGACCTCCTCCAAGTGGGACAGGCTCAGCGGCAACGTGGAAGAGAGGGACCGGCTCTGGTCCCACCCAAGGCTCCTGTCCAAAGTCGACGGCAAAGGGGAAGAAGAGGGCGGAAACGACTGGGACGGGGACCTCAGCAGCTTTTTGGAGGATTAAAGGGTAAAAACCGGCTGAGGTTGGAGGGCGAAGAGAGAAAGAGGATGAACAGCTTCTCTCTTGCCCTCGTCGCCCCCACGTACAGCACCCTCCTCTCCTCTTCCTCCTCCCCTCCCCTCTCGGTGCCCAAAATCAGGACGACTTCGTCCCACTCCAGGCCTTTGGCGGCGTGGAGGGTGGAAAGGACGACTTTCCCCTCCGCCTCGGGCCCCGGGGGGCCGAAGGGGACGGCCTCACTCGAAAGCCGGGAAGCCACTTCGGCCAGATCCTTTCGGGTCCTGGCCAGAATGGCGAAACTTTTGGAGGGGTCCCTCGCCTTGGCAAGGCTGCAGGCGAAGAGGGCGAGGGAGGGAAAATCCTTAAAGCGCCTCTTTTCCACCCTTCCCCTCGCCTTCGTGGCCGCCCGAAGAAGGGAGTACTTTTCGGGGGAAAGCGCCAAAATCCCGTTGGCGCACCTTATGACCTCCCTGCCGGAGCGGTAGTTGCAAGAGAGGCAGATCTCCCTGTAGGGCCCGGGAAAGTCCCCCTCGGCGTGGGAGAGGAACCATCCGGAAGACCCCGTGAAAGAGTAGATGGTCTGGGCGCAGTCGCCCACCACGCAGACGCTGTCGGCCTGCCGGGTCCAGAACTTCAAAACGGCGTGCTGGGCGGGGGAGACGTCCTGGTACTCGTCCACCGTGACCGACCGGAAGGCCCCCGAAACCATCCTCCCGGCCTCCGAAGATTCTTCCAGGATTCGCAAAAGCAGGATGAAGATGTCTCCGAAGTCTATCGCCCCTGCGGCCCTTTTAGCCCTTTCGTAAGCCTCCCACGCCTCTTTAAACCCCGGGGGGAGGCGGAAAGAGGACCGGGCCGCGGCGGCCTCGAGCTCCGAAGGCCCCACAAGGGAGCTTTTGGCCCACTTGAGGGCTGAAAAGAACGCCCCAGCCTCCCCCGGAAAGATCCTGCGAAAAAGCGAAACGGATCCCGACTCGTCCAAAAGCGAGGGGAAAGGGGAGAGGGCGAGAAGGGACCAGAGGCGGTGAAGCTGCGCCAGGGCCAGGGAGTGGAAGGTCGTGGCTTTGACAGTTTCCGGCGCCCCTAAGGCGGAAAGGCGCTCTTTGAGGGCCTCGGCGGCGCGGGTGGAAAAGGCTATGGCCAGGGTCCTTGACGGATCCCACACACCCTTTGCCAGGCCCAGGGCGATTCTGGCCGAGACCGTGGAAGTCTTGCCGCTCCCCGCGCCCGCCTGAAGGCACAGGGTCCCCTCCAGGCACTTTGCCGCCTCCCTCTGGCTGGGGTCCAGCCCGCAAAGAAGGGCGCTTTCAGATTCCATCTCTTCCCCCCCTTCCCGCCCGGGGCGTTCTTAATCATTGCAACACCAGATTGTATTATTTTTTCTGTGACGTATATCGACTTTTTCAAGGCCTGCGCCCTCACTTCGGCCGCGGCCCCCAAGCTAAGTATTGCGGAGGCGGGGACGAGGACGGGGGAAGGGGATGAAAAAATCGGTGTGAACGGCCTGGAGATAAGGACGGCTTCCAACCGCAGGTGCATGTCGTACCTGTCGGGGACCAAGCCCGGCATAGACACCCTGAAAGAGAGGGAGAGGGCAGAGGGGATCTTGGAAGGGGGGCTGGATCTGTCCCGGGAGGGCGTGAAAGTCGAAAGGCCCCTTTTGGGCCGCGCACAGGAGGGCCTGGAAGGGGAGGAGTACTTCATCCTGATCTGCTCTTTTTCCCCCGGCTTCCCCTCGCCTTTGAGGGGGCTTAGCGAGGAAGAGTGCCTGTCTTTCGGGAAGGCGGTGGGGGCGGTGCACTCCAAAGGATCCGGCCCCTTCCAGGCTTTCAGGGCCTTTTCGGCCCCTTCTATACGCTTTGAGCTGGGAGAGTGGATCGAAAGGCTGAGAAACAGGGGATCGGCGCCGGATGAAGTTCTGGACGCCTGGAGCGACCTGGCTGCGACAGACGCCCTCTGGGACTTTTCCCCCTGCCTCGTGCACGGAGGATGGAAGGGGGGAGAAGTGCAGTTTTCGGGCGGAGCCGTCAGCGCCCTCCTCAAGTGGGAGAGGGCGGAAGTGAGCGATCCTGCGCGCGATCTCGAGTGGATGTTCGAATCATCCCTCGACCAGAGGCAGATCGACGCCTTCATGCAGGGCTACGGCATGGCCATGGGAGAGGCCATGGATCCCTTCATCCTCCCCCGGGCGAAGCTGTGGAGGCAGATGGAGATGGGCGCCTCCCTTCTGGAGGCAAAGAAGGAGGGGGAGAAGGAGAAGGCGCAGGAGGTGGCCAGAAAACTCCTGCGCCTGAGCGCGGATCTGAGGACTGTTGCCCCCAAAAAGCCGGAAGGGCGGCTCCCCGAAGAGATCCAGCCCGAAGAGATCCAGCTGCCCCGGGCCCCCGAGCCCCCTGCCTCTTTGGAAGTTTCAGATGTCCGCACCCGGGTGCAGCCCGCCCCCGCCGGCGCCTCCGGGCCCCGAAAAGAGGACGAGCAGGAGGCCAAAGAGCAGGAGGCCAAAGAGCAGGAGGCCAAAGAGCAGGAGGCCAAAGAGGAATCGGAGGAGAGCGCCGAGAGGCGCGCCCTCCTCTGGCAGGTGACCCTGAGGGCCGCCATGGCCCGGAGGGAAGGGCGGGATCTGGAGGCGGAAGTGGAGGCCCAGAAAGCCCGGGCCGAGGCCGAAAAGGATCCCGAGGAGAAGTCGACTTCGTTTTTCAGGGCCTTCCAATTCGCCTCCGACAAAGACGCACCCTCCCTGGGCGCCCCGGTGCGGGTGAAAGAGGGCGGGAGTGCGAAAGAGGGGGGAGCGGCTGCGACGAAGCCGGTCCAGAGTCCTCCGACGTTTATGCCGGCGCCGGCCCCTCCCCGGGACGCCCTCCAGGGCGGAAGCGCCACCACGGTTATAGAAAGAATTGACGGGAACGAAGATGAGTGAAAAAAAGGAAATAATGGTCACAGTCGGCCTCAAAGACATCCAAGGGACGGTGGCGATCGCCACCCAGGAGGACGCCAAAGAGGTCATGGAAAAGATTGAAAAGGCCGTAAGCGAAGGCGGCCACTGCATCATAGAGGGGCCCGACGGCCAAAAGCTTTTGATTTCCGGGCCCTCCGTGGGCTTTGCGAGGGTGGAGCCGGTGATCCGCCCCATGATGGGCTATATGCGCAATTCCTGATGGACTGGAAAGGCAGGTGGAGGCAGGGGGCGACGTGGCTGTACTCGGTCATGCTCGCCTCCTCGATCCTGGCCGAAGTCGTCTCCTTCGCCCTCTCCTCCGACACCCTCAGGATCGCCGCCAATCCGGGGGTGGATCTGGGATGCGACATAAACGCCGTCGTGTCCTGCTCGACCGTGGCAAAGAGCTGGCAGGCTGACTTTCTGAACTTCGGCAGCTTCCGCCTCCCCAACTGCTTTCTGGGGATCTGCTTTGAAGCGGTGTTCGTCACGGTGGCGGTTTTGGGGCTCTCCAGGGCAAAACTTCCCAGGTGGTTTTCTTTTTGCTCATGGCTGGGAAACCTCGCAGCCCTTGTTTTTTCTTACTGGCTCTTTTCCCAGGAGCTCTACGCCATTGACGCCGTGTGCCCGTGGTGCCTGACTTTAATGTTTTCGACTACGATCCAGTTCATGGCCCAGAGCCATGCGGCGGTGACGGTGCAGGACCTTCCCAAAGGGAGGCTCAAAAAGGCCCTCGAGGCCTACTTTCGCCCCTCTTTGGACCTCTTTGCGGATGCGGCGTGGATCCTCGTCCTCCTGCTTTTGATCTTCATAAGGGACGGATCTCGGATCTTTTAAAACCCTCTACTTGTGGTGCAAAAGCCCCCTGGAGGACCCTTCCTTCTTTTTCTTGGCGACCCTCCTGGGGGAGTGGAGGGAGAGAGGCTGGCTGCGCTTCACGGCGCCCGGCATGGTCCAGTCCAGCTTTACCGACAGGAGCCTGAGGGTGACCGTTATGACCACTATGAGGATGTCCAAAATGACTTCGGAAGTGAAGTTTATCCAGTTGTAGATATAGGCCTTGCACACAAAGACCGTGAGGATGGAGGCCACGATCGCGGGGACCAGGTAGAGGTGCTTGTCTCTGATTATCACGGGGACCTCGTTTAAGATGACGTCCCTGCACACTCCTCCCCCCACTCCCGTGACTACGCCCACAAAGATCGCGGTTATGGCCGGCATGTGGTAGGCCAGGCCTTTGGTGGTGCCGTCTATGGCGAAGAGCGCGAGGGCCAGGGCGTCGAAGATGGTGTTGGTCCAGTAGAGTTTTTCAACCTCCGGGTGCAGAAATATCACGCACAGCCCCGCCAGGATCGCTATCCCCAGGTACCAGTAGTTGGTGAGGTTGGTGGGGGGGATGCAGCCTATCAAAACGTCCCTTATCGTGCCCCCGCCCAGGGCGGTGAACCAGGCCGCGATCATGATGGAGAAGGAATCGAACTCCCTCCTGCAGGCGGCCATCCCTCCTATCATTCCGCAAAAGAAGGTGGCCAGGTACTCCACCATGAGGAAGAACCAGTTGCTCTCCAGCGGCATGGGGGTGGCAATGGTTATCTGCGCGGCCAAAAGCATCTTCGAGCCTCCAAAAAGGCGTTACGCCAGTTCCAGGCTTATTTCGGTCTTTTCCCCCGATTCGAGCGTTTCTTCTACCGCCAAAGTCTCGCGGGCGATTTCTTCCCTGAACTTTTCAAGGGCCCCGAGGACGCCTTCGGGGGCCTTGGCAGAGAGGCGGATGCGGTCGGTAATCTTAAAGCCGGCCTTCTTCCTCTCTTCCTGCACCTGCCGGATGAAGTCCCGGGCGATCCCCTCCTCTTCGAGATCCTCGTCTATCGCGCAGTCCAGGATCGCAAACCCCCCGTCGGAAAGCGGTTTGGCGAAGGAGGATTTGGGCAAAGAGAGGGTGGAAGAGAGGGAGTACTCGCCCTTAAGGAGCTCCACCTTCTCTCCTGCGAGGCACACTTCGACTTTGCCCCCCTCTTCCTTCCAGTCTCCGGCCTTTGCGGCCCTTATGACGTTTTGCACTTTCCCGCCGAGCCTGGGGCCCAGGGCCCTGGGGTTCAAAGCGAGCTTTTTTTCCACTTCAAACCCTTCCTCTTTTGCCTCGGAGAAGCTCAGAAATTCGACTTCCTTTACGTCCATCTCCCTTTTGATTATCTTTTCGAACCTTTGAAGGCCCTCTTTGCCGCTGACCACTGAGAGCTTACTTAGGGGCTGGCGGACGCGGATGTTCTGCTCCTTCCTTATCGAAAGAGCGAGGGAGACGATCTCGCGGGCCGAGTTCATCTCGCCTTCGAGGGCGGGGTTCTTCCAGGTGTCTAAAGATGAAGAGTCGGGCCAGTCTTCCAGGTGCACGGAGTCTTTTCCGGTAAGGGACCTGAAGATCGCCTCGCACTCGAAGGGGAGAAGCGGGGCTGCGGCCTTGGAGAAGGTCTCGAGCACGGTGTAGAGGGTGTCGAAAGCGGCCTTGTCCTCCCTCCAGAACCTCTGGCGGCTGTTTCTTATGTACCAGTTGGTAAGGCAGTCTATAAAGTCGCCTGCAACCCTGCAGGCCTCTGCGATCGAAAAGGCGTCCAGGGCGCTTTTAATGCCGGATACCGCGGAGGCGAGGGAAGAGAGGATGAAGCGGTCCAGCTCGGTCAGATCCTCCCCCTCCTTCGCTTCATGGGCCCTGTATCCCTTCTGGCCGTCGCAGGCGTTGGCGTAGAGGGCGAAGAAGGAGTAGGCGTTCCAGAAGGGGATGAGCACCTTGCGGGCGGCGTCCTTTATGCCCTGGGAAGTGACTATGAGGTTTCCGCCGCGAAGGATGGGGGAGCTCATGAGGAACCACCTGAGGGCGTCGGATCCGGATTCATCGAAAACTTCAGAGACGTCGGGGTAGTTTCTGAGGTGCTTGCTCATCTTGTTGCCGTCGGAGCCCAAAACTATGCCGTGGCAGACCACGTTTTTGAAGGGGACGTCGTCAAAGAGGGCCTCGGTCATGACGTTTTGCACGTAGAACCAGCCCCTGGTCTGCCCGATGTACTCGACCACGAAGTCTGCGGGGAAGCGGGAGAGGAACTCCTCTTTGTGCTCGAAGGGGTAGTGCTTTTGGGCAAAGGAGATGCAGGCCGAATCGAACCAGACATCCAAAACGTCTTTGACCCTGCGCATTTCGCTTTTACCCGTGGGGTCGTCGGGATTGGGGCGCACCAGTTCGTCTACCCAGGGCCTGTGAAGGTCGACCTCGCCCGCCTCGTTTACGGGAAGGCGGCCGAAGTCCTTTTCAATTTCCTCCAAAGAGCCGTAGACGTCGATTCTGGGATAGGCGGGATCGGTTGAGACCCAGATGGGTATGGGCGTCCCCCAGTAGCGGTTGCGCGTGACCGACCAGTCCCTCGCCCCCTCCAGCCATTTCCCGAACTGCCCGTTTTTTACGTTTTCCGGAATCCAGTTGATCTTCTGGTTGCCTTTGAGCAGCTTGTCCTTTATGGCCGTCACTTTTACAAACCAGCTAGACACCGGCTTGTAAATGAGCGGGGATCCGCACCTCCAGCAGTGCGGGTAGGAGTGGACGAAGTCCTTGTCTTCCACCAGGACCGGGCGCCTGTCTTCGGGGATCCTGGCAAACGGGCCCGCGCTGTCCTTAAAGTCCCGGATGATCTTTCCGGAGGCCTCGAAGACCCCGAGGCCCAGGTAGTCTCTGACGGGCTCCCTGAACCTGGCGGAGGAATCGGTTAGGTCGAAGGGAAAGATGGCGTGGGAGTGGATGGTCTCCATGTCGTCTTCGCCGTAGGGGGCCTGGTGGACTATCCCGGTCCCGTCATCCTGGGTGACGAAAGGCGCCGTGTACACTTTCCACGCGTTCGGCCCGGGAAAGTAGGGCGCATCGGGGTCCTGGAGAAAGTCGGTGGGGGGCCAGTACTCCCAGCCCTCCATGTCTTTGCCCTTTATGACCTTTTCGATTTTTACGTCCCCCAGGGCCTTTTTGTAGGCCGGGATCCTGTTTTTGGCTATCCACACGCTCTTTCCGGCCAGAGGCCCTTTTTCGCACTCCACCCTGGCGTAGTCGATTTCGGGCCCCACGGCCATAGCGAGGTTGGAGGGGACGGTCCAGGGGGTAGTGGTCCAAAAGAGGAGGTAGTCTTCGGAGTTTTTGAGCCTCACGGCCACGGTCACCGTCCTGTCCTGGCGGGGGCGGTAGACGTCCGAATCCATGTGTAGCTCGTGGTTGGAAAGGGGGGTCTCGTCTACGGGGCAGTAGGGCAGCACCCTCTCGCTTTCGTAAATCAGGCCCTTTTTGTAGAGCTCTTTAAAGGCCCAGATGACAGACTCCATATAGGAGAGGTCCATCGTCTTTATCCCGCTTTCAAAGCTCACCCACCGGCCCTGGCGGTTTATGTACCTCTCCCACTCGGAAGAGTACTTCAAGACGCTCTCCCTGCACTTTCGGTTGAAGGAAGCGACACCCATCTTGTCTATGTCGGCTTTCGAGGTAAGGCCCATCTCCCGCTCGGCTTCGAGCTCTGCCGGAAGGCCGTGGGTGTCCCAGTTAAAGACCCTCTCCACCCTCTTGCCCCGCATGGTCTGGTAGCGGGGGATGACGTCTTTGGCGTACCCGGTCAGAAGGTGGCCGTAGTGAGGGAGGCCGTTGGCGAAGGGAGGGCCGTCGAAGAAGACGAAGTCCCGGGCGCCTTCCCTCTCTTTCAGGCTTCTTTCAAAGATCTTCCCCTCACGCCAGTAGGCGAGGATCTCTTCTTCCATAGAGGGGAAATCCGGAGTCTTCGGGAGGCCTTCGAATGCCAAAGGGTAGAGCGGGCGCGTATTTTCCAATTCCTTCTCCTTAAAAAGGGCCAAAAAGCGGGTGATTACTATATAAGACTATATGAAAAAAGGGGAAGGGATTATAAAAAAACCTCCGCGCACCTGCCATGAGCCGCCTGCCCTTGCTGCATTTCTGCCCTGGGGGGGTTCGGCGGGATGGCACCGCACGGAGGCGCTTTCAGTATACCAGGTATGCCCATGTCTTACAATTTTGGTGTAAAGAAAGGGGAAAAAGTGAAAAAATACGACTTGCTCATAGTGGGTGCCGGGCTCTTCGGTCTGACCGTGGCGCAGAGGGCGGCTGAAGAGGGATACAGCCCCCTGGTCATAGACAAGCGCCCCCACATCGGAGGCAACGCCTACTCCTACTTCGACAAGGACACCGGGATCGAGATTCACAAGTACGGGGCGCACCTGTTCCACACTAAAAACGAGAAAGTGTGGGAGTACGTGAACCGCTTCTCCTCCTTCACCAACTACCGCCACCACGTCTTCACACTCCACGAGGGCAGGATATACCCCATGCCCATAAACCTGGGCACGATAAACCAGTACTACTCGTCTGCCATGAGCCCTCAAGAGGCCGAGAGGCTCGTAGAATCCAAGGCCGAGGGGGCGGCGAAGGACGCGAGGAACCTGGAGGAGCGCGCGGTGGCGCTCATAGGCCGAGACCTCTATGAGGCCTTCATAAGGGACTACACCTACAAGCAGTGGCAGACCGACCCGAGGCAGCTCCCCGCCTCCATCTTCACCCGCCTCCCCATCCGCTTCAACTACGACAGCTCTTACTTCTCCGACCCCTACCAGGGCCAGCCCAAGGAGGGGTTCTGCGCCCTCTTCGGGGAGATGATCAAGGACCCCAAGATAGAAGTCAGGCTGGAGTGCGACTACTTTGAAAGCGAAGGCCTTCCCAAAGATCTCCCCACCGTCTACACCGGCCCCGTCGACAGGTACTTCGGCTACCGCTTCGGGGTCCTGGGATGGAGGACTATAGACTTCAAAGAGAAGAGGTACGAGCTTAAAAGCTTCCAGGGATGCCCGGTTTTAAACAAGTCCGATCTCTCCGACCCCTCTACGCGCTCTATCGAGTTCAAAGCCTTCAATCCCGAGAGGAAGGAAGTTTTCGATAGCCGCAAGACAGTGGTGTGGGACGAGTACTCGAGGTTTGCAGGCAGGGGGGACGAGCCCTACTATCCCATAGGAACCCCGGAAGACAAGGAAATTTTGGCAAAGTACGAAGATGCCAAAAAGGGCGAAAAGAACGTGATCTTCGGAGGAAGGCTCGGAGAGTACGCCTACTACAACATGGACCAGACCATAGCTTCAGCTCTTGAGACCTTTGAAAAGAAGGTGCTCCCCCTGCTCAGAGGCGGGAGAAAATAGAGTCCCAGATCTTTACCGATCCCAGATCCGCCTCCCTGTAGGATTTGGAAAGGGAGGGCCAGTTTTTCACGAGCTCGGCCGTCAGGCGGATGTTTTCAAGGTAAAGCCTCCTGAAGAGGGGGGCGTTTTTCTTCAACAGCCTCGCCTTCCCCTTCCCGTCGTAGACCTCTGCAGCCGAGCACCCGGCCAGGGAGATCCAGGAATCTGTGGAGCTAATTTCCCTGAGCGGCCCGGCCCCGCAGGAGAGGGCGGCGTTCAAAAGCCCGAGGGCGGCCTTTTTGGCCCGACAGATTCTCGGGACGCCGCAAGGATCGGGGGCCTGGAGGGAGGGCAAGGGGAGAGCGGAAGGGGGAAGGGCCGGGGGATCCAGGGAGCGCCTCACTTCTTCCGCCTCCCTGCGCTTTAATCCCTGGCCGTCCAGGATCGCTTCCGGCCCCGAGAGAAGATCCCTCAGCGCCATGTTCCGCAGCGCCATCGAGGCGTACTCCATCCGAATCCCGAGGTTGCTCTGATCTCTGAGCGAGGCTTCAAAAATTCCGGAGGGCCGGTCTTTATAGAGCAGGGCCGTGAGGAAGCGGTTGCGCTCGGCAAAGTACTCCACCCATCCCCGCGTCTGATCTTTCAAGTGCCAGGCCGGATGCCAAACTGCCGCCCCGGGGAGGGAGATCGAAGGTATTCCGGCCTTTTTCGCCCGAAGGCCATACTCGATGTCGTCAAACTTTATGAAAACAGGCAGGGGGAGCCCTATCTTTTCTGTAACCCTGCGGGGAACCGAGCAGAGCCACCAGCCGTTGTAGTCCTCCGTGCAGAGCCTGTGGAGGCGGGGGCTCTCCCTCAGGGGGAGGGCTGAAAAGTCATGGTTGTACCCCAAATCCAAGGAGGGGGCGTACCAGATTTTTTCCCAGTTTATGACTTCTCCGAAAGTAAAAAGGGAAGAGGGGGAATCTGAGTGCAGCATCCCTGCCCCGACTATGACGGGAGAGGAGCAATGCTTTTGAAACTCATCAATCCTCTCCAGCGTCTCCCCCTCCGGGAACGCATCGTCATCCATAAGGACGAAGTACTCGTCCTCCCCCTTCATGGCCTCCCGCATGCCCCGGGCAAAGCCCCCGGCTCCTCCCAGATTTTTCTGCCTTATATACTTCAAGCCCGGAAGCGCCCGGGCAGCAGAGGCAAAAGCCGGATCTCTCATGGCCGCAGAAGAACCCTGGTCGATGCAGAAAACCTTTTTGACGCTTCCGGCCCTTCCCGCCGCTCCAATCGCCCTGGCAGCCGAGCGGGGGGAATTGAACGTGGTTATGCATGCGTCCTGCCGGGCCTTTGCAAAGGAGGCCGGAACCTGCCAGGAAGCTCCGTCAAGAATCGAAGCTTCTTCGGCATGGATGTCCAACCAGAGGTATCCCCCTTCCGCCATGCCTCCGATACCGAAAGCCAGAGAAAAGGAGGCATCTCCCTCAAAGGGCTCCCTCCAGAGCCTGGAATCCCTCCCGGCTGCGTCGCTTTTCCAGACTTCGACCACGCCCTTCCCGGAGACTGCAAAGGAGAGGCGTACGGACTTTGCATCCGTGAACCTCGCCCAGTAGCCGGCTGGAAAGGCGTTGAAGAAGGTGCAGAGGCTTACGGCCCGGCCGGGATTGACGCCTATCATGCGGCGGCTTCCGACCCAAAATCCGTTAAAAGTAGGAAGGGGGACGGCCTGAAAAGCCCTGCGCCCCTGCAGGGATGGGAGGTTCAGCGGCCGCGCCGCCAGGGCAGGGTCGAAGAGCTCCTTTTTCTGGACTGGATGCGTCCAGTCAAGGGCGTAGAGGGGGAGGATGGAGAGGTCTGCGCCCCTGTCGGATGCCGGAAAAACTATCCTCGCCGCATCTTCCCACTCTGTCATTTCTTCTCCTTCTCCTCTTCAGCCCGCTTCACTATCTCGTCGTTGACCTGGTTTAGTTCGTCTATCAGCCTCACTTCCTCCGTAGAACCCGTCATTTCATTCAACTCTTCTTCCGTGAGCTTTACGTCGTCCAAAGTGATTTGGGCCACTTTTCCGCTCAAATCCACTGCGGAAAGCCGCCTGAGGACTCCGGGGGCTATGGGAAGAACCCTTTCAACCCCTTCGGCCTTTTGCTTTCTTAGCTTTTCAAGCTTCGTCTCGTTTACAATCCTCCGGCGTATGGTTTCTATTTCTTCAATTCTCTCCAACAGCTCCATGCGCCTGCGTTCCAGAGGATCCTTTGTGCGCTCCTCGCGCCTTCTGGCCTCGGCAGTGACCTGAGGGTTGCCTGGTATCCACCCGTTCCACTGCAAAGTCTCCACATCTTCCGACTTGGCAGTTATGGCAGTAGCCCTGTCGGAAAGGAGGGCGTAATCGGCATTTCTGGGATCCCTTATGATAAACGAGCAGGCGTTGTCCCCGGTGGCCACCCCCACCATTTCGGTAAAGCCGTCGTCTTTGATGGAAGGGACCCTGAGGGAAGTGTAGATGGTGAACTCCCCGTTGTTGAAGAGGTTTACGGGGAAGCTGAAGTACACGGTGTTCCTTCCATGGCGGGTCATTCTGAAAGTCTTTGCTCCGCTGTCGTACGTTATGCCCCCGCGCCTCACGTCGTTTATGGCTATGGCCAGGTAAAAGTCGGAATCTTCGTTAAACTCGTACTCCACGCCGAACACGAACTTTTCGTCGCTTCCAATCAGCGGCTTTGAGACGGCGAAGGTGCGAAGGACCGGGCACCTCTCGCTTAAGCCCTCCGGCCACACCTTCCCGTTCTCCATCTTGGCGTTCCGGGCGGCGGCCAGCTGCCTGTCGGCTTCAAGGTTCAGGAGGGTGTACTCTTCGGCCACGGCATTTTTATCCCCTATGGAGGCGATTTTCCCTTCCTTTATCAGCATCGCCCTGGAGCAGTAGCGCTTCACCGCATTCATATCATGAGTGACAAGGATTACTGTCTTCTCCGGATCCTTTTTTATCTGGGTAAAGTAGTCGTCGCACTTCCTCTGGAAAGACTCGTCCCCCACGGCCAAAACCTCGTCCAGTACCAGGATATCGGCCTGGGCTTTTACGGCCACTGAAAAAGCGAGGCGGACCTGCATCCCCGAGGAATAGTTTTTGAGTTTCTGGTCCATGAAATCCTCGAGCTCGGCAAAAGAGACGATGCTGTCGTACATGGCATTCATCTCGGATTTGGAAAAGCCCAGCATGGCGCCATTGAGGTATACGTTCTCCCTGCCGGTCAGCTCCGGGTTGAACCCCACCCCGAGCTCTATAAAGGGCACGAGCCTGCCTTTTACCGACACCGATCCTTTGTTGGGGTAATAAATCTGGGAAATGATTTTGAGGAGCGTGGACTTGCCCCCGCCGTTTCGGCCGACTATCCCGAAAAACTCGCCCTTGTGCACGGAGAAGGTGATGCCCTTTAGGACGTGCTGCGTCTTGTAGCCCCGCACGCCCTTCGTCCAGTTGATGACGGCCTGCTTTAGCCCTGTAGCCTGCTCGGTGGGAAGTTTGAAGTCTTTATAGACATCTTTGCATCTCAGGACCGTGGGAGCGTCCATAAACGGGAAGGACTCTTTGACATCATGGGTTTTTTCTTCCATCACATCACCTCCGCGAACCTCTTGCTGTTCTTGCTGAATACGAAGATTCCGAGGAAGAGCAGCACCAGCATAAGTACCAGGGGCACTGCTTTAAGGTACCAGAGGCTGTTTGGGAAGAGATTCCAAATAGTCTGCTGGGTGGCGGGAGCTATAAGGTTATGACGGATATCTTGTATAAACTGGGCAAATGGATTCAACAGTTCGAGCTTTCCAAGTTTTCCCACAATTCCCCTGCGCCTGAGTACATAGCTCAAGGGGTATACAATCGGCATCCCGTACATTATCACCTGCTGGAGCACGTCCCAAATGTGCGCGATATCCCTGTAATAGGCGTACATAGTGGCCATGATTAAAGTCACACCCAAAGTGACGCAGTAAAGCTCGATGATATTGAGGGGAACCAGGACTACTCTCCAGGTAAATTCCACCCTGTATCCGAAAGCGAAGATCAGCACGACGCCCAGGTTTATGCCGTAGGTTATCAGGGCTCCCATAGTGGCGGCGACGACCACTATATAGTTGGGAAAGTGCACCTTTCTGAGCATATCTCCACGATCAACTATGGATCTGAGGCCCACATTCGTGGAATCGGTCACAAACTGCCAGGAGCTTATGCCCAAAAGCAACACTACGGGATAGGTCCGGGTACCGTCAGACATCCTCAAAAACTTTGCAAATACCACATACATGACTGCAAACATCATGAGCGGCTCGAGGACCGACCAGATCACTCCCAAAAAGGAACCCTGGTATCGAAGTTTAAAGTCAGTGTGGACCAGGGCTTTGAGAATTATCCAGTTGCGTCGGAGTCTGCTTGTAGAGGGCTTGATCCCAGCTGCTGCTGCGTGCGCTCGTTTCACAGAGCTTATCATAACAAAAAATAAAAACGGATCTCCCAATGCGGGGGATCCGTAAGCTAATTACCGTACTTGGGCAAGAGCTACGTTACTCTTTAAGAGCCTTCAGAGAAAGGATTGTTCCGTCTTCGGGTCCAATCTGCGGATCCCATCCCAGCTGCTCGAGCTTGACGGAATTGAGGCGAGTAAGGCGGGGAAGTTTGTGGCCCTCCTCTTTGCCCTTCTCGCAGCATCCATCACCCTTGCCGCAGCAAGAAGCAGAGCCGCCACAGCAGGTGCCGTCATCACACTTGGGAGCAGAGCCGCCACAGCAGGTGCCGTCAGAGCAGGCCTTGTCCGCTTCCTCGCATTTGCAAGGATCGCCTCCACATCCGCAGCTGCACTTCCCGTTCTCCGTGCACTTGCCGCAGCAAGAAGCAGAGCCGCCACAGCAGGCACCCTCTTTGATTTCCACTCCGGCTTCCTTTGCCACTCCTTTAAGAACAGTTGCCACATCCACTTCAGCCTCGGAGTTAGAAACGTTGTAGCATCCCTTCTCTCCTCTGGCCAGGATTGCCAAAAGGCCTCCTACGAAATCGGAAATGTAGGTGACGTCCGTGCGAATATTTCCAATGCCTTCGGGAACATGAATATCGCTGCCTGCCGCCGCCGCAGAAAGGATCTTGGCAAAAGGCCTGGTATCTCCGGGTATAAACTCAGGGCCGTATACAATCCCGGGCCTGGCAATTCTGACGTCGATCCCGAACTGACGGGTATACGCAGCCGCAAGGGCTTCGGAAGCTCCTTTTGCAACTCCGTAAGTCCCGAAGGGGCAGGTAAAGTCAATAACCCCGGAGCACTTCTCGCATGCGGCCCCGTCTTCATCCTTGCCGTATACGGCATTGCTGGAAATGAAGAGGACAACCGGAATTTCAGGCTTTCTGCCGCGCCTCTGAGCAGCCTTCACATCTTCAGCCAGAACTGCCAGGATATTGTCGAGGCCAAAGAAGTTGTCCCTCAAAACTTCCACTGGCTCTTCAAAGGCAGACCGAGGATCGGCGGGGGCCGCGCAGTCCACGATGAAATCAAAAGTGTCGGAGGTCATGGCCTGGCGGATGATGACGGGATTGGTGATATCGAAGATCTCCATGGTCTTCATGCATTCGCCGCAAAGCCTTTCGTCCAAAAGCTTGGCATCCCTGCCGGCGGCAGTGACAAGAGCCCCGGCCTTGGTCAGGGCGTAAGAAAGAACCGATCCGACCATTCCGGTGGCCCCAAGCACCAGGACTTTCTTGCCGGAAAGGGCGCTGAGGTCTCCGGCGCTCTTAAGCGCCCTGACCCCATCCTCTTGTGCCATGTATTTCATAGATTTCTCCTTGTTGGAGGGAATTTTCTCCTAATTTGATTCTATATTCCAACTCCTGAAAACATACTTTATTCCTCAAGAGTCTTGGCCCTTTTGAGATAGGCCTCCCAGAAGGCGGGAGTAGTGAAAGTTGCGCCGGCTGAAGACCAGATATTTCTGAGATGCGCGATATGGGTCTTAAAGTAGCGCATGTCCCTAGCGTACCTCTTTGAAATCTGCTCAAAGCGTTCCCGGTCCTTTGTCCTTATGCAGCCTTTCCGGTTGAACCAATCTATAAGGACAAGCACGCGCTTCCCCCGAATTTTTCCCGCCGGGTACTCCCATCCTTCAGAGGGGATAACGGCATAGCCTTCTCCGGGCGTGCGCACGAATCTCTGGCCGTTTTGAACGGCAAAATCAAAAATTCTCTCTGAAATCAACCTAGGCCTGCTGGTATGGATGTCTTGATAAGTGAGAGAATACACGTCAAAATCCTGAAGCTCTGGAATATTGCGAGCCCGGGCCTGAAGAGTAGAAAAGTCAAGCATCTGCTCCTGAGCCTTATTAGCTCTCTCGAAAGCCTCCTCCACTCTCAAGGGATTAGAGAGAAATCTGGGGCCTCTTAAAAAGTCTTCAAAGCCGTCGAGAACAAGCGAAGCATTGTCATATCCAAACTTCTTAAGTTCCAGCCTGATGGAATTTTTCATATCGAGAAGAAAATCGGATACAGGAGCAAAATCAGTGGCAAAACGTGCGGCAAAGACGTTTCTAACGACCTGATATCTTTCAACAGCTGCGCTGTACTTCACCTGGAAGGCCATGTGCCAGAGGCCGATGGAGTTCATGGTAATGAGTTTTGCTCCAGCTCTAAGCGAATACTCCGCATCGTCGCCCCTTAAAAACAGCGGAAGTGGCATCCCTACCCGCTTTATCTCCTCAACGGGTATGGCGCAGTACCACCAGGAAGCGTATCCCTGAGACTTCATCTCCTGCAGGGGGCGGAAAGTCTCGTTTCTGATGAGTCCTTCCACCTGATCCATGCCAAATACCGGCTTTTGCGGGGCAAAACGCCCTTCGGGAGTCATAAAGCCCGTATCTTCCATCTGCAGGTTCTTATTATCAAGATTGAGCATTGCTCCCGCAACAAAGGCATCTCTCCACTCTGGCCTGAGGATGGACAGAAGCTTCGCGGTTCTCTGCACCGATTCCGCGCATACTTCCACATCGTCATCCATCAGAAGGACATGTGTGAAGCGGCCTTCCTGTCTGAGCGCCTCCAACATCCCCTTGGCAAATCCCCCCGAACCCCCTACGTTGGGGTTGGGAAGAATGTCAATATTTCCGTCTCCAAGAGTGGGATCCAGGGTACGACCGTTATCTATAACGAAAAAATGGGAATCGGGGAATTTGGAGAAGAAGCCATCCTTTAGGTTTTTTATTGTCTTTCGGATGTAAGCCTCTTTCTTAAAAGTAGTTGAGATTATGGCAAGGCGCGTTTTCCGAGTCTCAGACGTTTCCAGTTCCCAATAACAGTTTCCGGCTTCTACTTTTTCTCCAAAGGTTTCTAGGGCAAAACTCAAAAGAACATCGTCACCCTTGGGATCAAACGGGATGTCCAAGATCTGCCAATCTGAAGAAGATTGTACTTGCATTCCTTTGCCTTCAAATTCAGCTTCGTGGGAAAAGTTGCCAGCCCTTCCGCGATGTACTTCGCACGCTCCCCCTCTCAGCTCCAAATGGAGGGAAAAAGAGGAGGCAGAGCTATAAAGTCGCAATTTTCCTACCGAAAGGGAATTGAAGTAAGTGGTGAAGTCGAAGTGGGATTTTGGCGAAAGAAACCGCGATCCGTCCTCTTCCCATGCTTCTCCGTTGCCTCTGTAGAAGAGCCTGGAGTGGCGCTCCTCCTGTAGAGGATTTTTAAAAATGATATTTGCGAACTTTATTTTGCTCAATTGACCCTCCCTTGATGCCTTTTAATCAAAGTTTAACGAAAAGGGTGTGGGTTTTACATGGAATTAAGCCCTTTTCATTTCCTTCCTCTTGAGCGCAAAGAAGTTGCAGTCGATAATGTATTTTTCTCTGGCATGCTTAGCCTGCATATTTAAAACTGCCCCCACAGCCAGGCTGAAAAATCCACACAATGCACAAAGGGCTCCACCTATGAGGATGAAAATTTCAGATATAGGGGAGAGCTGCCCAAATACAACTCCTCCCCAGATCCACAGCCCTATGGCCGGAACAAAGAGAAGGGAGGCAATAAGCCCGAAAAAGATCACAGGCCTGAAACGGGATACCATGACATAGAAGGATCTGGCCACCCCGAGACCGTCCGAGAAGGGCTTCATTTTTGAAAATGACCCGGCTGGCCTTTCCCTGAACTTTATGGGGATTTCTATGACCTTACACCTTTTATCCAAGGCCTGCATAGTCATTTCCGTCTCCAACTCGAAGCCCGGATGGAGGGTGGGATAGGTTTTTACAAACTCGAAACTCATTGCCCGATAGCCGGTAAGTATATCGTGAAGGTGAGAATGGAAGAGGAAATTGATCCACCATTTGGCCATCTCATTTCCCAGACTTCTGGAAAAATGCTTATTTTCTGAAAAATAGGTGGAGGAAAGCCTGTCGCCTATGACCATGTCGTAGCCTTCTACCCATACTTTTTCCACCATCGCCCTGGCGCTTTCGGCAGGATAAGTGTCATCCCCGTCGACCATGAGGTAAACGTCGGCGTCAATGTCGCGGAACATGCTGCGCACCACGTTCCCTTTGCCCTGCATGGGTTCTTTCCTGACGACTGCCCCTGCCGCCAAAGCCTCCTGGAAAGTGTTGTCGGTGGAGTTGTTGTCATAAACGTACACCGTGGCCTCGGGAAGAGCCTCTCTAAAATCCCTGACTACTTTTCCTACAGTCTGCCCTTCGTTGTAGCAGGGTATCAGCACAGCTATCTCAGGCTTCATTTGCAACTCCAATCAGCTGAGGAAGAGGAACCAGTCTTTAACGGGGAAGTAATGTTGCGGGGAGTAGGAAAGTAGAGATCCATACCTGCCCACAGTGAAGGTCTCAAAAAATTCCAAGATCAGGCAAAGGCATACTGTTACCACGGAAGCTAAAATTAACAGCTTGTATCCGGGTGTCAAACGCCTCCCGGGGACTGGGAAGAGCGAAAAATAGCAGCAAATCGCGGCCAGCACAAATGCCACTCCAAAGTCGCTTATATAGCGTTGGGAAATCCCGCCGAGGTAAGAATCCATACACATCACAAAGAACCCTGAAGCGAGGGCGGTCCAGACAAACCCCATAACCGAACGTCTGGAACTGCCTCCTTCAAACATGCCTCCGCTCATCTCTCCTGCAAGTTCAACTCTGCGGCTCCTGGAAAAAATCCAGGGAACGGCGAAAAGGATAAGGGCAAAAGGCGCAATAAATGCAAAATATCCCCCTTCAAACGGTTCTATGGGATAGAAAAGAGAGAATGGAGTGCCGGTCAAGCCTACAAACGGGAAGGCAGTGGTGAGATTCATAGGCTGGAAAAGATAGTAGAAGAGGCCCTCTATGGCTGACAGACGCGTAAAGGCTGGATTCACAGCATCAAATCCCGTCAGTTGATAGGTGTTCCCGAAGGTAAAGAAGGATCCGAACCTGACGTGGTTGTAAATAAAGAGGGGTATAAAGACTAGGAAGAAGGGAATGAAGGCCATAATAGTGGCAAAGAAGCCCTTGCGGCTGAAAAGCAGCCTCTCTTTAAATACCGCAGTCCAGAAGATGGGTATGGCGAGGAAGCATAGGAAGATATAGCCCGGCCGGCATCCTAAGTTGCAGGCCATAAACAGGGACCCGAAGAATATCCACCATGCATCCACTCTTTTGCGTCCTCCGTCCTTTTTCTTCTGGCGAAGCGACTCAAACCAGCACCAAAGGCCCGCCATGGAAAACATGTAGCTCGAAGCTTCCGGCACAGAGTAAAAGGAAGCCGTGAAGACGTGATAGAGGATCCCTCCTCCGATGCCCAGCATCCAAGACGCCAGCAAAACTGCCCCAAAGGAAATATTGGGAAACCAGATCTTGCACATCCTCACCAAAAGCAATGTGGCAAATATTGCGGCTATAAGTACGGCTACAAGGATGGCCCAGCAGCTTTCCATCTCTTTGCCCGTGATGATTTCAAAAGGCATAAAGAAGACTATTGCCGGTATTACGCCGAAGTAGCAATAATACTTTCCGTTATAAAAGGCGTGATCCCAAAAGACCTTCATACCGGGATTGCTCTGAATAACTTGCATCCTTAGAAGGGGATCGTAAGGATTTTGCATGTCTTTCAACGGTGCAGGGACTGGAAGGTTCAGCCACGCATGGCCGTGCAGGAGCGAATTGGCAAGATTGCCGTACTGGTTAAAGGACGTCCATTGTCCCCAACCGGCGCCCTGAGTACTGCTCCCCCTCCAGACGTTCCAACTGTTAGACATGTAGAAGATCAGAATATAGAAAAGCATGACGAAGAGGGTGCTTAGGCACAAGGTCCAGATTTCAAACCCGCCCCAATCGTCAAGCCTCCAGCGCCATAAGGGGCTGTTGGGTCCAAGAAAGACTGCAAAAAGCCCAAGGAGGAGCATTAAAGCAAAGCGTATGAGGCTGAAATGGAAGCCGATATGAGGATTTACAGTTATCGAGGTAAAGGGCAGAAAGAGCCCGGAAGCTATATCAAACTGGATCTTTACCTTGTGGCTTCGCCCCCCTAAATTGATGTAGCGGCTCCTGTAAAGGCCTGTGGAAACGCTGGATGCAGTACCTCCGAGATTGGGAGTTACACCGCTACCGAAGAAAGTGTAAATCGTGCAGTTATATGTGGCCCATTGGGGAGCTGAGGAAGACTGGTTCAGGTGCACGTATTTTATATTCCGGTTTTCCGGATTGGTTATGGTTATGGAGGGATTGGCGGAAGTTGTCATCCACCCGCCCGCTGTGGGAGTTACATTTGTGAGATTCGACGTAGAAAGATTCACTGTATCGGTCCGGGTGGTCCTGCTGCTCCAGAATGGGAGGTTGAAGATAAATATCTCCACGAACAGGGCTATCACAAGCGAGAGGAGTGCGACTTTCCATCTCCTCCTTATAAACATCCTAAAGCTCGACAGTTCCCTGGGAGCAATAGGGGTCGGCGCACCCGAGGGAAAGACTTGGCTGTCTTCCGAGTAGCTTCTGGCGTACCTTCCGGCGGCGGACTCCTTTGGCCTCCGACTTCTGATCTGCCTCAATTCCAAAAGGCTGCTACTTGATTTCATATCCTTCCCATCAGCTCATAAACAAGAACCACGAGGCGACCTTGAAAATATGCGAAGTTGCATTTTGAGACAGCCTTCCAAGATCGCACAGCCCCAAAAACTCCCATATGCAGGTCATGGTTAATAAAAATACTAACAATATTTTGAGAAACATAACGCCGTGGTGCCTTTCCTTTTCACGGCAAAGCCAAACCGGAAAAATGGAAAACAGCACAAAAACCGCCGAAAGTGTAAAAAGCGATCCGAAACAGGATTCGTATCTCTGAGAAAACCCGCACCAGCTCGCATCCAAATAAGTTACTATCACTCCGAAGGCCACGCTCAGAAGTATCAGGGAAATTACAGAACCCCTCACGCTTCTTACAGAAGAGTATCTGTCAGAAAAAGTTTTATCGAGTATTCGTCTCCTGCTTCTGGCAAAAATCCACGGCGTAAGGGCGAGGAGCACGAATGTGAAGGGGGCATTAAAAGTAAAGTATCCTCCCCCTACGGCCGGATCCATTGAATACCAAAAAGGAATAACAGGTCCTATTGGCGACATTCGAACAGTCGTGATAAAGGGAAAGATTCCGACAATATTTAAAGGCTGGAACCAAAAATAAGACAATATGAGAGGAATTGAGAAAGGCAGTTTAGGTTTGGCTGCCCGGGTCATGTCAAATATCGTCAAGTTGTAGTCTTCTCCAAAATTCAGGCAAGATCCGAACCTGTCGAAGTTATAGATGAAGATGGGGATGAATATAAGGAAAAAGGGAAGGATAGCGGAAATCGTAGACCACAAACCGTTTTTGCTGAAAAGCAATCGATCTTTGAAAATTGAAGTCCAAAATATCGGTATAGCCAAAAAGGCGAAGGAAAGATACTGAGGCCTGCATCCCAGGTTACAGGCCATAAAGAGTGATCCAAAGAATATCCACCAGGGAGATATGTACTTTTTTTCTTTTTTTTTCGATATCTTTATTGACTTCAGCCAACACCAAAGCCCAAGTATGGAAAACATGTAGCTGGTAGCTTCCGGGACGGAATAATAATCTGCTACGAAAGCCTCTTGGAGAAGGCCGCATCCCATTCCCAGTATCCATATTGCAACCAGAGTCGTGGCAATACTCGAATCCCGGAAATAAAGCCTTGCAAGCCTAACTATCAGGAAAGTGGCGCAAATATTTGCGATCATGAGGGCTATAAGGATGGCCCATCCACTTGGCATGTATTTTCCGGTAATTGCCTCATAAGGCATAAAGAAAATAATCGCTGGAATTACCCCGAAATAGCAATAATATTTGCCATGGTAGAAAGCATGATCCCAGAAGGAAAATTGGCCATGCCTCCCTATAGCTAACCTTGCGGAAAGGCTATACGGATTTTTGAGGGCTTTAAGCCCCGGGGTAACGGGGAGGTGTAGCCATGTATGCCCATGGAGAAGTGAGCTGGCGAGAAGTCCGTACTGATTGTAGTCATACCATATCCCGTTTGAATACTTTACAATTTCGGTCCACGAATAGCCATTCCCATTGAAATACCATGTCACAAAATAGAAAAACATGACGCCCAAAGTAGCCAAAACCAAAAGGACTACCTGGAAGACAGACCTTATATTGAGCTCAGTTTTCCAAAGTATGCTCCCAGGGCCAAATAAAACCCAAAATGACGCTATCAGAAGGAGCATTAGAATCCTCAAGACAGAGAACCTATATGGGATATGCGGATTGATTATGATTTTTGTAATTGGCAGGAAAGTGCCTTTGGGCACATTAAGTTTCAAAGTTATATTTTCGACGTAAGAGCCTGCGTTAATGTACCTGTTATCCTTTACCCCCAGGTCCAAGGTCTGGGCCGCTCCGTAGTGCACATATCGGTCCCCCTTGTAGGAGACCCCAACAGTGTAGCTTAAGTGCTGTGAAGTATTTTGGAACTGCGCCGGAACTTCCAGATAAATGTATTTTATAACCCTGTCCAACGTTATATTCACGGTTGGATTGGGAACTAAAGCTGTAACTCCATCTCCGCTTTCTTTTAATCCTACAGTCTTCAGGGAGGACAGATTGGCAGATTCTGGAGAAGTCCTGAGGGTTTGCCATGTCGGGAGATTAAAGATGAAAACCTCGAGCAAAAGTAACCCTATAAGGCACAGTCCCATGAATTTCCAGCGGGTCTTGAAGAATAGGCGCCAATCCGGAATTAAGTATTGACTTGCGTTTGAGACATGCGAAGACAAGGGCGGCGGAGGAGGGGTAATCATAACGATCAAGTATAAAGTTCCAAAAAGATAATACGGGCTTCTGCACACATAAAGAAGATGTCATAGATATAAATTGGGGAGGGCGCATCGTCGCCCTCCCCGGATGGTTTTGGTGACTTATTTGAATTAGCTGTGTAGATCCTCCATTATTCTTTTTTGCCAAACTCTGATTCATAGCTCGAGAGTAGCCTCTGGGTTTGGGAGCTGTATAGATCTAGAGGTTAATGCAGCTATGCTTTTCTACCACCATTAGAATCTTCTTCTATGTTCCATCAAGTTTAAAACAAGTAAATAAACCCTTGGTTCCGGTTTTAGACAAAACTCACTGAATGTCTGATCCTAAATTAGCCTTCATCATTGACCCTCCAAGCTTATTTTCTAATTTGCCAAGCCATTTATGCACGTGCACTTGCATTGGCACCACTGTGAGGAAAGTACATATATCTGCTATGGGCTGGCATATTTCCACACCTCGATAACCAAGAAAATGCGGAAGAATAAAGAGCCAGGGAATTAGATAGAGCCCATGCCTAAGGAGTGGTACGCAGCTTGCCATTATGTTCTTTCCCAAAGTCTGGCAATTCATATTGAACATCGCAATTAAGGTTGTGAGAGGAAGAGTAGCGGAAAGGAACCTCAGATAGCTCGCCCCGCGGGAAACAACCTCCGGGTTCTTTTGAAATAGTGCCACCAGCTGTGGGGCCAGAGCAATCGACACAATGCTGGCTGAAACCAGAAATATTGCGCAGGCAATGATACTGAGCTTAAACGCCTTCTTAATCCTGGAGTATTTCTCCGCTCCAAACCCGTATCCGCAAATTGGCTGATATCCTTGGCCAATTCCGCCTCTTACTGATGCAAAAAGGGTAACTATCCGGTTCGCCACTGTAACTGCGGCAATCGCTGCAGTCCCAAAAGGACTGCATGCTACATCTACCAGATCCAAGCTCAGGGCCCTCATTCCATTGCGAAGAAGGCTTGGAAGCCCGGTAAAAATCAGATTCTTAAAGACATCCAGTTGGAAACGGCTTTTTTTAAACCCTATACCGATTTCGCTTTTGATTGCAAAAAAGATCAAAAGCACTGCAAAGGAAAAAACCTGACAGAGGGCCGTAGATATCCCGGCTCCCAAAATTCCCAAGCCTAACTTAAATATGAATAGGGGTTCAAGTCCGATGTTCAGTACAAGGCCCGAACAAATTCCGACCATAGCCATGGTGGCGTACCCCTGGAAGCGCAGAAGCGGATTGAGTACGTAATTTACCCCGTTTATCGGACTGACTATCAGAATCGGTATCAAATACAGAACGGCCAAAGGAGCTATCTGCTCATTGGATCCCAAAAGTCGCACAAGGGGATGGATGGCTCCCAGACAGACGATTGTCAAGAGAACAGAAAAACCTACAGAGAGCCAAAAACCTTGAAAGGCGTATGCCGAGGCTTTGTCTTTCTGTTTCTTTCCAAGGTAGACTGAGGCTTTATTTGCCGCCCCCATTCCAAACAACAGGGAGAAGGACTTAAAAATAATCGTCAAAGGCATTACTGCCCCACTGGCAGCCAGAGCCGCTACACTCAAATGCCCCAAATACAGGGCATCTATGAGGCTGTAAATAACTGTAACAAGGCTGCTTATAATGGCGGGCGCTGCCATTTCAGATAACAGGCGCCCTACCGGGGAAGACACCATATGGGAATATGGTCGGTCTTTCATGATCGATCCCATCTACACCGCACGAGGAAGTGCGATAGGTTCATGATATCAATTTAGGGTTCAGCTATTCAAAATGACTTATATGCCTTTCTAAAAGAGGAGATATCCCCAAGACAAGCTCATGGCAGATTTAAACCCCTGAAGCATCTACGGACGGAAGGGCCACAATGCCGAATATCGACAAACACACGCAGGAGAGGCCCGACATAATATAGGCCGCATAAGTGTAGTCGGGATTTGTAAGCGAGGTGGAGAAAAGCACGATACTTATCAAAAGCCCCGCCACAAGAGTCAATATGGGGAAGTAAGAGGCGAGGAAATCAATGTCCGGGATATTTCTCCAGCTTCCTATGACCCTATGGGCCTTACCGCACACAGCGAAGCATACGAGTCCGAGACCAATCATTCCGAACCCCGGCGGAATAAAACTCCCCCCCTTGATAGCGGCCACACATATTCCCCATACAATATTGATGGTCCCCGTGCAGACGATGTAGATGGAGTAGCGCCATCTGAAGCGTTTAAGGAAAATATTATTCGCCTGCTTGGAAAGAATATGAATGAGAAATACCAACGCCAGGCACACAAAAGACTGCGCCATCATGGCGTCCCCCCCAATCTGCTGAGCAGTAGAGGGAAGGCAGAGAGACACTATCGCGTACACAAATCCCACAATTGAAAAGAAAGAAGGGATAGCAGTAAGGCTCCAAATCTCAAGATGGGCATATTTCATCCCTTTTCCCTCAGGGATTTGTTTGACGAGCAAATGGATCCAATCAATGGTGGTCATTGAAATTGTGGAAATGCAGATTGCAATCATCCCCACGCCAAAAACCAGATGTCCTGAAATTATGCCGAGAGAGGAGTGAAATCTGGCCAGTATTGTCAATCCCCAGATGGTAATAGCCCAACCAGCCATGTACCCCATAGTGGGGAAGGGCCAAATGGGATGGATGCCTTCAGAAGGGCGCATTGTGCTTGCTACGACGGTGTAAAGGGCGAAGGTGACGGAACTCAAGGCAATCATGAATTTTCCGGGGAGTACACTCGCCCGTCCAAAAAGGAGGTAAAACCCGAATGCCAATGTGAAGGCTGTCATCGACAGGGTGATCAGCCTTAAAAGAAAACTGTAAGGCTTATGCCTGTAGTCCTTAAACAATCTATCTCTCCTAACCATCTTTTGTGGATTATCCACTGCAAACAACTTCCGGAAAGAGGGGGCGCAAAAATTTCAGAAAAACGCCAGAGAACCGGATTACGTATTCGTACCCTACTTATAAACTAATCTTTTATGGTATCGTTTGCAAATATTAAGATAAGTCACCTTTTCAACTGAAATCTTATCTAGTAAGACTGAGAGATACGGGCCTTTAAAGATATTAAATAAGACTACTTTTTAAGCAAAATTGCAAATTTTAATTTAATTCACAAATAAGAACCATGAGGCGACCTTGAAGAGGTGAACAGTCGAATTCTGCCCCATCCGTCCCAAATCACACAATCCCAAGAACTCCAAAACAAGAGTCGCAACGATCAGAGCTGTTAATGATATCTTGAGGAGCATCACCGATCCCTGCTTCTCTCTCTCACAGCATACCCATCTAGGGAGGGCACAGAAGAGGACCAAAATCGAAGAAAGAGTGAAAAGGGTGCCAAAACAAGCTTCATAACGCTGGGAGCAGCCTCCCAGATATGCATTCAAAAATGTGGAGCAAACTGCCAAAGCAAAAGACAATGATGTCGTAGCGATGACTGTCCCTCTCACGCTTTTTGCTGGCCAGTATTTCTTGGAAACAGTCCTATTGTCCAACTCGCCTCTTTTGCGGCGCCCGAATACATAGGGAGCGATTATAAAAAGCAAGAGTACAAATGGGGCTGTGAACACAAAGTACCCGCCCCCCACAAAGGGATCCCGAGGGTAATAAAGCGGAGTAGCAATATTTGACTGGGAAATGAATGGAAAGGTCGCTCTGATAACTGCGGGTTTGAACCAAAAACAAATAAGTACTTCACTAATCAAAAATAAAATATTGGGTCTTTTAGCTCGTGTGAGATCCAATTCTGTCAAGTTATAATTCTGTCCAAAATTAAACGCGGATCCAAATCTGTCGAAGTTGTAGATGAAGAGGGGAATAAAAATCAAAAAGAAAGGTAGGATGGCAAGAATGGTGGCCAGTAGTCCTTTCCTACTAAAAAGAGTCCTGTCCTTAAATACGGAAGTCCAGAAGATTGGAACGGCAAGAAGGCTAAAAATTATGAATGGAGGTCTGCATCCCAGGTTGCAAGCCATAAAGAGCGATCCAAAGAATATCCACCAGGGAGAGATATACTTCCCCCTCTTGTTCCTCTTTTTCTTGATGGCCTTGAGCCAGCACCAAAGGGAGATGATGGTAAACATATAGCTGGAAGCTTGGGGGACCGAATAAAAATCTGCCACGAAAGCCTCCTGAAGGAGGCCACATCCCATTCCAAGCATCCATATAGCACATAAAACTGTACCGAAAGAGGCATCTTCAAAATAGAGCTTCGCGATCCTGACGACGAGGAACGTAGCAAAAACAATGGCTATTAAGAGGGCTATAAGTATCGCCCAACCGCTTAGCATCTCTTTCCCGGTGATGATCTCATAGGGCATAAAGAAGATAATTGCTGGGATCACCCCGAAGTAGCAGTAGTATTTGTCATGGTAAAAAGCATGATCCCAATAAGCAACCTGTCCATTCTTGCCTATCGCCAGCCTAGCTGCCAGACTGTAGGGATTTTTCAAGGCTTTGAGTCCAGGAGAGATGGGGAGACTGAGGTATGTGTGTCCATGAAGGAGCGAATTGGCGAGGTCCCCATACTGGTTATAAGAAATCCACAATCCATTCGGTATTTTTATAATTTGATCCCACTGGTAGCTGTTCCCATTGAAATACCATGTCACAAAATAAAAAAACATGACGCCCAAAGTAGCAAAGCATAAGAGAAGGAAGTGGAATGCTTTCCCAGTATCTAGCTCCATTTTCCACAAAACGCTACCCGGTCCCAAAAAAATCCAAAAGCTTGCGAGCAAAAGAAGCATCAGGAGCCGGAGTACAGAAAAACGATAGGGAATTTTTGGATTTACTACGACTCCTGTGATAGGAATAAAGGTTTCTTTAGGAACATTGAACTGGATAGTGACGTTGTGGACATATGAGCCAGCATTGATATATCTGTCATCCTTGACTCCTAAATCCATAGTCATTGCACTTCCGTAGTGAATGTATTTGTCACCACTGTAGGAAATTCCCACGCTGTAGTTTACGATGTGCGAGCTGTTCTCATATTCAGAGGGAACTTCGAGGTAGAGGTACTTTATAATTTTTTCGGATGTTACGTTTACAGTGGCATCGGAAGCAGTGGTAACAATCCCGTCAGCTTGCTCTTTTATTGCTCCTGTATGTAAGGAAGAGATACTGTAAACAGATGGAACGGCCCTAACTGTCTGCCAGGTAGGAAGATTAAAAACGAATACCTCCAAAAGCAATACTCCTATTAGGCAAAATCCTATTACCTTCCAACGAGTTTTGAAAAATAGGCGCCAATCGGGGATAAAAGTACGCTTTTCTCTGGAAGCCTGCGAAGGAGGAAAAGGAGGTGCAATCATGTGTATGAATTATAGTTTTGCACCATAGATAAAATTGGCTCTAGTAACCTTTACAGGCATCAAGGGAGATAGAAAGTGCCAAATTTAAAATTTGCAAATATTGTGCTGAATGATCTTTCAGATAATACACAGAATTGCAATAACTTATACTACCTTTCAAATAAAGTCATAGTCCCTGAAAAAGATGGATCCTTCCTTTTGACGGAAAAGGGGGAATATGACTTTACTACTTACTTCAACTCCTTATCTGTTTACAAACTCAAACTGTACAGCCGCGCAGTCTCCTTCTACCTGCATATCGAAATAATAGGAACCGCAGAAAGCGAAATAGAAAGGACTTTTGCAGATAATTTTTCCCATTCTTCACAACTTTCTGGTGATATAACAAGAATTCCTTCCAGTGCAGACTGGAAAGTGTATGATATCCGCATCAACCCCGGGAAGGATGATGTAATTGAAGGATTTATTCTGCGCACTTTTTCGAATGGAATGCGTATACGCAACTGCTATTGGTGCTTAGAAGTTAAAGGTAAAATTAATCCTATTCAATTAGCTCTTGTTACTCCTACGTTTAAAAAAGAAAACTATATAGAACGCAATATCCACTATCTAAAATCTGCTCTTTTTAACGATCCAGTTTCAAAAGAGGTGCATTTCTTTGTAATAGACAATGGGCGTACATTAAATCCAGCACTCTTTGAGGATGAGCATATTTCTGTAATCCCCAATCCCAATGTAGGAGGATCTGGGGGATTTGCCCGAGGAATGCTTGAGGTCCTTAAAAGAGGAAATCAATTCACGCATGTGCTCTTAATGGACGACGATGTTTCTTTATGTGCAGAAAGCATTAAGCGGACAATTAATCTCATAAGCATTTTGAGACCGGAATGGGAGAGATCCTTCATTTCAGGAGCGATGCTAAACCTTGATATCAAAGATATGCAAAGGGAAGATGTTGGATGGGTGAATCTTCAGGGCGGATGCGTATCTCAAAAGCCCATTCTTCGCATGACATTAACTGAAGATCTGGTTCTAAATGAGACTCTAGAGTCCTCCAAAGAAATGGTGCAAAACTCATATGCAGCCTGGTGGTACTGCGCAATTCCTGTGAAAGTTATAAGGGAAGAAGGGCTGCCATTGCCAATATTTGTAAGGGGCGATGATGCCGAGTATGGATATAGATCAAAACCTAGATTTATCACTATGAACTCCATCTGCACCTGGCACAAAGACTTCCCAACTAAATATAGTGCCGTAATCGACAGATACTACACTCTGCGAAACACACTTTGTGCTCAGCTCGCTACCGGTTTTGCTCCTCACTCTAACTTCTTAGGACCTGTATGTGACGCGGTAAATCTTGAACTAAATAAATTTGGATATACCAATGCAACTTTTGCGTTGGAGGCATTTGAAGATTTCTTTAGAGGCCCTAAATTCCTTGCAAATCCTTTACTGAATAAAAATCGTTTTGATCAGCTGTGGAGGGATGCGGAAAAATTCGTGAGCTTAGATGAACTTCAAGCTCAGGCTGATGAAATACCTTATCTACGCAGGCAAGGATTTAATGTTTGGAAATTAACCCGGCAAATTATTGATCAAGATAAACCTAGAACCCGTAAGGAACAGCGAATAGATAGGTACTTTGCTAATAAACAACATATCCTCCAAACCGAAGGAGAAGGTTTTGCGGTAATTCCTGCCAATGGGTGGATGTTCCCTGCAGGCATAATTCGAGAAAAGAAATATTTGATTCTGGTGGATTGGTTCAACCAAAAAGGATGTATAAGGGTAAAAAATTATGAAAAGTATGAAGAGCTACTAAAGAGATATAAAAAAGATCTTCGATACTATAACACACACTTAGATTATTTGAAACGCATTTGGAGATTAGGAGGCAAAAATCTTACCACTCCTAGTTTCTGGGAAAAGTACCTGTCAGAAGCTGCAAATCTTTACCCTCAAGAAGGCTAGAGTTTTTTTCAATAGTCCATATTATTAATTGCTTCTTGGTTGTAGCAGGCTAGATTGAAGAATTCAGAATATGGCTAGCCAAGCCAGTCTTTTCTCCCAACTGCACATAGCGTATTGAAATTCAAGATTGCTGATTTTCATCAAATAACAAGATTAGTTAGTAACTCGTAACTTCCCAATTCGGGTTAAGTTTTGCAGGGTGAAGCTGGAGGAGAAGGTAATTATCACATTATTGGAATTTGCGATTACAAAAGAGACCTCTCCTGCAGCCGATAGGAACCAGACTTGGCTATTGGTGTCATTGGAAGGATACTGCTCGACTATAGTTCCAGGGTCAGTTTGTGCATATTGGTCATCGACCACCATTCCTAAAGAGAGAGATTTAATCAAATAAAGCCTATCTGCTGTTTTTCTAATCTCCCACTTCTGACTGTTTGAACATTAAAGAGGAGAGATGGAAAGCTGAGCGAGTTGGTTAGAACCGGGAGACGAATCACCTGATTATTTTACGAAATCGCCACCGGAGTATTCAGGGGTATGGAGTTGTTTACGGCAGAAAGCCTGAAAAGCTGGGATGAAGAGCCTGAGGGCTCCTGCACCTGCGCTTCCCCGTTTTCGACCCCGAGGCAGATGTTCCCGAGTTCAGGCTGGAG
>JAGCPN010000004.1 GCA_017965665.1 Aeriscardovia sp.
GGACGCGGTGACCGATCTCACCTCCGCCCAGACCTCGGTAGATGATGCCATAGCCAAGGCCCAATCCGCCATCTCCTCCATGCAGCAGGCCGGCTACAGCGAGGCGAGCATCGCCAGCGCCAAGTTTGACCTCAGTAGCGCCGAGGACGTGCAGAATGCACTCACTTCCGCCCTCAAGGCTGCCAAAGAGCAGACTGCAACTGAGGCGAGCTATACCAAGGCCGAGGCGCTTGCACAGTCTTTGGACCAGAACGTTTCCCAGACAACTTCTCAACTCCAGAACTTTGAGCCTATAGGAGAGGAGCTCAACTTGGACTCCAAGATTCTTTCTGAAGCCTTTGCCTTCTCTGCGGCTTCTTCCCCTGTATCTCACGGCGCTGTCCCGACTTCGTATGCTCCCAGCGCCGGAGGGACGAAGCTTCCTTCGGCAGAAGTTCCCTCTACTGCCACTGCCTCCAATTCCACCGCCTCCGGTCTGCAGTCTTCCTCATCGGAGGCCTCGTCCGCTTCTTCTTCTGATCAGCTGGCCGTCACCGGCTCAAGTGCGGAAGATATGGAGATAGCCTCCGCCGTACTTATGGCCGGCGGAATTGCCATAGAAGCTGTTAAGAAGAGCAGGGGAAGGCACGCGCGCAACAGGTAGGCCGGCGCTTTTTCAATCGCTCCAGATTGAGTTTTTACTGGATTAGCTGAAGAAAATCCGCCCACGGGAAGGGCCTTTTGGGGACATAAAAGTTGAAAATTTCCGGACGGGTAACTTGGGCGGATGAAAAAGAGTCAATAAAAATCCCCCTGGCAATGCAGGGGGCGCAATCGAGGCGGGAGGCTACTTTTCCTCCTCTTCCTTCTTATGGGACCTGAAGAACGGGAACGGATCCTCGTTGTATACGGGCTCTATCTTGTAGGGGGTGCCCTTCAGGCATGCCAAAACGGATCTGGAGTTGAAATCCCTTCCTTCTACGGTGGCGATCCCGCTGTCCAAATCCACCGTAACTTTGCTCACGCTGGGCACAGCCTCTATACGGGAAGTCACAGTGTCCACGCACCCCTGGCACTTCATCCCCGTTATTTTGAACTTCTTTTCCATCGCGACCTCCTTTTCAGTCCTTTAACAGAATTCTACTTTCTTTAATTCCACTTTTTGGGCCTGTGGAAGCGGCGCAGCCTCAAGGCGTTCAAAACGACACACACCGAGCTCATCGACATGCATGCGGCCGAAATCATGGGGTTAAGCAGCGGACCTCCGAAGAGGTAGAGCACCCCTGCCGCTATGGGGACACCTATGAGGTTGTAAAACAGGGCCCAAAAGAGGTTCTCCTTGATGTTGGTCATAGTGGCTTTGGAAAGCTCTATGGCCGTAGGCACGTCCATGAGGTCAGACTTCATGAGCACTATGTCGGCTGAAGAAATGGCCACATCTGTTCCACTGCCTATGGCTATCCCGACGTCGGCCTGGGAGAGGGCCGGGGCGTCATTTATCCCGTCTCCCACCATGGCAACCCTTTCGCCCCTTTCCTGAAGAGAGGAGACGATACCGATCTTCCCTTCGGGAAGAACCCCCGCAAAGACTTCGTCGACCCCCACTTCTTTTGCGACCTTTTCGGCAGTCTTTTCATTGTCCCCCGTAATCATGACGGTCTTTATCCCGAGGCTCTTAAGGGCCGAAACAGCTGCCTTGCTTGTGGGTTTGACAGTGTCTTTCACCCCCATGAGGGCGATGAGGGACGAGCGGTTGGCCAGGAAAAGCAGCGTGCAGCCCTGGCCGGCCATCTTTTCTGCATCCTTTAGAGCTTCGGACCCAATTTGGATCCCGTTTTCTTCAAGAAGGGCCTGGCTGCCCAAAATGTAGGCTTCCCCCGAAACTTGGGCGAATACGCCTTTGCCGGAGACGGATGCGAAAGCCTCGGGTTCCGGCGCCGAAATCCCCCTCCCCTTCGCCTCGGCGGTCACGGCCTTCGCAATCGGGTGTTCGCTTCCGGCCTCCGCCGATGAAAAGAGGCCAAGGACCTCAGGCTCGGAAAGCGCGGAGTAGTTTCGGATCTCACTTACTGCGGGCTTTCCGGAAGTTATGGTACCGGTCTTATCGAAGGCCACGGCGGTGAGCTTGTAGGCCTTTTCGAGGCTCTCGCCACCCCGTATCAGTATGCCTTCCCTAGCTCCCCGCCCGGTCCCTACCATGATGGCCGTCGGGGTGGCCAGGCCCAGGGCGCAGGGGCAGGCTATCACAAGGACCGAAATGGCGACAGTGAGCCCGAAAAGCCAGTTCTGTCTCCCCACGAAAATCCAGAGGATGCCGACGATAACCGCTATGGAGATTATGGTGGGGACAAAGAAGGCGGAGATCCTGTCGGCCAGGCGCGCTACCGGGAGCTTGGCGGACTGCGCCTGCTCGACAAGGGAGATGATTTTTGACAGCTCCCCGTCAGATGCAGACTTTTCAGCTTCCATGGTGAAACTTCCGGTGGAGTTGATGCTGGCCCCGATGACCTTGTCTCCGGCCCTTTTTTCAATCAGGGCAGATTCGCCCGTAATCATGGATTCGTCCACGTCAGAAGATCCCGAAAGCACCACCCCGTCGGTAGGCACCTTTTCTCCGGGCTTTACCAAAAGCACGTCTCCGACTTTCACTTCGGAGAGGGCCACTTCCTTCGTCTCTCCGTTTTCAAGGAGGGTGGCTTTTGCGGGAGAAAGATCCATGAGGCGGTTTATGGCCTCCCCCGCCTCTTTCTTGCTGCGGGTTTCAAAGAATTTGCCCAAAGTGACCAGGCAGAGGATCACGGCCCCCGACTCAAAGTAGAGTTTGGAGGCCCAGGCCCTGTCTCCGGCCAGGACGAGGGCTGTGGCCACTACCGAGTAGACGAAGGCGGTCCCCGATCCCAGGAAGACGAGAGAATCCATGTTGGGATGCCCTTTGACCAGGGTGAGAAAGCCTATGGAGTAGATCTTCCAGTTTATCCCCACTACAGCCGCGCATAGCACGAGCTGCACCACGGAAAAGGGGATGGGGGAGGAGAGCCAACGGGGAAGAGGTCCGTAGAAGGCCATATAGAGCAGGCACGCGCACAGCCCCGCCGACACCCAGAACCGGATCTGGAGGGATTTAAGCTCCCTCCTCTTTTCCGCCTTTTTGGCGGCCAGCGCCTTGGAGGGGTCCTCCAGGGGCTTGGCCCCGTATCCGGCTTCCTTGACTTTCTTCTCTATGTCTTCGCCTGATGCCAGGGAGGGGTCGAAGACGACGTTCATCTTTTCGGTGGCCAGGTTCACCGACACCGAACTGACGGCGGGCATGGACCTTACGGCCTTCTCTATTGTCGCCGCGCACGAGGCGCACACCATTCCGGAAATTCCGAAGGCCTCCTCTTTTTCAGCATCCGCAGCCATTCTTCCCTCCTTCGCATCCGCACCCGCAGGAGCCGTCTTTTGCCTCGAGTCGGGCGATCTTCTCTTCAAGCGCCCTCTTCACGTCTTCTGCATCTTTTTTCGTCAGCGGGCACTCATCTATGAGCCGTATCAGCATTTCCTTCTGGTCGCACCCGCAGGTTTCCTCGGCCAGCTGGCGCGCCCTTCCTTCCACGCATTCCCCTTGGGCCCTCTTTGCCCTGTACTCAAACTTTCCTCCGGACTTTTCCGCCTCCACAAACCCTTTCTTTTCCAGCCTGGAAAGATAGGTTTTGCATGTGGAAGGGGACCATCCGAACTCCTCTGCGCACCTTTTGCACACCTGCGAGGAGGGGAGGGGGGAGCGCCACAGAAGGGACATCACCTTCCACTCGCACCTTGAAATCGTGCACCCGCATTGCTTCACGGAAGGCATGATAGCACATTTGTCTACAAATGTAGACAATACGCGGGCTTTCTCTTTTAGGAATAAATCCCTCCTTCCCTGAGTTGTCTTTTCTCAGAAGAAAGGCGTATTTGTATGGATGAAAAACTGACCAACCTATCCCAAAAAGTGCTGGGGGACGCGATCCAGGACGCTTCTGCCGCCGGAAATCCGCAGGTGACCCCCCTGCACCTTCTCGATTCCCTCCTCAGGCTCGACAACGGCCTGGTCAAAGGGCTGCTCGAAGCCGTAAAGGCCGATCCCAAGGCCATAGGGGCGAAAGTGAGAAACGCCCTGGCAGCTTTGCCCAGCGCCAGCGGCGGAAACGGCAACCCCACCGCTTCCAGAGATCTGAACCAGGTCCTCTCGGACGCGGGACAGCTTATGACCCAGTGCGGGGACGACTACGTGTCCACCGAGCACCTCCTGGCCGCCCTCGCCGCCTCCCAGGACAAGGCCGGGGAAATTTTGCGCGCCTCGGGCGCCACAAAAGACGCGATCCTGAAAGCTTTGCCCACGGTGCGCGGAGACGGCCACGTCACCAGCCCCGACGCCGAAGACAACTACAAGGCCCTCGAAAAGTACTCTACCGACCTCACCAAGGCGGCTTCAGAAGGGAAGCTGGATCCCGTCATCGGGCGCGACCAGGAGATAAGGAGGGTCATGCAGATCCTCTACAGGCGCACTAAGAACAACCCCATCCTCGTAGGCGAGCCCGGAGTGGGCAAAACCGCCGTCGTAGAGGGCCTCGCCCAGAGGATCGTGGCAGGAGACGTGCCCCTCACCCTCAAAAACAAAAAACTCATCTCCCTCGACCTTTCGGCCATGGTCGCCGGGGCGAAGTACAGGGGGGAGTTTGAAGAGAGGTTAAAGTCCGTCCTGGCCGAAATCAAGGCCTCCGACGGGCAGATCATCACCTTTATAGACGAGATCCACACGATTGTGGGGGCGGGCAACGCCGAAGGCGCCATGGACGCCGGAAACATGCTTAAGCCCATGCTCGCCCGGGGGGAGCTGCGCCTCATAGGCGCCACTACGCTGGACGAGTACAGGGAGAACATAGAGAAGGACCCGGCCCTTGAGCGCAGGTTCCAGCAGGTGTACGTAGGAGAGCCGGACGTGGAAGACACGATCACGATCCTGCGCGGCCTAAAGCAGCGCTACGAGGCGCACCACAAGGTGACGATCGGAGACGACGCCCTCATAGCCGCCGCCACCCTCTCCAACCGCTACATCACCGACCGCCAGCTCCCCGACAAGGCCATAGACCTTGTAGACGAGGCCGCGGCGCACCTCCGCATGGAGCTAGACTCCTCCCCCGAAGAGATAGACGAGCTCTCAAGGAAGGTCACCCGCCTCCAGATGGAGCAGCTCCAGCTTTCCAAGAGCGAGGACGAGGCGAGCAAAGAGCACCTGGGAGAGATCGAAAAGGAGCTGGCCGACGCCAAAGAAAAGCTTTCCGGCCTCCAGGCCAGGTGGAACAGCGAAAAGAGCGGCAGAAACCGCGTAGGAGAGCTGAGGGCAAAGCTCGATGCCAAGAAGGTTGAAGCCGACAAGGCCACCAGGTCCGGAGATCTGGAAAAGGCCGGAAAGATCATGTACGGGGAGATCCCGGAGATCCGCAAAGAGCTCGAAGACGCGCAGAAAGCGGCCGAGAGCGCCCAAAAGGACGGCCATGCCGATGAGCCCATGGTTCCCGACTGCGTGGACGCAGAGAGCATAGCCAGGGTGGTGTCCGAGTGGACCGGGATACCCGTAGGTAAGCTCACCGAATCGGAAGACGAAAAGCTCCTGCACATGGAGGACTACCTGGGCAAGCACGTGATAGGGCAAAAGGAGGCCATCCACTCCGTAAGCGACGCGGTGAGGAGGTCGAGGAGCGGAATATCGGATCCCAACAGGCCCACCGGATCCTTCATGTTCCTCGGGCCCACGGGCGTGGGCAAAACCGAGCTGGCCAAGGCCCTCGCCGAGTTCCTCTTCGACGACCAGAGGGCGATGGTGAGGATAGACATGAGCGAGTACATGGAGAAGGCCTCCGTCTCCCGCCTCATAGGCGCGGCCCCGGGGTACGTGGGCTATGAAGAGGGAGGGCAGCTCACCGAGGCCGTCAGGCGCAGGCCCTACTCGGTAGTCCTCTTCGACGAGGTGGAGAAGGCCGACAGGGAGGTCTTCGACCTTCTGCTCCAGGTCTTGGACGACGGGCGCCTCACCGACGGCCAGGGCCGCACGGTGGACTTCAAAAACACCATCCTCATCATGACTTCCAACCTCGGAAGCGAGTACATGGCCAGGCAGGACATGGACGAGGAGGCAAAGAAGAAGGCTGTGATGGACGCCGTCAAGGCCCACTTCCGCCCGGAGTTTCTGAACCGCCTGGACGACATAGTGATGTTCCACCCCCTGACCCGCCAGGATCTGCGCAAGATCGTCGACATCCAGTTAGACCAGCTGGCAGGCCGCCTCTCCGACAGGCGCATCACCCTGACCGCCACCGAAGACGCCAAAGACTGGCTGGCAAACGTGGGCTACTCCCCGGCCTACGGCGCAAGGCCGCTTCGCAGGCTGGTGCAGACCCAGGTCGGAGACAAGCTCGCCAAAGCTCTTTTGAGCGGCAAAGTCCTCCCCTCTTCCCAGGTCGTGGTGGATCACAGGGGAGATGACGACTTTCTCACCCTCGAAGACGGAAAAGACAAAAAGATAATACAGGTAGACTGAAAAAAGGGGCCCAAAGGCCCAAATCAAAGCCCGCGCCATGGAATAATCGCGGGCTTTTCCAACTTGAATCACTAAAGAAGCGCGCCGGGAGGGTCCCGGCGCCGGGAAAAGGAGGATGCGCGATGGGGCGCTCGGTCGGAATAGATTTAGGCACCACCAATTCTTGCATTGCAACTCTCGAAGGTGGGCAGCCCACGGTGATCGTCAACTCCGAGGGGCAGAGGACCACCCCTTCGGTCGTGGCTTTTGCCAAGAACGGTGAAATTCTAGTGGGGGATGTGGCAAAGAGGCAGGCCGTTACCAATGTGGAGCGCACCATTTCCTCCGTCAAGCGCCACATGGGCACGGACTGGACCGTAGACATCGACGGGAAAAAGTGGACGCCCCAGGAGATAAGCGCCCAGATTTTGATGAAGCTTAAGAGGGACGCCGAGGCGTACCTGGGCGAACCCGTGACGGACGCCGTCATAACCTGCCCCGCCTACTTCAACGACGCCCAGAGGCAGGCCACTAAGGACGCCGGAAAGATCGCCGGCCTCAACGTCTTAAGGATTATAAACGAGCCTACCGCGGCCGCCCTCGCCTACGGCCTCGAGAAGGGCAACGAAAACGAGCAGATCCTCGTATTCGACCTGGGCGGCGGCACCTTCGACGTATCCCTGCTAGAAATCGGAAAGGACGAGGACGGCTTCTCCACCATCCAGGTCAAGGCCACCAACGGCGACAACCACCTGGGCGGAGACGACTGGGACCAGAGGATAATCGACTGGCTCATAGGGGTTGTCAAGAGCAAGTACGGAGTCGACCTCTCCCAGGACAAGATCGCCCTCCAGAGGCTCAAGGAAGCCTCCGAGCAGGCCAAAAAGGAGCTCTCGGGCGCCATGGAGACCACCATCTCCATGCAGTACCTGGCCATGACCCCCGACGGCAGGCCGGTGCACCTCGACGAGGTGCTCACCCGCGCCCACTTTGAAGAGATGACCCGCGACCTTCTCGACAGGTGCCGCAAGCCCTTCTCCCAGGTGCTTTCCGACGCCGGGGTGAAGGTGTCGGACATCGACCACGTGATCCTGGTGGGCGGCTCCACCAGGATGCCCGCCGTAAAGGACCTCGTAAAGGAGCTTACGGGAGGAAAGGACGCCAGCCAGTCGGTGAACCCGGACGAAGTGGTGGCCGTGGGCGCAGCCATCCAGTCCGGCGTCATCAAGGGCGACCGCAAGGACGTACTGCTGATAGACGTGACCCCGCTGAGCCTCGGGATTGAGACCAAGGGCGGAATCATGACCAAGCTCATCGACAGGAACACCGCCATCCCCACCAAGAGGAGCGAGATCTTCTCTACGGCCGAAGACAACCAGTCTTCCGTCCTCATCCAGGTCTACCAGGGAGAGAGGGAGTTTGCCCGCGACAACAAGCCTCTGGGCACTTTCGAGCTGACCGGCATCGCCCCGGCTCCCAGGGGCGTGCCCAAGATCGAAGTCACTTTCGACATCGACGCCAACGGCATCGTGCACGTCTCCGCCAAGGATCAGGGCACCGGCAAGGAACAGTCCATGACCATCACCGGCGGCTCCTCCCTGCCCAAAGACGAAATTGACCGCATGGTCAAGGAGGCCCAGGAGCACGAGGCCGACGACAAGAAGCGCAAGGAAGATGCGGAGACCCGCAACCAGGGAGAAGCCTTCGCCTACTCCATAGAGAAGCTGCTGAACGACAACAAAGACAAGATCCCCGCCGATCTCGCCTCCGAAGTTACAGCCAAGATCTCCACCCTCAAGGAGGCCCTCAAGGGTGAAGACACGGAAGCCATAAAGAAGGCCCAAGACGACCTCATGACCTCCGCCCAGAAGATCGGCAAGAACATCTACGAGCAGAACCCCTCCGCCCAGGCCGGCCCTTCCGCCTCCCAGAGCCAGGGGCCCGATGACGACGTAGTGGACGCCCAGGTGGTCGACGACGACGACAAGAAAGACGAGTAGAGATGGAAGAGAGCTCGGAGGAGGAGAAGAAAGCCTCCGAAGAGGATTGTGAGACCCTCGAGCAGGAACTTGACGACGCCGTAGAAGAGGACCTTTCCAAGGAGCTGGAAGCCTCAAAAAAGGAAGCTGGCGAGTATCTGGACGCCCTAAAGCGCGAGCGGGCCGACTTCATCAACTTCCGCAACCGCATCTCCAAGGAGAGGGAGCAGTTCAAGCAGGCCGGGGTGGAGGATGCCTTTAAGGCGATCCTTCCGGTCCTCGACGACATGGACCGCATAAGGGAGCACGGAAAGATGGATTCGTCTCTCAAAGCCGTCTCCAAGCAGATGGACAAAGCCCTCTCAAAGCTCGGGATAGAGAAGTTCGGAGAGCCCGGAGAGCCCTTCGACCCCTCCATCCATGAGGCGATTCTCCACAACCCCAAGGAAGGGGTGCAAAGCGACTGCGTCGAAGCGGTGGTCGAGGCCGGATACAGCATCGGGGGGAAGATCCTGCGGGCTGCCAGGGTGGTCGTCTCTTCCCCTCTTCCGGCCGACGCCGCTTCCGCCCCCTCCCAACCGGACGAAGGCGCAAAAGACTGCGAAGCCTGAAGGAGGGCAGATGACGATAGCCGAGTGGGGGCACAAGGATTTCTACGCGATCCTGGGCGTCCCCGATGACGCTTCGGAAGAGGAAATCGGGAAGGCCTACAAAGAGCTGGCCAGGCAGTACCATCCGGATCTGAACCACGATCCGGAAGCCGGGGCGAAGTTCAAAGAGATAACGGAGGCCTACGACGTGCTGAGCTCTCCTGACCAGAGGAGGCTCTACAACACCATGCGGGCCCACTTCAACTTCTGAGGCCCGCCCCCGGGGGATTTACAAAAAGGCGGCAGGTGGCCAATGGCAGAAAACGAATGGCTAAATAAGGATTTTTACAAGGTGCTGGGCGTCAGCCAGGACGCCAGCCAGGATGAGATAAAAAAGGCTTACAGGAAGCTGGCCAGGCAGTACCATCCGGATCTGAACCACGATCCAGGGGCGGCCGAGAAGTTCAAGGACATCTCCGAAGCCTACGACGTGCTGAGCAATGCGGATCAGAAAAAGAAGTACGACGCCATAAGGCAGTTCGGATCCGGAGGGGCCAGGTTTACGGCCGGCCCCGGCGGGTTCGGCGAGGGCGGCGGCTTTTCCGACATCTTCAGCTCCATGTTCGGGGCCGATCAGGGGGCTTCCTCCGGCTTTTCCGACATCTTCAACCAGTTCGGCCGCGCCGGCCGCTCCCCCTACGGCTACAGGGGCTACAGAGATCCCAGGGAGCTGGATCTGGAATCTGAAGTGGACCTGTCGTTAAGGCAGGTGGCCACCGGCGCCACGGTGTCTTTGAAAGTGAACGGGAACCTGATCAAGACCAAGATTCCCGCAGGCGTCCGAGACGGGCAGACCATAAAGCTGGCGGGAAAGGGAGCCCAGGATCCTTCGACCGGCTCCAGGGGGGACCTGTACCTCGAAGTGCATATCGCCCCTGACCCCGTCTTCTCAATGGAGGGAAGGGACCTCGTGCGCAACCTCCCCCTCACCTTCCCCCAGGCCTGCAGAGGGGACAGCGTGATTGTAAAAGACATCACAGGCGAGCGGCTGAAAGTGAAAGTCCCCGCCGGCACGGGCTCCGGGGCGCTGCTCAGGGTCCGCGGCCGCGGATGCGCCACTTCCCCCAAAGGCGACCTGCTCCTGCGCGTCCAGATCCTCGCCTCCAAGCCGTCCGAGGCTATGGAAAAGGTCCTAAAGGACCTGGAAGCCGCAAATCCCGAGGCGGAGAAACTCGCCGAAGAGGAGCGCTACAGGATCTGACCGCGCCTGCGCACCTCTTCGCTGCGCACGAGCAGGGCGCTTGAAGCGTTCTTTATGGGCAAAGAGAGGAGGTTGTCGAAAGACACCCACGCAGACTTTATAAATTCCCCGGCGTCCGGCCTGATCGGACGCTTTTCTATTTCCGAGACGTGCAGGGTGAAAAGGTACGCTTTGTCGTTGCTCGCCCCTTCCGACGCGTAGAAGGCCCCGTACTGCTCTATTTCCTCAATCTTTCCGGGCCTCACCCCCGTCTCCTCTTCCACTTCCCTCTTCGCCGTCTCCAGGGGGGCCTCCCCCCTCTCTACCAGGCCTGCAGGGAGGCCGAACACGAAAGCGTTGGGACCCACCCTGTACTCCATTTCAACCAGGTAGGAATCGGTGTCTAGGTCGTGCACGAGGCAGATCACCCCCGCCAGATGATCTATCAGGTTCCTCCTTATCACCTCCCTGCCTCCGTCCTTTTTCGGCAGGGCGATCAGTTTTTCGTGCACGGAAAATATGGAGCAGCCGTATACCTTCTCGTCTTGGAGCGTGGAGGGGCTTTGCGACATGTCGATCTCCCCTTCGGCGTTCATTTTTCTCGCGAGTTTTTCAAAATACTTCAAAATCTGCAATCCTTTTTACTCTAGATACTCTTGATACCCTTAGTCTAGTTTAAGAGGGGGATGGGCGAATGAGGCTGCTTAGGCCCTACATGTTTGAAAACCGGGCGTCCGAACTCATGAAGAGGGCGATGAGGCTGGCAAAAGAGGCGGACGGGGCGAAAGTCGGGGCGATCCTGGCGGGGCCGGAAGGGGAGATCGTTTCAGAGGGCGCAAACGACCGATCTTCCCCCTTCCTGCACGCCGAGGCGATAGCCCTGAGGGAGGCCTGGGCGAAGCTGGGGCCTTCCGGCTTTAAAGAGTGCACGCTCTTTTGCACCCTGGAGCCCTGCGCCATGTGCGCGGGGGCATCGCTCCTCTTCAAAGTGGGGAGGATAGTTTTCGGGGCGTGGGACCCCTCTGCCGGCGCGTGCGGAAGCGTGTGGGACATCCCCCGCGATGCCCCGGGGGGCTGGAAAACAGAAGTGGTGGGGGGATTTATGGCAGAAGAGTGCTCCAAAATCTTAAAGGACGGCTTTTCGGATATACGCTAGGCCGCCAGGCCGCCCGACTGGAGGCTCTCGGAAAACGCCTCGGAGATCCTGGAAAAGAGCTTCCCCGGCCCGAGGGCGAGAAGCCAGGAGGCCGCAAAAAACAGGCCCAAGACCCCTGCCCCTTTCCAGTAGGGGCCCATGGGCGATCCCCCGACGCACGGCCTCATAGCGCTTATGGCCCAGGTCGCCGGAAGGAAGAGGGCGGCATGGGCCGCACCCCGGGGGAGCATCTGGAGGGGGTAGATGCCCCCCGAAGCTGTGATCTGGAAAATCAGAACGAGTTCGCACGCCATTTTCCCCGCCTCCCCGAAAGTCCTCACGAGCGCGTAGGCCAGGGAGCTGAAAGACAGGGAGCAAAAGAGGGCGAGAAGCAAGAACATCCACGGGCGCCTCATCTGGGATCGCATGTAGATCATGCATCCTGCGCTCACCACTTCGCACTGGAAAAAGGCCGTAATTTCTATCGAGATCCACCTGCCCAGGACCAGGTGCCGCCTCTTGAGGCCCCAGATGCCCGCGGCCTTCGAGGGCGAATAGCGCGGCTTTATGACAAGGCAGTCCAAAAGGCACCCTATCCACATGGCCAGGGCGGCGTAAAAGGGCGTGATGGCGCTCCCGAAAGGCGAAACCGGCCAGACGGGAACCTGCTTTACCTGGATCGGGCTGGCGAGCAGGGAAGAAGCGGCCCGGGGGGATCCGAAATCGGGCAGGGGGGGAAGGCCCTTTGAAAAGGCCGCGGCTGCGGCGGAAAGGGAAGAAGCGAGGGAGGAAGAGAGGGAAGACAAAGAGGAAAGATCCAAAGAGAGGGAAGAGAGGGCGGATCCGGCCTTGGAGAGGGCCGCACAATCCGAGGCGAGGGAGGAAGAGAGGGAAGATAGGGCAAAATTGAATTTTTCCGCCTCCGCCGCGGCCTCCTTCTGCGCCCCCGCCGCGGCCCTGAGGACGGATTCGATCTGCAAGTTGACCTGCCCGGATCGGGAGATGATCCCTGACGCCGCCTCCGCCGCTCCCGAAAGTTCGCTTTTAAGCTTTAAAGCCTCCTGACCTTTGGCATCGCCCGCAAAAGAGAGGAGGGGGGAGGAGAGAAGGGACCGAATTTTCGCCGCCGCATCCTTTAGAGGCGAAAGGTCCAGGTCCCGGAGCCGGGGCAGGGAGGAGGGGAGGGGCTTTAAAGAGAAAGTCCGGGAAGCGCGAAGAAGCGAGGAGAAGCCCCGGAGGGAGGAAGAGGAGAGGCGGAGGAGGCGCCCGGCCGAAGACAGGGCCGACGAATAAGCGCGGAAGGCCGAACCTGCGGCCTGCGCCGCCGTGGCGGAAGTCGAAGCGTAGGAGGAGAGGGAAGACAAAGAGGATCCGGGCCGCAGGGAGCTCAAAGATTCCAGAGACGAGATCGCGATCTTAAGGGAGAGGGAGGCGAAGACCTGCCTGGCCTCGTTTTCAAGGTCGGCCGCCCCTTCCTCCGTGAGCTTGGGGGAGAGGGGGGTCACAGATTCGTTTACCAGAAATTTCAGCTTTATGGGGGAGGGGGAGGAAAAGATCGACATAAGATCTTTTGAAAACCCTTCCGGGATCTCCACGGCGGCGTAAGCCTCCCCTCCCTCCACCTGGCTCTCGGCCTCCTTCAATCCGGTCTCCGTCCACAGGAACTTGGGATCTTCCTGCAGGGCCTTTATTACTCTGGAGCCGAAATTGACGCCCAGAGGCATCAGGGGGGAAGAGTATCCGCGGTCCTCGTTTACCACGTCTATCCTGAGGTCTTTCGTCCTGGAATAGAGGTCGAACTCCCCCGCCAGGTTGAACCAGGCGTAAAGGCCGGGAATCAGGATGAGGCCCAGCATCACGGCCAGGGAGATCAGGCTGGAAAAGACGGAGGAAATGTCGCGCCCGGCCAGGCGGAAGGGGTTCAAAAAGGCCCGCCTTCGCGGGGAGGGGGAAAAGGAGGGAGGGGAGAAGAAGGAAGCCGTCTTTCCCTTTTCTTCTTTTCCGCCTTTGCCGAAATCTCCGGAAAGCCTCATTTCGCCCCTCCTCTCACATGCGCCTTTGAACGGCCTTTTGCACACATATTCTCACGTACTCCATGGCCGCCGCGGCGGCCGCTGCGGCGGCGTAGGATCCCACCCACGCGAAAAGAAACAGCGTCCTGCTGGCCTCCCCGCAGAGCATCAGGACCATGGGGACGAGGGGGAGGGCGAAAAAGAATGCGCACACTCCCCCCGCCGCCCGGGCGTACCTCCTTTTAAACCTCTCCCATTCCATCCGGGCCCTCGCCCTGGGGACGGAGGAAAGGCGAAGGTATATCGCCTCCTCGAGCCTGGTCGACGAGGGCAGGTCCTCGCCTTGCGCCGAAAAGAAGTCGGCGGCCCTCAGGCGGAAGTTTAAGGACTTTTGAAGAGAGGCCAGGGCAGGAAAGAAGAGGATGGCCGCCCCCGTGAAGGCGAGGGCGAAAAGGCAGAGGAAGCCGCAATCTTTTGCAAAGGCCCACAGGCTTCCCCCGGCGACGGCGGACCTGAAAAGGTCGATGGAGTAGGTGAAGGGGAGGAAGGGGTAGAGGGCCCTGTAGGCCGCAGGCAGGAGGGAGACGGGATACATCCCGCCGGAAGAGGGGATCTGGATCATGACTGCGACCAGGGCCAGGGCCTTTCCGAGCTTTCCCATGCACACCGCCATGGCGTAGATGATGCAGGTAAAGGCCGCGGCCGAATAGAGGGAGGCGAAAAAGAAGAGGGGGAGGCTCCTCACCTTCCAGCTTAAGATCCACGCCTCCCCGACTGAAGAGACCGAGGCCTGGAGGAGGGAAAAAATGCAGAAGAGTAAGAGGCGGGCAAAGTACCCCTTCCTGGCCTTAACCTTCCCCACGCCCTCACCGTCGGGAAAGAGCTTGTAAATTACCGCCAGCATGAAGGCGCCCACCCAGAGGGAGAGAGACAAAAAGAAGGGGGATACGGCCTGGGTGTAAGAGGCGGGGTAGACGGGCACAGTCTCTAGCTCCACCGGGGAGGACAAAAAAGATGAAGCGCTTCCGGCGTCCAGGGCCCCGATTTTCGAGAGCAGGGAAATCAGGGAAGAGGATTGCAGCTGTGAGAGGGAGGAAGAGAGGGAGGAGAGATCTTGCTCCCACTCCTCCAGAGGGCCGTCAGCTTTCAGGATCGCCTCCGATATCCCTTCGAGGTCCTCTGAGGCGGAGCTGAGAAACGAAGGGAGGGAGGAAGAGAGGGAGCGCGCCTGCGCCATCCCGGCTTTGATCGCGCCTATCTGCCCCAAAGCCGCGCTTCTGGCCTCCCGGGCCATGGAGTTTAAAGAAGAGAGGCGCAGGAGGAGTGAAGAAACCGCGCTTTGAAGCCCTGAGAGGGCTGAGGACGCCTTTTGGCCGAGGGGCGGGGCGAGGGGGAAGGTGGCGACAGAAGAGATCCGGTCCGCCAGGGCGCCCAGTTCCCCTTCCAGGGGAAAAAGGGAAGGAAGGGAAGGCAGGGAATAGGGGAGAGAGGCGGAAAGCTGCGGAAGAGAGGAGAGGGACCTTGAATCGGAGGCGAGGGAGGAAGAGAGGGAGGAGAGGGAAGAAGAGAGGGCCTCCTGGGAGGATCGTATGCGCGAAAGATCGCCCTGCAGCTCCTTTGCCTCTTCAAGCGCGCCCTTCGCTGCCGAGAGCGCCTGCGATTTAGAAGAGCCTGCAGCTTCGGAAAGTTTTTCCATAACGGCTTTGAGCAGGGCCGAATCCACCCGGGCGTTCACTTCCCTTTCGATTGTCTGCGCCCCAATCGAAGTGATCTTGGGAGTGACGGGGTTGGACTGCTGGTTGGAAAAGTAGAGGATCTGGGGCCTTGGAGATTTGGAGGGGGAAAGGATGGCCGAAGCCAGGCTCCGGCTAAATCCCGCCGGAATGACGAAGGCGGCGAAGAACTTCCCGCTCTTCACCCCGGCCTCCGCCTCCTTTGCCCCTACAACCTCCCACCCGAGCTCCCGGTTTCCTTTAAGGCTGCCCACGATATCCGACCCCACGTCGATTTTTTCCCCGTACAGCATCGCGGGGGAATCCGAGTTGGCCACCGCCACCGGAAGGTTTCCCGTCCTGGAATAGGGATCCGAATAGGCGTAAGTGGAGAACCAGCCGTACACGGCGGGAAGGAAGAGTAGGGCTGAAAGGGTGAGAAGCGAAGCCGGCCCGCGCCCCAGCCTCAAAATGTCTCTCTTTAAGATTTTGAAAATCACCTTTTTCCTTAAAGATCCCGCTCCGGTGGTAGAATAAACGAGTTTTTTCTACGAGTGCTAATATACAACACTCATTCAAGTTGCAATGGGGCAACTGAACAGTAAGGAAGTAAATCATGTCATTTTTGGGGTCGCCCGCCGCTTCCGCGACTAAAGTTCCGAAAACCAGGGTAAAACACCAATACCACATGAGGCAGAGCGGCGTGCTGATAGCCACCTGCCTGTCGTACGCCTCTTTCTACATCATCCGACAAGTCGTACAGGATGAGGAGATACCCCTCAGGCATCAGTACGGCTTTACCGTGGGGGAAATCGGAATCATCCTTTCCGCCTTCGGCATAGGCTACGGCATAAGCAAGTTCATAATGGGCTTTGTGGCAGACAGGGTCTCCATGAAGAGGTTCCTGATCTTAGCCCTCTACGGATCTGCAATAGTCAACCTCTTCTTCGCCTGGACCCGCTCGTTTGGCGTGATGATAGTGCTCATGCTCATCAATTCCGTCTTCCAGGGCGTGGGCGCCCCGGTGTGCCAGAGGGAAGTGAGCCTGTGGTTTGCAAAGCGGAGCCGAGGCACGGCATACGCGATCTGGAGCGCCGCGCACAACTTCGGCGCCTTCTTCTGCGTGGTCACCATTGAGGCCGCCGCCGCCGCTTTCGCCGGCTCTCTTAGCGCTATCTTCATCACTTCCTCCATCGTGGCCGCCGTCATCGGCACCCTCATGTACCTCATTAATTCCGAGAGGCCCGAGGTTTACGGCCTGCCCGACATCAACACCTACTCCGACAGCGTCGAACTGAATGAGAACGGCGGCACCACCGCCGGCTCCGTCACCAAAAAGAGCGTATGGAAGGTCTTCGTAAAGGACATCCTCTGCAACAAAATGGTTTGGGCGGTGTCTCTGGCATCCATGAGCTTCTACATCTGCAGGTACGGGATCTTGAGCTGGATCCCGAGCTACCTTCCCACCAAGGGGTTCAGCGCCAACACCGCCCGCTGGATCGTGGGCGAGTATGAGCTGTTCCTCATCCCCGCCGTGATCTTCTTCGGCTTCGTCTCCGACCTTCTCAAGGGCCGCAGGGCCCTCGTCACCTTCTGCCTGACGATAGTGATGCTCGGGGCCCTTTGCCTGTACTTCTTCGCCCCCGACAAGGCCCTCATCCTCGTCGGCCTCTTCATCTCCGGCGCCTGCATCTACGCCCCTCTTGACCTGGTCGGCCTCATGGTCAACGAAGCGGTGCCGAAGTACGCCGTAGGCGTTTCCACCGGCTTTATGGGCTTCTTCCAGTACATCTTCGGCGACACCATCGCCACCGCCCTCATAGGCGAGCTCGTAGACCACTTCGGCTGGGGGGCTTCCAGCGTCGTAATCTTCATAGCCGGAGGCCTGTGCTTCATACTTTCGCTGTACCTGACTTACTCCGAGAGGCACATCATCAACATGGAGAAGAGGGCCAACTCCCTCACTCCTGCCGAGAAGGCGGCCCTCGAGGATCCTCTCAGCGCCGATGAGGACGTCCTCGCCGCAGCCGAGGCCAAGGTCAAGGGAGGCAAGAAGTCCCTCAAAAAGTAAGCTGTAGCCCCCCCGGACTATCATTGGAGGTAACTGAAGCTTTCCCACAATGAGGAGGCCGATATCCCAGCTTCAACGACGGAGGGGGTCAGGGTCGACGCCGGCCCTGACGGCGAAAGAGGCCGAGAAGCCTCTGACCGGCAGAGGCGCAAAGTTAAGCGCGCGCTGCCCGCTCTGTTTGCCCTGGGAATTTTCGGCCATATCATCTTCCAATCTTTCAATCTCGTCTATCAGAACGTAGGCGAGTCTTTGCACATGCTCCCCGAGGCCTCGCTTTTAGTATCCCTTCCGGGAGTGGCCCTCGCGGCGGTGTGCATGTTTTATGACACCCTCTGCGACTACGTCTCTCCAAGGACGATCGTGTGCGTAGGGACGCTGGTACTGGTGGCGAGCTCGGTCGGAGGGTTTTTGGGCGCCAAAAACTTCTGGGTAGTGTTGGTGTGCAGGATCTTTCAGACCATCGCCGTGCACGCCTCGGTGGTGCTGGTGATCTTGGTAAAGTACCTCCCCAAAAAAGATCGGGGCATCTACATAGGCTTTAACAACGCCGCCTACTTCGTGTCGGTGGTTTTGGGAATGCTGCTGGGAGGGCAGATCGACTTTATCCCCTGGAAGTACATCCTCCTGGTGCCCGCCCTCTCCATCTTCCTTCTGCCCATACTCCTCAAAGACGTGCCCAGGCTCGAAGTCAGGCCCGAGCCCTTCGACGGCGCGGGGGCCACGCTGTTTACGGTCTGCGTAGCGTTTTTGACGATCTTTTTCACCTATGAAAAGGCCTGGCTGCTTTTGGTCAGCTGCCTTCTGTTCGCCGCATTCGTGGTGTGGACGAAAAAGAGCCGCAACCCTCTGCTCACCAGGCCCATGGTCAAGTCGCGCGCCTTCATGGGCACCCTCTTCATCCTCTTTCTCACCTTCTTCTTCCAGTACGCCGCGATCCCCATCTACAAGACCATAGGAAAGAGCGTCTATCACCAGCACTTGGAATCCATCTCCTGGCTTTTGGCGCTGGTGTACCTGATATGCGTGATAGCCGCATCGCTTTCCGGGGCGCTGTGCAAAAAAATCGGCAACTGGTGGTCCATCCTCCTCTCTTTGGGCCTGATGCTCTTGGGCTTTGTGGCCTCGGCCCTGGTAATTCGGGCCGGATTTGCGACCGTGACGGTGTTTATGATTGTCTACGAGGTGGGATTAACATTGGTTTATACGCCTATATACGACATTGCCACCTCAGCCCTGCGCGAAAGCCAGAGAGGGAGGGGAGTTGGGATAGCCCACGTGGCCATGAACGTATCCCCGGCTCTTGGAATTGCTGTGTACAGCGCCGTGGAAAAGTCCCATATAGGTTCTGCCGAGCTTGTCCCCCGTCTGTCTATGGTGTTTTGGCTCATGGCCGCGCTTTCTGCACTGTCTATAATCTGCACTCTCGGGGTGTATAAGTTCGTAGGGCATCGGGCCCGCACTCCAAACCAGTAAGGATTTGTATGGAGAATGCAAGCGACAATGAAGTCGAATTTGAAAGAATAAGGCGGGAGACCAAAAAATCCCTCCCGAGCCTTTTGTTCGTGTTCATCATCGGAAACCTCATGATCCAGTGTTTCAACCTGGTCTACTCGAACATAGGAACCTCCCTGCACGTCTCTGCCACCGCAGCTGCACTCCTCTCGACGCTTCCGGGGATCATTTTGGGCATAGTATGCATGCTCTATGAAACCCTGTGCGACTTTATCTCCCCCAAGAAAATGGTGCTCTGGGGAGTGGGAGTGCTGATCGTCTCTTCGGTCGCAGGCTTCTTCCTCTCCTTCAACTTTTGGGTAGTGGTCGTAGTCAGGGCCCTGCAGGTCGCCGGAGCCCAGGTCGCGGGCTCGGTCTTCCTCATAATGACCGTGAAGTTTTTGAACAAAAAGGAAAAGGCGATCTACCTGGGCGTCTTCAACGCCGCCTACTATCTCTCGGTCGCGCTCGGAGTCTTTGCGGGAGGCTGGATTCAGGACATGCCCTGGAAGTGGCTGCTTTTGATACCGGCCCTGGCCATCTTCGTCTTCCCGATCCTGGTCAAAGACACGCCAAACGTGTCCGGCAAGGGCGAAAAGGTGGATTCTATCGGCATCATCATCTTTGCCGGGATCGCCACCTGCCTGGCCGTCTACTTCTCCTACATGCAGTTCTGGTGGCTCTGGATCATCTTCGGAGTGCTGGTCATCGGCTTTTCTTTCAACGTCGCCAAGAACAAGCGCTCCTTTATCACGCCCAAGTTCCTTAAAAACGGTAGGTACATGATCCTGCTGGCGCTTTTGTGCATAAGCTTCTTCTTCGAGTTCGCCTGCACCCCGATCTACCAGGTCATAGGCGACGGGGTCTTCCAGATACCCCTCCAGCAGGTCTCCTGGTGGCTGACGGGCGTGAACCTCGTGGCCATGGTCGTCGGCATCTTTTCTGGGCCCCTGGTCAACAAGCTGGGTCACTACTCGGTAATAGTCCTCTCCCTTATAGCAGAGCTTGTGGGCTTCGGCCTTTCGGCCGCCTTCATCCACTCCAGCTTCTGGTTCCTGAGCATCCTAAACGCCATCACCATCGCGGGCTTTACCGCGATATACACCCCCATCTACGACGCCGCCTCCGCCGCCCTGCCCCAGGAGGAGAGGGGAAGGGCCATAGGAATCTGCGACCTCATAGTCAACATTTCCCCCTCCATCGGCATAGCCGTCTACTCGGATCTCATTGAAAACGCCGCCCTGGGGCGCGGGACCCTCTTCGGAATAAAGGGCATGACGGCCTGCCAGACGGCCAACGTCTTCTGGATAATGTTCCTCGTGGCTCTGGCGTCCCTCGTGCTGGTTCTGATCTGCAGAAAGCCCATAAAGTCTGTGGTGAAAAAGTCCGTCTCCGTCGACACCGACGAAGACATCGCCCAGTAACTGGCGTTTTTCAGTTTGTTTTCGTTATCCTTTTCTTAAGTGTGTAAGGAAAACGAAAAAGGGCCCGTGAAGACCGGGGCGCTCGCTGCGCTCCTGATTATTTATCTTTTCGGCAACCTCATGCTCCAGGCCTTTAATCTTTCTTACTCCGACATAGGCCGTGACCTGGGAGCCGGAAAGATGTCGGACTTCCTCTCGGTAATTCCCGGAATCGTCTTGGCGGTCCTCTCCCTCCTCTACGATGCGCTGTGCGACTTCGTGTCGGCAAGGGCCATAGCCTTCTGGGGTGCAGCCTTCCTGGCGGCAGGATCCGTCTTGGGGATCTGCCTGCACTCGTTTTGGGGGGTGCTGGCTGCCAGAATACTGCAGCAGTCCGGCTCCCAGGCCGCGGGAAGCGTATTTCTGGTCTCGTGCGTAAAGAGGCTTTCCCCTAAAAAGAAAACCTTTTATATAGGGCTTTTCGGGGCTATTTACAGCGCGGCCAGCGTCCTGGGAGTTCTGGCCGGAGGTCTGGTAGAGAGCATCCCGTGGAACATTTTGTTTGCCATCCCCCTCTTCTCCATCCCCTTCTTCCCGCTTTTGCATTCGCTCCCGCACGAATCCGGGCGCAAAAAGAAGGTGGACTACTTCGGGATGATTCTCTTTTCCCTCTTGGCCGGATCCATCTCCGTCTTCTTCGACTTTTTGGGCATCGCCAGCACCCTGGTTCTCATCGGCCTCCTTTTGGCCTTCATCGTCTATGCCCTGACCAACAGAAACTGCTTCCTTCCCCGCCGTTTTTTGAAAAACAAAGGCTTCATCTCGGCTGTCAGCGTGATAATAGTCTTCAACCTCTTTTCCTACGCCCAGATTCCGATTTACCAGCTCATAGGCAAAGACGTTTACCACATCCCCCTCGAGGAAGTGTCCTGGGCCCTCGCCGCTGTCTACGCCCTCACGGCCGCGATAGGGGCGTTTTCGGGAAAAATCGTCTCCTGGCTGGGGCACTACAAGACCATCCTCTTTTCGGCCATCGCCATGGTCTTGGGGCTGGGGCTTTCGGCCCTATTTGTGGGATCCGGCTTTTGGCTTCTCACGGTTTTGGCCTGCATCTACAATTTCGGGGAAATCGCGGCCTATTCCCCCCTCTACAGCGCCGCCACTTCCACCCTCGCCCCCGAAGAGAGGGGAAGGGGGATAGGGCTGTGCGAACTGTCTTTGAACACCACTTCCGCCGTGGGGCTGAGCATCTACAGCGCCCTGCTCTCCTCCCCCCTCCTTTCGCGCCTGCGCCTCACCGTCTCTTCCTCGGGCTTTTTGGCCTCCAACGCCCTCTGGATCATGGCCGCCGCCTCCGCCCTGGCCGCGATCCTCATCGCCCTCTTCTCCCGTCCCCTCAGGGGCGCCGACCGCGCCTCTTAGCCCACAAAAAAAGGGCGCCCGAAGGCGCCCCTGAAAAGCCCGTCTTACTTCCTCTTGCCGTAGCGCTTTTCAAACTTGCTTACCTGCCCTGCAGAATCCAGGACGGTGCGCTTTCCGGTGTAGAAGGGGTGGGTCGCGCTGGACACGTCCACGTCGTAAAGCGGATAGGTCTTCCCGTCCTTCCACTCTATAGTCTGCGTCACCCTGGGGTCGGAGGCCATGGTAGACCTGGTCAAAAACTCCAGGCCCCCTTTGCGGTCGCGAAACACCACGTACTCGTACTTGGGATGGATTTCCGATTTCATAGGTCTTTTCTCCTCTGAACTCTAAGCCTTCTGTCTAGTATAATCTTTCCCTCATACTATGTTCCTTATCCCCATCGCCACCAGGGCCACCCCCAGGGCGCCTTCGAGCCACTTGGCCCTCCCGCCCCTGGTGATGAACCTGGCCACGTGGGGGGCTATCAGGGCTCCGCAGGTGGCGCCTATAGTCAGTGGGATCGCAGCCCCCCAGTCGACGTGGCCGCCTATAAGATGCACGCTCGCGCCCAAAATCCCCATGCATATGACCACCCAAGACGATGTGGAAATGGTCTCAAAGACGTCGTCCCCCAGCAGGAGAAGCCCCGCAAATATGGGCTCTCCGCCGCTCATGCCGCCGATTCCGGCCATGACCCCGCCCAGGATGCCGAAGAGGGCGTAAATCGCCACAGTCTCCCACTTCTTCCTGGGGGCCGCAGGGGCGTTTTGCGCGGTTCCGGATTTTTTGGCCTTTTTCTTATGGAAGGCCTTGAAGATTATGACCCCTCCCACGAAAAACAGTATGGCGGCCAAAATGTAGCCGTAGGCCGCCTTGGGGATCCAGAAAGACACTACAGAGCAGATGATGACGCTGGGGAGGGCGGAAAGGAGCATGCGGTTCCCCTTGTGGAAATCCATGTGCTTCTTTTCGTAATACCCCCAAGTGCCGATCACCAGCGAAGGAAGCGTAGTCACCAATGCAGTGGCCGTAGCGACGGCGGGATCCAGGCCCAGCACAGCCGTGAGGAGGCCTACGTAGATAGAGCCTCCGCCGCTGCCCAGGGCGATTACGAAAGTTCCCACCAGCAAGCCTACAACTACCAGCAAGAGAATACGCATTCTTTACATTATAGGTTCTAAATAGGCAATAATCTACAGATTCTTTTTAAGAGCTTACAAAACTCAGGCCGTCGGCACGGGCAGGGAGGTCTCTTCGTCCCTCTCCCACTCATCTATCGACCCCTCCCTCATCTTTTGCGCCTTGCGGCTCTCCCGATCGGAGTGATCGGAGTGCAGCGCCGGCAAGTGGCGCCCCGAAGAGAGGTCGGGGAGGACGGAAAAGGCGGAGTGAAACATCAGAAGGGAAAGCAGGGAAAGCGAAAGCGCAGTCAGGGCGCGGCTGAAGGCGTGGCGCCTTGAGGTCATAATCCATCCTTAAATCGAGAATTTTTCTTTAAGAAAATTATAAGGCGCAAATCTGCAAGGCTTCTAGAACCTGCCCTCTACCGCCTTCCACCCGCGCCCGAACATTTGCGCGATCCAGCGCGCCCAGTACTCTATCTCCCCTTTCGCCCCCCTGGAGAGGGAGACCCAGATTCCTATTGCCACTATGACGACAGCGATGAAGAGGGCGAACTTTAAAATCCGGCGCATTGCCCCTCCTGGAGGTTGGAACATTTTATATGAATTGGATCTTTTTAAGAATTTAGCGTATAATATATAACTTCCTTTAAAAATGAGAATTTAGGGAGGTAATATGAAGAAGACCGTAATACTCGTGCCCCCGCTTGTAGCTATGGCGGCGGTAGTTTTGATCTTCATCTTTTCCCGCGCCCCCCTCACCGGAAAAGAGATGCTGGCCGAGCTTTGCATCCTTTCGGCCTCTGCGCTCTGGATAATGATAGGCAGGCTCCTGGCGAGCTTCAAATCCAAGGAAGGCGACGGGGAGAAGGCGCTGGGGACTTTGAACCTCTGAGGGCTTTTCGGCCTGGGCTGCGGCCTAGGCTATTTTTTTGCCCACAACTTCGTACATGCCCTCTTCATCCGCTTCAAATTCCGCCTGAAGCCACCCCGACATCTCCTCTGCCAGCTTTCGGGCAGGGGGGAGGGGGGAGGAGACCAGGTGCGCCCCGCCCCCGTGGATGCGGTTCAAAGCCTGCCTGCCCTTGTCGTGGGCTATGACGAGGCGTCCGCCGGGGCGAAGATCTTTTGCAAAGGCCGAAATGGCCTTCAGGGGGCTTATGAAGTGGGGCCAGGCGTTGAAGACAACGACCGAATCGAACTGCCCTGAAAAGTCGGAAAGGACGGCGTCTCCTGTGACAAAGCGCGCCCTGCCGGAAAACTTTTTTTCCGCCACTTCTATCATCTTTGAAGACAGGTCTATCCCCACTACCTCTTTCACCCCCGCTTCAAAGTAGAAGGGGACCATGATCCCGGTGCCGCAGGCCACGTCCAAAACTTTCCCTTTTACCTTCCCCTCTTCCAGGATCCTTTCTATCAGCTCCCTTTGGGGGTGCTGTCGCTCGTCCCACCCCTCGGCCCGGCTGTCAAAGTACTTTCGCACTTCCTCGGTGTCCGATGCCGGAGTCAGATCTTTCATTTCGCCTCCACCTGCCTGTCTTTGTGCTTTGAAGGATACCTTTCGGGAATGAGCTTTCCTTTCATCAGGGCCACCACTATCGAGGGAACGGCGGCCAGCTGTATTATGAGCCCGGGCAGGCAGAAGAAGAAGTAGCCGAGGATCCACGCGAAGAAGGAGTAGCGCCCCCTGTCGAAGATCCAGGCCTTGGCGCACCCGGCGGCGGCCGAACCCAAAATGATTCCGACCACTATGCTGATGTAGAGGTCGCCGTAGGTGGAGTGGGTGTGGACCCAGAGCATCATGAGGCCGCAAAAGACCCCGAGGAAAATCCCCTGGATCAGCATCGTGGGGAGCTCGGCTACGGGGGGCATGCCGGTGATGAGGGTGGAGAGCACCGGGCCCAGGACCCCGCAGATGAGCCCGTACCACCAACCGGAGGAGAGGGCGCAGATCATCACGGGGAACCACATGGGGTCGTAGATCTCCCCTCCCCTCGGGAAGGCGTGAAATCCCATGGGCAGCACTACGCACAGCGCCACGCACGCGGCGCATATGACCGACTTTTTGGCGATCGTCATGCCCCTCTGCCCTTTGGCGGCAGGATTTTTCTTGGAGGGCATAAGCAGTCCTTTCTTTCTAAACTGGGGCCTTCAGGAGGAAGGCCTGGGCGGTTACAAGGAGGGCGGAGACGAGGAGGATCAGCCAGTCTCTCCCCTTGGGGCGGGGGAACCTCTTTTCGACCCTGATCTTCTCCGTCCTGTACCCCCTGGCCTCCATGGCCAGCGAGAGCTCGTCGGCCCTCCTGAAGGCGGTCATGAATATGGGCAAAAACAGCGGCAGGTAGGCTTTGGCGCGCTTGAAGAGGTTGGAACTTTCAAACTGCGCCCCCCGGGCCGTCTGGGCCTCCTTTATGAGCGTGAACTCCTCAAAAAGCGAGGGGATGAACTCAATCGACACCGACACTATCAGAGCTATCTGCCCCACGGGCACCCCTATGAAGCGCAGCGGGGAGATGAGGGACTGGAGCGCGTAAGTCATCTCGACGGGAGGAGTGGAAATGAGCAGGCACGCCGAGGCCGCCATGACGAGGATCACTTTCACCACCACGTTTATCCCCTGCAGAAGGCCGGGAAGGGAGGGGGAGAAGATCCACCACTTCCCCCAGGGCCTGCCGCGGCCGTAGAAGAAGAAGTTCATCAAAAAGATCACCGCGAAGAAGGGGAAGAGGTAAAAAATCGGCCACACAGCTTCGCGGAGCCGGATTTTGGACGCCAGGCACATCGCCAGCGCCGCGGCCACGGCCAAAATGTAGGTCCAGAGGTTGTGGGCCATGACTATCACGGCTATGGCGCAGGCCAGGGAGGCGAGCTTGATTCTGGGGTCCATCCGGTGCAGGAGGGAGTTTGCAGCCCTGAAGGTGGCCATGGCCTTAGCGTGAGCCATTTTTGCGCCTCCTTTGGGCCTCCAGAAGGGAGCTTAAAAAGTCCTCCTCCCGGACGCAGGGGGGAAGATCTACACCCCTGGCCCTCAGGAAAGAGGAGAGGGCGAAGGCGGGAGGGGGGAGGATGCCGGCAGCAGAGAGGGAAGAAGAGAAGAGATCGCAGACGGGCCCTTCCTTCCACTTTTTCCCGTCCTTTAAGACCAAAAGGTCTTTGGCCGTCTCACACACCACTTCGGAGTTGTGGGAGACCATGACTATAGTCGTCCCCTCGCTGTTTAGGGAGCGCAAAATATCTGCAAACTTCCTGCGCTCGGCCGGATCCAGGCCGCTGGTGGGCTCGTCCAAAAGGAGGATCTTCGGCTTGGAGGCGATGACGCTGGCTATGGCCACCCTCCTCTTCTGGCCGCCGGAAAGCGCCATGGGGGACACCCCCCTCACCGCTTCAAAATCGAAGCCCATTTTCTCTATGGCCCACCTCGCGTTTTCTTCCATCTCCGCTTTGGGGAACCCGAGGTTCTTCATGCCGAAGCACACTTCCCTCATGACCGTGGTCTCAAAGAGCTGGTACTCGGGAAACTGGAACACGAACCCCATCATTTTGCGCAGCTCCCTGCGGGGAAGGGAGGAGAAGACGTCGCGCCCGTCTATGGAGATGTGGCCCGAATCCGGCTTCGCCAGGGCGCACAAAAGCCTTAAGACCGTGCTCTTGCCGCTGCCGGTTCGGCCCATGATCGCGGCAAAGCCCCCGTCTTCGAGGCTCCAGGAGAAATCCTGCAAAGCCGGGGCCTTCGATCCCCCTTCCCCGTAGGAAAAGGAGACGCCTTCAAACTCTATCGGCACATCGCCTCCCAGAGCCCCTCGGCAAAGAGGGGAGAAGCGCCCGGGGAGACGAGCCCCGCCTCCAGAAGGCTGAGATACGCCCGGGTGGGCAAAAGAGGGAAGAGGCGGGCCTTTTTTAAGACCTCCTCTTTTGTCAAAACCTCCTCGGGAGAACCCAGGGCCAGGACCTTTCCGGAGGAGAGGACCATGACCCTGTCTGCCAGGGCGGCCTCCTCCACAAAGTGGGTAATCATGATGACCGACACGCCCCTGCTTTTCAGGGAGAGGGCCAGATCCATCACCTGCTCCCTCCCTTCGGGGTCCAGCATTGCCGTGGCCTCGTCCAAGATCAGCGCCTTCGGGCCCAGGGCGAGGACGGCCGCTATGGCGAGCCTCTGCTTTTGGCCGCCGGAAAGGGTGTGCGGATCCCTCTTTTCAAATCCCGCAAGACCCACCCGGGCGAGGGATCTGGAAATTATGCCGGGGATCTCGGATTCGGGAAAATCGAAGTTTCGCAGGCCAAACGAGATGTCCTCCTGGGCCACGGAAGAGACGAACTCGTTGTTGGGGTCCTGGAAGACCATCCCGCAGGCGCGCCTTATAGAGTAAAGGTTTGAAGGGTCGGATGCATCCATTCCCGCCACTTTCACTGTTCCGGACTGAACGGGGATGAGGGCATTGAGATGGCGGGCGAGGGTGGACTTGCCGCTCCCGTTGCCGCCGACGATGGCGAAAACCTCCCCTTCTCCCACGGAAAATGAGACCCCGTCCAAAACGGGTTCCGAAGAGGGGTAGGAAAAGCTTAAATCGGTGACTTCTATTAACAAAAAAACCGGCCCCCTCTCTCTAATACAGGGAAGGAGCCTTCCTTGGTGGAGCTAGCCGGACTCGAACCGGCGACCCTCTGCTTGCAAAGCAGATGCGCTACCAGCTGCGCTATAGCCCCCTGCATTTGAGTGGGTTTAGGAGGACTTGAACCTCCGACCTCATCCTTATCAGGGATGCGCTCTAACCAACTGAGCTATAAACCCAAAGGTTGATACGTTACAAGTCTATACGCATTACAGATCTTGTCAAGAAAATCCTACCCCTCCTTTTTCTCAGGGCTTTGCCCCGCTCCTCCCTCAGGCCGGGTGCGCCTGATTTCTATCGTCTGTATCCTCCTGCCCTCCACGGCGGTGACGACCATGTCGTACCCCTCTTCCGAGTGGTACACGTCCCCCGCTTTGGCCAGAGATCCGGTCTTGGCCAGAAAGTAGCCGGCCACCGTCTCGTACGGTCCGTCTTCGAGCTTTATCCCCGTAAGGTCTGCAAAGTCCTCTATCGTCATCCCCCCTTCGACTTTGCCCCCGCTCCTGGCGAAGGGGGAGAGGCCCGGCCCCCGGTCCTTTGAGGCCCCGTTTATCACTTCTTCTACCATGTCCATGAGGGTGACTATTCCGTCGGTGCCTCCGTATTCGTCTATCACCACCGCCAGATCCGCCCCCTTCGCCCTCATCTCTCCGAGGGTGGGGAGGATGCGTGAAGTGCCCGGGACGGATCCGACGGGGTGGACGAAGCCCTTTATGGGGGACCTGTCCCCTTCGTGGCTCATAAGATCGCGAAGCGAAATGTAACCCACGACGTCGTCAAAGTCCCTTCCTATCACCGGGTACCTCGTGTAGGGCTGGTCCTTTATCCTCTTTTCGGCCTCAGAGGCGCTCAGATCCCCCTCCAGAAATACCACGTCCGCCCTGGGCCTCATGACTTCGCTCACCACCGTATCGGCGGCATCGAACACGTCTTCCAGCACGCTCTTTTCCTGCTCGCTTAGCTGGGTGTTGGAAGAGACGAGGACTTTTAGCTCTTCCTGGCTCACTTTGGATTCGGTCTTGTGGGGATCCAGCCCCACGATTCTCACCAGAAGGTTCGTAAAAGAGCTGATGAGCCAGATGAGGGGATAGCAGACGATGGAAAAGACATTTACGAAGGGGACTGCCCAGTTGGCGATCTCTACGGTCTTTTGCATCGCAATCCTCTTTGGCACCATTTCGGAAATCACGATGGCGAGGTATGAAATCGCCAGGGTGAGCAAAACGTTCATGAGGTTGGAGGCAAGGGCCCTGTTCATCCCTCCCCTGACCAGAAGGGGCACTACGACCGGGAGGATCAGGGAGACCCCGAAGGAGGCCGAGAGGAACCCCGTGAAGGTGGTGCCGATCTGCACTGCGCTCAGAAACCTGTTGGGGTTGTGGATTATTTTTGAAATCCTCCCGGCCTTTTTGCCCATCTGCTCTATCTGGGAATCTCTCAGGGTAATCAGCGTCATCTCCGTGCAGGAAAACACGCCTCCCAGAAGCTGGAAGACGATTATCAGGAGGACGGAGAACCATACGGGCATGTATTTTATAATAATCAGACGTATTAATTTCGTTCTAAGAAGGCAAAATGAGCAATCTGATAGCCTATTTTTCCCATCCCGACCCCTTCAACCCGGAAGGCGACGGGGAAAGCGAACCCCCTTCCGGATTCGTCCAGAGGGACGGGACGGTGGTAGGGACAGTGCAGGCCATGGCCGGAGTGATAGAGCAACTCACTCACGCCTCCTCCTACCGCATCCAGTCGCAAAAAATCTATCCTTCAAACTTCAGGATTTTGGAGGAGATAACCAAGGGGGAAAAGGAGAGGGGGGAGAGGCCCGCCCTCAGAGAGCCCATCCCCGACCTCTCTTCGGTTGAAAATGTCTTTTTGGGCTACCCCATGTGGTGGATGGACGCCCCGATGCCGGTCTACTCCTTCCTGGAAAAGGCGGATCTGTCCGGAAAGGACGTGTACATCTTCGCCGCGCACGCCGACTACGGCCTCGCCGACACCCTCAAGACCATAACAGGCCTGGCCAAGGGGGCCAGGGTAAACCAGGAGCCCCTGGCCGCCAGCTGCTTTTCCACAGTAGAGCAGCTCCAGCAGGAGGTCGTCTCCTGGCTCTACAAAGTGAACAGCTGACAAAAATAAAAAAAGTGCACATGGGGGGAGTTGAACCCCCACGGCCGTGAAGGCCACTGGCACCTGAAGCCAGCGCGTCTACCATTCCGCCACATGTGCAAAGTGGAGCTAGTCGGATTCGAACCGGCGACCTTTTCTATGCGAAAGAAACGCTCTACCATCTGAGCTATAGCCCCCCGCGGACCGGATGCGACCTACCCCTTCCCCCTCTTCCTTTTGGACCTGAAGAAGGAGACGAGCACGCTCGCTACCAGCCCCCCCACAGCCACCAGAGCTATGAGGCCGAGGTATTTCTTTACAAAGGGAATTTTAGCACAGTAATATCCCACAGATAAGAGGGCGGCGGCCCAAATGCAGTCACCCGGGACGTTGAAGAGCGAAAACCTCTTCCATGGGAACTCGGAAATCCCGCACAGAAACGGGATAAATGTGCGCCCCACGGGTATGAAGTGGGAGAAAAACATGGCCCCCCTCCCGAACCGGTTTAAAATCTCTTCGGATTTGGCGAGTTTTCCCGACAGCCTCTTCTTCCACTTGGGGCTTTTGAGGATTTTATCCCCCAGTAGCTTTCCTATCAGGTAATTGCTCTGATCCCCCAGAGCGGCTCCCAGGGCCAAAAGCGGGATAAGGAGGGGAAGAGAGAGGTCCTTTGAGAGGGAGGCGAAGATCCCTGCGGCCAAAAGGAGGGAGTCGCCCGGAACTATCGGGAGGATCACCACCCCCGTCTCCAGGAATATGGCTATAAACAGAAACGCGTAGGCGCCCCCCAGGCCCGCCGCCGTCACCCAATGCTGGAGGAAGAGTCCGGGGTGCGCAAAGAGTGAGACTAGGTTCATATGGTTTAAATAGGGGGGAGAGAGTGAAAAGGATACAAAAAAGTGCCCCCTGTGGGACTCGAACCCACAACCCACGACTTAAAAGGACGCTGCTCTAGCCATTGAGCTAAAGGGGCAAAGCTGAGAACTAAGTATAGCAGAGATTACGGGGTTTTAACAGATCCCAGGGGGCGCCTGGCAAATCCCTTGGGGCCGAGATCGCTTTCGTCGAACTCGCCCGCATCCGCCCTCCGGACCAGTTCCTCAGCCTTTTGCAAAAGATCCGGATCGGATGCGTCGAGCCAGTGCACCCTGGGATCCCTTCCAAACCAGCTCATCTGCCTCCTGGCGAGTCTGCGGGTCTTGATTTTGATCTGCTCGAACGCCTCCTCCCTTCCCACACCCCCGTGAAGGCAGGCGAGGATCTGGGCGTAGCCTATGGCCTGGGCCGCGGTCCTAGACATTTTCCCGTCCAGGCCCCTCACCTCCTCTTCCAGGCCCTCTTCGCGCATCTTTTCAACCCTCTCTTCGATTCTTCGGTCCAGATCTCCCCTAGAAAGATCCAGTCCTATCTGGAGGCACGGGAAGCGGTAGCGGTAGGGGGGGAGGGAAGAGGGGAGAGGATGCCCCCCCAGGGCCGCCTCGAGGGCCCTTGCGACCCTGCGGCCGTTTTTGGGATCCAGGGATGCGGCGCAGCCGGGGTCGGATCTCTTAAGATCCTGCCAGAGGGAAAGGCTTCCCTCTTTTTCCAGCCTCTCTTCGATTGTGCGCCTCAGATCCGGATCGAAGGGTACAAACGAGAGATCGTCTACCGCCCCCCGGGCGTAGAGGCCGGATCCCCCCACGAGTATGGGGCGCACGCCCCTGCGGGCGCACTCTTCCAAAACCGCCAGGACCTCGGACTGGAAGGAGGCCGCGCTGGATTCTTCCCAGGGGTCCTTGACGTCGATCATATGGTGGGGGAGGCGGGAGAGCTGGAAAGGGGAGGGCTTGGCGGTGCCTATGTCCATCCCGCGGTAGATCTGGTAGGCGTCCTGGCTCACGATCTCGCAGGGGCCCTGCGCGCCCAAAGCCAGCCCGAGGCTTATGGCCAGCTCGCTTTTGCCTATGGCCGTGGGCCCCACTATCGACACGGGCCTTTTGGCAAAGGGCATCACTTCTCCCCCAAAGCAGAGGAACTGCGAAGAAGATTTAAAGAAAAGTTTGGGAAATATCTTATAAATTTCCCAGAAACTTTTATTAGACTGTGTCTCACACACATATTTTATATGTCTGCTGAAATTTACTTGAACAGTAAGCGGTTATTATCTATAGTGACTTGTAATTCAAAATAAGGACTACTGAGGAGGCAGTCATGTTCGGCCCCAATGGGCAGGGACAAAATTACACCAACCCCAACCCCGGATTCTACAACGGGGACGGCCAGGTGGTGAGGGAAAGAGCCATGCGCTCCCTGCTGGTCAGGTCTTACGGGGAGATGTGCATAGGGCTCTTGGTAACGGCCGTCACGGCCTTCGTCAGCGCCTACACGGGGCTTTTGTATGACTTTCTCGGAGCCACCGGCATGGTGGGCTGGATCGTGCTGTGCATAGCGCAGATCGCATTTGCGATGGTGCTCTCCTACAGGCTCTGGAAGATGAATCCCGCTACGGCCCGCGTCCTCTTCTACGCCTACGCCGTCCTCATGGGCTTCACCCTGGGCTCGATCTTCTACGTGTTCAATATCGGGACCATCTTCGTGGCCCTGCTGTTTTCAGCCGGGTTCTTCTTCTGCCTGACGATGCTGGCCGTGTCGACAAAGAAGAATCTCCTGAAGCTGGGGCCCGTGCTCTGGGCGGGGCTCATCGTCTTCGTCATAGGGGAAGTCATACTCTACTTCGTGCACGCTTCCGCAGCCACGATGTTCATCTCGGCCGTGGGGCTGGTCCTTTTCGGGGGCCTCACTCTCTACGAGGTGCAGTGGATAAAGAAGGTCTTGGAGCCTATGTGCCACACCGAGGTGCAGTACAAGCAGGCCTCGATTTTTGCGGCCCTGAACCTCTACCTCGACTTTATCAACATCTTCCTCTCGCTTTTGCAGCTCTTCGGGGGCCGCGGAGGCGCGAGAAGGTAAAGGCCTGAAACAAAATCCCCCCTAAGCCGGGGGGATTTTTTATGGCCTTCGGCAGGGATCATTTCCTTATCTTCGTGCAGCTCGAAAGCTGGAAAGAAAACACCATCCCGTCCCCGGGGCGGCCGGTGGCGAGGGCGTCGGAAAGGCGGGAGGAGATCTCGGTGGCCTCCTCCACGCTTCCGCACACCACTTCCACCTTCATCCTCTCCATGAGGTCGGAATGGTATCTTCGCCCGCGGTACTCTTCTTTGGTGCCCTCTTCATCCCCGTATCCGAAGCACGAGGAGATGGTGAAGCCGTTGATTCCCGCTCCGGCCAGGCACCTTTTTACTTCCTCCAGCTTTTCCACCCTTGTGATCGCTTCAACCATCATCATTTCTTTTCAATCCATCCTTTCTCCTCTGTGTACCTTTCGCCGAGGTCCAGAGCATCCAAAGGCCCTGACGACCCCCAGCCGCGCCCAATGCGGCCTACGAGGACGGCGATTAAGAAGGAGAGGGCGAAAGCGTATAGGGCGGAGAGGAGGATGGAGCAGGCGGAGATGGCCAAAAGCGATCCCCCCTTGCCCAGAAAGAGGCCGGAAGAGGGGGAGAAGAGGGAGAGGAAAATCAGCCCCAGCACGCCCGGCACCGCGTTTACCGAAAGAATCTGGAACGGGTCTTTGAGGCCGAGCCTGTTTTCCAGGCGCAGGAAGAAGAAGGCCGCAACGGAGGTCAGAAGGGAGGAGACGAGGCAGAAAAGCGGGGAGAGCCTGAAGCAGGAAAGGGAGAGCACCCCTCCGCACAGGAGCCCCGTGGCGAAGGAAAGGGAGGAGAAGCGCTTGTAAAAGATCTTTTCCAGGATCGCAAAACAGAGGCCCGAGAAGGAGGAGTTGAGAAGGAACGCTATGGCCGCGTAAGCCGGAGATCCTCCGAACAGTATCACTTCCCCCATGCACGCCCCCATGAGCCCCGCTTCCAGAAAGAAGCAGCCCGGAAGGGACAAAAGCAGCATCGAGGGCTTGGAGGAATCGGTCTTGAGCACCATTTCCAGCCCCAGCGCCGCGCATCCCGGAATTATCCCCAAAAGGCAGGGGAGGGAGGAGGCGGAGTGGACGGAAAGAAACTGGGAGAAAGGCCCGGAATAGGCCATGAGGCCGTCAGGCGCGGAAAATATGAAGCACAGGGGGCAGAAGACCGCGATGAAGAACAGAATCGAGTATATGAGCCACGGGAGCGTGCGCATCTTTCCGGCTCCCGAAATGAATATGAGGCACAGGCAGGCTATGAGGGCGTAAAAGACCGCGCCCTCCAGCGCCTTTGCCGAAGAGGGCCCGAATACGCCTGAAGAGAGGGAGAGGGAGGAGCGGAGCAGAAAGTCGGAGAAGGGATCTCCTATGATGCCCCCGAGGTTCTTCCCGCTCACCGCAAAGCTGTACCCAAAGAGTATGAAGAGGGGGAAGATCAGGCAGAGGGTGGCAAAAGAGAGGGCGAAAGAGTGGAGGATATCTCCCTTTTCGCCAAGCCCCGCGTAGTAAAGGGCGCACCCCAAAAATGAGATGAAGATGCAGGGCAGCAGGAAATAGAGGTAAGTCACTGGGTAAGGCCTTTCGCAAAGGCTTCAGGGTCGAAGGGCCGCAGATCCGAGTCCCCTTCTCCGACCCCTACCATTTTCACTGGGACTTTAAATTCGTCTTCCACGGCGAGGACCACCCCGCCCTTGCAGCTCCCGTCCAGCTTGGTGAGGATTATGCCCGTAAGCGGCAGGGCCTGGGAGAAGACTTTGGCCTGGGAGAGGGCGTTTTGTCCGAAAGTGGCGTCCAAGACAAGCAGGCACTCTGCCACTTCCACATTTTTTTCCACGACTCTTTTTATTTTCGACAGCTCGTCTAAAAGGTTCTTTTTTGTCTGGAGGCGGCCGGCGGTGTCTACGATGAGAAGGGAAGAAGGAGTGAGGCCGGATGAAGCAGTGAAGGCGACGGAGGCAGGGTCCTGGCCTTCTTTTCCGCGCACGATCCCTACCTCCTCCTTCCGGGCCCAAATTTCCAATTGCTCTCCGGCTGCGGGGCGGAAAGTATCGCATGCTGCCAGGACCACGTCGCGCCCACGATCTTTGAAGTACTTTGCAAGTTTGCCCGCAGTGGTGGTCTTCCCGCTCCCGTTTACTCCGGCCATGATCACGGCAGCGGCCTTTCCTGAGGGGATCTTAAGGGATCTGTCGACCGGGGAAAGGGTGGAAACGAGATAGGAGCAGAGGACCTCCTTGATTTCCGCCTCGTCGGCGTTCTGCGGAAGGGACGAGCGGAGTTTTTCCGCTATTTCGTGGCTCTTTTGCGCCCCCACGTCCGCCATAATCAGCTCGTCTTCCAGATTAGACAGGTCGACGCCCTTGGAAAAAAGGGAACGGAACAGGAAGGAGCGTTTCGAAGGGGAGGGCGCAGCAGGCGATGCCCCTCCGCTTTGCGTCTGCGAAGCGGAGGGGAGGATGCCGCCTTGGCCCTTTTTCCTGAGCGCCAGAGAGATTGCAACGATCGCTACTAAAAGACCAAAAATAGCACAAACTATGAATACTATCTCGATCGGGGTCATGGTTTAGATTATAAAACCCGATCAAGATTTCCTATTTGAAAAAACAGATAAATTATGTAAACAACCCTCTGTAATCAGAAAACAGTCCTCCTCCCTACGCCACGCCTATGAAGAACCCTGCAAAGCAGAGGCCGAGGGAGAGAAGGTACATGCCCCCCGTGAAGGCAAAGCCCCTGAACAGGCCCTTTTTGAAGTTTTCAAAGCTTTCCACGCTCGCCGTGGAGAAGGTGGAGTA
>JAGCPN010000005.1 GCA_017965665.1 Aeriscardovia sp.
GCGGTTGCCCGCAGCCGCATTCATCTGGATCCCCTCCTGGCCGGAAGGGGCCTGGAGGGAGGTAGAGAGGTCGGAGGCGAGGTCTATGTAGTAGTCGCCGTCCGGCAGGTCCGCTATGGGATAGGAGGAAAGGTTGAGAGGTCCGGTCCATGCAATAGGCGAGTAAGAAGCATAGCCGAAGGCATCCAAGTCCACATACCCGTTAGTTCCAGCCATTTCTCCCTCATCGCTGTACTGCCATCCCCGGAAGTTCGTGTTCCACTGGTTAAATCCCGGAACCGATGAGTAACTGGCTATCCATCCTACGTGCTGGTAAATGTAGGGAGTATTTAGCTCCGTTTCAAGGTATTCGGGATATGAATAGACCGATGCGTTCGTGTACCCATCGGCTGACAGCGCATCGAAGAAACTGGAAACTATCCCCTGGTAGACCTGCGGGCTGGTGGGGTGGGGGTGAGCATACCAGCTGTACGCCTCAAGGTCATAGTAAATGCCAAGGGGGAGCTGGGAGGGAGAAAGTCCGGCCTGCTTTAGGAGGGTCGCAGCATAGCTGCCCTCCCCGTACGCGACCTGAGAATTGTAGGCGTAGGAGTATACGTACACTCCCATGGGAATCCCAAGCTTCAGGCACTGATCGATATTGTTGAGGGCCTCAGAGTCGTAGCCGTTGTAAGAGCCGTAGTCGAGCCTTATTATCGCCCCTTGGACGCCTTCATTTTTCAGCTCTGCCCAGTTTACGTCCCCATTCCATGCGGAGACGTCTATAACCCCTTTGGCCTGCTGGACAAAGAGGTTGCCCTGGCCGTCATAGAACGCCTCTCCGTTGGAATTTGAAGACCAGAACGCCCCATAGTTTCCATTGGGAATGTAGGCTGCGGTCTTTACAACGTAGGCGCTGGTTCCGGCAGATCCTTCCTGGCTCTCCTGGAGCTTTTTCATCTGGCTTCGAACGCTTCCCACCTGCTCAGGTATGAAGTTCATGCCTCCTGAAGCGGCTCCGGGATCGGGGGGAGTGGTGGCGGTTCCGACAATCTTTGGATTGGTGACTTCCTGTCCGTTAGAGAGGTTCACGACTTTGCCGTTCGGAAGCTGGGCATAGTCCGGGCCTATCACGGTGGCGCTGTCGGGAATAGACGGGCTTATGGCTTTGGGCAGGGGGACTGAAGGATCCTGGCTGTAGTGAGTGAGGGAAGCGGAAGAAGAAGTACCCGAAGTGCTTTGCGGAGCAGAACCGGAAGTGGAATTTTGAGGCGCAGATCCCGTTTCCTGAGGTTGTGAGGCGCTTCCACTCTCTCCGGATTGGGAGGAAGAAGAGGAAGCTGACGAAGCAGACTGCGATCCCGACGCGGAGGAGGAGGAAGCGGAAGGCGCGGGCGAAGAAGACTTGCTCTCTCCGGAACTCCCTCCTGCAAGTGAAGACGACGAGGCCTGGGAAGACGAGGCCGAGGTCGATGAAGACTGTCCGCATCCGGCCAGCATTACTGCCAGGGCCGCGCAACTCAAAACGGCCGCAGCCGCCTCGAATACCTTCTTTTTTTTCAATTCTCCCCCCAATCCGGATATTTTGTAGTCAAATAATTATAGTTCCGCGCTTAGCATTTTTGCCCTAAAGGTGGTATACTTGAGGCAGTGCTCATGGCACGTGGAGGATTCGCCTAGAGGCCTATGGCGCACGCTTGGAAAGCGTGTTGGGTTCACGCCCTCGCGAGTTCGAATCTCGCATCCTCCGCTTTTTTATGCCCGGACATTGGGGGGAACATGGAAGATAGGCTCCACCTCCCCGTACATTTGGACAAGGGCGAAAATTCCTACAAAACCTCCATCATCTACGAGCGCGAATACCAGTCGAGCGGAATAACTTTCAAATGCACCTGTGACGAAAAAGGGAACCTCGAGATGAAGCTGAGCATGGAAGAGAAAGCTTTTTCTTCCCTCACCGACATAGATTCCATGGCTGACGGAATGCAGCTCTTCCCCGAGTGGCTCCGCCTCCAGGCGTATGTGGCAGGCTCCATCGCCGCTTCCAAGCTGAAAATAGAAAGGGAGGGCAGGAAAAAGGCAAAGAAGCAGAAGTAACGCCCTCCGCATTCGTATTTTTGCCCTCCCTAAACTACAATATGTATCAACAAAACCCGGACTCGTCCGGGCTAAATTGATTAAACAATAAGTTTTTTCGTCATCAAGTTCAATCTAGCTAAGTCCCGAATCTTCGGGCATCCGCGCTCGCGCGGAGAAAGGATTCGCCTTGACTGAAGCGGCTGCAGCCATGCCCAAAAAGGGGCAGGGGAAGATGTCGACGTTCTGGAGAGGGGTCTGGAAATTCTTTATATCCTCCCCCATGATGCTGATATCGATAGCGGTTGGAATCGTGTGCGGCATTCTGTGGAATGACGCAAAAATTGTAGCAATAGTCATATTCATCCTCCTTTCCATTTACACCCTCGTAGTCGAAATCATCGACATCATCAAAGGGTGGATGGCCCATCGGGCCGGTTCCGACATCCTCGCGGTCATAGCCATAATCTCCGCCACCCTGGTCGGAACCTTCTGGGCGGCCTGGATTATCGACCTTATGGTGTTCACCGGGGGCGCCATAGAGGACTTCGCCCAATCCAAGGCCGGGGAAAACCTCACAAAGCTCATGGAAAACGCCCCCAAGACAGCCCACCTCGTGGATCCCGGGGACATGGACGCCGTCAAGGACGTGCAGGTTGAAAAGATAAGCGTGGGAGACGTACTTCTCGTAAAACCCGGAGAGACCATCCCCGTAGACGGCGTGCTGGTGAGCCGCGAGGCCTCCGTAGACATGTCGATGATAAACGGCGAACCCGTGCCGGCCGACCTGCAGGAAGGAGACAAGATCCTCTCCGGAGGCGTCAACCAGTCCACCGCCCTCTACATGAAGGCCACGGCCGCCGCCAAAGATTCCGAGTACCAGCAGATCTTAAAGCTCGTGGAGAGCGCCAACGACTCCAGGGCCCCCATAGTGAAGACCGCCGACCTTCTGGCGGTGCCCTTCACCGTAGTGTCCCTCGCAATAGGCATCATCGCCTGGGCCTGCAGCCGCGATCCCGTCCGCTTCGTCCAGGTCATGGTCCTGGCCACCCCCTGCCCCCTGCTGATAGCTGCCCCCGTAGCCTACATGGGCGGCATAGGCAGGCTCGCCAAGCACAGCATCATCGTAAAGTCCCAGGGGGTCTTGGAGCAGATGAGCAGGGTCAGCCACGTGTTCTTCGACAAGACCGGAACCCTCACCTCCAAAGACCCCGAAGTCTACAGGGTCGACGCCCTCCCCGGATTTGACAAAGATCAGATCCTAAAGCTTGCCGGGGCCCTCGAAGGCTACTCGGTCCATATCCTCGCCAAGGGGATTTCCAAGGCCGCAGAGCCCCTGTGGGGGGCCTCCGGCCTCCCCTCCGCCGAGGAAGTCGAGGAAAACCCCGGAAACGGCATAAGCGGAAAAGTGGAGGGGCGCCGTGTGATGGCCGGAAAGCTCCAGTGGCTGGAAGACTCCACCGGCCAGTCCCCCTCCTTTGCCGAAGGGGCGCCCGATGAAATCGGCGTCTTTGTGGCGGTAGACGGGCAAATCGCGGGCAGGATCGTCTTAAAGGACCTTCCCAGGCCCAACTCGAAGACCGCCATAGAAGACCTAAAGAAGCTCGGAATTTCAAAGATCACCATGGTTACGGGCGACAGGCAGGACACTGCCGACGCCATAGCCTCCCAGCTGGGCATAGGCGACGTGAAGGCCAGGCTGCTTCCGGAAGAAAAGCTGGCGGTTGTGGCCAACGACAAGAAGACCGACACGGACGGGGATGCCAAAGGAGGAAAGGCCCTGGAGAAGATGGGAGGGCACGGGCACGTCACCATGATGGTGGGCGACGGCGTCAACGACGCCCCCGTCCTGGCCTCTTCCGACATCGGCATAGCCATGACGGACGGGTCCGCCACGGTGGCCAGCGAAAGCGCGCAGGCCGTGATAATGAACGACGATATTTTGGCCGTGCCCAGGTCCATAGCGATCTCGCGCCAGACCAAGAACATAATGCTTCAGGCGGTGCTCCTGGGGATAGGCCTGGCGATAGTGCTGATGATCCTGGCCGCCTGCAACTTCATCCCGGTAGTGGTGGGGGCGATCCTGCAGGAAGTGATAGACTCCGTGGCGATCTTCTACGCCCTCGGGGCCATCATCGACCGGAAGACGGTAGTTGGCGACCCAAGATAGGCATCCGGCACTCTTCTGATATCCCCTTCAGGTCCACCCTTCCAAAGCTCGCCTCCATCTCTTTGAAGCGTTCCAAAGGACCCTTGCCGAAGCGGGCTATACGCTTTTCGGCCTCCTCGAAGGCCACGAAGGCCGGAGGGACGCTTTTGGTGTGGAAGCAGTCGGAATAGGCTACGACTTTTTGCTCCGCGGTCGTGGGAAGGTAGTCTTGAGGAGGGAGCAGGAGGTTTTCCCTTATGACCTCCTGCCGGCTGATGCCGCTGCCCGTGTGGTTCCTGGCAAAGAGGGATATCTCCTCCCCAAATCCCGCCTTGTGGAGCTCGATATAGCCGTAGAGGCCGTGGAAGAGGTAGGAATCGTCGAAAGAAAACCCGTCTTTCGACACCCTGTAGGCGCCCACGTCGTGCAGGAGAGCCCCCACCACCGACAGTGCCACCGCGGGCTGGCGGCTCAGGCCTGAAAAGCGCGGAAGGGAGGGGCCGATGCCCTTGAGGCCGGAGGCGGCCCTGGCCCCGAAGCGCATCGCGGAGATGTCTACGCCGCCATCCTTCCTCTCCCTGGCCTTCAGGCACAGGGCGAAAGTTATGGCGGCAACTATTTTGGAGTGCGTCCACACGAGGTTCAAAAGGAACTCCGAAGGGGCCAGGGAGGCGTGCAGCTCGAAGATCCTTTTCAGGGTCACCGTCTTTCCTGCCTGGTCCAAAACCCCCCGAAACTCCCCCTCCGGACACGCCGCCATCCACGAATCTATAAGGGACATAGCTCAATTTTATAGGCCTTGAAAGGAAGAAGGACAAGTTGGAAAACAGTTACTCAAACCGCATCCCCGAGCCCTGCGCGGTGGCGCTTTTCGGGGTGACGGGGCATCTTTCCAGGCACAAGATCCTGCCCGCCTTCTACGACCTCTTCCACAGGGGCCTGCTGCCGGCGGGCTTCGCCCTGGTGGGCTTTGCAAGGCGGGAGTGGAGCAGGGAGGAATTTACCGAGTGGGCGAAGGGGGAGATAAGGGAAAACTGCCGCACGGACTTTAAAGAGGGCGTCTTCTCCCTTTTGGCCCCCCACTTCTACTTCTGCAGGGGCTCTTTTGACGAGGAAGAGAGGTTTGAAGACCTGAAAAGGGAAATGGAAAAGGCCTCGAGGGAGCAGGGGGCGGGGGGAAGGAAGATGTTCTACCTCTCCATCCCCCCCGCCTCCTTCCCCAAGGTCATAGAGAGGCTCAAAGGATGCGGCCTGGCGGATCTTAACGACCCCCTCCAGAAGGTGGTGATAGAAAAGCCCTTCGGCTGGGATCTTGAGAGCGCAAAGGATCTGGATTCCCTTTTGTCCTCCGCCTTCTCCCCCTCCCAGATCTTCCGGGTGGACCACTACCTGGGAAAGGAGATGGTCCAAAACCTCCTCCCCCTCCGCTTCGAAAACCCGATCTTTTCCGCCCTGTGGAGCTCGAAATACGTGGACCACGTGGAGATCAGCATGTTCGAGACCGCGGGGGTGGAAGGCCGCGCCGGGTACTATGAAAAGGCCGGGGCCGCCAGGGACGTTTTGCAAAACCACCTCATGCAGCTGCTGGCCCTCACGGCGATGGAGAGGCCGGAAGGTGGCGAAAGCGCGAGGGAAAAAAAGATCGAAGTCCTCAAGAGCTGCTCGATTAAGGATTTGAAGAGGACCTCGGCCAGGGGGCAGTACGCATCCGGCTTTGCGGAAGGAAGGTTCGTCAGAGGCTACAGGCAGGAGCCCGGGGTCGACCCCCTCTCCCTCACCGACACCTTTGCCGCCCTGAAGGTGGAAGTGGCCTCCCCCAGGTGGGAGGGGGCCCCCTTCTACCTTCGCACCGGAAAGAGGCTCGACAAGCGCTCGGCGGAAGTGGCGCTGGTCTTCAGGCGCCCCGAGGCCGCTTCCCCCTTCGCACCGGCGGGGCAAGACAGCCTCGTATTCAAAATACAGCCCGACGAAGGGGTGTGGGCGGAGTTTGAAAGCAAGGCCCCCGGCCGGGAGATTTTGAGGGACGCACGCATGGGCTTTTCCTACAGGTCGGAATTTGCCGAGGGGAGCCCCGAGGCCTACGAGAACCTGGTTCTGGATGCGATGCTGGGGGACGGATCCCTGTTTCCTTCCGAAGAGGAGACGGAGCTCGCATGGAAAATCACTGACGAACTGGAGGAGTTCTGGAGCCTCGAGCCCTCCACCCTCGAATTCTACGAGGCGGGATCCTGCGGCCCCCTGGGGGCGGCCAGGCTTATGGAAAGGGATGGGAGAAAATGGAGGAAGATGTAGAAAGGGAGGAGGGATTTGTGCCTCTGGATCGGGCCAAAGCCCCCGCCCCCCTCAACTGCGCCGCGGCCTTTTTGGCCCTGGGAGGGGAGGGGGCGGCAAAAAAAGTCGCCTCCGCCTTCTCCTGCGCGGCTTTTTCGGTGCAAAGGGCGCAGGAAGAGGAGGGGGCCTGGCTTAAAAGCGAGGCCCTCCCCGGAGGCGGGACGGCATCCTGTCTGAAGATCGGATCCAAAGTGCCCCTCGACCACGCCCTCTCCCCCCTCCTTCCCGAACAGGCCTCCCTGACGGTGTTCGACCCGGGGAGGGTGGAGATTAAGGAGGCGCTCTACTCCATGTGCTCCTGCTACGTCACGGATGCCGGGGACCGCGAGGTGCTGCGCAACTTTTCCTCCCTCTCGAAGGCCGGTTCCAAGGCGATAGACCTTTCCTGGGAGAGGGGGAGGCAGTGGAGGGAGAGGGCCCTGTCGCTCTTTTCGAAAAAGAAGGCCCTCTCCTTTTGCATAGAGGCCGGGAGGCTGGATGCGGGCGTGATGCTTTTGGCCGGCTGGATCAGAGAGGAGTTCTCCCTTCCGGCCAAAATCGTGCAGGGACCGACCTTCAGCGCCTCCGTAACGAAGATCTCGGCCGAGTGCGGGGACGGGGAAGCGTACATAAGGGAAGAAGAAGGAGGAAAGGCCTTTGAAATAGGGGAAGGCGGCCGCGCCTTCAGGGCCCCCAAACAGGAGGCGTCCCTGGCGGATCTTTTGGTGCGGCAGATGGGGCTTTTGCCCCCCGACCCCCTGTACAAAAGCTGCCTTTCTTTTGAAATTGAGGGGGCGCAAGATGTCGGCTAGAAGGGAAATAGAAGTCTGGCCCGAGGAGTGCTTCGGGGAAGCTGTGGCATCCGAGATCCTTTTGGACACCCGCCGCATCCTGGAGGGCGAGGGAAGGGCATCGTGGCTGGTGTCGGCGGGAAGGGACGGGGAGAAGGTGGCCAGGGCGATAGCTTCCAGCCCGCTGCTTTCGGGGGTCCCCCTGCAAAACCTCCACGTCTTTTTTGCAGACGAGAGGTTCAGTTCCGACACATCCCTTTTAAACTGCGTCCAGCTCTCCCCCTTCTTTTCCGTCCTTCAGGGCTGGGGGATGGAGGAAAGACACATCCACCCCTTCCCGCAGCTTTCGAGCGCGAAAGAGGGCGCCCTGGCCTACCAAAAGGAGATACGGGATCTGGGGTTTGAAAACGGGTGCTCGATCTCCTGGCTCTCCTGCGGCCCCGACGGGCACGTAGCCTCGATCTTTCCGGGGAAGGAGAGAAAGGGGGATCTTACGATTTGGGAGGAGGACTCTCCAAAACCGCCCTCCCGCCGCATGAGCGTCAGCCTGGAATTTATCAGGCGCAGCCGCGAAGTCTTTTTGGTCGCAGCGCAAAAAGAAAAGCGGGAAATCGTGGAAGAGGCCGAATATGACTTCGACGATCCCCTCATTCCCGCTACCTTCTGCCAGGGCAGGGAGAAAAGCGCGTGGCGCTTTTCAAGCCTCACTGTTGGGCAAACTTTTTAATTTCCTCTTTCGTCCCGTAAGAGCTCTGGGCCCCGGGCCTCAGGGCCGAAAAGGCCGCGGCGAGGGAGGCGATCTCGGCCGCGTCGGGAAGGCCCATCCCGGAAGCCAGCCCCGCCAGGAGCGCCCCCGCAAAGCAGTCCCCGCAGCCGGTGGTGTCTGAAGGGGAGACGGCCCTGGGGGCGATGGGCCACGCCTTGCCGCCGTCCAATACCACGCTTCCCTTGGATCCCAAAGTGATCACGGCCGAGGGCAGATCCCTCTTTTGCAAAATCTTGGCGGCCATGCCCCAGCGCATGGCGTCGGGAGAGGAGGGCAGGGCCTTTCCCAGGGCCTTTTTGGCCTCGTCCTCGTTGACTATCACCACGTCCGCCCCGCGGGCCATGTCGAGAGAGGGGGAAGCGGGCATGGGGGAGACGTTTAAGACTTTGACGGGCCCCTCCACCTCCCTCAGGGCCTTCTCCACTGTCTCTATTGGAACTTCCAGGCACAGGCCCAGGGCCGATAGGGAGGAGAGGGCATCTTTTACCCCCTCCACGTACTCTTCGCCCAAAAGCCCGTTGGCGCCGGAGTTCACCACTATCTCGTTTTCGCCCGCTTTGTCCACCATGATGAAGGCGCACCCGGACTGCGGGCCCTTCCTGGAGATCCTCCCGGTCTCTACCCCGGCCTCCCGGAGCTTTTCTATAAGCCATCCCCCCAGATCGTCTTCCCCGACCTGTCCGAACATCTCGCAGTCCATCCCCAAAAGCGCCGCCTGGACTATCTGGTTGGAGCTCTTGCCTCCCGGCCTCAGGGCGAACCCTTCGGCCGCGATGGTGCTCCCCGGCTCGGGGAAGGAGGCCACGGAGAACGAGTAGTCGGCGTTCAGGGAGCCCAGTGCCCCCACTTTCTTTTCCGCATCCAGCTTGTCGAAGAGAGAATCTGGCATCTTTGCCCCTTTCTTTCAGGCCAGCCCTACGCTCTGCCTGTGGACGTAGGCGGCCTCCACTTTCCTGTTTTCCATGATCTCCCCCGCCATCGCCTTTTCCAGGCTCTCGGAAGCCATGAGGCCCATCCGGCCCACGGGGACTTCGATAGAAGAGAGGGGAGGGGAGAGGAAGTCCCCCATAGACACGTGGTCAAAGGAGATGACGCTCACTCCCCCCTGGCCTATGGGGATGCCCCGGCCCCTCAGGCAAAGATAGGCCGCCAGGGCGTCGGGCCCGTAGCCCGCGATCACGGCCCTCACCCCGCGGGAAAGGAGCGCGTCCAAAATCCCGTCCACTTTTTCGCACCGCCTCTTGAAGCCCGAACTCGCGTCCTTGGCGGCTCCGGGGTCCTGCAGGAAGTTGGCGTAGGAGGACATGATGGAGATCTCGGTTTTTGCAGACACTTCCACCGCGCCCTCCCTGAAAAATTCCCCGGCCTCCCTCTCCAGGGCAGCCTGGTACTCCTGGAGGAGGGGGAGTCTTCCGGCCGGCCCGGGCAGGTACCCCGCCTTTTCGTGCCTGTAGAAGGCGAGGTCCTTCAGAGCGTCCCTCACCGCCCCCGACACGTCCTGGTTTATCGTCGGGATTTTCGACTTTTTCAGGAAAGTGTCCAAAAAGACGGCGGGAATCTTTTCCAGGTTCACGGCCTCCCGGGGATCGGGGAGGAGGGAGGAGAGGATGATTAGCCCGTCAACCCTTTGAGAGATGAAAGAAGAGATGTAGGAGCGCTGGATGGAGGGGTCGCCGAAGGTGGTGGCGATGAGGGTGAGGTACCCCTTCCTGAAGAGGGAATCTTTTATGGTCTGGCTCAGGAGCGCGTGGTACCCGCTGGTCATGTCGGGGACCAGGAGGCCGGTAAGGTGGGTGTGCCCCAGCCTCATCGCCCTGGCGGGGGCGGAGGGGATGTAGCCCAACCGGCTTATGGCCTCCTCCACCTTTTCCCGGGTCCTGGGGTCCACGTTCTTTCCCCCGTCCAGCACCCTAGACACGGTCGAGATGCTGGTGTGGGCGAAGGCGGCCACATCCTGTATCTTGACCCGGTTCTGTTCCATTTTTCGGCCTTTTTTACTGCCTTTTTACCTCTCTGCCGTCCTCTTCCCACTCGGTGTGGAAGAAGCCCGGCTCGTCGGCCCTTTCGTAGCCGTGGGCTCCGAAGTAGTCCCTCTGGGCCGCCAGGAGGTTTACGGGCAGGGGCCTGGAAAAGTCGTCAAAGTAGGAGAGGGAGGATTCGAGCACAAAGCAGGCCACGCCTCCCAGGACCGCCTTGGAAACCACCCGCCTGAGCGCCTGCAGGTTTTCCTCTTCGATCTTTTCAAAGACCGGGGAGGAGAGAAGAGAGGGAAGGGCGGGGTCTTTTTTGAAGGCCTCGCAGATCTTGGGCAGAAAGTCCGACCTTATAATGCACCCCTCCTCCCAGATGCGGGCGATCTCGGCAAAGTCGAGGTCCCATCCGTACCTGCCGGAGGCCGCCCTCAGGACGTCGAAGCCCTGGGCGTAGATGATGGCCGAAGAGAGATAGAGGGCCTGCATGGCCTCGGAAGAATCCACCGACACTTCCGGGGCCGGGGAGGGAGCAAAGCCCCTGCGCAGGGCCGGCTCGGAAGAGAAGATCCTCTCAAACACGGCCTCGCCCACCGAGGGGGCGCAGGAGCCCAGCTCCAGGGCGGAGAGCACCGTCCAGGTCCCCGTCCCGTTCATGCGGACCTCGTCTTTAAGCTGGTCTACGAAGGCCTTCCCGGTCTTGGGGTCCCTGTGCTCCAGGACCTTGGCCGTGATCTCGGTCAGGTACCCGTGAAGGGCGCCCTCGTCCCACTTTTTGAAGATCCGGGCGCAGTCCTGAGCCGAGAACCCTTCGCGCCGGAAGATGTCGTAGATCTCGTCTATCGCCCCCATGATCGCGTACTCTATGCCGTTGTGGACCATCTTGACGAAGTGGCCCGAGCCCACGGGCCCGAGCCTGGCGGCGCAAGGCTCTCCGCCCTTGGCCTTGGCGCAGGCGGCCAAGATCGCCCCTCCGCACAGCTCCCAGGCCTTTTCGCTTCCTCCAAACATCATAGACGGGCCCAAAAGCGCCCCCATTTTGCCTCCGGAAACCCCGCAGTCGGCGAAGAGTATGCCCTTTTCCTCCATCTCTTTGCCAAGTTCCATAGAGTCCTTGTAGAAGGAGTTGGCGCAGTCGACCACAAGGTCGCCCGGGGCGAGGAACTTTGAAAGGTCCCTCAGGGCCGCCTTCGTGGGCTCCCCGGCGGTTATGACGCTCATAATCACCCTGGGGGAGGGCAGGGAGGAGGCGAGGTCCTCCAGGGTCTCGCAGAGCACGAACCCGTCGTCGGGGAACTCCTTTACGAACTCTTCCGCCTTCTCAAAGGTCCTGTTGTACACAGACACCCTGTAGCCGTGGCGGGCGAGGTTGCGGGCCAGAGAGGCCCCCATCGAGCCCAGCCCTATAATTCCTACGCAGCTTTTCATTTCTACCTCCAAGCTTCGTACGCGGCCTGCGCGTTTTCCCTTGTAATCTTAGCAACTTCGCCGGCGGGCAGGTTCAAAAGATCCCCCATAAACCGGAGGGTCCAGCCCAGCATCCAGGGGGCGTTCACGCGCCCCCTCCAGGGCGCAGGAGAGAGGGACGGGGCGTCGGTTTCGGAGAGGATCTTGCCCCTCGGGGCCGAAAGAAGCGCCTTTTGCACCTCCGAAGCGTTTTTGAAAGTCACCATCCCCGAAAAGCTGAGGTACCACCCCTCTTCGCACACGGCCCTGGCAAAGTCCGGCCCCCCGGAAAAGGAGTGGAAGACCACCTTTTTCGCCTTCCCCTCTTTCAGGGCCGAAAATACCTCTTTGTGCGCCCCGTGGTCGTGGATCTGCAGGGGCAGATCCAGATCGTTTGCGAGGGCTATGTGGTCCATGAGGGCCTTTTTCTGGAAAGGCAGGGTGGAAAGATCGGCGTGGAAAAAGTCCATCCCGCTCTCCCCCACCGCCGCGAGCTTTCCGGGGTGGGAGGAGATGACGGACTTCATCTTTTCAAACGCCCTCCTGTACCCCTCCTCCCCGCCGCAGGCGAGGGCCTCTATGGGGTGGATGGCGAGGGCGTAAAAGACCCCCTCGTTTTCTTCGGCAAACTTGGCCGCCTCTTCGAAGTACTTTTCTTCGCAGGCCACCTCCATCACCTTTTCAACCCCGGCCTCCCGGCTCTTTTGCCAGATCTGGGCGGGGGTGAGGGGCGGTGCCCCCAGTTGCTCTGCAAAGGAGGGGATGGAGAGGATGTGGGTGTGGTCGTCTGCCATGCCTTCGATTTTCAGGGGCTCGGCCCAGCCCCTCTCTTTATGCTTCACCTGGCGCCTCGAATTTCTTAAAGACGGGGAAGGGCTTTGGCACCTTCGCCCCTATTTCTATCTCCCGCCTCGCCCAACTTCCGCACTCGTAGGGCCCGCAGATTTCGCTCCACTCTTCCCCTTCTTCCCGGACCGTGCGGATATTGGGAAGGGAGGGGGAGGAGGGGAGGCCCAAAAGGGAGAAGATGCGGGGGGAAGAGAAGGGGAGGAAGGGGGAGAGCATGACGTTTATGTCCGAGACGGCCTGGGCTGCGGCGAAGAGGATCTTCTTTTTCTCTTCTTCCCCCTTCTTCCAGGGCTCGGTGTCGGAGAGGTAGCGGTTGGCCTGCCCGGCCAGCCGCATTATTTTGGAGAGGGCCTCGTGGAGCCGGTTTTCCCCTATGAGTTCTCCCACTTCCCCGAACCCTTCGAGGGTGGAAGAGAGCAGGTCCTCGCCCCGGGGCCCCAGCCCCTCGGGGTCCGGGATCTCCCCCCAGTTTTTGTGTATGAGGGAGCACACCCTGTTTACCAGGTTCCCCCAGGAGGCCACGAGCTCCCCGTTGACCTTCCTTGCCAGCTCTTCAAAGGAGAAGTCGGAGTCCTCCTTTTCCGGGCCGCATGAGGCTATAAAGTAGCGGATGGCGTCGGGCTGGCAGGTCTTTAAAAGGTCGCGAAGGTACACGACTACCCCCCGGGAGCTGGAGAATTTGGCCCCCTTCATGGTCATAAACCCGGAGGCCACGACCTTGGAGGGAAGGGAGAGGGCGCCGAAGCGCGAGGGGCAATCCCCCTCCTTTACGCCGTTGGAGGCCAAAAGGATGGCGGGCCAGATCTCGGTGTGGAAGGCGATGTTGTCTTTGCCCATAAAGTAGTAGCTCTCCGCCCCCTCCTTCCACCACTTTTCCCACGCTTCTTCTTCCCCCGCCCTCCGGCTCCACTCAAGAGAGGAGGAGAGGTAGCCCACGAGGGCGTCGAACCAGACGTAGAACCTCTTGGAGGGGTCGCCCGCAAAGGGGCCCTCGGGGACGGGGACCCCCCAGTCGATGTCCCGGGTGATGGCGCGGGGGCGGGGGTCTTTGAGGAGCGCCTTTGCGAAGGCCATGACCGGGCCCCTCCAGCCCTGCCGGCTTTCCAGCCACTTTTCGAGGAAGGGGGCCAGGGCGGGAAGGTCGAGAAAGTAGTGCTCTTTGGAGGTGATGACGGGGGTGGAGCCGTCTATCTTGCTTTTGGGGTCCAAAAGGTCGGTGGGATCTAGCTCCTTTCCGCACTCGTCGCACTGGTCCCCCCGGGCATCCTTGGCCCCGCAAAACGGGCAGGTGCCCTCGATGTAGCGGTCGGGCAGGGTTCGGCCGGTGGAGGGGGAGATCGCGACCTTCTGCTCTGCCAGGTACACGTACCCGTTCCTTAGGGCGCTTCTGAAGAGCTCCTGGACGGCCTCTTTGTGCGTCAGGGTGCGGGTGCGGGTGAAGATGTCGTAACTCATCCCCAGGTCCTTCAAGTCCTCGGTTATCACCTCGTGGTACTTGAGTGAGAGATCTTCCGGACTCATCCCCTCCTTTTCCGCCTGCACGAGTATGGGGGTGCCGTGCTCGTCTGTCCCCGAAACCATGAGGACGTCGTTTCCGCGCATCCTCTGGTAGCGGGCGAAGATGTCGGAGGGGACGGCGAAGCCCGCGATATGCCCTATGTGCCTGGGGCCGTTTGCGTAGGGCCAGGCCACGGCTACTAAAATATGGGTCATTTTCCTCTTCTGCTTTCCTGTACTTTTTCGTAAAGCTCGCGGGAGGGGATGCCTTCCCTTCTGGCGATCTCTTTGACCGCGTCTTTGAGCCTCTCTCCCCCGCAGGCCGCCTTCTCGGCCTCTTGGACAAAGTCTGCGGCCCTCCCCTTCCTGGGAGGCCGCCCTTCCACGACCAGTGCAACCTCTCCCATGATACCTTTGAGGCCGCAGGCTTCCCCGAGGCTGAGCCTCAATACTTCCTCGTGCTCCTTTGTCAGCTCCCTGGCTATGCAGATCCGCCTCCCGGGTCCCAGCGCCTCCCGCATGTCCTTTAGGCTCTCTTCAAGCCTCCTGGCCGATTCGTAGTAGATCGACGTCCTCTCTTCGCCTCTGAGCCTCTCAAATTCCCTCTTCCTCTCCCCCTCCTTTCTGGGGATGAACCCCTCGTAGCAGAACCTGTCGGCCCGAAAGCCCGAGAGGATCAGGGCGAGGAGTGCCGCACAGGGGCCGGGGCAGGCCGTCACCCTGGCCCCCCTCTTTGCGGCCTCGTTTACTACCACGTACCCCGGATCGTTTATGACAGGGGTCCCGGCGTCCGAAATCAGGACGGCCCTCGCCCCCGCCAAAACTTCCTCCGCTATCTTTCCCGCCTTGTCCTTCTCCACCTGGTCGTAGTAGGAGATGACCCGCCCGCGGGGCGAGAGGCCCTCCCTGCGGCAAAGGTCCCAAAACCTGCGGGTGTCTTCGGCGGCGATGAGGTCCGCCTCCTCTATTTCCCTTCTGGCCCTGGGGGAGAGGTCCAGATCGTTTCCGATGGGGGATGCCACGAGGGTCAGCACCCCTCCGCTTTCTTGCGCTCTCGGCATGTCTCCAACTCCCTTCTACATACCACCCTACAGGGGTGGAAATCCTCTGCCTCAAAGAGGGTAGACTACTAGATATAGTATTTTTTGGCCGTCCAAGTGCCATATCTAGTAAAATTCTATTTCTTCAGACGAAGGGGGGAGCCCTGGCATGAGCGGGTTTGCGGTGGAGCTGGACCGAGATTTTGTAGACAGGACCGTAAGGGAGGTAAAGCCCCACTGGGGGCCCCTGGGATGGATCACCTACAAGAGGACCTACGCCAGGTTCCTGGAGGACGAGAAGAGGACGGAGACGTGGCCCGAGACCGTGAAAAGGGTGGTGGAAGGCAACGTCAACCTGGACCCCAGGATCGCCCTGGGGGACGGGGCGGCAAAAGAAGAGATGAAAGATGAGGCAGAAAAGCTCTTCCGCCTCATCTATTCCCTCTCCGCCACCCCCTCCGGGCGCAACCTGTGGGTGAGCGGCACCCGATACCAGAGGATGCACGGCGACTCGCTGAACAACTGCTGGTTCATCTCCATGCGCCCCCAGCCCTACGGGGATTCCAAGATCCTCCCCCCCTACCTGGATCCCTCCCGCCCGGCCGTGTCCATGCCCTTCGCCTTCACCTTCGACGAGCTGATGAAGGGGGGCGGAGTGGGGTTCTCCGTCACCCGGGCGAACGTTTCCAAGATCCCCCCCGTCGAGAGGGAGACGGACCTTGAGATCTTTGTGGACCCCTCCAACGGCTCCTACAAGGAGGCCAGGGAGGCGGGAGCCAGGGATCTGTCCGAGAGGGGGGAGCGGGAAGGAGAAGAGTACTTCAAAGTCCCCGATTCCAGGGAAGGGTGGGTCATGGCCCTGGCCTACCTCATAGACTCCCACTTTTCCTACGGACCTTCAAAGGTGCTGTCTGTAGACGTGTCGGATCTCAGGGCGAGGGGGGAGAGGATAAAGGGCTTCGGGGGCACCGCCTCCGGGGCCGGGCCCCTAGTGGAGATGCTGCTGGACGTAAACGGGATCCTAAACGCCGCAGCCGGAAGGAGCCTGACTTCAGTCGACGCCACCGACATCGGCAACCTCATCGGCAAGGCCGTGGTGGCGGGAAACGTCCGAAGGAGCGCCGAACTCGCCCTGGGCGACTGGGACGACGAGGCCTTCAGGAAGATGAAGCAGGACCCCGAAAAGCTCATGCACCACCGCTGGGCCTCCAACAACTCGGTCGTGACCGACGGAAAGAGGGAGCAGTTCGAAGAAGTGGCCCGGGAGGTCGTAGTCAACGGCGAGCCCGGGGTGGTGGACCTGGGGCTCTCCCGCAACTTCGGAAGGATCGAAGACGGCTTCAACCCCGAGGCCGATCCCCTGGCCCAGGGCACCAACCCCTGCGGCGAAATCACCCTGGAGGACGGAGAGCCCTGCAACCTGTTCGAGATCTTTCCCGCGATCGCAGAGGAAAACGGGTGGGACCTGGGCGAAGTGGCGCGCCTGGCCGTGCGCTACGCCAAGAGGGTCACTTTCGGCTCCTACGACTGGCAGATCAGCCGCGAGGCCATAGGCCGCAACCGCAGGATCGGCGTGAGCCTGAGCGGAATCCAGGACTGGTTCCTCTCCCGCTTCAACTCCAGGGCCGTAGAGGGGTGGGACGGGGAAGAGCCCGTCTACAACCCCGAAATCGCATCCGCCCTGGACGGGCTCTACAGGGCCGTAAAGAAGGCCGACGAAGAGTACAGCCGGCAGCTGGGATGCGGCCTCTCAAGGAAGCTGACAACCGTCAAGCCCTCCGGGACCGTGGCCAAGCTCGCGGGGGCGAGCGAAGGGATGCACTTCCAGTGGGCGCGCCGCTTCATCCAGAGGATCCGCTTCCAAGATTCCGACCCCCTCGTCCCCGTCCTGAGGGAGTGCGGCTACAAAGTCGAACCCGACATCTACAACAAGCACACGATGTGCGTGGAGTTCCCGGTAAAGCCCTACGGGGCGGACCTAGACACTTTCGAGAGCGCAGGGAGCGTGTCGGCTTCAGAGCAGCTGGCCACCCAGGCCTTCCTGCAGCGCTTCTGGTCCGACAACGCCGTGAGCTGCACCGTGACCTTTAAAAAGGACGAGGCTGAAAGCCTACCCCGCATCCTCTCGGCATGGGCGGGAAAGATCAAGTCCACTTCCCTCCTCGAGTACGTCGACGGGGGGTACGCCCAGATGCCCAAGGAGGCCATAGGGGAAGAGGAGTACGAAAAGATGGTGGAAGCCATCTGCGCGGACCCCGAGGCCGCCTTCGGGGACGCTTCGGAAGAGGCCCAAATGGAAATCGTGGGGCAAAGCGACTGCGCCGGCGGGGCCTGCCCCGTCCGCTGATGCGCTCCTTCCCCTTCTACCGCCTCTCCCCCCTTTCGCTCCTTGTCTACTTTACCGCCGAGGTGGCGGCCGTGAGCTCCATGAAGTGCCTTGCGGCCCAGGGGGAGTTTTTTGCGGCGGCGGCGGGGGCGGAGCTCCTGTTTGGAAGCGGAAAAAAGATGCTGCGGGTCCTCTCCTCCTCCCTCCTTCCCGCCTTCGTCATTTTCGCCCTCACCCTCCTCACCTTCGGGCAGGGCCGCGCCTTCTGGCGCTTTTCCGTGTTCAAAGCGACCTTTCAGGGCCTCAGGGAGGCCTCCTTCCTCTCCTTGGCGTTTTTAAACATCTGCCTGGCCTCCCTCTTTGAAAAGCGGGCCCAGGAGAAAAAGGGGGCCGGCAGGATGCGCTCCAAAGCCTTTGCAAAGTCGGCCCTGATAGCGCAGGTCAGCGCCGGCATGGTCCTCTCTTTGGCCTCCCTCTCTTCCTCCCTCTTCTCCCTTTTGAAAGTTGAAGGGGAAAAGCCCTCCCTGTTTTCCGCCCCGGGGCGGCGCGAGGCCAAAAAGCTCGTCTACGCCCTCCTGGCCCTCGCCCTGTTCTATCCGGCGGAAAAGATAGAGAGGCTGGAGAGGCTGGAAAAAGAGGCCCCGCGCGGGAGGCGGGGGAGGGGCACTGCAAAGTCCTGGATCTTCGCCTCCCTCGCCGTGGCCCTCTCGGCCCTCTGCTTCCTTCGCCCCCCCTTCCCTCTGGCCGCCTCCCCCCTCCTCGCTCCCCTTCCCTACCTTTTTGAAGGGGGCGAGCGGGCTTGGGCGGCTGCGTGGAGGTAAAGGGGGTATCGGCCCTCTGCGGCAAAAAAGAGGCGCTGCAGGGCGTCTCCTTTTCGCTCCCGCCCGGCTCCGTCACGGTTCTTTTGGGCGGCAACGGCAGCGGGAAGACCACCCTCCTGAAGGTTTTGGCGGGGGAAAAGGAAAAGACGGCGGGCGAGATTTCGCTCCCGCCCGGACTTAAGATCGCATCCGTCCCCCAGGAGCCGGCATCCTCGATGCTGGGGGGGTGCCTGAGGGAGGAAATGGAAATGTGGGGGGCGGGCGATCTCGAAGTTTTCGACGTCCTGGCCTTTTTGGGGATAAGCCACCTTCTGGACGCGCCCTTCTCCTCCCTCTCGGCAGGGCAAATCGAAATCTGCGCCCTCGCCCTCGCCCTCTCCAGGCGCCCCGGCCTGGTCCTCTTAGACGAGCCCTTCTCGCCTTTGGACGCCGTCTCGAGAAGGAGGGCCGCCTCCCTCGTCTCATCTCTGAACCGGGATCTGGGAATCACCTTCCTCATCGCCGAGCACGATCTCGACGGGCTCCTCCCCCTCGGTCCCAGGATTGTCGCGCTGAAAGGCGGGAGGACTTTGGCAGAAGGTGAGGCGGGAAAAGTTTTAAAAGAGCTCTGGAGCCGGGGGGAGAGGGCCCTCGTCCCCGACTTTCAAAAGCTCTACCTCTCCCGCGGCCTTCCCGCCCCCCTGAGCGTCGGGGAGGCAGAGGATCTGCCCTTTTCCCCGACTCCGGCGCCGAACCCTCCCCGGACCGCTTTTGAAGAAAAGTCCCTCTCTTCCTCCCACCTCGCCTTCGCCTGGCCCGGCTCCCCTTCTTTAGACATCTTTGACCTCTCTTTCGACGCCTTTTCCGGAGAGAGCCTGGCTGTCGTGGGGGAGAACGGGAGCGGCAAGTCCACGCTCCTAAAGCTTTTGGCGGGAGTTTTGCGCCCGAGGTTCGGGAGGATACGCAGGAGGGATCGCGGCCTCTTCTTCCTCCCCCAGGACCCCTCCCCGCTTTTAGCCCTCAAGGAGGGGGAAGGGCTGGGCAGAGAAGAATTTTTGACCGGAAGCCGCGGGCAGATGCAGAGGGCGGCAGACCTTTTGGCGCTCGGATCCGGAAAAAGGGTGATCCTCTTAGACGAGCCCGGACGGAGCCTGGACGGGCCGGCCAGAAAGGAAGTGGGAGAAGAGATCCTAAGGCGCGCCCGCGGGGGCGCCCTCGTGATTTTTTCCACCCACGACCCCGATTTTTGCGCCTCCTATTCCGACAGGACCCTGTGCCTTTTGAAAGGGAAAAAGGTCTTCCTGGGAGGGAGCCGGGAGCTGGTCGGAGGCCTGGCCTTCTTTACCACCCCCTTCCGGCTCGCCTTTCCCCAAAAGAACGTGCTTACTTTGAAGGACTGCTCATGACAAAGAAAAACATAAGGGCGTGGATCCTCTCTTTCAGCTTCCTTTTGGCTGTAGCCCTCCTGTGCCTGATCTGCCTTTTTAAGGCCCGGATGGCCTTCGCCTTCACGGCTGCGGCCCTCCCCTGCGTGGCGGCCCTGGCCCTCTGGGCGACGGAGGCCAAAAAGATCCCGGCCAGATCCGTCGCGGTCCTCTCGGCCCTGACGGCCCTCGCCTGCGCCCTGAGGCTCGTTCGCATACCGATAGAGGGGGTGGAGTTTACAAATTTCCTCGTGATTTTGGCCGGGATGAGCCTTGGAGCCAGCGAGGGGTTTTTGGCGGGGGCCCTCGCGCCGCTGGTCTCGAACTTCTACCTGGGGCAGGGAACCTGGACGGCCTGGCAGATGCTGGCCTGGGGGCTTTTGGGCCTGGCCGCGGGGCTCCTTAAAGACAAGAAGGCGAAACGCTGGCAGATCGCCATCGGGGGCCTCTGCTCCGGATGGGCCTACGGCTTCCTTTTGAACCTCTACTACTTCATCTACCTTCGCCAGTTCGATTGGAAGATGTTTTGGATAGTCCTGGCCCAGGGCTTTCCCGGAGACACTCTGAGCGGAGTGTGTACGGCCGTCCTGCTCCTCATTTCCTGGCCCTGGGCCTTAAGGCTCTGCAAAAGAGCAGCAGGGGGCGAGTGAAGAGGAAGCCTGAAAAGATGATGAACAGGGACCCGAAGAGTATGGGGACCCAGATGGGGAAGGGAAAGGCCGAGGAGAGGGAGCAGGCCAGAACTTCGAGGCTCAGGGAGGAAAGGAAATAAACGCTCCTCCTGCCTTTCCCTGCGACCTCCTCGGGGAAAAAGGGGAGGGAGAGGGAAAACAGGAGGCAGAAGAGCGAGAGCGTGAGCCAGAAGGCGGCCCAGCCCCCGGGGGAGGGCAGGAGGACTACGATAGAAGTGACGGAAAATAGGAGAGAGGCCAGATTGAACCACGAAAACCTGCGCAACGTTTTCCTCGCTTTCTGATTGCTTCTTATTAAATCCTACATGGAGGAAAAATGGCTGAAGAAAAAGAGGCCGGTTCTGAGAAACTCTACACGAGGAAGGGTGACAAGGGAATAACCTGCCAGTACAACGGGACCCGGACGCCGAAGTCCGCCATGAAGGTGGAGGCCGTGGGCAATTTGGACGCGGCCCAGTCATGGCTGGGCGTGGTAGCATCCACCCTCCCTCCGGACCTTTTCTGCCTCAAAGCCCCGCTTACGGCTCTGGGCCACAAGTTCTACAGGCTCCAGTGCGACATAGCCGCGGGAAAGGAGCTCATAGGCAAAGGGGATACAGAGGAGCTAGAAAAGGGGATAGACGGGTACATGGGGCAAGTCGAACCCATACACGAGTTCATCCTCCCCGGGGGATGCCCCACTGCGGCAAGGCTCCACTTTGCAAGGACTCTCGTCAGGAAGGCCGAGAGGAGCTGCGTGGCCTACAACCAGACGGGCTCAGAGCCTATAAGGGACGAAGACATGGCGTTTGTAAACAGGATGTCGGACTACCTGTTTGCCATGGCGAGGTTTGCGAACAAGAAAGAGGGAGTGGAAGAGATTATAGCCAAGGAGGAAGAGTGAAGAAGATCGCAGTGCTCACGGGAGCGGGCATTTCGACTTCAGCCGGCATCCCGGACTTCAGGGGGCCGGATGGCGTTTGGACGAAGCACCCGGATCAGATGCAGGTCTATGACATAGACGCCTTCATGAAAGACAAAGAGGCAAGGGAGTTTTCATGGAGGTGGCAGAAAGAAAGCCCCGTGTGGAACGCCAAGTGCACCAAGGCCCATTTTGCCTTAGCCGAGCTGGAGAAGGCGGGCGGCCTCGGTGTTTTGGCCACGCAGAACTTCGACGGCCTGCACGAAAAGGCCGGGAGCCGGAATGTAGTGGATCTGCATGGGACTATTCTTACCAGCCACTGCATGAAGTGCGGGAAAAAATACGACACGAAAGAAATCATGAAGAACCTGGACGAAGAGCCGGACCCCAGGTGCGAAAAATGCGGAGGAATTTTAAAGACGGACGTGGTCTACTTTGGAGAACCGCTGCCTGCAGGTTCCATGGAAAAGTGCGTCGAAGACATGCGCCCGTGCGAAGAACTGTGGGTAATCGGCACGAGCCTCGGTGTGTATCCGGCAGCGTCTCTGGCTCCCATAGCGGTCCAAATGGGGCTCTCCCTGATAATCGTGAACCAGGGAGAGACGCCGTACGACCGTTTGGCCACGCGCCTCATCTCAGCCCCGATAGACGAGGCAATTCCGGAAATGGTAGAAGAAAGGCTGAAATCTGCAGCCTAGTCCCCCCTCTCTACGCCACGCCTATGAAGAACCCTGCAAAGCAGAGGCCGAGGGAGAGAAGGTACATGCCCCCCGTGAAGGCAAAGCCCCTGAACAGGCCCTTTTTGAAGTTTTCAAAGCTTTCCACGCTCGCCGTGGAGAAGGTGGAGTA
>JAGCPN010000006.1 GCA_017965665.1 Aeriscardovia sp.
AAAAGCATCGTTACTGTTAGGAGCGAGTCTTATTATTTTTTTTGAAAATTCAAATATTAAGTCTGGGTCTAAAACGTTTTCTTTGATCGGAGCTTTTGCCCAGATCCGCCCTGCCGCCACGGCCGCCAATGGGGAGAAAGTGACCAAGATACGCGAGATGACCATGGCGGAGCTGGCCGAGCTTTCCGGCCAGCTGCTCGAAGAAAAGCCTCTCAGCGCAGAGGAGATCGCCGAGGAGCTCGGCGGAAAAGTGGCAAAGGAGTGACGTGGACATCATTGAAGAAGCGATAGAGGCTTTCAGCCAGCTCCCCGGAATCGGCCCAAAGAGCGCCAAAAGGATCGTCTACTCCCTGCTCTCCTCCCCCCAGAAGGGCAAAAAGATAGAAGGGGCGATAGAGAGGCTCTCCGGCGAGATAACCTTTTGCAAAATCTGCGGGAACGTGTCGGACGGGGAAGTGTGCAAAATATGCTCTGACCCCTCGAGGGAAAACGAGATCTGCGTGGTGGGGCGCCCCCTGGATGTGATGAGCTTTGAAAAGACGGGGGTGTACCGCGGAAAATACCACGTTTTGGGGGGATTGATAGATCCTATGAGCGGGATAGGGCCGGAAGACCTCAAAATCCGGGAGCTTAAAGAGAGGGTCGAAAAGGAAGGGGCCAAAGAGGTCATTTTGGCTTTGGACTCCACCGTTGAAGGGGAGGCAACTTCCGCCTTCATAGCCTCCTTCCTCAAAGGCTCCACAAAGATTTCCCGTCTGGCCTCCGGGATGCCGGTGGGATCCGAACTCGAGTACACAGACGAGCTGACTTTGTCGAGGGCCCTGACCGACAGGATGAGGGAAAGCTAGGCGTCGGCGGTGGCGAACTGCGAGCGGTAGAGCTTGGCGTATTCGCCGTTCTTCTTGAGCAGCTCCTCGTGGTTCCCCTTCTCCACGATATTTCCGTGGTTTACCACGAGGATGGTGTCGGCGTCCCTGATAGTGGAGAGCCGGTGGGCTATGACGAAGCTCGTCCTGTTTTGGCTCAGGCTGTTCATGGCCTGCTGGACCAGCATCTCGGTGCGGGTGTCTACAGAGCTCGTGGCCTCGTCCAAAATGAGGATGTCGGGCTGGGAGATGTAGGCGCGGCAGATCGTCAGCAGCTGCCTCTCGCCTTGGGAGAGCTGGGAGGCGTCGGAATCCAGCACGGTGTCGTATTTGTTCTTCAGGCCCTGCACGAAGTCGTCCACGTGGGTCTTAAGGCAGGCCTCCATGAACTCTTCCTCGCTTATCTTTTCTCCGGGCTTCAGGCCGTAGAGGAGGTTCTCCCTTATCGTTCCCCTAAACAGCCAGGTGTCCTGGAGGACCATGCCGAAGTGCGATCTCAAATCCTGCCTTGTGACGTGCCTGGTGTTCACTCCCGACACCTTTATCTCGCCCTTCTGTATCTCGTAGAAGCGCATGAGGAGGTTTACTATCGTGGTCTTTCCGGCGCCCGTGGGACCCACGATGGCGATCATCTGGCCCGGGGAGGCGGAGAAGTTCAGGTCCTCTATGAGCGGGTCCTCGGGGACGTAGGAGAACCAGACGCCCTCGAAGGAGACCTTGCCCTCGAAGGGCCTTCCGTCCTCTTCAAAGCTCTCGGTGGCCTCGTCGGGCTCCTCATTTTCGGCATCCAAAAAGTCGAAGAACCTCTTGCAGGATGCGAGGGCGGACTGGACGTTGGTGGACATGGAGGCCAGCTGCACGACGGGCCTCTGGATCTGGCGGGAGTACTGGGCGAAGGCCTGCAGGTCTCCCAGGGTCATCTGGCCCTTTATGACGCATATCCCCCCGACTATGACGATGGCCACAAAGATCAGGTTGCCCAGAAAACCGTCCACGGGGTTCACTGCCCCCGACATCGCCTGGGCCTTGTAGGTCACTTTGTAGAAGTGGTGGTTTTTCTTGTCGAAGGCCTTTTCCACCTCTTTTTGCTGGTTATAAGCCTTTATGACCTCGTTTCCCGAGTACACTTCCTCCACCTGGGACTGGATGTCTCCTGTGGCCTGCCACTGGGCCACAAACGACGGCTTGGACTTGTTGATGAAGATCTTGGTGATAAACACCACGATGCACAGCGCCCCGATGGTGGAGAGGGTGAAGATCCAGGAAATCGTGAACATCATAATCACGACCCCGAAGATCATGAAGGTGGAAAAGAGGAGCTGGGAGAGGATCTGCTGAAGGGAGGTGGTGATGTTATCCACGTCGTTTGTGGTAGTAGACATTATCTGCCCCCTCGGGACCGAGTCGAAGTAGCGCAGGGGGAGGTGGTTTATCTTGTCCTCTATCTGCTGCCTCATCTCGAAGACCGACTTGGCTATCACTTTGGCCAGGAGCCAGTTTTCAAAAATCCTGAGCCCCACGGCCACAAGGTATATGACCCCTACCCAGACCAGGAGGATCGCAAAGTAGCGCCAGTTCATCCCCACTTTGAGGTTTATGGTCATAGCCTGGACCATGTCGGCCAGTTTGCCCATGCCGTGGGCGTCCATGAGGCGGATGATGACGGACTTGGGAGTGCCGGGCTTGAAGCCGGCGTCTATGAGCTTTTGGCTCATGATCCCGGAAAAGAGCACGTTAGTGGCAGTCCCCAAAAGCCTGGGCCCCAGGACCGTCAAAAATACGCCCACGAGGCCGGAGAGGATCGTCAAAATCAGTGCGAGCTTGTACTTGAGCAGGTAGGAGCAGAGCCTTTTGACGAGGGTCCTCTCCTCCTTGCCCGTAATCAACCTTTTGTATCCGGCCATCTCACTCCTGAATTGTCCCGGTCTGGGACGCCACTATCTGTTCGTAAGTCTGGCAGCTTTCCATGAGCTCTTCATGGTTCCCTTCCCCTACGATCCTGCCGCGGTCCAGGACGATTATCTTTTTGGCGCTCATTATGGAGCTGGCCCTCTGGGCTACCAGGAGCATGGAGGAATCCTTTGTCACCGGCTCCAGAGCCTCCCTCAGCTTTTTGTCAGTGGCCATGTCGAGGGCGGAAAAGGCGTCGTCGAAAGTGTAGACGGGGGCGCCTTTGAGGATGGCCCTGGCTATGCACAGCCTCTGTTTCTGGCCTCCAGAAAAGTTCGTTCCCCCTTCCGCAACCTTGTAGTCGAGGCCTTCTCCGAAGCCCTCCACAAAGTCTTTGGCCTGGGCGATTTCGAGAGCCTTCCATATCTCTTCGTCCGTAGCGTCTTCCTTGCCGAACTTCATATTGCTCCGGATGGTTCCGGTAAAGAGCTTGGCGGTCTGAAATACGGGCGCAAAGAACCTGGACAGGTACTCCGGATCGAATTCCTTGAGGCTGTGGCCGTCCAAAAGGACCTCCCCTTCGTCCGGATCGTAAATCCTCTGGGCCAAAGAGAGGATAGTGCTCTTCCCGCTTCCCGTGGCGCCTATAAACGCCGTAGTCTCCCCCACCTTCGCCTTGAAGTTTATGTGCTCTACGGCATCGTGCTTGTCGGAAGAAGGATAGGAAAAAGAGACGTCGCGAAACTCAATCTCGCCTTTCACGGCCTCGGGCCTGTAGGGATCTTGCGGGAAAGAGAGGCTGTTTTTGTCGTCGATTACCTGCAGCAGCCTCCCGCTTGACACCGACGCCCTGGGCAGCCTTACCGACATCATCGCGGCCATCATGAAGCCCATGAGGACGATCATGAGGTACTGGATGAAGGCCTGCAGGGCCCCGATGGGCATGTTGCCGGACTCTATCAGCTTTCCTCCGAACCACATTATCGCCACATCCGCGATGCTAGTGATGAACCAGAGGATCGGGCCCATAGATCCCATCCAGAAGCCTATGGGGACCAAAAGGTCGTAGGTGTCTTTGTTGACCTTTCCGAGCCTCTCGTCTTCGGTGCCTTCCCTCGTGAAGGCCCTTATGACGCGCACGCCTGTAATCTGTTCGCGGATGACGGAGTTCAGGGAGTCGAAGATTTTCTGGAGCTTCCTAAACAGCGGACCCATCTTCTTGAAAATCAAGGTGACCACCACCATGATCACCGGCAGCACCAGCGCCAGAGACCAGGTCAGAGGCCCGTTTTGCTCCACCGCCATTACCAGGCCGCCTATAAACATCACGGGGGCCTGGAGGACGAAGAGGAAGGCCTGGAACGTGGCGCTCTGGACCTGCTGGACGTCGTTGGTGGATCGGGTGATGAGGGAATCTACGGAGTATTTGTCGGTCTCCTTCTTGCTCAGAGCCTCTACCGAATAGAAGAAGTCCTTCCTGGCCAGAAATCCTATCCTGGTGCTCAGGAAAGAGGAAATCATGACGGCTGCCACGTTGCAGGCGCCCTGGATAAGGGCGATGATTATCATGATCCAGCCTATGCGGTAGATGGCGTGCTCGTCTCCGGCGGCCACGCCCTTGTCTATGATTTCCGCCTGCAGGTTCGGCAGGTAAAGGTTCAGGCAGGCCTGGGCGATTTGGAAGACGAGCAGGCCGAGGAGCGCCAACTTGTAAGGCTTAAGATAGCGCCTCAAAAGTTTGACGAGCATCTTCTTTACACAGCCGTCCCGTTTTCATCCAAGTACGGGTTGACGTCCTTGGGGCTTTGAAGCACGAAAAGCATGAGGACGGTGGCTATGAAGACCGCGCTTACGGAGATAGTTGCCCATATGGCCAGCTCCGGGAGCCAGATTATTACAAAAAACACTATCCCGGAGAGCGCCATGACTACCCAGTTGACGATTTTTGCGATCCCCCACCCGCTGTGGTATCTCTTTCCCATGGGGTCAGGCCTCTCGCCCTGTTCGGCCAGATCAGGCCTCCATCCGGTTTGGGGCGTCTTTGGGGATTCTTTTTTTTCTTTGACCATTTTTCGTTCCGTACCGGCGACTTGCGCCCAAATAAAACAAATCCCTTTAGTTTATCTGATTTATTATATCCTACCGAATCTGACGGTTTCAGATGGCCCTACTCGTCCAGAAACCGGTCCATAAGGGAGCGGGCGAGAAAGTCGTTTAAAAGGCGCCCTTTGCGGGTGGCCACGAGCGATCCCGACCGGATGCGGGCGAGGTCCCCCAGGTCCGGGAGCCGCTCTGAGGCGCTTTTCCCCGTCGCCTCTTCCAGCTTCCTTAAATTTAGCCCCTCTCTGAGGCGGATTCCCAAAAAGATTTCCTCTTCCGCCTCCTCCTGGTCCCCCAGGACTTCCCCCTCCCACGGGAGCCGTCCGGAAAGAACGCTTTGCGCCCAAAGCCCCGGGCGCGGGAAGTCCCAAAAGCGGAGGTTGGAAAAGTGGGAGTGGGCTCCGGGCCCCAGGCCTATCCAGTCGTCCCCCCTCCAGTAACCGAGGTTGTGCAGGCACTCTCTTCCCCGCCTCGCCCAGTTCGACACTTCGTACCACCTGTAGCCCCGCCTGGAGAGGAGGGTGTCGGCGATCTCGTAGTCGGCGGCCTGGGCCGAATCGCTTTCCTCCCTTATCTTCCCCATCTTCAGCATCCTCCCCATCTTCGTGCGCGGGTAGATGCTCAGGGCGTAGCAGGAGACGTGGTCGAGGCCCAAAGAGGTGGTCTTCCTCACGCTCCTCTCCCACTCCCTCCTCTTTTCCGAGGGCGTGCCGTAGATGAGGTCGGCGCTGCACTCCATGCCCGCCTTCCTGGCCCCCCTCACGGCCCTCCACGCCGCAGCCGGGGAGTGGGTCCTGTCCAAAATCTTCAAGATCCTCGGCTCCCAGGACTGCACCCCGAAAGAGATCCTGGTAAAGCCCGCCTTCTTGAGGGCCAAAATCTCCCTGAAGCCCACGGTGTCCGGGTTGGCCTCCAGGCTGATTTCCGCCCCGTCCTCTATGCCCCACACGCTCCGCAGCGCATCCAGAATCGAAGAAAGCTGGGTGGGGGAGAGGACGGTGGGCGTGCCTCCTCCCAAAAAGACGCTCTTTGCCGCCTTGACGGGGACGGAGTGCTCTTCCTGCCAGGCCCTGGCCGCCTCCATCTCCTTTTTTAAGAGGGAAGGGTAGGAAGTTCTGTCAAAGCCGGGGGCGAGGGAAAAGGAAGTGAAGGTGTTGAAGTTGCAGTACCCGCACCGCCTCAGGCAGAAGGGGACGTGGACGTAGATCCTGAAGGGCCTGTCGGCGGGAAGGTACGCCTTGCCCAGCTCTTTTGGGCCGCAGGGGGGGAGCGTATCTGAAAAAGTCACTTCTTTGCGTGCGCCTTCAGCTTTTCGCGGATGTCTTTGTCATCCAGATCTTCTAGGCTGAGGGCCGAGATGAAGGCTTCCTGGGGGATGGCGACGTTGCCTATCATCTTCATCTTCTTTTTGCCCTCCCTCTGCTTTTCCAAAAGCTTCCTCTTGCGGGTGATGTCCCCTCCGTAGCACTTGGCCAAAACGTCCTTCCTGAGGGGGCTTATGGTCTCGCGGGCTATAATCCTCTGCCCTATCGCGGCCTGTATGGGAATTTCGAACTGCTGGCGGGGGATGAGCTTTTTAAGCTTCTTGGTCATTTTGAGGCCGTACTCGTAGGCCTTGTCCTTGTGGCAGATGGCGCTCAAGGCATCGGAAAGCTCGCCGTGGATGAGGATGTCCACGCGCACAAGCTCTGCCTTCTCCTCTCCGGCAGGCGAGTAATCCAAAGTGGCGTAGCCCTTCGTGCGGCTCTTTAGCTCGTCAAAGAAGCCGAAGATGATTTCCCCCGTAGGCATCTTGTACCTCAGGCACACCCTGTCGGGCCCCAGGTACTCCATGCCCAGCATCTTTCCCCTGTGCTCCTGGCACAGCTTCATCACGTCCCCCACAAATTCTTTGGGGGAGATTATGGAGGCCTCTATCATGGGCTCGTAGACGGCCTTCACCTTGTTTTCGGGAAATTGGGTGGGGTTGGTGACTTCAATTTCGCTCCCGTCGGCCATTTCCACCCTGTAATTGACGTTGGGGGAGGTGGAAATGAGATCCAACCCGAACTCCCTCTCCAGCCTCTCTATCACAATCTGCATGTGCAGGAGGCCCAGAAACCCGCATCTGAATCCAAATCCCAAGGCGCTGCTGGTCTCGGGGGTGTAACTTATAGAGGCGTCGTTTAGGCGCAGCTTGTCCAAAGACTGGCGCAGCAGCGGAAACTGGTCGGTTTCGAGTGGGAAAAGCCCTGCGTAGACCATGCTTTCAGGGGCCTTGTAACCCTTGAGGGGCTCCTGGGCCCGGCTCCTTTCGCAGGTTATGGTGTCTCCCACCTGGGCCTGGCGCACGTCCTTTATGCCGGTTATCACATACCCCACCTGCCCGGTAGTGAGCTGATCGACGGGGCGCATGAAGGGATCCACTATACCCAGCTCCAGGGGGACCAGGGAGGATCCGGACTTCATCTGGATTATTTTGTCTTTTGCCTCTATCCTCCCGTCCACGACTCGTATATAGGTGATGATGCCCCGATAGGCGTCGTACTGGGAGTCGAAGATCAGGGCCCTGGTGGGTGCGAGGGGATCTCCCGAAGGGGCGGGGATCTTTTCGACTATCGCGTCCAAAAGCTCTTTTACGCCCAGCCCCGTCTTTGCCGACACTTCCATGACTTCTTCCGGCTCCACGCCCAAAAGATCGCAGAGGGTCGAGCGGACTTCTTCGGTCTTGGCCCCGGGAAGGTCGATTTTGTTTAAGACCGGGATTATCGCCAGATCGTTTTGCAGGGCGAGGTAGAGGTTGCTTAAGGTCTGGGCCTCTATCCCCTGCGTCGCATCCACCAGGAGGACGCATCCTTCGCAGGCCGCCAGGGCCCTCGAGACTTCGTAGTTGAAATCGACGTGTCCGGGGGTGTCGATCATGGACAGGGCGTAGGTCCTGCCGCCTTTGTCCCAGTTGACTGTAACGGCCTGGGATTTGATTGTGATTCCCCTCTCGCGCTCTATGTCCATAGAATCTAGATACTGGTCGCGCATCTGCCGGTCGGACAGAGCGCCCGTCAAAGACAGGATCCTGTCGGCCAAGGTGGATTTTCCGTGGTCTATGTGGGCTATGATTGAAAAATTGCGTATAAGGTCCTGCGGGAAAAAGGTTTCAGGTTCAGATTTTGTCACGTGCGCACCTCAGGTTGGCCCGAGCCGTTTTTGAAATTAATCTCAATAAAGTGTAGCATTCTAGTAAAAAGAACTTAGTCTTATGGAGTTGTAGTGGCTAATATAAAGCAGCAAAAGAAGCGCGTCCTCACCAACGAGAAGGCGCATGAGAGGAATGTGGCGGTAAAGAGCCGCCTCAAGACCGCGGTGCGCAAGGTGCGCGAGTGCATAAGCGCCGGGGAGAAGGAAGCGGCCGCGGTCGAGTACAGGAACTGCGCCCGCCTGCTCGACAAGGCGGTCAGCAAGGGAGTAATTCACAAGAACCAGGCGGCCGACAGGAAGAGCAACCTGGCTTTGGCCATAAACAAGCTCTGAGCCGGAAGGCAAAAAAAGGGGGGGCAAAGCCCCCCTGTTTTTTTGCCCCTTTTACTTCTTCTTTCCTTCGGGGCTGACAATCTTGACCAGAGTCTCTTCGGGCTTGATTGCGACAAACTCCACCCCTTCCATGGCGGGGACGTCTTTGCCGCGGATTTCCTGGCCGGCCTGCATGCCTTCTATGGAGAGCACGAGAGCCTGGGGGAGGTGATCGGTGTCGGCCTTCGCCCTGACCTTTTGAACCTCTATGAGGGCGGTGCTGTTGCCCTTGGTGACGCCCTTGATGTAGACGGGCACGGTCACTTCGATCTTTTCGCCCTTTTCCACCCTGTAGAAGTCGATGCTTTCAATCTTTGAAGATACGGGGTTCCTCTGAACATCCTTCACCACGGCCATCACTTTCTCTTCGCCCCCCTTGAGACTCAACTCATAGACGGCGTTGGTGCTCCTCAGAGAGGAAGCGGCGGCGTTGTAGTCGACGTGGAAGAAGAGGGGGGTGTTGCCGTGGGAATAGACGGAGGCGGGAATCCTGCCCCTCTGACGCAGCCTTCTGGAGAAGCCTTTTCCGAACTCTTCCCTCTCTTCGCCCTGCAGTTCAATTTTTGCCATTGCCTGAAATTCCAGCCTTTCTGTTCCAGGGCAGGGAAGAAGCGGCTTCCAACAAACTCAGTCGATAACGGGATTTCTCCCCTCGCCATGGTTTTACTCTATACTTTTTAAGACTATCCCATTTTTTCACAACTTGGCAAAAATTGGAAAAGTCTGGATACAATCAGCGCATTAAACCGTAATTGGGAAGGAAGGGCAAGTGACAGATTTGAGCAGTCTCCCTCCACAATCTGAAAGTGGCAGGACTGAATTTGGATCTGGTGGTGACTCCAAACTCCTCTTTGAGGCCGACTGGTGTGCCGACGGTTACCCTTCCATAACGCGGGTGGATAGCTCCGGCCTTGTGGAAACCAGCACGCGTGGCATTGGCGAAATACCCAAGTTCATGACGATTTATTCGCTCTACCGCAGCCGCGCTGAAAGGATGGCCGACAGGCCCCTTTACACTTTCCGCTCGAAAGACAACCCCAACAAATGGCTGACAAAGACCGCGGCCGAGACCCTGGAGGACATAAGGAAGATGTCCAAAGGGTTTATGGGGATGGGCCTGAAGCATGGAGAGTGCGTAGCCTTAATGTGTTCCACCTGCTACGAGTGGAATGTGGTGGACGCCGGGGTCATGTCCATAGGAGGAGTGCTCGCCACGATATACGACACCGATTCGCCCAGGCAGATGAAAGCGATTGTGGAAAACTCCGGGGCGAAGGTGCTGATAGTCGGGACGCGGGAAATGAAGTCCAAAGCCGAGCTGGCGGGGCTGGGGGAAAAGTGCAGGGTGCTGTGCATAGAGGAAGGCGCCCTGGAGGCCGTCATGGCCTACGCATCTGCGGTAAAAGACGAAGATCTCAACCGGAGGATTGATGCGGTCAAAAAGACCGATCTGTGCTCCATCGTCTACACTTCCGGATCCACTTCGGCTCCGAAGGGCGTGGAAATAACTCACGAGAACTTCTGCGCCGCGGCCTCCAACCTCGCGGCCTACCTTCCCAGCATCCTCGCCGACCCCAAGGGATCGGCTCTGCTCTTCCTGCCGATGGCGCACGTGTTTGCCAGGACCATAAACTACATGTGCGTATTTTCGAGGATAAGGGCATACATCTCCAGCAACTTTAAGAACCTCGTCTCCGACCTGCAGTACTCCAAGCCAACCGCCATGATCGGAGTGCCCAGAGTCTATGAGAAGCTCTACAACGCCGTGAGCCAGAACGCCGGCATGGGATGGAAAGGCCGGGTCTTTGCGATGTCGGTAAAGACCGCCAGGGCGTACATGCAGGAAATAAACAAGAGGGGCAAACCCCGCCTCTACACTTCTGTTCTTCGCACCGCCTTCGACACTTCCATCTATTCCAGGCTTCGCGAACTTTTAGGCGGGAGGGCCAAATGGCTGGTGTGCGGGGGCGCACCTCTGGATCCCAGCCTTTTGGCCTTTTACAGGGGTGCCGGAATACCCGTCTACGAGGGGTACGGACTGACCGAGACCACCGCCCCCTGCGCCTTTTCCCCCCTGGGCCTTCCCTACAGGCACGGGAGTGTGGGGATAGCTTTTCCGGGGGCGACTTTGAGATGCAGCGAAGATGGCGAAATCGAAGTAAAGGGGGACTCGGTATTCACCAGGTATCACAACAACGAGGAAGCGACCAAAGAAGCTTTTAGCAAGGACGGTTGGTGCCTGACAGGGGATCTGGGATACATCGACGATCAGGGATTTTTGTACGTCACAGGACGCAAGAAGAACCTCATCATAACGGCAGGCGGCAAAAACGTGGCTCCGGAGGGCATGGAAAAAGAGATAGAGAGGTGCCCCCTGGTCTCCCAGGCCGTAGTCCTGGGCGACCAGCGCCCCTTCGTATCCGCCCTCATGACTTTAGACGAGCAGGCGTTGCGTCTCTGGCTGCGCTCTCAAAAACTGGACGATGCGATGAGCCTGGAGGAGGCCTGCACCAATCCGGCCGTCAGAATGGAAATACAAAAATACGTAGACGAGGCCAACAAGGGAGAATCCCAGGCCGAATCAGTGCGCAAATTCATAATCCTGCCCGAAGACTTTACGCAGGAAAATGGGCTCCTCACCCCTTCCATGAAGATAATCCGAAAAAAGGTTATGGACAGGTACAGCGATCTGCTGAACAAGGAGATGTACGCGCCGCGCAAGGGTGCGCTTTAAAAGGTCAGTAGTATCCGAAAAAGTCCAGCTTCTTAGGATCTTTCTGCCAGTCTTTTGCCACTTTCACTTCAAACTTCATGGAGGGGTTCCCTCCCAGCAGCCGCTTTAAATCCGGAAGGGCGTCTTTGCGCACCCGGCTCAGAACCGATCCGCCTTTGCCTATCACAATCCCTTTCTGGCTTTCCTTTTCCACATACACCTTGAAAAGCAGCTCTCTCTCCCCCGCCCTTTCGCATCTGACCACCAGAGAATGGGGGAGCTCGTCTCGCAGGAGCGGGAGGAAGGCCGAGCGGACGATTTCAGAGGCGGACTTTTCCACGCTCTCTTCCTCCTCCTGCGGTCCGTAAAGCGCGGGTCCGGCGGGGAGAAGAGAAGAGATGAGATCTTCCAATTTTTCCATGTGGTAGTGGGTGAAGGAGGAGACGGCCAGCACCTTTGTGAAGTTTGCGGCCCCTTCGACTGCTTTCATCTTTTCCTCGAGTTTTTCCCTGTCCGCCGCATCGGCCTTGGTCACCACGGCTACGACCGGGATCTGCCACTCACTCACCCCCTCCTTTCTCTTTGAAAGCAAGGAGTGGAGGTTTGCAATTATTCGCCTGTCCCCCTTGCCCAGCTCCTCGTCTGCGGGAGTGAGGAAGAGGGCCATGTCCGCCGAGGCGACGGATCTTAAAGCTTCCCCGTTGAGCCTCTCTCCCAGGAGGGTGCGGGGCTTGCCTATCCCGGGAGTGTCTACGAGGACGGCCTGGCAGGAGGGGAGGTGCAAAATATAGCGGGATTCGCCTCGGGTCGTCTGCGGGAAGCTGGAAGAGAGGGCCACCTTTTTTCCCACGAGAGAATTTATGAGCGTGGACTTGCCGCTGTTGGGCCTCCCCACTATTGCGCAGAACCCTGAAGTAAAATCAGTCATCTTCTCCTTCTTCCTCCTCTACGGGCTTTGCCACGATATTGGGCATCTTCCTGCTCTTCCCGGCGGCGGCGTAGAGGATGAGGCCGTGGGTCACCACCTGTTCGTTTACTTTCGGAATGTGCCCCAAAAGCTTGGTCAAAAGGCCGTAGACAGTGTCGACGTCGTCTTCCTGAAAGTCTATTTCAAACATCTCTTCCAGATCCGATATCGGCGTCCTGGCCGGCATGTTCCAGGCGGAGCCGATCTTTACCGGAAGATCGTGCCGTGATTTGTCGTGCTCGTCGACCAGGTCGCCCACTATCTGCTCTATAACGTCTTTCATGCTCACCAGTCCCGCGATCCCGCCGTACTCGTCCACTACTACGCTGAAGTGCTGGTTTTTATCCTGCATCTGGTGGAACAGGTCGTCTACCGGTTTGCTCTCAGGCACAAGGAAGGGTTCTCTGACCAGGCTGAGCACCCCTTCTTTTTCCGAGACCGACCCCAAGGTCGTGGCATAAATTACGTCCTTCAAGTACAGCACCCCCAAAAGGTCGTCAATGTCTTCCCCTATCACAGGGATCTTTCCGAACCCCGTCTTTGAAAAGAGCCTGATGGCGTCGGATATGGAGGCCTCCCTTTTTATGCAAACTATATCCGTGCGGGGGACCATGATTTCGCGGGTGAGGGTGTCGGAAAGGGTGACAATGTTTTTGAGCATCTCCCCCGCCGAGGCGTCCAGGTTGGTGGCTTCGGCGATCCTGGCCACCATCTCCTTGCCCTGGTCTATCCTCACCTGTTCCAGTTCCTCTTCGTCTTCCTCATCTTTGTGCTTTTCCGAAAAAGCTTTGCCCCGGGGTACCAGGCATACCAGAAGCATCATCAGCCCGCAGTGGCGCATCATGGTCTGCAGAGGCTTGTCGCTAGATATTACGGGTCGCAGGAACGCCGAAAGGATAGCGATGCAGATCGCTCCTATAAAACCTACCAGGGCTCCGAACCAGAGCCTGTCTACAAATTGGATCGCCAGAAGGGAGAGGCCGACGCCGGAAAAGATGTTCATAATCACCCTCCAAAAGGAGGCCGCCGAGGCGGTGAGGGACCTCTTATGAATCAGGTGCTGGACTTTCTTGAGTTTTTTTAGTTTTTTGGCCCTCTCAAACTGAGTGAGGTTGGGATCGGTCTGGGTGTTGAAGGAAAAGTTGTTGACGGAAGTCCTCGTAATCTGCATTACGGCGGCCTCCTGGGCCGCCAAGACTAAGGACGACCAGACGAAGCAAACTGTGAAAAAGCTGCAGGCTGCTATGAAAACTATGTGAAGCGGACTCATAAAATCACAACCGGAGGGCGCCTGAGAAGCCGTTCTCTTGTGCGCCCCCGACTGCCGGCGGTATCCACACCTCCATGCAAAGGTAGTTTCGATCTAAAATTTTTGCCCCGGCACCCGGGTTAAACAGGCTGCGGGAGTTTTTACCCCTCTCTCACGCCTCCAAAGGGAGGCCCTCATAGAGCTCGGGTATGTGACGGGGATGCCTTGGCCCCAAGATCGGCGTCTCCAGGGGGCGCAAAAAGACGCAGTCGATGCACTCCGTCTTCCGCGTCAGCTCACAGCGCTTCCAGATTCCAAGATCTGCGATGCGATCGGAGCCCCGGAGCAGATCCAGCCGCTCAAATTCGGTGAGCACGGTGATGGCGCGGCGCAGCCTTTCGGTCAGGCCGAAAGAGGAAATGGCCCAGCGCCCCCCCACCATCCAGGGATAGTAGCTGGAGAGCTGCAGACACCCTTCGTACCAGTCCACTTCCATATCGGCGTCAAAAAACGTCATTGCAAGGTATATCTTCATGCCGGTTTTGACGGGTCAGGATCGGATTGGCTCGGCATCGCAGACTTCGCCGTACTGGTGGCGGAAAGTAAAGAGGAGGTAGCGCTGCAGGGAAAACATCTGCCTCTGCAGCCTGTCGGTGTTGTGGTCGAATCCCAAAAGGTGGAGTATCCCGTGGATTTCTAGCAGCAGGATTTCGTCTATAGTCCTGTGACCGGTGCACCGGGCCTGGATGGAGGCCACCTGGGGGCAGATCATGATGTCTCCCAGCATCCCCTCTTCCCCCTTGCCCGGCTTAATTTCGTCCATGGGGAAACTCAGGACGTCCGTAGGGCCCGCCAGCCCCATGTACTGCTCGTGGAGGAGGGCTATGGAGTCGGGATCGGTAAACACTATCGACAGCTCGCAGCGGGGGGAAATTTTAAGCTTTCTAAACACCCATTTGGCCGCTTCCTGAAGGGCCCCCGAGTCTACCTTCCAGCCGGATTCGTTGTTGATTTCTACCGTCATTACTCAGCCATGCGCTCCCCGGTCAGGACATGGGCGTGCGCGTGAAAAACGGTCTGTCCCGCATCCAAGCCGGTATTGAAAACGAGGCGGTAGGATCCGTTGTACTCTTTTCGGGCGATTTCTTGGGCGACTTCGACGATGTGAGCCAAAAGATCGGGATCGGCTGCGGCCACCTCCCCCACATCCCTGTAGTGTTTTTTGGGGATGACCAGGACGTGCACTTTCGCCACAGGGTGAAGATCTTTAAAGGCCAGCACCCGATCGTCCTCATAAACCTTTTGGGAGGGAATCTCCCCCGCCGCTATCTTGCAGAAAACGCAGTCTTTTTCGCTCTCCATAAATTCTCCCGGGACGGTATCTATATAAATTATTGTACCGAGCTTACCTCTCTGCGAGATGCGTGCTAGAATGATAGCGCTGTCCGGGTGGCGGAATGGTAGACGCGCTAGCTTGAGGTGCTAGTGACCAACTATACCGGTCGTGCGGGTTCAACTCCCGCTCCGGACACTTTTTTTATATGTTTCTCCAAAACTCCCCCGTCAGCCGATCTCCCTGTACAAAAGTCTAAAATGTTTTTACAGAAAGGTCGGTGAGCGCATATGGCTTTAGAAAATACTGACGATAAATCTTTAGACAAATATGAAAAAGACCTGGCCAAACTGGGCAATTTTGAAGTGGCATCCTGCCTTGTAAAACTGGCCGAAAAAAACAGCACAAACAGCCCCGTGCTAAACGCAGGCAGGGGCAATCCGAACTGGATACAGACCGTTTCCAGGCTGGCCTTCTGCAGGCTGGTGGAATTTGGAGTTCAGGAAAGCCGCCGCACAATCAGCGGCAAAGATCTCGCCGGGTACACGCAAAAGGCGGGAATGGCCAAAAGGCTGAGGGAGTTTCTCTCCGCCTCCCCCCAAGACCTGTTCCTTTCCAAAGCGCTCGACTACGGCGAAGCGGTTTTGGGCTTTGACGCCGACACTTTCGCAAGCGAGCTTGTAAACGGGGTTTTGGGCAACGACTACCCCATGCCCAGCAGAATTTTGGAGTGCACCCAGACCGTCATCAACCACTACCTGGCCTCCATTCTCTATGCGGGGCACGATGTCAAAAAGCTCACGGCGACAACGCAGCTCTTCCCGACCGAGGGCGCCACGGCCGCCATAGCCTACATCTTCAATTCCCTCAAAGAAAACCACCTCATCGCCCCCGGGGACAAGATCATCCTCAACACCCCCATTTTCTCCCCCTACCTGGCCATCCCTCAGTTAAACGACTACAGGCTTAAGACGATAGATCTGAAGTCCATAGAATCCGACCACTGGCAGCTGAAGGCCGAGGCTGTGGAAGCTTTAAACGATTCCGAAGTCAAAGCCCTTATACTCGTCAATCCCTCCAATCCGGGATCCGTGGCGCTTTCGGGGCCCACCCTGGAGGCCCTCAAAGACGCGGTGAAGAAGAACCCGAAGCTCATGGTGATAACCGACGACGTCTACAGCACTTTCGCTTCGGAGTTCCGCAGCGTCTACAGCGTCATCCCCTTCAACACCCTCCTCGTCTACTCCTACTCCAAACTCTACGGAGTGACCGGCTGGAGGCTGGGGGTGCTGGGAATAAACGAGGAAAACGTCTTCGATTCCCTCATCTCCCAGCTCCCCAAGGGGCAGAAGGCGGAAGTGGACAGGCGCTACGGCCACGACTCCATGGATCCGGAAAATATGAAGTTTATAGACAGGATCGTGGCAGACAGCCGCTCTATCGGCCTCTACCACACGGCCGGCCTCTCCACCCCCCAGCAGATTATGGAGGACCTCTTCTCTCTGGCCCACCTTGTCAACACCGCCCAAGGCGAAAAGGACTACTACATAGGGGAAGCGTGCGATCTGGTGGATGCCAGGTACGCCTCCCTGAACAAGGCCCTCGGCATAGAGGACTTCAACAACTCCCGCAACACCAAGTACTACTCCCTGGTGGACGTGTACGCCATAGCCGAAAAGCACTACGGCAAGGAATTTGCCACCTGGCTGGCCACCCATTTTGACAGGCTGGACTTCCTCTACAAGCTCGCCTCCCGCTACGGAGTGGTGCTGATGGACGGGGTGGGCTTCGGCTCTAACAGGGGGATAGTCAGGGTGTCGGAGGCGAACCTTCCTGACGCCGCCTATCCGCAGATAGGGGACAAAGTCAGAAAGCTGCTCGAGGATTATTTCGAGAGCTGGCAAAAGGAAAAGTAGAGCTTTCGGGAAGAGGGAGAATTTATAATAATAGACGGATTCTCTTTTTATCCAATTAAGAAAAAGGAACGTTTATTATGGATTCTCTTCTCGGGACCCCATGGGTAAAGGATGGATCGGGCAGCGGTTCATTCGAAGACGTGGACAGGTATTTCAGGGCTGCAAATTACATGTCTGTAGGACAGATTTACCTGAAGTCCAATCCCCTCATGAGGGAGCCTTTCACGCAGGACGACGTCAAGCAGAGGCTTGTGGGGCACTGGGGCACCACCCCCGGCCTGAACTTCCTATTCGGCCATGTAAACAGGCTCATTAAAGATCACAAGCAAAACACCGTGTTTATCATGGGCCCGGGCCACGGCGGCCCGGCGGGAAGAGTTCAGTCCTTCATAGACGGCTCTTACCGCCATGTGCATCCCGAAATGCCTGCGGGAGAGGCGGGGCTGGAGAGATTCTTCCGCCAGTTCTCCTGGCCCGGAGGGGATCCCTCCCACTTCGGACCTGAAATCCCGGGCAGCATGCACGAGGGAGGAGAGCTGGGATACAGCCTCAGCCACGCCTACGGCGCCGCCCTCGACAACCCCAGCCTCCTGACCGTGTGCGTAGTGGGAGACGGGGAGGCCGAGACGGGGGCCCTGGCCACCAGCTGGTGGGCCAACAAGTTCATGAACCCCAAGACGGACGGGATGGTCCTGCCCATCCTCCACCTCAACGGCTACAAGATCGCCAACCCCTCCATCCTTTCCAGAATCAGCCCCGAAGACAGGGCCGACTTCTTCAGGGGCATGGGCTACGACCCCCACGAGTTTGTGGCAGGCTACGACGGGGAAGACATGATGAGCATCCACTCCCGCTTCCACTCCCTGCTCGAAGAAGTCTTCGCCAGGATCTGCGACATAAAGGCTTCCGGCTCCGCTTCCGAGCGCTACCCCCTGATAATCTTCAAGACCCCCAAGGGCTGGACGGGCCCGAAGTTCGTGGACGGCAAGAAAGTGGAAGGCACTTTCAGGGCCCATCAGGTTCCCCTCACCAAGCCCAAGGAGGACGAGGGGCAATTTGAGTTGCTCAAAGAGTGGCTCGAATCCTACAGGCCTCAGGAACTCTTCGATTCGGAAGGCAACCTGAGAGAAGACGTGCGCGCGTGCATCCCCGAAGGGGATCTTCGCCTCGGGTTCAACCCCAACACCAACAGGGGAGATGAAAAGCTCGACCTTCCTGAAATCGACAACTACGAAGTGGCCGGCGTAAAGAACTTCGGCCACGGCTGGGGCAGGGTGGAAGCCACCAGGGTGCTGGGCTCATATATCCGCGACATAATCCGCCGCAACCCCGGAATCTTCCGCCTCTTCGGACCCGACGAGACCGCCTCCAACAGGCTGAACGCCGTTTATGAAGTGACGGGCAAGCAGTGGAACGGCCTGTACGAAGACGAGCAGGTGGACGAATCTATGGGGACCTCCGGCGCCGTCATAGAGCAGCTAAGCGAGCACCAGATGGAGGGCATGCTGGAGGGCTACATCCTCACCGGCAGAAACGGCATGTGGAGCTCCTACGAGTCCTTTGCGCACGTGGTAGATTCCATGCTCAACCAGCACGCCAAGTGGCTAGAGCAGATAAAGAAGATAGCCTGGAGAAAGCCCCTCGCCTCCCTCAACCTCATCCTTTCCTCCCACGTCTGGAGGCAGGATCACAACGGCTTCACCCATCAGGACCCCGGCATCATCGACATTTTCCTGAACAAGAACTTCAACAACGACCACGTGGTGAACGTCTACTTTGCGGTAGATCCCAACACCCTCCTCGCCATAGCCGAGAAGTCCTTCAAGTCCGAAAACAAGATAAACGCCATCGTCGCCGGCAAGCAGCTCAACTTCTGCTACCTGACCATGGAAGAAGCCAAAGCCGAAGTCGCCAAGGGCCTCGGGGAGTGGAAGTGGGCTTCCAACTGCCAAAAGGGAGAAGAAGAGATAGTCCTGGCCTGCGCGGGAGACATCCCCACCCAGGAGATTCTGGCCGCCAGCTGCATCCTCAATGCCGAAGGCGTCAAGTACAGGGTGGTAAACATCCTGGATCTTTTGAAGATACAGAACTGCGAGGAGAACGACGAGGCCATAAGCGACGAGGAGTTCAAGGAGATCTTCTCCGAAGACAAGCCCGTCCTCTTCGCCTATCACTCCTATCCCAGGGAGATTTACTCCCTCATTCACGGCCGCCCCGGATGCGGCAACTGGAAGGTCATGGGCTACAGCGAGCGCGGCTCCATCACCACCCCCTTCGACATGCTCAGATCCAACGACATGGATCGCTATCACCTGGCGGCTCTCGCCCTCGAAATGGTCGGAGGCGAAAAGAAGGAAGGCATAGCCAGGCTCGAGGCCAAGAGGCAGGAGGCCTGGGAGTTTGCCAAGGCCAACGGCTTTGACATCGACGACTACGCCAACTGGCACTGGGGCGAAGTGAAAGAATCCGATCTCGTGGGCATGGGCTCTTCCATATCTCACGAGCACGGATCTGCGGCCCAGGGCAAAGCGGATTCTTCACAAAAGTAGCTGATGTGTGAAGCGGGCCCGGAAGTATCCGGGCTTTTGCTTTGTCTTTTAATTCCTTCATGCTAGACATACATATATGAAGCAATCTTCTTCCAATCGAATAGAGCTCACCGACAGGGTATTTTTGTACTCTCCGGCAGGCGGATGGGGCAGGGACGTCGTCGCAGCCGGGCTCTTGAAGGCCCTTTCCTCCCGGCACCGCTCCGTCACTTTTTTCCAGCCCCTTTGCAGGCAGCAGGAGGGGCCCCTGCGCCTCCTCGCGGCGGCCGCGGGCGCCCTGCAGCTCGAAGCCGGAAAGCCGGAGGAGCACGAAGGCGTGAGAGAAGAGGTTTATTACGCCAATGAGGCCCTGAGCCGCAGGGAGATAGTGACAAAGTTTTACGATTCTCCTGCGGTAAAGAAGGCGGATTTCGCCCTGGTGTTGGGATCCAACCACTCGAAGGTGGCGCACCCGAGCAAAATGACCACCGACGCGGCGCTGTCTGCGGATCTGCAGTGTCCCGTGCTGATTTCAGTGAGCGGGGAGGGCCGCAGCGCCCAAGAAGTGGCCGAGAGCATCAAAGCGTGCGCGAGGACCGTGCAGGAGAAGGGCAGCAAGATCCTCGGAGCCTTCGTCTCCCCGTCCCCCGAAGGGATAGAAGAGCAGGTGAGGATAGAGCTCGTAGACCTCTCAATCCCCGTGTGGTTTATAGGGCATGTCGAAGAAAAAGGGGGAGTAAAACAAAAGGCCCTGGCATGTTTTAGGGCGTGCCGGGCGGGCATGGACGAAGAAGAGCTCTTCCGCGCCCTGTCCAGGCCTTTTACGGCCCCTGTGACTCCCGCATGCTTCCAGTACTCCCTTTTGAGGCGCGCATCCGAAAAGAAGAAGACGATAGTCCTTCCCGAGGGCGCAGAGGAGCGGGTGCTTCGCGCGGCCAACTACGTGCTTTCCCATGACGCCGCCGACATCATCCTCCTCGGCGAAGAAGGGTACATAAAGAGGCGGGCCGCCAATATCGACCTCGCCTTCATTTCCAAGGCCAAAATCCTGTCTATGGAAGACGAGGAGTTGAAAGCAAAGCTGGAGGAGGAGATGAAAAAGATCCTCCCCCTCAGAGACGAAGAGATAGCCGAGCTGATAAAGGACCCTTCGTACTTCGGAACCATGCTGGTCAAGAGCGGAATGGCCGACGGGATGGTATCGGGGGCCGTTCACCCAACGGCCCAGACCGTACGCCCGGCCCTCAAAATTATCCGCACCAAGCCCGGGGTCCCGATAGTTTCGGGCTCGATGCTTATGTGCATGGAAGATCACGTAGACATCTACGCCGATGTGGCGATCGTCCCCAACCCCACCCCCTCCCAGCTCGCCCTCATAGCCTCTCAGACCTGCAAGACGGCGAAAATGGTGGGGATAGACCCCGTCGTGGGGTTCCTCTCCTACTCCACCCTGGGCTCCGGAAAGGGCAAGGACGTGGAAATGGTCGAAGAGGCGGTGGAGGACTTCAAGGCCAGCTCTCCCAAGGCGCCCTTTGTGGGCCCCATTCAGTTCGACGCCGCCTGCAGCCCCCAGGTCGCCCGCCTGAAGGCTCCCGGCAATTCCGTGGCGGGGCAGGTTACCGCCTACATCTGCCCGGATCTGGATTCGGGCAACATCCTTTACAAAGCCGTGGAGAGGACGGGGGGCGCCACGGCGATAGGACCCATACTCCAGGGGCTCTGCAAGCCCGTAAACGACCTGTCCCGGGGATCGACCATGTGGGACATAGTCAACACGATCGCCATTACGGCCCTGACATGCGAAGAGGAAGATGATGAGTGAAAACATTTTGGTAATTAATTCCGGCTCCAGCTCTGTAAAGTACCAGCTTTTGGACATGGACGAAAAGCAGGTGCTGGCGAAGGGGGAAGTGGAAAAAATAGGGCTGGAAGGCAGCCAAATCACCCACGAGGCCTTCGGAAAGGAAAATGTGAAAGCGGAGGAGATCTGCGATCACTTCGCCGCCTTCAAAGCCATCCTGGGATGCTTTAAGCAGTTCGGCCCCGACCTGCAAGAGGCCGGAGTGAAGGCCGTGGGGCACAGGATCGTGCAGGGCGCAGACCTCTTTCCCGGCCCCGCCCTCATAGATGACGCCGTACTTCAGGAAATCTGGGATCTGTCGGCCCTGGCTCCCCTTCACAACGGGCCTGCCGCAAGGGGCATTGAAATAATGCGCAGCCTCCTTCCCGGAGTGCCTCAGGTGGCCGTCTTCGACACCTCCTTCTTCTTCAACCTCCCCAAGGAGGCCAGGACGTACGCCCTGAAAAAGGAAGTGGCCGAAAAGTACCGCATCTACCGCTACGGGGCCCACGGCATAAGCCACAGGTTCGTAGGGGGCAAAGTCCGCTCCATGCTTGCAAAAGAGGGCCAGGACTTTTGCCAGATAGTCCTGCACCTGGGCAACGGCGCGAGCTGCAGCGCCCAGGTAAACGACAGGGCGGTGGAGACCTCGATGGGCCTCACTCCCCTCGAGGGCCTGGTGATGGGCACGCGCACCGGAGATATAGACCCGGCCACTGCAGTCTTCCTCCTGAAAAACTCCCCCTACACCCCCGAGGGGATAGAGAAACTCTTCAACGCGGAGAGCGGCCTCAAGGGCCTGTGCGGTCACAGCGACATGAGGGAGGTGGAGGCGCTCTATAACGCGGGCGACCCTGACGCGACCCTCGCCGTAGATGTCTTCTGCCACAGGATCGTCAGCTACATCGGCGCCTACTGGGCCCAGATGGGATCCCTGCAGGCCCTCACCTTCACCGCCGGAATCGGGGAGCATCAGGCCTTCGTGAGGAGGATTATCGCCGACAAGCTCTCCCCCTTCGGAGTGAAGCTGGATGAAGAAAAGAACCAGAGCGGCCCCAAAGACAGGGTCATATCGGATGAGGGAAGTTCGGTCAAAGTCCTAGTGATTCACACCGACGAGGAGCTGTCGATAGCCGAGCAGACCCTGGAGCTCGTCTCTTCGCTCTAGGCCCCCGGGCCCAAATCCGGGTCCATAGTATAATGTTGTAAGATTTCGGGGCGTAGCGCAGGTGGTAGCGCGCTTGCTTTGGGGGCAAGATGTCGCAGGTTCGAGTCCTGTCGCCCCGACTTTTTTATATGAAAACTTCCGCCCAGGGATCGGTATTGATCTCAGACAGGCGGCATTCCGCTTCCCCGCCCAGCCTTTTTTTAACATCCTCCATCGCAAAGTCGAACCAGGGAAATTCAGAGCTGAAGTGGGAGACGTCCACCAGCCCCATCCTGCGCCCGCAGGAGCGCACCTTCTGCATGAAGTCCAGGGCCGGGTGGTGGCGGAGATCGCCTGTGAGGAACACATCGGCCCCGGATTCCAAAGCCCGGCCAAGGAAGCTGTCTCCGGCCCCGCTCATCACCGCCACCCTTCTTACCGCCATCTTCGGGTCTCCCGCCAGTTTTACCCCCTGCACGGTCTTAGGCAGCCTTTCCCGGCACATCTTTGCAAATTCTTCCAGGCTCATTTCCCTCTCCAGATTCCCTATCCTCCCCAGGCCCGCCGGAGCGCCCTCCACAAAGCCCTCGGGCTCGATGGGGGAAGGGTTAAAAATTCCGATCCTGGCGCACAGAGCCTCGTTTGTGCCCCGGGGCGCGGCGTCCACATTGGTGTGGCCCGCCCACAGGGCGCAGCCGGCGCGCAGGAGGATGGCGGCCGAGCGGCCGTGGGGGTCGGTAGAGGGGATGAGGTGCACGGCCCTGAAAAAGAGGGGGTGATGGGTGACCATGAGGTCGGCGCCCCACTCTGCAGCCTCCCTGGCGGTGTCGATCGTGGGGTCGAGGGCGAAGAAGATTTTCCTGCACTCCCGTTCGAGATCCCCCAGGACAAGTCCGGGAAAGTCCCACTCCTCCCTGAGGGAAAGCGGGTACATCTTCTCCAGTTCCGATACGGCGTCCCTTACTTTCATTTTTCCTCCTAGTGCGCAGCCTGCTGCCAGTTGTCGCCCCATCCCATGGAGACGGTGAGGGGGACTTTGAGATCTGCGGCCCCTTCCATGGCGAGGCGTATGGATTCTCCGGCCTCCTCCTCTTCTCCGGGGGCGACTTCCACCAAAAGCTCGTCGTGAATCTGCAGAACCATGCGGCTTTTCAGCCCCCTCTCTTCGAGGGAATGCGCAGCCTTTATCATGGCGAGCTTCATTATGTCTGCGGCAGAGCCCTGTATGGGGGCGTTCCTTGCCGCCCTCTCGGAGGCCCTCCGGGCCTGGGGGGAAGGGGAGGAGAGATCCGGAAAATAGCGCCGGCGGCCCAAAATCGTCTCGCTGTACCCCTTCCTCGCGGCCTCTTTGACCTGCAGATCCAAATACCTTTTTACTGCCCCGAAGATCGCAAAGTACTTTTCTTCGAGCTCCCTGGCCTCCTTTTGGGGGATGCGCAGGCGCGAAGCGAGGCCGAACGCGCTCAGCCCGTAAGCCAGGCCGTAGCTGACCTGTTTAACGCTCGTCCTCTGATTTGCCGTAACTTCATCTTCGGGAACCCCGTAGACGAGATGCGCGATGTACCTGTGGAAGTCGCCCCCGGATCTGAAGGCCTCTATCAGCTTTTCATCCCCGGAGAGATCCGCCATAATCCTCAGTTCTATCTGCGAGTAGTCGCAGCTTAAAAGCTTCCACCCCTTCGGGGCTATGAAGGCGGATCTGATCTGCCTGCCTTCTTCGGTCCTGTTGGGAATCGTCTGTAGATTGGGATCCTGGGAGGCGATCCTCCCCGTCCCGGTGGACTTTTGGTCAAAAGTCGAATAGATCCTGCCGTCGGGGGAGACGGCCTTGAGGAGGGAGGAGACAATCTCCGAGAGCTTCCCCTCTTCCCTGAACTTTAAGAGGGCCTGTATGAACTTTTCTTCCGGCCCCTCGGGATCTACCTGGGATGCGATCTTTTCCAGGGCTGCGGCCGAGGTTCCGCTGCCTTTGAGGCGAAATTCTCCGTAAAGGACGGAAGAGACCTGTTTGGGGCTGTTCAAGTTGACTTGAGCGTGCCCGAAGCCCAGCGCCTCCATGGCCAAAGACGAAGAGAGGGCGCACTGGGAATCGAAAAACCCCTTCATCTCCTCCAGCGCGGATTTGTCTACGAGGACCCCCCGCTTTTCCATGTCGAAAAGTATTTTGGCTACGGGTATTTCAATGCCGTGCAGCAGCTCTTTTTCCCCCCTCTTTTCCAGATCCCCTTCCAGGGCGCGAGAGAGGCTTAAAATGGCGCCAAGCTTCTCTTTTCCCTCCTTTTCCAGGGCGGGCTTCATGGCTTCTGCGGGGTGATCCGGGTCAAAAAGGTAGCTCGCCAGGGAGAGATCGGAGGCGGGGAGAGGGAGCGGGCCGGCCTTTTCCATGGCCCCCTTGTAGTCCAGGGCCGTCCAGCCGGATCCTGTGCGAAGCATGTCGGGAATTTCGTTTTCCCACTTCCCCTCCACTCCGGCGGAGAGGGTGTGCAAAATAAACCCGGATGGCAAACCCTCTGCAAAATAAGCCTTGCCCTCCCGGGCGGATGCAAGGCTTATAAGATCCTCTCCGGGAGCGGGGGAGGAGTAGCCGAAGCTGGTTTCAATCTTCCTTATGGTCTTTTCCTGGAAGGACAAGGACTGCATAAAGGAATCGAAATCTTTTGAAAGCTCTCTGGGGTGCATCCCGCTTATGGGAACGGGGAAGGACAGGTCCGAAACCAGCTGGTTTACGCGGCGGTTTAAAAGAACCTGCTCTTCGTCTTTGCGCAGCTCTTCGCCCTTGGCGCCCTTTATGGATCCGGCCTCTTCGAGCAGCTTTTTCAGGGATCCGAACTCCAGGAGCCATTTGGCCGCTATCTTGTCCCCCACCCCTCTTACTCCCGGGATGTTGTCGGCCCCCTCGCCCCTGAGGGCTGCCAGATCCGGGTAGAGGGAGGGGGGAATGGAGTAGGCTTCCAAAATGGCCTCGGGAGTTTTAAGGGAAAAGTCTTTGAAGTGGCGGCCCGGAAATATCACAGACACTTTCCCGTCTATCAGCTGGAAGACGTCTTTGTCTCCGGAAACTATGAGGACGCGGCAGCCCTCCTCCTCCCCTTTCCGGCTCAGGGACGCCACTATGTCGTCCCCCTCAAAACCTTCCTTTGTGAACCACTTGACGTCCAAAAGGCTCAGGGCTTTTTTGACTGTTTCCAGCTGTTTTGCAAAGCTTTCCGGAGTCTTGGGGCGCTGGGCTTTGTAGCAGGGAAGGAGGCGGTTTCTGAAGGTCCCGCCGGAGGTGTCGAAAGCTACGGCAACGTAGTAAGGCCTGTACTTTTCCACCACTTCGCAGAGCATGCTGAAAAAGCCGTACACGGCGTTGGTGGGCTGGGAGCCCGAGCTGAATTTTGATTCGTCTAGCGCATAGAACGCCCTGAAGAGCAGGGAGTGGCCGTCGACTACCAGGAAAGTGTTGCTGTCTTTCACGTATTCAGGTTAAGCGCCCTTTTCGACACTACCCGAGTTTTAAGATTATGGCTTCGGCCACTTCCCCCATGCTGAGCCTCTTGTCCATGCTGTTTTTCTGTATCCACCTGAAGGCCTCGGGTTCGGAGAGGCCCATGCTCTCCATAAGAAGCCCCTTGGCCCTGTCGACCTTTTTCCTGACTTCCACTCTGGCGCGGATGTCGGTTATCTGGCTCTCCAAGGTGTTTAGCTGCTCGAAGCGGGAGATCGCGATCTCCATGGCCGGCAGGAGCTGCTCAGGTTCGAAAGGCTTTACTATATACGCCCCCGCGCCGGACTCTATGGCTTCCGCCACGAGGGGCTTTTGAGAATAGGCGGTGAGGATGACTACGGGCGCTATCTTTTCTTCCGAGAGAATCTTGGTGGCGCTGATGCCGTCGCCCCCCGGCATTTTGACGTCCATCAAGACTACGTCCGGCTTCTCTTTTCTGGCCAGCTCTACCGCTTCTTTTCCGTTGGTGACCTGCCCCACGACTATTTGATTGAAAGCTTTTAGAGACTGGACGATGTCCAAACGGATAAGGGATTCGTCCTCTGCGACCAGAACGCGCCTCGGCGCGTCGCTCCCGCCATTTACCATAAGCGCCTGCGATTCGTACCCTGAGTGGGACTCGAACCCACACTGTACAGATTTTGAGGCTGTTTCCTCTACCAATTGGGATACCAGGGCATCCTAAGCCATTATAGCTTAGGAAATGATGTGGTCAAAAATGGCCCCGGATCCGGCAGATTCGGCATCGCCCTCGTTCTCTATGCTCTCTATCATCACCCTCTCGCCTTTGCAGAGCCCCAGCTCTTTAAGCTTGGAATCGATCTTGGAGAAAACTTCCCTCGAAGGGCTGAGGAGGGTGTCGTCCAGGACGGCAAAAGTGCCCCAGAACAGGGAGAGCTGGTAGTAGGTCTTCTCTTTGGGGGTGAAGGCGTAAATCGGGATGGAGGGGCGGAACTTGGCAGTGGCTGCCGCAGGATCGGGGGAATCGCAAATCACTACGAGCGCCTTGGCGCCCCTCGCCCCGGCGGCCTTGATGGCGGCCAGCGCGAGATCCTCCCTTCCGTCTTCTCTCCTGGGGTCCGCAGCCGGGATGAGGTTGGAGGCGTGTTCAGAAGTGTACTCTGAAATCTTGGCCATGGTTGCCACCACTCTCCCGGGATCTGCGCCCACGGCCGTCTCATTGCTGGTCATAGTGCAGTCGCACCCGTCCAGAATGGCATTGGCTACGTCTGAGGCCTCGGCCCTGGTGGGAAGGGGGTTGGAAATCATGGAGCCCAGCATCTCGGTGGCCATTATCACGGGCTTGGCAAAGTAGCGGCTCATAGACACCAGCTTTTTGTCTATGACGGGCACCTGCCAGAAGGGAAGCTCTACCGCCAGGTCCCCCCTGGCGCACATTATCCCCTGGGAAGCCTTCACTATTTCTTCCATGTTTTCGATGGCTTCGGGCTTTTCCATCTTGACTATTATGGGCAGCCTCATCCCTTTTTCGTCCATGATTTTCTTTGCCGAGTCCAGATCCGCCGCCTTCCTGACAAAGCTCATGGCGATCATGTCCACATCGTGGTCCAGCGCCCATCTCAGATCCTCTTCGTCTTTCTCGGTGAGGGCGGGAGACGATATTTCCACCCCCGGCAGGTTTATGCCCTTGTGGCTGGAAAGGCGTCCGGGGACGATGACTTTGGTGAGGATCTTGTTCCCCTCGACGGCCTTCACTTCCAGCCTCACCAGCCCGTCGTTCAAAAGCAGGGTGTCTCCGGGCTTCACGTCCTCAGGCAGCTCCTTATAAGTGCAGCTCACCCCTTCTTTGGTGCCGGTAATGTCGTCGGAAGTGATGAAAAAGTCCTGACCTTTTTCGAGGACGACTTCGTCTTTGCCTTCTGCGTTCTTTTCAAACCATCCGCAGCGGATTTTGGGGCCCTGGAAGTCAGCCATGATTCCCACGTTCTTTCCCACATTTTTGCGGGCCTCTTTTATGTTGTTCAAAATTTCCAGGTGCTGCTCAGGTGTGCCGTGGGAGAAATTCAGCCTCGCCACGTCCATTCCGTTGCGCATGAGGGTCTCAAGCATTGCCACGCTGTCACACGCAGGTCCTATAGTGCAGACGATTTTACCCATCCTCATAAGGGGAACCTCGTTTTCTCATTTTTCAGGTTTGCTTTTACTACCCAATTTTACCTTTGATTTCTTCGAAGCCGCGAGGCTGAAGACGGCCGAGAGGGCGAGAACGGATGAAATTACGCACAAAGTCACCCACGAGGGAATGGGGGCGATGGAGAGGGGCCGGCCTCCGTTTATGAATTTCAAAGAGTTTGAAGAGAGGGCCTCGAGGAAGAGCTTTACGCCTATGAAGGCCAAAATGACGGAGATTCCGAGAGGGAGAAACTTTAAAGAGGAGAGGCCGCGGATGAGGAGGCAGTAGAGCTCCTTTAGGCCGATAAGCGCGAAAAAGTTGGAGGTGAAGACTATGAAGACGTTTGTGGTTATTCCCAAAATTGCCGGAATAGAATCCAAAGAGAAGAAGGCGTCGGCCAGGGCGATGGAGAGGAAAGTCAAAAGCAGGGGGGTGAAGACCAGCTTCCCTCCGTCTCTGTAAAAGAGCTTCCTTCCCCTGTAGGCCCCGTGGGGGAAGATGCGGTACATCTTTCCCAAAAGCCCCTTTTTCCCTTCCTCTCCATCCCCCTTCTTCTTCCAAAACGAGGCCGCGTTCTTGGCGGCCACCGCTATAAGGAAGGCGCCGCAGGGAAAGAAGAGGAAGGAAAATTTGGAAAGGAGGCCGGCCCCCAAAACTATCAAAACCAGCCTTATGAGCACCGCCAGAAAGATTCCCACCGACAGGCTCCAGTTGGAAAGGGCGTCGGGAACCTTGAAGAACTGCAAAATCATCCCGTAGACGAAAAGATTGTCTATAGACAGCGAGTACTCGGTGATGTAGCCGGAAAAGAAGTTCAGAGAATCTTTGAGGGAGAGGGAAGAGAGGATCCAGCCGAAGATCGCCGCGCATCCCACCAGGCACAGCAGCCGCACAGCGGCGGATTTCAGCGAAAGGGACTTCGAGCTCCAGTACATATCGAAGAAGAAAAGGGCGAAAATGCAGGTGAGCGAAATAATTTTGAAGGCCATGGGGACTACTTTTTGAAGGTTTTCAGATCCACTCCCATTTCTTCCAGCTCGTCTCGCAGCGCCGCCGCCAGCTCGAAGTCCATCTTCTCTGAAGCCTCCATCATCTTTTCATAAATTTCCTGAGGAGATGCGGGAGATGCCCCGGAGGAAAGGGAGAAGCGCTTTTTGGACGGCTTTTCCTTCTTCTCCACGAGGGCCGGGGGATCGGCCTTCTTCTCGATGGATCTGGGTACGATTCCCCTCTCTTCGTTCCACTTTTCCTGCTTCTTCCTCCTCCGCTCCGTCTCGCTTATGGCTTCGCGCATGGCCTGCGTGACAGACGAGGCGTACATTATCACCGTCCCGTCGACGTTTCTGGCGGCCCGTCCGATGATCTGGATAAGGCTTGTAAACGACCTCAAAAAACCTTCTTTGTCGGCATCCAGGATGGCCACCAGAGATACCGATGGAAGGTCCAGCCCCTCTCTGAGGAGGTTGATCCCGACTACGACGTCCAGACGCCCGTCTTTTAGCTTGTTTAGGATTTCAATCCTGTCCAAAGTGGGGATGTCGGAGTGGAGGTATTCGGACTTTATCCCCTCCTCCCTGAAGAAGGTCGACAGATCTTCGGCCATCTTTTTGGTGAGGGTGGTGACCAGCGCCTTTTCGCCCTTCTTCTTCCTCTTCTTTATCTCCTGCGCCAGATCCCGGACTTGTCCCTTTTCGCTGCGCACTTCAACTTTGGGGTCCAAAAGGCCGGTGGGCCTGATGATCTGCTCTACTGTTTCTCCGCCCGCCCTCTCGAGCTCCGTAGGCCCTGGAGTGGCCGAAAGGTAGAGGGTCTGGCCGCGTTTTTGGTCGAACTCTTCTTCTGTCAGGGGCCTGTTGTCGCAGGCGCTCGGGAGCCTGAAGCCGTAATCTACCAAAGTCCTTTTGCGACTTCTGTCGCCCTCGAACATGGCCCTAATCTGGGGAAGGGTGATGTGCGACTCGTCTACCACGGTCAGAAAGTCTTTGGGAAAGAAGTCCAAAAGCGTGCTGGGGGGCTCCCCTTCCTTCCTGCCGTCAAAGAACCGGGAGTAATTTTCAATGCCGGGGCAAAAACCGATGTTTTTAATGGAATCCAGGTCAAAGTTGACTCTCTCTTCGAGCCTTTCGGCTTCCAGGAGCTTGCCGCGGGAGCGGAAATACTCCAGCTGGCTTTTGAGTTCCTCCCGGATTTCCCCTATCGCCCTGCCCCGCTGCTCCTCGTTTGAGACGTACTCGGTGGCGGGAAAGATCGCAACCGATTCGGGCCTCTCTGTCACTTCGCCCGTAGTAGGATCGAGGATTTCAAGCCCGTCCACTTCGTCTCCGAAGATCTCGATTCTGACGATCTTGTCCATGTAGGCCGGAATTATGTCTACAGTCCCGCCCCGGACCCTGAAACACCCCCTCTGCAGGTTCGCGTCGTTTCTCTTGTACTGCATGGAGACAAATTTTCGCAAAAGCCCCTGCCGCTCGACTTTCTCTCCCAAAGAGACGCTGAGCATCTGGGCGAGGTATTCTTTGGGGGACCCCAAGCCGTAAAGGCAGGAAACTGTGCACACAACTATGCAGTCGCTCCTGGTGAGCACGGCGGCCGTGGCCGCGTGGCGGAGCCTGTCGACCTCTTCGTTGATGGAGGCATCCTTTTCGATGTGTGTGTCGCTTTGGGGGATATAGGCTTCGGGCTGGTAGTAGTCGTAATAGCTGACGAAATAATTTACGGAGTTGCCGGGAAATAGGGTGCGCAGCTCCTGGCACATCTGCGCCGCCAAAGTCTTATTGGGCTCTATTACAAGGGTGGGCTTGTTGAGTTTTTCTATGGCCCACGCGGTTGTCGCGCTCTTTCCGGTCCCGGTGGCGCCCATGAGCACCACGTCCCTCTGGCCGGATCTGAACCTTTTTGCGATCTCTTCTACCGCTGCCGGCTGGTCGCCTGAAGGCTTCCAGTCCTCATTGACTTTAAAATCTTTGCGCAGCTTTTCTATAGCCATGTTCCTACCTGCTTTGATGAGGGCATCAACCCTCATCAATGGTAGTCTGCAAAACTACGCTTCTTCGGAGAGCTGCTCCTTAAGTTCGGCGAGTTTGTCGTTGTGCATGAGGGAGCTGCGCGCGCCCTCTTCGCCGGAAGCCTCTATGGCCTTGGGGGCCTCGGCTTCCTTTTCCTTCTCGGCGCTCTCCAGCTCGTGGGCCCTCTGCTTTACGACGAACTGCCTGTGCTCCAGCCAGAGGTTCCTGGCGGCCGCGTATTCGGCCTCCCACGCTTCCCTCTGCTTTTCGTATCCGGGGAGCCACTCGTTGGATTCGGGATCGAACCCTTCAGGATACTTGTAGTTGCCGTTCTCGTCGTATTCTGCGGTCATACCGTAGAGGGCGGGATCGAAGTCGTCGGAGTTGAGGTTCACAGAATCGTTGGCCTGCTTGAGGCTCAAAGATACGCGGCACCTGTCGAGATCCATGTCTATCACCTTGACGAAGATTTCCTCGCCCTGGGAGACTACGGAAGCCGGGTTGGCTATATGGTGGTCGGTCAGTTCGGAGATGTGGATGAGGCCCTCGATTTCGTCTGCAAGGGACACAAACACCCCGAACTGCACGATCTTGGTCACCTTCCCCTTGACGATCTGTCCGGGCACGTGGGTGCGGGCGAAGCGCTGCCAGGGATCTTCCTGGGTGGCCTTGAGAGAAAGGCTGATCCTCTCCCTCTCAACGTCGATGTCCAGGACTTCCACCGTGACCTTCTGGCCTACCTTGACGACGTCGGAGGGGTGGTCGATGTGCTTCCAGCTGAGTTCGGAGACATGGATGAGGCCGTCTACCCCGCCCAGGTCCACGAAGGCACCGAACTGCACGATGGAGCTGACAGTGCCCTCGCAGATCTGGCCCTTCTTTAGCTGGTTCATGAAGGCCTCGCGTACCTCGGACTGGGTCTCTTCGAGGTACTGCCTGCGGGAGAGCACGACGTTGTTTCTGTTCTTGTCCAGCTCCAGGATCTTTGCCTTGATGGTCTGGCCGATGTAGGGGGCGAGATCTCTCACCCTCCTCATTTCCACCAGGGAGGCGGGAAGGAACCCGCGCAGGCCGATGTCGACTATGAGGCCGCCCTTGACAGTTTCGATTATGGTGCCTTCCACCACTCCGTCGGCTTCCTTGATCTTCTCTATTTCTCCCCAAGCGCGCTCGTACTGAGCTCTCTTCTTGGAGAGCATGAGCCGGCCTTCCTTGTCTTCCTTGGTGATTACAAGGGCCTCGATCTCGTCTCCGAGCTTTACCACATCTTCAGGATCGGCGTCTTTCCTTATGGAGAGCTCTTTGGCGGGGATGACGCCTTCCGTCTTGTAGCCGATGTCGAGCAAAACTTCATCGCGCCCGATCTGGACGACGGAGCCCGTGACCAGATCCCCTTCGTTGAAGTTCTTTACGGTGCTGCTTACGGCCTTTATCAGGTCTTCTTTCGTGCCGATGTCGTTTACGGCTACCTGGGGCACGTCATGCAAATTTTCTGTCATGAAAAAGTGTTTCTTTTTAGTAGTGACGCTCTGCCCTTCCTCGGAGGCGGGAGGCCCAGAAACACATGGGGCCCGGAGCCCGGGAGGCGGGCAGGAAAGCCTCTAGAGAGAACTTACTGACTCATGATAAGTCATTTTGGCCGTTTGCCAAACTGGAGCTCAAATCCAGGACGTTGGACATGAGCATTGCCCGTGTCATGGGTCCCACCCCCCCGGGCACGGTGGTATAAAAAGAGGCTTTTTCAAAACAGGCCGGGTCGAAGTCGCCCATGAGGCGGCCGCCTTCCACTGAAAATCCGACGTCTACCAGTACCTGCCCCCCCGAGAGAAAGGACGGCTTTATAAAGTGCCCGCGGCCTACGCAGGAGACGACGATTTCAGCCTCCCTGGTGTATTTTTCAAGATTTCGGGTGCGGCTGTGGGCCACGGTTACGGTTGCGTTCTTAGAGGCAAGGAAGCTCGCTATGGGCCTGCCGGAGGTCAGGCCCCTGCCTATTACGCACACTCCCCTGCCCTCCACGTCTATCCCTGCGGATTTAAGCATGGACCAGACGGCCAGGGCCGTGCAGGGGACGGTCCGGGGCTTTCCGGCTTCAAGCCTCAGGGCGGAAAGCGGACCTAAGCCGTCGGCATCCTTTTCTTCCCGGATTTTGGAGAGGACGGGGACGGGATTTTGCCCCGGGAGGGGGAGCTGGACTATGAAGGCGGAGACGGAGGGATCTTCGTTGCACTCTTCCACGGCCTCTTCGACCCGCTCCTGCGTGGAGGATGCGGGCAAAATCAGGCGCGAAAAGTCGATTCCCACCTTCCTGCAGTCCCTTTCCTTTCCGCCCACGTAAGAAGCTGAGGAGGGGTCCTCCCCCACCATCACCACCCTCAGGGAGGGGGGAAAGCCCGACCGCCTCAACGCTGCGGCCTTCTCTTTTAGCCCCTCAAAGGTTTTGTCAGCCAGGGCGCGGCCGTCAATTTTCCCCATCTATTCGTTCTGCTCTTCTGTGTCCCCGTCCTCTTCGGCGAGGAGGCGCCCCACTTCATCTTTGTTTAAATTCTTGCTGACGGCGATCTCGGTGTAGAGGATGTCGCGGGCCTGGGCGAGGATTTTCTTTTCCCCGTTGGCCATGTCCGCATCCTTCCTCGACAGATCCCTTATGACTTCGGCAACCTTTGCCAAATCCCCGCTGTAAATTTTTTCCTGGTTGGCTTTGAACCTCTTGGACCAGTTCATCTTTCTCTCTTCGCCTTTTTCGGTTTTGAGAAGTTCTAAAATTCTGTCCGCCTCTTCGGGGGAGATGACCTCTCTTACCCCAATCCTGTCCAAATCCTCTATTGGAACCATAATGGTCAGATCGTTGCTGAGTTCCGATATGGTCCTCAGCTCCATGTAGATTGTGTCGTCCCTATTTTCAGTCCCTATCACTCTGCAACATCCGTGTCTGGGATAGACAACGATGTCTCCCTCGCTGTAAGACATATCATCCTCTAGGTTAGGTCAAACGGGGGCGCGCCGCTCCCCTTTCTTAAATATTAAGTTGTTTCCATGGGCAAAATCTACAACTTTATGTCTTTAATGAATTTTTGAGCTATTGCAGGCCACAATCAAAACTTAAAAGGGAAATTTAGGAGAGGAAAAAGTGCGGGAGGAAGGATCCGAAAAAAAAGCCGATCTGCGCAGGATCCTGGTTGTCGAAAGCGATCTCAGGATCCGGGAAGCTGTGACCGGGAGGATGAGCCGCTGGGAGGGGTGGGAGGTTTTGCCTGAAGAGAGCGGCCGGGGCGCCCTGGAGGATCTCCCCTCCTTTAGCCCGGATCTTGCGATAGTGGACGGGGAGCTTTGCGACATGGACGGGAGGGAAGTTCTAAAGTCCCTCCTCTCCCGCTTTGATCCCCTTTCCGTCCTTTTGTCCTGCAAAAGCGACGAGGCGGACAAGATCATAGGGCTGGGGATAGGCGCCGATTCTTATATCTGCAAACCCGCATCCTCCCGGGAGATTGAGGCCGTGTGCAAGGCCCTCGTCAGGCGAATGGAAAAGACTGCGGCCGGAAGGGAGGAAAGGCCCGTGCGCGTCGGGGATCTGGCCATAAGCCCGCAAAGGCGGGAAGTGCGGATGGGGGCAAAAAAGCTCGACCTGACCAAGACGGAGTTCGACATCCTCCTCGCTCTTGCCCAAAGGCCCGGAGAGGCTGTGGGGAGAAAGGAAATGGCTGAAAAGATCCGCCGGACTTCTTCCCTCCTCTCCGCCCGCTTTGTAGATACGCATATAAAGTCCTTGAGGAAAAAGCTGGGGGCCTCAGCCGTCAGGACGGTGAGGGGGATTGGCTACGCCCTGGAGGAAGGGGAAGGAAAAAGATGGTGAGGGATCGCCATGAGCGGGGAAGGACGGGGGCTTTCGGAAGGGACGTCCCCTACTACCGGACCCGAAATGGCAAATTTGAGAGGCTGGCCTCCTGTCAGATGCGCAGGCTCTGGAAGAAGGACGAGAGGTTCGCCAGGGCGGTGGAAGTGCAGATCCGCGACTTTCCGCCCTCTTTGGCCCTTGAAACGGGGGAAGGGGTGTATTCGGCGGTCGAAGGCGGAGCCGGCGCTGGAGGGAAGGACGTCATAATCCTCTACAGCAGGACTTTGGAGGAAAACTGCGGGGAAGACGAATCTCTAAGCGATGCCATAGGCGGGGAAATGGTGGCCAGGCTCGCTGAAATTTTTGGGGAGAGGCCCGAAGACATAGATCCCGATTTTGGGTTTGATTCTTAGAGAGCGCCTCATGTATTTTACCTACTATAAAATTTAGACTTGAGGTTTTGCGGCCCTCAGGGCGGGCCGAAGAGAGGATGTAATGACGCCAGATTTCTCAGATGATGACAATTTCGTCGAGCCTCCCAGCTTTGCGCCTTCTTCGGGCTCCCGTCCCCCGCGCTCCCCTCAAAAAGAGACCTCCGACAGCCCCTACCTCCACGGGGCGCCCCTGCAGGCGCCCAGAGTGGTAGCGAGCGGGCGCAAGCGCCGTCAGAAAGGGCGGCTTCCCAAGGGAAGCAGCCATGTGAGCCCCTCAAGCCGCCTGCCGCACAAGCGCCACCACATCTTCCTGGCCATCTGCACGACGCTGGTCTCGATCATATTCCTGCTCGCAGGCGCCGCCGGAGGGGTCTACCTTTGGATAGACCACCAGATCCAGCACTATCAGGCCCTGACGACCATGCCGAAAAACAGTGCGGAAGAGAGCTGGCTGATAACCGGAGTGGATCAGAGGGACGGCGCCGCCGGAACGGGAGCTGCCGGATCGATCCCGGGCTTCAGAACCGACACCATAATGCTGCTGATAAAGCCCAAAAACGGCAAAGACGCTTTAATCTCCATCCCCAGAGACACGCTCGTCTACGAAGACGGGTACTACATGAAGATCAACGCCATAGCCGAAAATTACGGCTGGCCGGCTCTGGCTGCAAAGGTGGAGCAGCTCACGGGAGTGAAGATAGATCACGCGGTCCGCGCCAATTTCAACACCATAGAGGACGTGGTCAACGCTATGGGTGGGGTGTACGTCTGCTTCAACAGGACTGTAGACGACCCCTACTCGGGGTTTAAGTGGAAGGCGGGATGCGGGGTGATGAACGGGGAAACCGCCCTGGCCTTCGCCAGGGAAAGGCACTCTGACCCCCTAGGCGATATCGGCCGCGAGCAGCAGCAGAGGATTCTCATCAAAGCCATGTTCAACTCCGCCATGAAGCCCAGCTTCTACATGAACCTGAGGAAAGTGGCCAAAGTGATCCAGATCGGGCTGCAGAATGTGAAGATAGACGACACTTCGCATGCCAACACCCTTCTCACCATGGCCGAGGTCTTTTACGAGGCCACCCACCACGGAATTACCGGCATCCCCTACATTTCCAACCTGGGCTACGAGGTGCCGGGGGTGGGCGATTGCATCCTCTGGAACAATTCGGAGACCAGGCAGATGTTCCAAAATATAATCAACGGCAAACTTCCGGCAGGCACGGTGGGTGGAATACAATGACGTGTTCAGGGTTAAAGAGAAAAGGGGAAAGGGAAAGTGGACAAGTACGATCCGCTTCCTGACTGCACTTTCGGCCAGGCTATAGCTAGGTTCTTCAAAAAGTACGTCCAGTTCAAGGGGGCGGCCTCCAGGAGCGAGTTCTGGTGGGCGTTCCTGTTTTGGTTCGGGATTATGGTTATTTTGGACATACTCGCGGCCGTCGCCCACGTGCTGGGCATCATCCGCCTTCTGTGGGCGCTGGCCATCCTCATTCCGGAACTGTCGATCACCTGCAGGCGCCTGCATGACGGAGGTTTTTCAGGGGGATGGACCTGGCTGTACTGCCTCCCCTTCCTGGGGGAGGTCGCACTCCTGATCATGTGCGCCCTGCCCACCCGCGACGACCGCTGGAAGGAAAAGTGGTTTTCCGCAAACGTTTGAAAGGAAAAATGTATGGCAACTAGGAAGATAAACCTCAGAAAGCTCGACGACGGCACCGTGGAGGCTCTCTCTGTGAGCGGGGCCAGGCTGGTTCTGGGTCACGCCGAGGGCGTGTTCGATCCCGGGGAGATCGTGGAAATAGCACTCGCCGGATGCGCAATCCTCAGCTCCCGCAGAGTCACCGAGGGGGACGAAGTCAGGGCGGAAGTGAGCGGGGAATTCAACGAAGAGGCCAACCGCTTCGACTCCTTTACCGAAACCCTCTTCGTCAAGGGCGAAGAAGAGCCCGGAAAGCTCGAGCAGGCGGTGCAGGACGCTATCAGGGTCAACTGCACCATCGCCAGGACCGTTGAGCGCGGCGCCAAGGTCCACGTCAACGTCGAGATAGAGAAAAAGTGAGCTTAGCCCCGCTGTTTAACCCCAAAAAGAGAAAGCCCGATCCGAAGCCTGCAAAGGTGAACCTCAGAGTCATCATAGGCATAGGGCTGATCGTGTGGGGGATAGCCTTCCTCTACGTCGCGATTGTGGAAGTGTGGATAAAGCAGACTTTGCCCGTCCACCCGATTTTGATAACCTGTTTCGGCCTTGTAATAGGGGTGCTCCTGATGCTTTGGGAGTTCATATACCGCGACAAATACTACGGCAAGTCCAACCGCAAGCACAGGAAGCGCTGACTAAAGCTCCAGGTGTTTTTCTGAAACCACCTCGAGATCTCTGTCCAGCTCGAAAAGCATGGGCTTGGCCGTGGGGAGGTTCAGTTTCTGGACTTCTTCCGGGCTGAGGTGGTTGAGCTTTTTAATGAGGGCCCGCAGGGAGTTGCCGTGAGCGCAGACCATGACGAGCTTGTCTTTTACAAGTTCCGGCACGATTTCCCCGTACCAGTAAGGTTCGAGGCGTTCAAGCACGTCCTTTAAAGATTCGGTCCTGGGCACGAAGCTGTATTTGGGATCGCCCTCCTGATCAAAGGGGCTTCCCGGCTCTATCGGGTCGGGAGGAGTGGCGTAAGACCTCCTCCAGAGCATGAACTGCTCGTCTCCGACCTCTTTTCTCACTTCCTCTTTGTTCTTGCCCTGAAGGGCCCCGTAATGCCTTTCGTTCAGCCTCCAGGACCTTTTGACGTCTATCCATCCCCTGCCTTCGGCTTCAAGGCAGTAGAACGCCGTGGCGATGGAGCGCTGGAGGAAGGAAGTGAAGAGGAAGTCGGGGTAGAGGGAGTTGGCCTTGAGAATCTGCCCGGCCCTCTTGGCTTCCTCGATCCCGTTTTCGCTCAAAGGCACGTCCACCCAGCCCGTAAACCTGTTTTCCAAATTCCACTGGCTCTCGCCGTGCCTCAAAAGAATTAGCTTGTACATGCCTCCTATTTTATTTCCTTCAGGCGAGGGCCAGAGCCAGAAAGGCGCATATCACGAAAAACCTCGAAGAGAGAAGGCGCATGGACCTCCTCCAGTTTTTTTTGGCCACATTGCGGCAGGAAAAGAAAATCAGGGCTAAATCGCAGGCCACGTAGGGGGCGGCCAGGAAGGGAAGGCGGTAGAAGCCCAAAAGGAAACAGAAAGAGAGGGCGGAAAAGAAGAGGAAAACGGGGATGAAGAAGGCGTAGCTGCGGCCCAGCCAGACGGCCAGAGTCATTTTCCCGTGCTCTTTGTCGCTTCTGCGGTCCCGAAAGTTGTTGACTGCCAAAACGGATACGCTGCTCAGCCCGAAAGCTATGGAGAGGACGGCCAGGGAGGGCGCGTCGAAGGGAAGTTGGGAGCTCCGGGCTATAAGAAATCCGCTGCCCATGGTGTCTACAAAGCCGAAGAAGACTAAGACGGCAACTTCCCCCAAGGCCATGTAGCCGTAAGGATGCCTGCCTCCCACGTAGAACCAGCCGGCCGCGATGCACGCCGCCCCCACAAAAAGGAACCAGAAGTCGCCTGCCACTGCGCACGCTCCGATCCCAAAGGCGGCACACAGCCCCCCGCATACGGCGCACGCGCCCTTCAGCTCCCTTTCGCTCGCCAGGCCCGAGGCCAGGAGGCGGGGCTGGCCCCGACCCGCTCCCTCGGGGAGAAAGCGCCCGGCATCCGCCCCCCGAATGCCGTCCGAGTAGTCATTGGCGAAGTTTGCAAACAGCTGCATAAATAAGGCCGTCAGAAGGCAAAGGAAGGCCTCTAAAACGGATCTGGGGCGCATGGATCCGTCGTTAAGCCCCAGATCCAGCAGGAAGGCCCCCAGTGGCGGGCAGATGCCGGCCGGGAGAGTCCTGAGCCTGGCGCCCACAATCCATCTGCGCATTTTTTACAAAGGCTTCACCAGGGGGAAGGTGATGGTGTCCCGGATGGTCAGGCCCGTCATGGCGATAAGGAGCCTGTCTATCCCCATCCCCATGCCTCCGGCAGGGGGCATCCCGTAACTCATGGCCTCCAGAAAGTCCTCGTCGACGAGCATCGATTCTTCGTCTCCCCGGCCTGCCTGCCTGGCCTGCTCCACCAGCCTCTTTCTTTGCACGACCGGGTCGTTGAGTTCGGAGTAGGCGGTGGCGAGTTCAAATCCCCGCACGTACAGGTCCCACTTTTCGGTGACCCCGGGCCTGGTGGGAGAAGACTTGGTGAGGGGGGAGGTATCGGTGGGGAAGTTGGCCACGAAGGTGGGCTTCCAGAGAGTGGAAGGGTCTTCGGTGTAGAAATGCTCCCAGAGCTGTTCTACCAGTTTTCCGTGGTTGGTCACGGCATCTTTTTCAATTCCCAGCCCGTCTGCGATCTTGGAAAGGCGCTCTTGAGAGGTTTCGGGGGTTATCTCTTCTCCCAGCTTTTGGGAGAGGGAAGAGTAGAGATCCATCCACTCCCACTCCCCCCCGAAGTCGTACCCGCTTCCGTCCTTCAGGGTCACTTTTTCCGATCCGAACACGTCTTTTGCCGCGCTCTTTATGAGGTGCTCTGTCAAATCGGCCATGGTTTTGTAAGTCCCGAAGGCCTGATAGGCCTCGAGGGCCGTGAACTCCGGGGCATGGGTGGCGTCTATCCCCTCGTTTCTGAAGTTCCTGTTTATTTCAAACACCTTTTCCACTCCGCCCACCAGCAGCCTCTTCAAAAAGAGCTCCGGAGCGATCCTGAGGTACAGATCCATGTCCATGGCGTTCATATGGGTGACGAAAGGCTTTGCGGAGGCCCCTCCGTGTATGGTCTGAAGAAGGGGAGTTTCAGCCTCTATGTATCCTTTTTCCGCAAAGCGGGCCCTGAGCGAAGACACCGTCTTCGCCCTCACTTCGAACGTGTTTTTCTGTTCGCGGCTCACTATAAGCGCCACATAGGGCTTGCGGGTCCTCTGCTCTTCGGAAAGATCTTTGTGCAGGACGGGCAGGGGCCTCAGGGCTTTCGAGGCCATCTGCCACTTTTCGGCCATGATGCTCAACTCCCCCGTATTGGAGTTGACAATCTCGCCCTCTGCGAAGATGAAGTCGCCTATGTCGGCCATCTGCTTGAAATAGGCGAGGCTGCCCGGCCCTACCTCCTTTTTGGAGATCATGATCTGGATGGAGTTGAACTTTCCGTCCTGCAGTTCTACAAAGCAAAGGCCGCCGGAGTTCCTTATGAACACGGCCCTTCCGGCAACCCCCGCCTTCTCCCCGCTCTTTGCGCCCTTTTCCAGCTTTCCAGCCCACTTTTCGCGGATCTCCTTTATCGAGGCGGTGATGGGCAACTCGACCGGGTAGGGGTTTTGGCCGCAATCCAGCATTTCATCCCTTTTGGCGATGCGCACCAGGGTCTGCTCGGGAAACGAAGAGGACCCGAAGTCCTGAAGGCCCCTGGCAGAGGCCTCCTCTACCCCGGCCCCCTCTTTCACCCAGCGGGCCACCGCCTCTTCCTCCCTCATGAGGTTTTCGGCCCTCTCCAGGGGCAAAGCCTGCGAATTTGCGTTTTCTCTGTTTTCTTCTGACATACAATACAGTATAAAAAGCAGCCGCTCAGAGGCCCCGGATTTGCGGGATAAGCCGGGGAAAGCTGTAAAATATCGTGTGACAAGGATGTTTTAGAAGGCGGGGCGATGGAAAAAATCCTTTCATCCCAGGATCGCTACGAGCGCATAAAGAAAGAGACCATGACGCCGGCCAATATCGTCACCTACGTGCGCATTTTAATGGTGGTGGCCATCATCGTCCTTCTCTCCCTCGGAGGATCTGAAAAAAACGATGCCGAAAGATGGGTGGCGGCCGCCCTGTTCATAATCGCCGCCTGCACCGACAAGCTCGACGGCTACCTCGCCCGCAGCCGAAACCAGGTCACTACCCTGGGCAAGCTTCTCGACCCTGTGGCAGACAAGCTCCTCATCTGCTCGTGCCTGATAGTCCTCTCCTGCTTTGGGACCGTGTGGTGGTGGGTCACCGTCCTCTTCCTCGTCCGCGAGGCGTGGATCACGGCGCTCAGGATTTACGCCAAGAGGAAGCGCGGGATCGTGGCCGCGGCGGATTTTCTGGGAAAACTTAAAACGGTTTTCGAGTGCGTGGCGGTGGGGATGATCCTCTCCCCCCTCTGGGTCATTTACGGCATGCCGGCAATCCTGGCGCTCTCCTACTACTACCTTATGATGTTCGTCTTGGGAATGGCCCTGGTCCTGTGCTACGCCTCTGGCATCAGCTACACGGTCTCCATTTTCTCTAAGATGCGGAAGGCCGGAATTGAAAAAAAGTGAAGGGGCGGCCGCAATACTGGAAATCTGCATCGAAAGGGGATGGCGCATAGCCTGCGCAGAGAGCCTGACCGGAGGGCTTTTGGCTGACGCTTTCGTGTCGGTTCCCGGGGCCAGCCGGGCCTTTGCAGGATCGCTCGTAATTTACGACATAAGGGAAAAGGAGAGGGTGCTCGGGGTAGACGGCGCCATCCTCAGGGAAAAAGGGGCCGTCGAAGAAGAGGTGGCCCTCGAAATGGCCCGCGGAGCCGGAAGGGTTTTTTCGCCTTCCCCTTCGCCTCTGCTCCTTCTTTCCACTACTGGGGTGGCCGGACCGGATTGGGACGGCTTTAAGCCGGTGGGCACCGTGTGCTGCGCAGTTTTGGCCCCGGAAAACCCCCCGCTTCTGAAAACTTTCCGCTTTTGCGGGTCCAGAGAGGAAGTGCGCCGCCTGGCCGTGGCAAAAACCGTGAAAGCCGCGCTGTCTCTGATTACAGGATCTTTTGTGGAATAACTTTCCCGGGCAAAGTGTTTATTTGTAAAAATTCAGCCCGTTTTCGGCAAAAATTCGTTCCTAAGCGAAAAGGAGAATAGTGGTCAAACCATCCGATCAAGAGCCTTCGCCCCTGACTCCGTCCCAGGCCACCGCAGTGAGGCTGTACAAAAAGCAGCTAGACCTCGCCCAACAGCTCAGAAAACAGTACGAGGAGAGAAAGAGTCTGGCCGCCCGCGAGCCCATGCGCCCCCTGCAAAGGCGCCTGATGCGCACGGCCTCCGAGAGCTGCCTCACTGAAAACAGCATACTGTTTAGGGAAGTGTTAGGGGAGGTCATCCGATCCCTGCGCACCGAGCGCAAAGAGACTTTGCACGACATGGCGGAAAAGACGGGAGTGTCCCTCGGCTACCTCTCCGAAGTCGAGAGGGGAAAGAAGGAGGCCAGCAGCGAAGTCATGGAGTCGATCTCCATGGCCCTGGGCCTCAGGCTCAGCGACACCTTGAGGCTTGTAGCCACGGCCCTGGATCTCAACGAAACCGACAGGAGGGAAGTGCTAAAGAGCGGGATGCTCCGCAAATAGCCTTGTTTTCCCGGCGTGGTAGGATTATCTTCCAAACAATTTTCTCAAAAACCGTTTTTCTCAATACTTAGGGAGTTTCATGCCCGCCAAAGAAAAAGAAGAAGAAGAGAGCAAAGAGCCTGCGTCCCTTTCCCAGCAGGCGGCGGCTCTAAACAGCGCGCTCAGCCAGGTAGAGAAGAGCTTCGGAAAGGGCGCCGTAATGAGGCTGGGCGACAGGCCCCAGGGGGACGTGAAAGTCATATCCACCGGCTCCCTCCCGCTGGATCTCGCCCTCGGGGTGGGGGGCCTTCCCCGGGGAAGGATCGTGGAAATCTACGGGCCCGAATCTTCCGGCAAGACCACCCTGGCCCTGGAGGCCATAGCGAACGCGCAGAAGGCCGGCGGCCAGGCCGCCTTCATCGACGCCGAGCACGCGATAGATCCCGAATACGCCAAGAACCTCGGAGTGGACATAGATTCTCTCGTGGTCTCCCAGCCCGATTCGGGCGAGCAGGCCCTTGAGATCGCCGACATGCTCATCCGCAGCGGCGCCCTCGACATCATCGTTATAGATTCGGTGGCCGCGCTGGTCCCCAAAGCCGAAATCGACGGGGAGATGGGCGACAGCCACGTGGGGCTTCAGGCCAGGCTCATGAGCCAGGCCCTTCGCAAGCTCGCCTCCGTCCTCGACAAGACCGGCACCACCGCCATCTTCATAAACCAGCTGCGCGAGAAGATAGGGGTGATGTTCGGAAACCCCGAGACCACCACCGGAGGCAACGCCCTCAAGTACTACTCCTCCGTCAGGTTGGACATCCGCCGCATCGAGACCCTAAAGGGCAGCTCCGGCAGCCCCGTGGGAAACAGGGTGAGGGTGAAAGTGGCGAAAAACAAGGTCGCCCCGCCCTTCAGGACGGCCGAGTTCGACATCCTCTACGGAAAGGGCATCTCCAAAGAGGGATCGCTTTTGGATATGGGGGTCGATCGCGGGGTCGTGGCCAAGGGCGGCGCATGGTTCACTTATAACGGCCAGCAGCTAGGCCAGGGCCGGGAGAATGCCAGGGCCTTTTTGGAGCAGAACCCCGAAATCGCCTCCCGCATTGAAGAAGAGATAAAGGCGAGCTTCGCCTCCGCCCAATGATAGACGGACTTGAATTTTTAAAAGAGCTGGGCAAAAAACTCCCCGCCCCGCTTCAAGAAGGAGCCGCTCCCTGCACCCGGAGCGCAGCCTACCGCTTCGCCCTCAGATCTCTCTCAGCTGCCGGAGCCAGTAAAAAAAGGCTGAAGGAGAGGATGAAAAGGAAGGGGTTTGAAGGCGAAGAGGCGGATGAAGCCATAGCCGAACTGGAGAGGCTGGGGTTTATAAACGACGCCGCCATGGCGGAAGAGATAGTGGAAAAGTGCGCCTCGGCCATGGAGGGGGAAGCGCTGATCCGGCTCCGGCTGCAGAGGGCGGGGATTGAAGAGGGCGAAGCTTTCAGAGCCATAAAAAAAGCCGGCCCACTGCTGGAGGAGGGCAGAGAGAAGTTTATAGCCCTCCTGGAAAAAGAGTGCGGGCAAGACCGGCAAAAGGCCGCAAAGCTGTGCAGAAAAAAAGGCCAGCCGCTAGGGCTGGCCTTTAGGGCAGGGGCTTCCTGTACCCCGGGTTCTGTCGCGCCTTAAGACAAGGCGCGGGTGGCTATCCATCTAGTTTGCCTGTCGCCAGGCAAATCAAGCGATCTACCCGGATGTGAGACGAGCAGCCTCATGGCATCCTGCTTGATCTTGCTCCCGATGAGGTTTGCCTGCGGCCTTTGTTGCCAAAGTGCCCGGTGGTCTCTTACACCGCCTTTTCACCCTTGCCCCCAAAGGGGCGGTTTGTTTTCTGTTGCACTTTCTCTCAGGTTTCCCTGGGCGGGCGTTGCCCGCCATCGCGCTCTGCGGAGCCCGGAAGTTCCTCGTGGACAAATCCACGCAGCCACCCGGAAGCCTCTGAAACCATGGTATCAAATTAGTGTGTAAAACACCTTTGTATGAGAAACTTAATTGTGGACGCGTAAGATCGGAGCGGTTTATGGACGTGGAAATTACAGTCAGGAGGGCCAATCTCTCCGCAAAGTTCAAAGATGTTGTGAACGCCAAACTGGCCAAGGTGGCTAAAGTCGCCCCCGACGCCCAGGCCGTGCACGTGGTAGTCACCCCCCAGCCCAATCCGGCCATGGCCCAGAGCGGGCAGAGCGTGGAAATCACGGTTTTCGCCGGAAAGGACTGCATCAGGGCCGATGCGGCCTCTGACACGGATGTGGCCGCCTTCGACGAGGCCTTGGACAAACTCTTGGAGCGCCTGCGGAGGTTCAGGGGGAAGAGGCGCTCCTTAAAGGCAGGGGAAGCTCTTGAGGGCGCCCCGGCCCCGGCGCAGTCCCCGCAGGGCGCGCCAGATTCCCCGATTGACGCAAAAGTGAAAAGCGAAGAGGGCGCAGAGGACCTCATCGAGGCGCACCTGGGCGATGCGGTGTTCGAGGTGCGCAGGAAGATTCACGAGGCGGAGCCCATGGACGTGGACGAGGCGATTTACGAAATGGAGCTGCTGGGCCACGACTTTTTCCTGTTTGTCGACAAGGAGACCGGAAATCCTTCCTGCCTCTACCGGCGCCACGCCATGAGCTACGGCGTATTGGAACTGAAGAACAACTGAAACTACCGACTTAGTACGAAAAGGGGCGCACACTCGTGGTATCCGTGCTCGGAAAGATGCTCAGAATCGGAGAGGGCCACCAGCTTAAAAAACTGAGCAACCTCGCCCAGGCCGTAAACAACCTGGGGGATGAAACCAAGGCTCTCAGCGACGAAGAGTTAAGAGCCAAGACGGCCGAATTTAAGGAGAGGCTCTCGAAGAAGGAGAGCTTGGATTCTCTCCTGCCCGAGGCATTCGCGGTGTGCCGGGAAGCTGCAGACAGGGTACTGGGCCTGCGCCCGTTCGACGTACAGCTCATGGGCGCTGCGGCCCTGCACTTTGGAAACATAGCCGAGATGAAGACGGGAGAGGGCAAGACCCTCGTGGCCTCCCTGGCCAGCTACTTAAACGGCCTCACCGGAGAGGGCGTGCACGTTGTGACCGTAAACGACTACCTGGCCAGCTATCAGTCGGAGCTTATAGGCAGGATCCACAAGTTCCTGGGGCTTTCGGTGGGATGCATCCTCACCGAGCAGACTCCGGAGGTCAGGGCCAAGCAGTACCAGGCCGACATCACCTACGGCACTAACAACGAGTTCGGCTTCGACTACCTCAGGGACAACATGACCTGGAACAAGGGGGATCTGGTCCAGCGGGGGCACAACTTCGCCATAGTGGACGAGGTAGATTCCATCCTCATAGACGAGGCGAGGACCCCCCTCATCATCTCCGGCCCTTCAGAAGGGGACGTGACGCGCTGGTACTCGCAGTTTGCAAAGCTCGTCCCCTCCCTCAAAAGGGACGAGGACTACGAGGTGGACGAAAAGAAGAAGGTCGTAGGGATACTGGAACCCGGGATAGAGAAAGTGGAAGACTACCTGGGCATAGACAACCTCTACGAGCCATCCAATACGGCCCTCATAAGCTACTTAAACAACGCCATAAAGGCCAAAGAGCTCTTCATAAGGGACAAAGATTACGTAGTACGGGGCGGCGAAGTGCTCATCATCGACGAGCACACCGGAAGGATCCTCCCGGGCCGCCGCTACAACGAGGGGCTGCACCAGGCGCTGGAAGCCAAAGAGCACGTGAGGGTCCAGGCCGAAAACCAGACTTTCGCCACCATCACCCTTCAAAACTACTTCAGGATGTATAAAAAGCTCTCAGGCATGACCGGGACGGCCGAGACCGAAGCTGCAGAGTTTATGAACACCTATAAACTCGGCGTCATCCCCATCCCCACCAACAAACCCGTGATCAGGAAGGATCAAAACGACCTGATCTTCAGGACCAAAAAGGAAAAGCTGGCCGCCATAGTCAGAGACGTGGCCGAGCACTACAGCAAAGGCCAGCCGGTCCTCCTGGGCACGGCCTCCGTAGAATCTTCCGAGGTCCTCTCTTCGCTTCTGGACGTCGCCCAGATCCCCCACACTGTCCTCAACGCCAAACAGCATGAAAAAGAGGCGGCCGTAGTGGCCGTGGCCGGAAGGAAGGGCATGGTGACCGTGGCCACGAACATGGCCGGCAGGGGTACCGACATAATGCTCGGGGGCAACGTGGAATTTTTGACCGACAAGGCCCTTAAAGATCAGGGGTACTCTGCAGAAGACACGCCGGAAGAGTACGAAAGGCTGTGGGGACCCACCCTGGAAAAGGTAAAAGAGGAAGTAAAAAAGGAGCACGACGAAGTCGTCGCCCTGGGAGGCCTCTACGTTTTGGGAACCGAGAGGCACGAATCCCGTCGAATAGACGACCAGCTGCGCGGCAGGAGCGGGAGGCAGGGAGATCCGGGCGAATCCAGGTTCTACCTCTCCCTCGAAGACGACCTTATGCGTCTGTTCAACACCCAGCTCGTGGCCAGGGTGATGGCCAGGGGGATGACGGAAGGCGAGCCTATAACGGCAAAGCAGGTGAGCCGCGGCGTCTTCAACGCCCAGAGAGCCGTAGAATCCCGCAACTACGAGATCCGCAAAAACGTCCTCGAATACGACGACGTCATGAACAAGCAGCGCGAAATCGTCTACTCCGAGCGCGGATCGCTCGTGAGCAACGACGCAGGGGACAGCATCCGGACTTTTGCCGAGGAAGTGGTCAAGTCCTACGTCACCTCCGCCTTCCAGGGGAGGCAGAAAGCGGAGACGTGGAACCTGGACTCCCTCTGGGAGGCGCTTTCCAACCTCTACCCGATTTCTTTGGACGAAGAAGAAGTGAAGGAGGAAATTTCAAAGCTTTCCCCCTCAGCCGCGCTAAAGAAGCTCTCCGACGAAGTCTCTTCAGACATCCTCTCCCAGTTTGACGCCAAAAGGGAGGCGATAGGCGAGGCGGCGGCAAACGATCTTGAAAAGAAGATAGTTCTGACTGTAATAGACAAAAAATGGAGAGAGCACCTCTACGAGATGGACTACCTGAAAGACGGGATAGGCCTGCGCGGGATCGGACAGAGAGATCCTCTGGTGGAGTACCAGAGGGAGGGCTACCAGATGTACTCCTCCATGGTGGAAGCGATAAAGGAAGAGTGCGTGCACCTGTTCTTCGCCATAAAAGCCGCGCAGATAAGGGAAGTCGTGGACGAAGAAGCCGACGAAGATCGCCGGGAGGAAGAAGAGGCGCGGGAAGAGAGCGGGGAGGAAGAGAGGGAAGAGGTTTCCCAAGAGGAGAAGAAAGAAGTGAGCGGCGCTCTGGAGGCCGATCTCGCCCCCATCACCCATGAGGACAAAAAACTCCCGCTGGAGGTGAGGGTGAAAAATTCTTCTTCCGCCTCATCGCCCTGGTCCGACGGCCGGACGTTCCCGGGGACGCCTAAAAACGCCCCTTGCCCCTGCGGATCGGGCAGGAAGTACAAGATGTGCCACGGCCAAAACGAAGTAAAGGAAGAATCGACGCAAAAAGAGTAAACTTTTTGCTTATGGTAAACATTTTTGCCCTAGACATTGGCGGAACAAAAATCGCCTGCGGCATATACGATGAGAACCTCGATCTTGTCCGCGAATGGAAAGTCCCCACGGGAAAAAGCCTCTCCGATATAGAAGGGGCGGTCCTCAAGGCCTGCAGAAGGGCGCGGGAAGAGGCGGGGATTGCAGCCATAGGCATCAGCGCGGCCGGAAACATCAAGCCGGACCGCAGGACGATAGCCTTTTCCACCAATATCCCCTGCTGGATAGAGTACCCGCTGGCCGACATTATAGAAGCCGAGTGCAAAGTCCCCGTAATAGTGGAAAATGATGCGAACGCGGCCGGTTGGGCGGAGTTCGCGCACGGCAGCGGACAGGGAAGCTCCAACATGGTTATGGTGACTTTGGGCACCGGAATGGGCGGCGCTTTGGTCCTAAATAAAGAGCTCTACCGCGGAAGTTTCGGAATGGCGGGGGAAGTGGGGCATCTTCCCATGGTCTCCTCCGGCCTTCCCTGCGGCTGCGGGCTTTTCGGGTGCGCGGAAAAATACGCCAGCGGCACGGCGTTGGAAACTTTGGCAAAGCAGGCCGTCAGGCGCGACCCCGAGGCAGGATCCAAGCTTTTGGAACTCTGCGAAGGGGATCCGGAAAAGATAACGGGATCTTTGGTATTTGCCGCCGCCGAGGCCGGAGACGAACTCAGCCTCAGCATCTTCCGGGAGACCGGCTCATGGCTGGGCAAGACCCTGGCGGCCATCAGTGCCGTCCTCGACCCCGACACCTACGTCCTCGGAGGCTCGGCAGCCACCCCGCTCCTTCTCGCAGAGGCCCGCTCGGCCTACCCTAAGTTCCTCCAGGCCTCCTCTTTCAGGCCCCATGCGGAAATCAGGCTCGCCAAGTTCAGCGGGGATGCAGGGATGATCGGCGCGGCGGACTTGGCTCTCAGAAAGGTCAGGGAGTAGGAAAAGTGTGCACATCAGTAACATGGGAAAGCGAAGGCCGGCACTTTGTCGGCAGAAACCTCGACTTTGAAATTTCGTATGGGCAAACTCCGGTGGCCACCCCCAGAAATTATCCTTTCCAATTTAAAAACGGCCGCCGCCTCGAGAGCCACTTTGCGATCATCGGGATGGCGGCAGTGGCCGAGGGATATCCCCTCTACTTTGACGCCACCAACGAGAAGGGGCTCTCTGCGGAGGGACTGATGTTTAAAACCGCAAAGTACTCCTCCGAAAGGGGAGAAAATTGCTTTGCATCCTTTGAGCTCATCCCCTACCTTTTGGGGACCTGCGAAAGCGTCGAGGAAGCAAAGGAGCACCTTGGGGAAATTAAAGTGACAGACGAAGCTTTCTCTCCCGCTTTCCCCCCTTCCCCGCTCCATTGGATGATTTGCGATCAGAAAGAGTGCATAACGGTCGAAGTCGAAGAAGGACAGGTCAGGGTCTTCGACAACCCCGTAGGAGTGCTGACCAACTGCCCCGGCTTTGACAAGCAGCTTTTCAACCTCAACAACTACCCCACCCTCTCGCCTAAAGATCCTGCAGATTCCTTCTCCCCCTCTTTCACGCTCTCTTCTTACAGCAGGGGCATGGGGACGAAGGGGCTGCCCGGAGGGCTGGATTCGGAATCCAGGTTTGTGAGGGCCGCGTTTTCCGCCCTCAACGCCTCCAAGGAAAAGGACGAAAAGAAGGCCGTTGCCCAGTTCTTCCACATCCTCCGATCCGTCTGCCAGATAAAGGGGCTTGACGCGGTGGAGAACGGATTTGAGTACACCATCTACACTTCCTGCGTCGACATGGACAAGGGCCTGTACAGGTATATGGGTTACGAAGATTTCGAGATCCGCGAAGCTGATCTTCACGCCTGCGATCTGGAAGGGCGGGAGCTTACAAAGTTTTAAAGCCCGGAAAGGTAATCAAAAAGGGGGCTTTAGCCCCCTTTTTGATTTTCAGTTTAGGTTATTTAGGTTAAGCCTCGGCTTGGATCTGGGCTGCGGCCTCCCGCTCCTCCTCCCGGAGCTCGGCGGCCTCCCGCTCCTTCTCCTGAGCCTCAAGCTTTTTCATCGGCCTGTTGGCAAACGCTATGCAGGCCGCGATCGCCGCCAGCCCGAAGCAGCAAATTACTATTATCAAAACCGGTTTATACGTCTTTCCCACGGTGTCGTAAAGCCAGCCGTAGAATTCTGTGCAGAGCGCTACAACTCCATATCCGGCAATGCTGAGTCTGGAGTATATTACGCTGTATTCCTTACCTCCAAAGGCCTGGCGGGTAACCCACGGAACTATGATGCCCAGGGTTCCGGTGCCCGATCCTGCAAAGAAGGCGCTGGCAACGGCCACGGGGTAGTAATGGGTGCAAAACAGTCCAATCCAGCCCAAAATTCCGGGCACAGCCAGAATGGCTACTGCAAGGTTGGTATTGAGCTTGTCTAGAAGGTATCCGCCATAAGTCTTTCCCACAAGAGATCCGATCTCTGCAAAAGAGCAGATGGAAGCGGCAGTCAGGGCCGAAAGGCCAGCCGTCGTCTGGTAAGGCTGCATATAGGAGTCAAATCCCCTCACGCCTTCAAAGAAGATAACCATGAGGAGGACCACTATGAAGATGCCGCTTGTAAAGGCTTGCCTTCTGGAAAGTCCGATATTGGGGTTAAGGGCATTTTTGCCCGACTTTACCTTCTTTGCAGAAGGCTTTTGGCCGGCCAGAAGCTTTTCTTCTCCCCACGCGTACTCTCCCTTGGAACGATCGGGCTTGAGCTTTAGAACAAAAAGGGTGAAGGGCAAAAGGCAAATGGCGAAAGCCAGGCCGATTCCCACATATGCCCCCCTCCATCCGAAGTGGTCTATGACTACTACGGCCAGAGGCTGGAAGATGGTTCCGGCCAAAGCCGTAAAGGCGAACATAAGGCTCAAGACCGTTCCGAATTTCTCTGCAAACCAGTTGGAAAGCAAGATAGTGGGAGCGAGGATGAGGGGGGTAGTGTAGAGAAGGCCGTTGATTATGAAGATCAGGTACATCTGCCAAAGGGATGTTGCAAAGTAGCAGCATATGTAGCAGATTGCACTTCCGGCTATGCAAACGCTCAAAAGCAGCTTGGTATTAATCTTTTCCAAAAGGTTTCCGGCCACTATGAGTATTACTACCGTTCCTATGAGCTGGAAGGTAACTATCAGCGAAACCTGATCCTGCTTTGCGTGGAAGGCAGTGCGAAGCGAGTGGTAGAACTGCCCTCGGGTATTCCCCTCCAGACCGTCTCCTATAAATTCCAAAAGGCAGCATCCTATCCAGATAGCCCACGGCTTGTACTTGTGGGTGTTGGGAGGAAGGGATTGCTTTTGATCGGAGGGGTTGATAAAATTAAAGCTTCCATTGGAATCGGAGTTAGAGGTTCCGATTTCCGTGGTATTTTCCATTGTTGTTTTTACTCCTTCTAATGGGGGCCGGGGGACAGTTCGCACCTGTCTCCCTGAGGCGAGGTAGCCTCGTTGTTACAGGGTACTATAGGCCCTGTACATTTTTATACCCAGAAGTCCCCAAAATCTCAAAAGCCGATTCTGACTCTCATTCTCTGTATACTTTTTAATTAAAAGACCGCTTGCGATAGGAGTATTTTGGGCGAAGCCGAAGTTGAAAAAAGCCAGATGTGGCTCTACCACCTGGGAGTGAGAGTGGCCGGAATCGTAGCGGAAAAATGGTTCACCCCGTCGGTCAGAGGAGAGGCAAATATACCCGAAACCGGGAGGGCGATTCTGGCCTCCAACCACCTTGCAGTCATAGACGACGCCGTAATCCCCATCACGGTCAAGCACAGGGACGTGCACTTCATGGGGAAAATGGAATACTTTACAGGCAAGGGTATAAAAGGCAAACTGACCAAGTTCTTCTTTACAAACGTCGGAGTCTTTCCCGTAGACAGGACGGGAGGGGAGAGCGCGGAAAGCGGGCTTGTCACAGCCAGAAAAGTTCTTGAAATGGGAGAGGTTTTCGGGATTCACCCCGAGGGCACCCGCAGCCCGGACGGCAAGCTCTACAAGGGCCACACGGGCGTGGCCAAACTGGCCTTTGAAACGGGATCTCCGGTCATTCCGGTGGCGCTGTGGGGTACGAACGTCAGCCAGCCCATAGGGGTCGTCTTTCCCCACCGTTTTCCCGTGGCCGTCACTTATGGCAGGCCCATAGAGGTGCCGAAACTGAAGCCTGAGGAAATCACGTACGAAAGGCTTCGCGGGCTGACCGACGAAATCATGCGCAAAATCATGGTCCTCAGCGGCCAACAGTATGTAGACATGTACGCCCAGGAAAGGAAAAAACAGCTCAAGGAAGAAGAGCTGCTCGAAAAAGAGGAAGCTAGAGAAATTCCGGAGTGAGGGCCCTGCAGTCTGCATCCGGGATGAAGAGCGCCATGGTCCTGCCCAAAAAATCCATTCCGTCCTCGCCTACGCCGAGGCGCCCGGAGCACTCTTGCAAAGATGTCACGGCCCTTTTCCACAAAGACCTGATCCTTTCATGGCTCTTTTCTACAGCCCCGCACCTTCTGAAGACGGAAATGATTTCTTCCTCTTTTCCCTTTGTTTTCCCCTCCCGGTAGAGATCGGCCAGTTCCTCGCTCTCTTTTGGAGGGAGGAGGGAGAGGGAATCGGCCAAAAGGAACGTCCTCTTCTTTTCGCGTATGTCTGCTCCTTTGGGCTTGCTTCCCCCTTCAAGATCGGCAAGATCGTCGGCTATCTGGAAAGCCACCCCCAACGGATCTCCTATCGCACTCCCCCACTTTTGCGCCTCCGCCTGTTCGATTCCCGCCTCCAAAAAACCCAGGGATATGGGGGCCACGGTGGTGTAGCTAGCTGTCTTGTAGAGGTAGATTTTTTCGATCCCGTCTTCCAGCGCCTCAGGATCGCAGAAAGGTAGGGAAGGGGAGGCGATGTCTAAAACCTGGCCCTTTTCCACCTGCATCTGCATTCTGCAAAAGGCCCGTATGGCAAAGGCCGTATTCTTTCCAAATTCCGCCTCCAGCAGGGCCTCTACGCTGGCTGAAGCCAGAAAGTCTCCCAGCATGATTGCCATAGCGTCGGCGCAGTCGGCCCCCAGCGCGGGAGAGGGGAGGGAGGAGAGGAAAGCCTTGCGGCTCGAAGGCTTGCCCCTGCGCATTTCAGATTTGTCCACAATGTCGTCGTGCACAAGCGCCCCGGCCTGGAAAATTTCTATCGCGCAGGCCGCTTCGATTCCGCCCCGGCCTCCGGCGCTGAGGGAGGCGGCCATTTCAAGCAGGGCCCTAAGCCTCTTTCCCCCTCTCAAGGCCTCAAGGGCCTGAAAATCGAAAAGCGATCCCGCCTCTTTCAGGGTCCCTTTCAATCCGGAAAAGCCCGGCATGGAAAGCGCGCCTTCCATCCTGTCTTCGACTTTTGCCCTGGCGGCCGAAAGCCAGGAATCAAAACCATCCTGCTCAAGTGGGAAAACAATAGAAACCATACTGTAAATGTTACAGTCGGCGCCTGCCATGCGATTTGAATAAATAGACTATGGAATAATTATGAAATTAATTTTGTTTGGAATCTGGCGGATATTTTAAATAGGAAGGCAGGTGCCCTAAGATGCCTCTGATGCCACAGTCAGATGAATTTGACGAGAAATATGACGAGTCTGATGAGGATGATGGCGGAATCGACATAGAGAAGGGACGCGAATCCCACTCTCACGAACACTTGGACAAGCTTGCCGGGGCCAGCGCCGACCCGGTAAAAGACTACTTAAAGCAGATAGGGCGGGTATCGCTCCTCACGGCCGAACAGGAGCAGGATTTGGCTGAAAGGATAGAGGCCGGCCTCTACGCCCAGCACATTTTGGATACCGCCGAAGAGGGGGAGCTCTCCTTTGGATACAAAAGGGAGCTCATGTGGGTGGCAAACGACGGCAAGAGGGCCAAAGATCATCTTTTGGAGGCCAATCTCAGGCTGGTCGTCTCTCTTGCCAAGCGCTACATCGGCAGGGGCATGCACTTTCTAGATCTCATTCAGGAGGGGAACCTCGGGCTCATAAGGGCGGTGGAGAAATTCGACTACTCCAAGGGGTTCAAGTTTTCCACCTATGCCACCTGGTGGATAAGGCAGGCCATCACCCGGGCCATGGCCGACCAGGCCAGGACCATCAGGGTGCCCGTACACATGGTCGAAGTCATAAACAAGCTCTCCAGGATTCAGAGGAGGATGCTCCAGGATCTGGGCAGAGAGCCCACTACCGAAGAGCTCGCCAACGAGCTCAATATGCCGATTGAAAAGGTGGAGGAAGTACAAAAATACGGCCGGGAGCCCATTTCGCTCCACACCCCCCTGGGGGAAGAGGGGGATTCGGAATTTGGAGACCTCATCGAAGATACCGATGCCATCAGCCCTCAGGATGCCGTAGCCTTTTCAATCCTCCAAGAAGAGTTCAGGCAGGTCCTGGCAACCCTTTCCCCGCGGGAAGCCGGGGTCATAAGGATGCGCTACGGCCTGGAAGACGGCCAGCCCAAGACCCTAGACGACATAGGAAAGCTGTACAACGTCACCCGCGAGAGGATAAGGCAGATAGAATCTAAGACCATGAGCAAGCTCCGCCACCCCTCGCGCTCCAAGGCCCTCATAGATTTTTTGGATAACTGATCCGCCCTTTCGGGCCCTTATTTGATCCCCCCGCCCCTTGTTTTTATCTTAGAAAATACAGGGCGCGGGGGATTTTTATTTTGCAAGAGGGGCCCGGATTAATTTTGTCCCAGTTAGATCAGGCGGGATGCTGCGGGGCTGCGGTCCCGGTTTCAAAAACCGCCGCTTTGGCTCAGGAGCCGCTCAGTTGGTTTTCGAAGCGGAAGCCGAGGAGGATCCGGAGTTGGGGGACTTGCTTTGGGAAGGAGAAGAGGAGGTCTTACTGGAAGACGGGCTTTGGCAGTAAACAGTGATGGTAGAACCCGCATTTACGCTTCCCCCTGAAGTCGAAAGGCTTTCCCCGCTGGGGGCCTGGAGGTTTTCGACCGTCCAGTCGCCCTGGGCGTTGTCAGGCGAGAGCTTTACTTTGAGTCCCAGCGCCTCCAAGGCATTCCTCACGATAGACAAGGCCTCCCCTCTGAGGGTGGAAGGCACTGTCACCTTCTGGGGGCCCTGCGAGACGTTCAAAGTGATCGTCGCCCCCTGGGCCACCGCGCTGCCCGCCTGCGGGCTCGTGCTTATCACCATTCCCTGGGCGACCGAAGAGCTGCTCTGCTGCTTTATGGAAATGTTGAAGCCGTCCTGGGAGAGGATGGTTTGCGCCTCTCCTTCGCTCTTTCCGGCCAGGGAAGGCACGGTGGTCTGCCCGCTGGAGATAAAGAGGGTGATCTTCGTTCCTTCAGATATCTTCGTCCCGGCAGCCGGGGAAGTTCCCGTCACCTTGTCTTTCGGAATAGTGGGGGAGTTTTGCACTTCCACCGATCCCACCGAGAACCCGGAGACGTTCAGGCTCTGTTCGGCCTCCTGCTCGCTCATGCCCACCACATCCGGAATTTGAGCCGTGGAGGGGCCTGCGGAGAACCAGACCGTCACGGTGCTCCCCTTGATTACGCTCTGCCCCGATGCGGGATCCTGCTTTATCACATCTCCCTTGGGCTGATTGGTGGAAGTGTCGAGCTCGGCTTGAAACTTGAGGCCGATGCTGCTCAGGCTCTGTTCGGCCTCCTGCTCGGTCATTCCGTCCTGAATCGATGGCACGGTCACGTATTGTGGCCTCGTGGCAAAATAAATCCACGCTCCGGCTCCGCAGCAGGCCGCCACTATGCAGATGACGAGGACCGATATCCAGCCCTTGTGCTTTTTTTTGGCCACGGCCCTGCCCCCGGAAAAGTCCCTGTCCGAGGAAGGGTAGGCGGCATGGGCGGGGCTGGAAGGCGGGGCGGAGGAAGGGGGCATGGCCACCATGGTTTTTTCCGGATCCAGAGCGGAGCTGTGAAGATCGGAAAGGGGGTTGTAGTCCTCCACGGAAGCTTTTTGCCCGCTCAAAATCGCCTGGACGTCCCTTTTAAACTCGGCTGCCGTGCTGTAGCGGTTCTGCCGGTCTTTCGTCATGGCCTTGGCTACGACCGAGTCCCAAATCTTGGGGAGCCCCGGAATTATGGAGCTGGGGGGGACGGCGATCTGAGACACGTGCTGGTAGGCGATGGCGACAGGGGAGTCGCCGGTAAACGGCGGGCGCCCGGTGAGCATCTCGTAGAGCACGCACCCGGCCGAATACAGATCCGAGCGCATGTCGATGTTTTCACCCTTGGCCTGCTCGGGGGAGAGGTACTGAGCTGTGCCCACCACCCCCTGGGACTGGGTCATGGTCGTGGCCGAATCGTCCAGGGCCCGGGCGATCCCGAAGTCCATAACCTTCACCACGCCCTGCTCGCTCACCATTACGTTGCTGGGTTTGATGTCCCTGTGGATAATGCCCATCCTGTGTGAGTACTCCAGGGCGTTTAAGATTCCGACTATGATCTGGCCGGCGTCTGCAGGGGCGAGGGCTCCGTTCTTCCTTATTATTTCCCTTAAGGTCTGCCCCTTGACATACTCCATTATGATGTAGGGGACCTTCTCCTTCTCCCCGTCCGGCCCCTCCGCTTCCTCTTCGCCAGTGTCATAGATGGAGACAATATTGGGGTTGTTGAGCTGAGCTACGGAGCGGGCCTCTTTGCGGAACCTGGCCAAAAAAACCTGATCGTTTGCCAGGTTGGGGCGCATAATCTTTATCGCCACCTGCCTGCCGAGTCGCGTGTCGGTGCCTATGTGCACTTCGGCCATTCCGCCCTGGCCTATCACCGGCCCTACTGTGTAGCGGCCCTGAGCCAGGCTCTGGGGAGTGAATTGGCTCATTTGAAACTCTCTTTCTCAACTCTGGTAGGCCCGGTAGAGGGCAGGACCCCTTCTATAAGTTTGTATTCGTTCATCGCGTCCGTATGTATATAGTACTTTGCATGATGCGGGTAGCTGGCAATCCTCCTTGGCACCGCTTCACTGCCGATGATTTCCGCGAGCCTGTCAAGGTCGTTTGCCACGGCCAGGGCGCTCCTCGGCCTGCAGGCGGGATCCTTTTCCAACATAACCATAACATACCTTTGAAGGGGCTTGGGGACCTCCAAAGGAAGGGGGGGTACGGGGTCGTTGACCTGGGCCGCGGCGATGTCGACGGGGGTGGGGCCGGTGAATGGGCGATGTCCCGCAAGGCCTTCGTAAAGCACTATCCCCAGAGAGTAAATGTCGCTCTGGGCCACGGGCTTTGCTCCTTTGGCCTGCTCGGGGGATATGTACTGGGCCGTGCCCACCACCATCCCCACTTTGGTGATTTGGGCCTGGTTGGCGGAGTAGCTCACGCCAAAGTCGGTTATCTTCACCTTCCCTTCGGGGCTGACCATTATGTTTGCAGGCTTTATATCCCTGTGGATCACCCCGTTTCTGTGGGCTACATAGAGGCCTTTGGCGACCTGGGAGACGAGCGGGAGGAGCTTTTGGGGCGCCATCTTTCCGCAGGACTTGTAGATCTGGGCCAGGGAGGGCCACGGGATGTACTCCATTATCAAAAAGCCCATGCCGTCTTTTTCGCAGTAATCAAAGAGCGCGGCTATGGCGGGATGGACGAGGTATGCCGAATTTTTGGCTTCGATCCTCAACCTCTCCAGACGGGTCTTATCCTCCGTCAGATCCCCCCTCAGCGCCTTTACCGCCACATCCCTTTCGGCTTCAAGATCGTAGGCTTTCCACACCTCGCCCATGCCTCCCTGCGCCAGGCGCTTGACCAGCCTGTAGCGCCTGTGGATTATCTGCCCCTCCATTAGTTTCATTTTTCCGCCTCTTTCAATACGCTCCCCATCAATGAGGCTGCTTGGGAAGCGTTGGAGTTTTCCAGCATCACGGCTACCGCCACATTCGGATCCGACGGTTCAAACCCCGCTGCAATGGCATCGGTGCGATCCGGCTGGCTCCCGTCTTTAACCTGCGCCATGACGGATGCCGTCTTTCCCAGCGACGGGTCCTGCACTGCAGTCAGGCTCTCCATCATAGATTCGACTTCCTGTGCCTGCTGGGAAGTGAGGGGGGAAGACAGGCGGGAAGGGGGGACCACCGAAAGGACCTGGAGCCCGGAGGAGAGCGTCCTTTTGACCAGCGACGGGCGCATGACAGTCCCTCTGTCTGCCACGGCCCCCACCATCATGGCCTCCTGAAGGAGGGTGACTTGGCCCGTCCCCTCCCCCGCTCCTGTGAGGGCCAGGTTCTCGCTGTCGCCCACGTCTCCCAGGGAGGAGGCCAAAGAAAGCATCGCAGATCCGTTCGACCCCCCTCCGCAGATCCGGATCTGGCTCCCCAGGCCGAAGGCGGCGGCCTCCTCTTCCAGAGCCTGGGCCCCGAATTTTTGGGCCAAAATTGCAAATGCGGTGGAGGAAGAGTGGGAAAAGGCGTCCGAGAGGGACATTTGGCTGTGCATAGTGTAGAGGGGGTAGTAGACCCTGTTGGCCACCACCATGCCGGAGGGGAGCTTGAAAGTCGTGGGAGCCTGGACCTGGCCTGAAGGGGAGATACCCTTTTGCAGGGCGAGGGAAGAAGTGAGGATGTTGAAAGTGGATCCCGGGCTTAAGAGGTACTCGGTGGCCAAATCCGTAAGGGAGCCGTCCTGGGAGTATGAAGAGTAGAGCGAGCGGGCCTCTTTGGCGTTGTGCACGGCCAAAAGATTGGGATCGTAAGTGGGGGAGGAGGCGAGGGCGAGGATGGCGCCCGTCTTGGGGTCAATCGCCACTACTGCCCCGGTCTTGCCCTTGAGAAGGGAGTAAGCCTCCTGCTGCACGGGCGCTTCGACGTTGGTCTCGACGTCCACTTCCCCTTCTTCCTGGCCGTCGAAAATGGATTCGAACTTTTGCTGCCACACTCCTCCCGACCCTTCGGACAGCACTTTGTCGTAGCCCATTTCAACTCCCCGGCTGGGAGGGGTGGCGATGGAGAAAAATCCCGTCACCGGCGCGAAAGCCGCCCCCTCGGGGTAGGAGCGCTGGTAGTTGAAAGTGTCCCCGCTTTTCCGGCTCTCCGCCAGAATTTCCCCGCCGCTCGAAAGGATCTCGCCGCGATCCATCCCCACTTCGTGGTAAAAAGCCACCGTGTTTTCCGGATTGGCGTCGAGCGAGGGAGCGTAGATGATGGACCAGAAGAAGGTGGAGCAGGTGATGACCAAAAACAGGACCAGGACCGCTATGAAAAGCTGGCGAAGCGACTTGTTCACTTGGACCTCCTGAGGGCCGACAGATCCAGGATGCCCGTCCCCTCCGATCCCGAAGAAGGCCTCGGGGACTTGTCTATGACCATGAGGAGGGCCAAAATCAGCCAGTCGGCCGTGAGGCTCGATCCCCCAGAGGCCAGGAAAGGCATGGTCAGGCCCGTTAGGGGGAGGACCAAAGTTATGCCGCCGGCAATGGTGAAGATTTGAAAAGCCAGAGAAAAGACGAGCCCGGAGGCCAAAAGCTTTCCAAATCCGTCTTCAGTCCTCATGGCTATGACGAACCCGGCCGTTATCAGGCACAGGTACATCAAAAGCAGGAGGCATATTCCGACAAACCCCAGCTGCTCTGCCAGGGAGGAGTAGATGAAGTCGGAATTGGCAAAAGGCGTGAGAGCCGGGTATCCCGCTCCGAACCCGGTTCCGAAAAGCCCTCCCGCCCCGAGGGCGAACAGCCCCTGGACCAACTGGTAGGAGCTGCCAAAAGAGCGGAAGTAGAGCTGCTTTGAAAAGGGATGGAGCCAGATGTCGATACGGGAAGAAAAGGTGGGAAACAGGCCCGCGCAGGCGAAAAGGAGGATCACAAACGCCGCTACGCCGCACAGCACCCAGATTTTCTTTTTGCTTGCCACATACACCATGCCCGTAAACAGCGCGAAAAACATGAGGCAGATTCCCAGGTCGCCTTCGGCGACGAGGATCACGGCCACAAGAATCCATACGGCGGCAAGGGGCCCAGCATCTTTGAGGCGCGGCAGCTTTATTTTCCCGACTTTGGACTTTTCCTGAAACTTGTCGCGGTGGGTGAAAAGGTAAGAGGCGAAGAAGATGGCCAAAAAGAGTTTGGCGAACTCGCAGGGCTGCCAGGAGAAGCCTCCGAACTTTACCCACACCTTCGCGCCGTTCACCTTTTCACCGATCCCGGGCACGAGGGGGAGGGCCAGAAGGATGAGGCCTATGGCCATAAAGGCGTAGGAGAGGCTGCGCAGCTTTCTGTAGTCCGCAAAGAAAGCCACGACGAAAGACGAAATTGCGAGCGCCACTGCCAGCCAGATCATCTGCCTGAGCCCGAAATCGGTGGGAGATCCGTTTTGGGCGTATTCGAGATCGATCCTCGTTATCTGGGTAATGCCCACAAGGGAAAGGAGAACCCCTACCGGAACGATGGATCGGATGCTGGCGGGAATCTTCCTGTCGACCAGGATCGCCAGAAGGATCGCCATGGCGCAGTCCACTCCTCCTGTCAGAAGGTATGGCCACGGGATGGCGCCTTTGAGTTTAAGCATCATCGAAGCGAAAGCCAGGCACCCCGCCAGGATCGCCAGAAGCGTCAGTCCGATTCGGCCCCCGCGGCGCCTCTTCGGCTTTTCAACAGCCTTATGCCTCATTTCTGCTCCGCCTCGCCTTCGAGCTTTTCAGCCTTCTGCCTGGCCTGGGGGAGGGAGGAGGCGAGGATGCCGCCTCCCTTGAGCTGCTGGCGCGCCGAGGGAGGGAGGGAAGAGACGGGGACGGAGGTGGATTCTTCCACATGGGAGAGCCTGATTCCTAGGATGTTCGTAGATACCCCCTTGTATACGGCCACATAACCTTCCCACTCTCCCACGTAATACTGCGTCTGGCTCCAATAGAAGAGGTACCCTCCTACAGAGAGTATTGTAGTTAGGCATAGGCATAAAAATATCCAAATGGCGACCTTCCACCTCTTCTTCTTGCGTTTCGCCTCTTTTGCAACGCCTTTGTCGTACTGCTCCATGGTTTGGGCGTCCACGGGATCTGCGGGATTGAGGTCTTTTTCCCCTATGACGGGAATTTCCGCAGTGTCTGCAGGGGGCTCTCCCCCCTCGGCGCCCGCGACCTCCCCTTCTTCTGCAGCGGCGTCGCTTTCCGGGGCCGTAAGGGGCTCATCTTCCCGCAAAAGGTCGCTCGCCCTCTTCAGCGGGGAATCTTCCTCCACCAGGGCGGGGGCCACTTCCACCTTTTCCCTGGACGTCTCGGCTATAGATTCCAGCGAGTCGCTCACAGCTCCCCCCACCAGCGCCGGCTGTTTCGGGTTGCGGGGTCCCGAAACGCAGTCGGCCACTACTGCCGTGACGTTGTCCGAGCTGCCGGCCTTTAAGGCCATATTTACAAGCGTCTGGGCGCACAGCTCCCTGTCTGCGACATTCTGCAGGGTGTCTTTTATGGTCGCATCCTCCAGCGATCCCGACAGGCCGTCCGAACACAGCAGGCATCTGTCTCCCGCCTGAGCGCGCCTTACGCAGATGTCGGGACGGGGGTTGATATTAAAATCCCCCACCACCCTCATGACTACGTTTTTCTGCGGGTGGATCTTGGCCTCTTCCTCAGTGAGGATGGAGGAATCTATGAGGTACTGCACGTAGCTGTGGTCATGGGTGAGGCGGATGAGGTTGCCGTCATGGAGGAGGTAGACCCTGGAGTCGCCGATATGGGCCAAGATCCAGTAGCTGTCTATCAGAAGCAGGGCATCCACCGTCGTGCCCATGCCCGAAAGGGATTTTTCCCTGCTGGCCTTCCCCACTATGGCGTCATGGGCCAAAAGGATGCTCTTTTCGACGGCCCTGCACACCGCTTCCACATTGTGCCTGAAGGCCTTGGGATGCTCCATGTGGCTCAGGGTCCTTATGGCTATGGTAGAGGCGGTGGCGCCTCCAGCATGTCCCCCCATCCCGTCGGCTACAGCCACCAGGACCGATCCCGCGAAGCCGGAATCCTGGTTGTCCTTCCTTACATACCCCCTGTCGCTTACGAGGGTGGAAGCGAGGTGAAGCTCCATCCTTACCTCAGCTCAAAAGTCGTAGCCCCGAGGCGCATGAGCTGGCCGGGCTTTATGATGACAGGCCCGGCTATCTGTTTTTCGTCAAGGTACGTGCCGTTGGTGGACCCCAGATCTTCAAGCACCCATTCTCCCTTCCTGCCCTTGTAGATCCGGGCATGGTGCGAGGAGATGAACTGGTCGGAGACGACGATGGAATTGTCCCTGGCGCGCCCGAGAGTGCAAGACTGCGGCAGCGGAAAAGTCATTCCCGCGTCCTTGCCGTCCACTATCACCAGGACAGTCGTGTCGCTTTTGGCAGGGGCGACGGGAGAGGAGAACGGGGGCACGTGCGTCACGAGGGAGACTATGGAAGTCTGGGTGACGGAGGCCGGCGGCATGTCCTGGGAGAGGGAAGAAACGGAGGACGCCCTGCCCGTCCTGCTCCTGGCTTCCTTCATCTGCTTTTTCTTTTTCCGGACCCATTTGTCCCTGGAAGGCAAAAATGCGGAAACATCCTTGTGCAGGGATCGGACCGCGAGCCATGCGAAAAGTATGAGGGCCAGGATGAAGCTGTACTTCAGAACCGCATAGGTCAATTCGGTCATGGGGAAGCCTTAGATTCCGCTCAGGACCTTGGCTCGGAGGAGGCCCAGAACACAATCCTGGTCCTGCCTATGGTGATGGTATTGCCGTCCAACAAGGTGGCGGCAGGCACCGGGTGCCCCTCTACGTACACTCCGTTGGTGGAGTGAAGATCTCTGGCTATCACCGCCCTGGGGGTGATAGTGATCTCAAGGTGCTTTCTCGATATTCCGGGATCGTCTATGACTATGTCGCAGTCCGATCCCCGGCCGATTATCGTCTTGGCAGCCGTGAGAAGGTACTGGCGGCCGGAAATTTCCAGCACGGGGAAATCCTTGGCCTCATCCCGGTTGGTGACAGGGGCGGCGTTGCCCTGCACAGATTCGCTAGTCAGCCTGAACTCCCCTTTGGAAATATCCAGATTCTCTTCGAATATGACCAGCACCGGCCCCTCAAAGCTGTAGTTCTGAGAGACTGCGTACTTGGTCAGGCCGTCGGCCAACTCGTTTGCCAGGGCCTCCGAACCCCATTCCTCGATCTTGTCAAAGTCGGGGGTGCTCAGCTCGAACCTGTACTCGTTGGGGGCTGCGGTCCTGTTTTGGGAGATCACCTTTGCTTTGGAATCAATTTCCCTCTCGAGCGCACCGGACAGATCAACAGGTTGCAGATCCTTCGATCCGAACCGGGAAAACACCCCGTTGACCCCGCGCTCAACGTGTCTTTCAAACCTATCGAGTATGCTCATCAAACCTCACTTGCTCTTTAAATCTAGTCTAGCAAGAGGAACTAAAAAAATTACACAGCGGCTTTGACCGCTTTGGCTTCCTCCTTCTTCTGCTTTTTCTTCAGGCGCCTGAGGACGTAAAGCTGGAGCGGCACAGTCATAAGGGCCGTGCAGAGCATGGCCACGGGCTGGGACATCGCTATGCCCAGGAAGTGGAAGAAGTGGGGGAAGATCAGAAGGGCCGGTATGAAGAAGATGCAGTTGTTGCCCAGTCCGACGATGGAGGCTATCACCACATATCCGAGGTTTTGCTGCATCATGTTCGACATCACCACATAGGCGTTCAGCCAAAAGTCGATGCACTGGAGCCTGAGGGCCAGGGTGCCGTAGGTCACGACCTTGGAGTTGTCTATGAAGATTCCCACTATCTGGGGGGCAAATATAAATTCCAGGACGCATATCACTACGAGCAATATGAAGGAGGCGACCAGAATCAGGTTGTAGCCCTTGATCACCCTGTGGTACTTTTTGGCCCCGTAGTTGTAGCCGCACACCGGCTGGTACCCTTGGCCGATCCCCACCTGGATGACGTTGCCGAAGTTGATAATTCTGCCCACAATCGTCATGGCGCTTATCGCCACGGCCCCGTAGCCTGCGGAAACCACGTTCAAAAGATCGGAGGAGACGGCAAAGAGCCCGTTTCTGATAAAGCTGGGAAAGCCCACCGAGAAGATTTCTTTCCACATCTGCCTGTCAAAAGAGATGAGCTTTATGCTCAGGTGCGCAGTGGCCTTCTTGATGTAGATCCAAAGCATTATGGCAAAGCTTATCGCCTGGGCTATGGCCGTGGCCACGCCCGCTCCGAAGACTCCCAAATGCATGGCGAACATGAAGATGGGCTCCAAAATGGCGTTCACTACGACCCCGGCGATCATGGCGATCATGGATTCTGTCGGATACCCCTGAAACCTCATGGCGGGATTCAGGACGTAAGTGGCGCAAAAGAGGGGGGCTATCCAGAGCAGGGGCTGGATATACTGCCTGGCCAAAGGGTCTACGGAGGGGGTGGATCCCAGGATGTGGATGAGGGGGGTCTGGAACATCAGCCCGAGGCCTCCCAGTATGATGCCCAGCACGATAGATCCGAACAGCGCGGTGGAAATCAGCTGTTCTGCCTTCTTTATGTTCTTTTTCCCCAGTTCCACCGATACCCTGTTGCCGGCCCCGATGCCCAAAAGCAGGCCGAAGGCCTGAATGACGACTATCACGGGCATGCACACGCCCTCGGCGGCGCTGGCGGCGGCGCCCATGGAGCCCACGTAGAAGGCGTCCACAAGGCTGTAACTTATGCCCACGATGTTGGATACGACCGACGGGATCGCCATTTTAGTTATCAGCCGGCCCAGCGGGGCCTGGGTCATTTCAGTATATTTTTTGTCCTGCATTGAAAGGTTTCTCGATGTGATTTAAAAGAGTATTGATATGAGATAATTCAAATGTGAAATTTTACTTGTCCGGGCCGACATCGGCTCTGGACAAAAAGGGGGCACTATGCTTTCCGCGCTTCCCACCCGGCCGTCCACGGGGCGTTTCGCTCCAAGTCCCACCGGAAAGCTCCATATAGGCAACGTCTACACCGCCCTCGGAGCGTACTTGAGCGCAAGGCGATTGCGGCACTCCAGGTTCATACTGAGAATTGAAGACCTGGACACTTCCAAAGACACCTCCAAAGCGAGCGAGAAGATAATAAGGGATCTCGAGTGGCTGGGATTTGAGTGGGACGAACTCGTCTTCCAGTCCGATCGCTTGGACATCTACCGGGAGGCCCTCAGGGAGCTTAGGGATCTAAATCCCCAAGACCCCGTCGTCTACCCCTGCTCATGCTCCAGGAGGGAGATTTGTCAGGAGAGCCCCGCCGACCCTATAGACGGGATGAGGGTGTACAAAGGCAAGTGCCGCAAAAATCCGCCCTCTTCGCCTGAGGGCTGTTCCCTCCGTCTCAAAGCACCCCACGAGGGGGAAAAGAGGGTAGAAGTGAGGGACTTCATTTTCGGCTCCCGCATTTTCAACCTGGAGAGGCAGATAGGGGACGCCGTCCTCAGGCGCCGCGACGGGCAGTTCACCTACCAGCTCGCCGTCGCCGTCGATGACGGTATAGAGGGGATAGGGCAGGTAGTGCGGGGAAGGGACCTTTTAAAGAGCAGCGCCCTGCAGATCTATATCCGCCGGCTTCTGGGCCTTAAGGACTTAAGATTTGCCCACCTGCCCCTGATTTTGGAAAACGGGGGCGGAAAGATGAGCAAAAGCAAAGGATCTGTGGACGTGTCCACTCTGAAGGAGTGGGGCGCCTCCCCCGAGCAGATCATAGGGTTTTGCGCATGGCTCATGCACATTTGCCCCACCCCGGTCCCGGTGCCCCTGGGAATAGAAGAGTGCGTCAAGCTCTTTTCTTACAAGAAAGTGAAATTCGGCCCCAACAGGCTCAAGGACGTGGAACTGCCCGCCTGTTTTTCCGATCCCCACTGGTGGAGGCGGGGCGGGGCAAGCTCTGAAAGGACTTTGTATGGCATATATGGATAACAAGGATCTGACCAACCTCGAAATTTCCGAGAGAAGGGAAAAGGAGATAGGGGAGGCCGTAGCCAAGGTCATGGAGGCGATAGACGAAGCGGCCAAAGGCAGGCCGGTCCGCCTCATAGCGGCCACCAAAACCCGGGATGTGGGCGAGATCATGGCGGCCATAAGGGGCGGAGTCAAGTGCATCGGCGAAAACAGGGTCCAGGAACTGGAAGAGAAGATGCCCCTGGTCCTCGAGGAGTGCGGAAAGGCCGGCATCGACATCTCCTCCCACCTCATCGGCCAGCTCCAGAAAAACAAGATCGCCAAGGTCCTGCCCCTGGTGGACTGCATAGAGAGCGTGGAAAGCTTCGACAAGGCGCAGGAAATTTCCGAGAGGGTACCTGCGGGCAAGCTTTTGGACATCTACCTTGAAGTAAACGAATCCGGCGAGGAGAGCAAGAGCGGGTGCAGGCACGAAGAGGCGTTCGACTACGCGCGCAGCATCTCGTCTCTCCCCGGCCTCAGGCTTTCGGGCCTGATGACCGTGGCCGATCCCGCAGACGGCAGGGGCTGCTTTGAAAGGCTGAGGGATTTGAGGGACAAGATCTGCACAGAAGTCGAGACTTGCCAGAGGCTCTCTATGGGTATGAGCGGGGACTTTCTCGAGGCTATAGCCTGCGGCGCCACCGACGTCAGGATCGGGACGGCGATCTTTGGGGAAAGAAGCTTTAAGTGAAAATAGCCAGGTTCGTCAGAGGCGACAATCTTCCCCAGTACGGATTTGTACAGGACGAGGAGGGCAAAAAGATTGTAGCTGAGATCGCCGGAAATCCTTTTACGGGGGATATAAACCTCTCCGGCGGTCGGTGCGATCTGGCGGATGTGAGGCTTTTGGCCCCCAATTTTCCGCTCAAAATTTTTTGCTGCGATGCTTTTGAGGACTTCTATCTGAAACCGGCTACCGCAGCCGTAGGCCCTGACGACATCCTCTCTATTCCCAGCTGGAGCAGCGGGGTGGAGATTCATCCCGGCGTGGGGATAATCGTCGCCACTACCATAAAGGACTGCCCGGTGCAGGAAGTGGAAAAGCATATTCTCGGCATGACCTGCATCTTGGATGCCAGTGCCATTTCAGGGAGGGAGAAAATATGCAACACAGCCTTTGACGATTCTCTCTCCATAGGTCCTTGGCTCGAAAGCAAAATCGACCCCGCCTCCCGCCTGGTTTTCGGGGAGGAGGAAGAGGACATACGGGATCTGCTGAGGTGCATCATCAAAAATATAGCTTTCATCTCCACCTTTTCGACCCTGCTCCCGGGGGACATGGTGGTAGCCCGCAGCCCCCTTTTCATGAAAATGACTGCAGACGGCGAGGTGAAGGTGAGGATAGAAGGCCTGGGGTACCTCAGGGCGCACGTGCGCAAAGAGGAAGACGAAAAAGCCTAAACTCCTGAGGCGGAGAGGCAATTTGGGATTTGGGAATGCCTGTAAGATTCTTTCTGCTCTTGCCTTTTAAAGATCCATATAAACGGAAGCCTTCCCGGTCGCCGGGGTGCCTTGGCAGCCGGAGTATGACGCAGGTTGCTGCGGCTTTTCCGGGCGTCTTTCGGATCGGCTTTTGCCTTTGCCCGGCATGAACCGATCGGCCCGATACTTTCGAGGGGCAAAACCAACCAATGCAGCCTGCAAAGCTGAAGAGATTTAGCTAAAAGTTAGCGAGGCCTCAATTTGTTGCATGAAAATTAATACGGCTAAAAGGGTATCAAACTCACAAGTCGATCCTTCAAAACGGATTTGCCGCGTTAAAAAAATACAGAATTAAAATCTGCTACGACTTTTTTGGCATCGATAGATTTCAGTGCAAACCGCGAAGACGCAAAATAAACAGTTTCCCCCATGGAGAGCGGAATAAAAATTAAAAAAATTCCCTCCCCTTTGCCATTTCCTTTTCAGCACATCCTGGAGAGGGGAGTTCATAGCTCGCTACAGGTCTGCAACGCACGGAACAGAAATCGGTCAGGCGAGGTTTCCAAAAAATATCTGTCGCCCATTGCCAAACCGATGAAACTCCAAATTAATTCAATATATAAAATCTCCTATCCGGGCGACATCACGGCGGGCAAATCCCGCTTGTTTTAAAAGCTCATTTTGGTCCGATTTGCACATAAAAGCCCAGAATGATACTAGGCCTATTTTCTGTTATTCTGATTGTAAAAGTAGGGGGGTCCTACTGCGTTGGAAGGAGCTCGTCCATGGCAAAAAAGCATGCTGTCCATGCTGCTAATGGCAAAGGCACTAAGTTCGGCGCAGGAGCTATAGCGGGAGCGGCGGGCGTAGCAGCCATGCTTTCAGTTATAGCTCCCGCCAATGCTGCCACTGTGCAGGTAAAACAAGTTGAAAACGAACTGGGCACTGAACTGGCCCATTTGAGCAGGCTCAACAGCGCCGAAGGAGTGCTGGACGCCATTGAAAATCAGCTTAATCTGTCTAAAGACCTGAAAGGTAATCTCAATCAGGCCAAGTTGGAAGACGTGACAATCTCTCTGCAGGGCATTACATCCAAGCTTCAACTCTGGTTTAAAGGTTCTGCGGATACCAGCAGCTCCTTGGATCAAATTGCTTCACAACTCAAAGACATAAGAGGAGAACAGACAGTAGGTCTGAGCCAAAATGCCCAGGGTGAAATGCGCACCTCGCTTCAAAAAATCCTCTCCAATCTTCAGGGGATAGTCGAAGGCGCCATAAGCAAGAACCAGGCAGAACTTCAAAGTCAAAAGAGCGCCCTCACTGCCGCCCAGGCGCAGGCAGCTTCCGACAAAGAGGCTCTATCTGCCCAGTCTGCTGCCCTTACCGATGCACTCAACGCGCTTACTGAGCCGGCCCAGAAGGCCCTCTCCAACGCGCAGTCGGCGAGCATCACTGCCGGAAATCAAGCTACTTCCGCCGCCAACGCCGAAGCAACAGCCAAAACCTCTTATCAAAATGCAATGGGCAGCCTCCAGGTTTCGGCCCAGAAGGCCCTCTCCAACGCCGAATCTGCTACAAATACTGCAAGGAATGCCGCCAACGCCATGAGCAGCGCCAAAGGGGCTTATTCTACTTCCCTGCAGGATCTTCTCTCTTCGGCCCAGAAGGCCCTCTCCAACGCGCAGTCGGCGTCCACAACTGCATCGGCCTACGCCAGCCAGATGGCCGGAGCCAAAGGCGCCTACTCCGAGGCCATGCAGGGGCTCATGGCATCCGCCCAAAAGGCCCTCTCCAACGCGCAGTCGGCAGCCGGCACGGCAATGAAGGCCTCTAACGCTACCGGAAAAGTAACAAATCTTGCCTCCCAGGTATTGCAGGATGCCCAGGCCGCCTACTCCGACCTTCAGAGCGCACAGAGCGCCGCCGCTCCTGCGGACGCGGTGGCCGATCTCACCTCCGCCCAGACCTCGGTAGAGGATGCGGTCAGCGCGGCCAACTCCGCCATCTCCTCCATGCAGCAGGCCGGCTACAGCGAGGCGAGCATCGCCAGCGCCAAGTTTGACCTCAGTAGCGCTACCGCTGCACAGGATGACCTGGCCTCCGCACTC
>JAGCPN010000007.1 GCA_017965665.1 Aeriscardovia sp.
AACGACGGCCCTATGGCCCAGACCAGGGAGCACGTGCTTTTGGCCAAGCAGGTGGGAGTGCCCAAGATACTTGTGGCCCTCAACAAGTGCGACATGGTCGACGATCCCGAAATGATCGAGCTCGTCGAAGAGGAGACCCGCGACCTGCTCGAAGAGAACGGGTTCGACAGGGACTGCCCCATCATCCAGATCTCCGCTTACGGCGCCCTCCACGATGACGCCAAGGACCACGACAAGTGGGTCAACTCCGTCAAGGAGCTCATGAGCGCCGTCGACGACTACATCCCGACCCCGGTGCACGATCTCGACAAGCCCTTCCTCATGCCTATCGAGGACGTGTTCACCATCTCCGGCCGCGGCACCGTCGTAACCGGGCGTATCGAGAGGGGCAAGATCACCCCCAACACCCCCGTGGAGATCGTGGGCCTGCGCCCGACTCAGACCACCACCGTCACCTCCATCGAGACCTTCCACAAGCAGATGGATCTGGCCGAAGCCGGCGACAACACCGGCCTGCTCCTTCGCGGAATCAACCGCGACCAGGTGGAGAGGGGCCAGGTCGTGGCCGCCCCCGGAACCGTCACCCCCCACACCGAGTTCAAGGCCGAGGTGTACGTGCTGACCAAGGACGAGGGCGGAAGGCACACCCCGTTCTTCACCAACTACCGCCCGCAGTTCTACATCCGCACCACGGATGTGACCGGCACCATTGAGCTGCCCGAGGGCGTCGAAATGGTCCAGCCCGGCGATCACGCCAACTTCACCGTCCGCCTCCTGCAGCCTGTAGCCCTCGAAAAGGGCCAGACCTTCGCAATCCGCGAAGGCGGCAGGACCGTAGGCTCCGGCAGAGTCACCGAGATCCTCAAGTAATTTAAGGATCGCGCTCCCTAAAACCCCAGGGCGAACTGGGGTTTTATTTTTTCTTTGACACGTACGCGAATTAATCTAAAGTGTAAAAGGTTTAAACACTTAACCTTGAACGCTGCGAAGGATTTTTAATGGCACAGACTACAAACGACATAGCAAACGGATCGATTCTCAACATCGACGGGCGCCTCTGGAGGGTGGTGAAGTTCCAGCACGTAAAGCCCGGAAAAGGGCCGGCCTTCGTGAGGACCACCATAAAGGACGTGCTGACCGGAAAGCAGGTCGAGCGCACCTTCAACGCCGGGGTGAAAATCGATTTTGCCACCCTCGACAACAGGAACCTGCAGTACAGCTACAAGGACGGGTCCAACCTGATGTTCATGGACACTTCCTCCTACGATCAGGTCGCCATCCCCGAAGAGCTCCTGGGGGACCAGATAAAGTACCTGGTCGAAGGCACCGACTGCATGGTCAGCTTCTTTGAGGGCAACCCCATAGCCGTGCAGCTCCCGGCATCCGTAGTGCTGGAAGTCACCCACACCGAGCCCGGGCTCCAGGGCAACAGGAGCAGCGCCGGCAACAAGCCCGCCACTTTGGAAACCGGCGCCGAAATACAGGTCCCCCTCTTCATAAATGAGGGCGAAAAAATAAAGGTTGACACCAGGGACGGCTCCTACTTGAGCAGGGAATAAGGGAATGTCGAGATTTGCCGCCAGGAGGAGGGCGCTAAGCGTTCTCTATGAGGCAGACGAGAAGGGAGGGGATATAGAGGCCCTTCTTCTGGAGAGGCTGGGCGATCCCGGGCTTCCCACACCGCTGCCGGATTATGCCAAAGAGATTGTGAGCGGCGTGGCCGCCCACAAGGAGGAAATAGACGGGCTCATTGCCAAAAACTCCAGCTGGAAGATTGAAAGGATGGCGGTACTCGACCGCAATATCATGCGCATGGCCATTTGGGAGTGCCTTTACGGGGAAGGCGGACCGGCCGTAGCCTACATCAACGAGGCCATAAAGCTTGCAAAAATATATTGCGGAGGAAAGAGCGTGAACTTCATATACGGAGTTCTCTGCGCGGCCACCGGACGCCCGAAGCCAGAAGGCGGGAATGAAGCGCCAAACAGTATAGAATTGAGTGTATAATCGAGAATTTTGGCGCGGGGCGGCCGCAGGCTGTTAAAATCTGAGAGATTTTTCGCGCCCTATGAACCTCAAATCCCGATTCCCAAAAACGTAAGAAAAAGAGTAAAGCAAATGAGCGATCGGATTAAAATCTCTCTGAGTACCTTTGTAGGTATAGCTATGGCTCTTATAGCCTCCGTGCGAAGCATTCCACAACTGGCTGCCACGGGTTGGCAGATGATCATATACATGATCATCTCCGTGGCGTTTTTTGCCCTGCCTCTAGCGTTGATGTGCGGAGAGCTTGGAGCCATGCTGCCTGGCGCAGGCGGACCCCAGCGATGGGTGCGCAGGGGGCTAAGCGATAAATGGGGATTCGTCGTGGCATGGCTGCTGTGGGCCCAGATGTTTCCGGGCATGGTCATGGTGGCCGCGCCGCTGGGGCCGCTGTTCGGCAACACCATCAGCAACATACCCCTTGGCAACAACCACTGGTTCGTGATGTGCAGCATCATAGTCGTCTATTGGTTTGTCACTCTTCTCAACCTCAAGTTCGACATGGCCAAAATCGGAGGTGACATCGGCACCTGGCTGGGCATTTATATTCCTATCGTCTTCATGCTCGTACTCGGTATCGGTGCCATGATAAAGACAGGGATCAGGCCTGGAATGGTGCTCGGCACCTTCCATTGGCAGCAGCTTCTTCCCCAGGGCGATACTCTGCAGTACGTGGCTTCCATAGCCTTCATCTTCTGCGGAATTTCCACCCTCGGCGTGTATATCCCCAGGATTAAGGACTCTACCAGGAACTTCGCCAGGGGCCTCATGATCGCCCTCGTGGTCGTAGTCTTGATGAACCTTATCCCCGCCTTCCTCATGGGCAACGTCGTCACTTCCAGCAACATCCAGCTCGCCAACATCTCCCAGCCCATCATCCTGTTCTGCGAGATACTTCACTGGCCCCTGTGGTTGAACAACGTCTTTAGCTGCATGAGCTTTATCGGCGTCCTCGTGGCCCTCTCCGGCTGGGTCACCGGCCCCAGCCAGACCATGATCCAGGTGGCCAACGAAGGGCTCGTGCCTTCCTCCTGGCGCTTCTACAAGCACAACGAGCTTGGCGTCTCCAAGCCCATCCTCATCGCCCAGGCGGGACTTATCACCCTCTTCGCCCTCCTCTATGCGCTTCCGGACGTCAATCAGATCTTCATGCTCATGACCAATACCACCACCATGTTTTATGTAGTGGTCTATACTCTTATTGCCATAGCTTTCATACGATTGCGCTACGAAGCCAAGGAGCTGAAGCGTCCTTACAGGATTGGAAAGAAAGGGAATGGGCTCGCATGGATGTGGGCAATATTCCTTTGGTCGGGCCTGATATTTATAGCCGTCACCGCTATAGCGGCCAGCTCGAGGGCGAGCGCCGTTGTGATGATAGTGTTCACTCTGATCTTTGCAGTCTTCCCGCTTATTTTGCACCACTTCCGCAGGGATCGCTGGGCTGTTACGGCGCAAAAGTACCTGCAAAGCTACAGCAGGGAGCACAGGGTCATCCCCGCCGTCCAACTGCGTCCGAGCCTCGTGCGCGGCATGGGCGATGAAAGCGACATAGTCCAAGATTCGATGGAACCTGAAGATCAACTAAGGAGCTGATAATGGAGGATATCGACGTAAACGCCTTGCTCATCGGAGGTAAGTCCGAAAACGGGAAGCTTTTTAAATCCCTGCTCATGGGCCTGATAGATGAGCATCTGGGCTGGAGGCAGAACTACATGCCCCAGGATCGCCCGCTCATTTCCGCAGACGAACAGGCCTCCGCCCCCTTCCGGCAGACGGTGCAGAAGCTTAAAGACGTAATGGAAGAGCTGTCGGTGAGGATGAGGGCGGATTCGGTTCCGTGGCAATCTCCCAGGTACTGGGGCCATATGAATTCCGAGACCCTCGTCCCGGCCCTCCTCGGGTACTATTTCGGGATGCTTTGGAACGAGAACAACGTGTCCTACGAAGGCTCTCCCGCTACCAGCCTCCTGGAAGAGGAAGTGGGGATGGACTTTGCCAGGCTCTTTAGCTTCTCCAACGGCTGGGGACACATTTGCGCCGACGGATCCATTGCAAACCTCGAAGCCCTCTGGTACGCCAGAAACGTAAAGAGCCTTCCTCTGGCCATGAAGGAAGTAAAACCGGAACTCGTGGCGGGCAAGAGCGATTGGGAACTTTTGAACATGCCGACAGAGGAAATAATCGATCTGATGTCGGGCCTGAGCGAAGTGGATTTGGATCTTGTAAAGAGGAAATCTGCCAGGAGCGGTAAGAGGATTGAGGATCTGGGCAAGTGGATCATCCCCGCCACCAAGCATTACAGCTGGCTCAAGGCTGCCGACATCACCGGCGTGGGAATGGACAACGTCATCATGATCCCCGTAGACGAACACTACAGGATGAAGATAGATGACCTGGAGAAGACTATAGAGGATCTGGCCTCACAGAAGATCCCCGTTTTGGGAGTGGTAGGCGTAGTGGGGACTACCGAAGAGGGAGCCATAGATCATATCGACAAGATCTGCGCATTGCGCAAGAGTTTTGCCAAGAAGGGCATCAACTTCTACCTCCACGCCGACTGCGCCTACGGCGGCTACGCCAGGGCCCTCATCCTCGATTCGAACTACGACGTCATCCCCTATGCCGATCTGGAACATGAATTGAGGGAAAACAACGTCTTCCAGGATCCTTCCAACACCATTTCCAGAGACGACTATGAGGCGCTCAAGGCGCTTGAAGACGTGGATTCGGTGACGGTCGATCCCCATAAGATGGGTTATGTCCCCTATACCGCCGGAGGCATAGCGATAAAGGACATAAGGATGAGGAACGCGGTTTCCTACTTCGCTTCCTACGTCTTCGACAAGACCATCGATCCCCCGGTCCAAATCGGGCCCTACATCCTCGAGGGCTCCAAGGCCGGAGCCGCCGCCGCCGCAGTGTGGGCGGCCCACAGGGTCCTGCCTGTAAATATCACAGGATACGGAAAGATTATCGGCAGGTCCATGGAGGGGGCCCGCAACTTCTACAAGTTCATGAGCGAACTGGAAGTGGAAGTGGAAGGCGCCAAAGTGAGGGCCCACACCATTTACTACCCCGACTTCAACATGGTCGACTGGGTGTTCAACGTGGAGGGCAACAAGGATCTGGACGCCATGAACAAGCTGAACCAGAACTTCTTTATTCAGAGCTCCATCTACTCGGGACTGGACTACCTAAAGCCCATCCTCACCAGCCACACTGATTTTACCCGCGAAGAATACGGCGACAGCTGCCTGGGCTTCATAAGGCAGATAGGAATAACCTCCCCTTGGGAGGAGGGATCCCACCTGACCACTTTGAGGGCATCGGCCATGAACCTGATGATGTACGACGCACAGAACTTTGCTGCCTACAAGGTGAAGATCACCGAGGCTATCAAAGAAGTGCTGAAGCCCTGTCTGAACACTAAGTAGAGACCGAATGGACATTCTAGAAGATTTGAAGTGGCGCGGCCTGATAAACCAGCAGACCGATCCCGAGGGGCTCAAAGAAGCACTTGAAAAGGGGAAGCTCACCCTGTACTGCGGCACCGATCCCACCGGACCCTCCCTGCACATCGGCCACCTCATCCCCTTTATCGTCCTCAAGAGGTTCCAACTGCAGGGGTATCACCCCGTAATCCTCATAGGGGGAGCTACAGGGGCCATAGGGGATCCGAGCGGGAGGAGCACCGAAAGAGTCCTGCAGACCATGGACCAGGTGGAGGCCAATAAAAAGAGCCTGAGGGAGCAGATGTCGAAGATCTTCGGACCTGAGTTTAAGATTGTCGACAACTACACCTGGATTTCACGCCTCACCCTTTTGGACTTCCTCAGGGACTTTGGCAAAAACTTTTCGGTCAACGCCATGCTCAGCAAGGAGAGCGTGGCTTCGAGGATTGAAGGCGGCATCTCCTTTACGGAGTTTAGCTACCAGATCCTGCAGGCTATAGACTTTCTCTACCTTTTCGAAAACGAAGGCGTCACCCTGCAGATCGGAGGAGCCGACCAGTGGGGAAATCTGACTGACGGGATAGATCTCATACGCCACAAGCACTCCAAGGCCGAAGTCTTCGGATTTACTATCCCCCTCCTGCTGAAGTCCGACGGAACCAAATTCGGCAAATCTTCCGGAGGGGCCGTGTGGCTCGACCCCAAGATGACCAGCCCCTACGACTTTTACCAGTTCTGGATCAACACTGACGACAGGGACACCGATAAGTACCTGAAGTACTTCACATTCCTTTCCAAAGAGAGGATTGAAGAATTGGACCGCGAAACCAGGGAGCGTCCGAACCTCAGGCTTGCGCAAAAAGCCCTGGCCTACGAGGTGACCGCCTTCGTACACGGCAAGGAGGAGGCCGACAGGGCCGAAAAGATCTCCTCCCTCCTCTTTAAGGGGGATATATCCGAGCTCAGCGCGGACGAAATAGAAGAGGCGTTCGGATCGGCCCCCTCGGCTTCCATAGGAAAAGAGCCCGTGAACCTGGTGGACCTGCTGGTCGAAACCGGGGTCGAAAAGAGCCGCAGGCAGGCCAGGGAGGATATCTCTTCTAAGGCCATCTCGGTCAATGGCCGCGTTTTGCAGTCCCCCGAAGCGATGGTGGATCCCGCATCCGACTTTGACGGCCGCTTCCTCGTCATTCGGAAGGGCAAGAAGAACTACACCTTGGCCAGAGTGAGCCAATGATTCCCCTGGTGGTCCTCAGCGGACCTACTGCGGTGGGGAAGGGCACGGTAGAGCGGGCGCTTTTGAAGATGCATCCCGAGATCTGGGTAAGCATTTCGGCCACCACGCGCGCCCCCAGGGAGGGGGAGGTCGACGGACGCGACTACTGGTTCATCTCGGAGGACGAGTTCAAGAGGCGGGAAGAATCAGGGATGTTTTTGGAGACCGCGCTGGTGCATGGGATGGCCCATTACGGCACTCCTCTGGAGCCGGTTTTGGACCACATACGCCGCGGCGTCCCCACCCTCCTCGAAATCGACCTGCAGGGCGCCAGAAGCGTGTCCAGGAAGGCCAAAAGCCTGGGCGTAGACGCCTTTTCGATTTTCCTTGCGCCCCCCAGTTTTGATTCTCTTGTATACCGGCTCAACCTCCGAGGCACCGAGAGCCCGGAGCAAAAGGCCAGGAGGCTTAAGACGGCCAAAGAGGAAATGACCCACGAAGACGAGTTTGACGCCGTCGTCGTGAACGACGAAGTCGATGTGGCGGCTTCGGCCATTTGGGATCTTATGAAAAATCTCTATTGAGCAGAAAGGCAGTTATATGACACTCGGAACGTCCCCCAAGCCCGAAGGGCTCACCAACCCTCCCCTCCATGAACTTATGGAGCACGCCGACTCGAAGTACGCCCTGCTGATATTTGGAGCCAAAAGGGCCAAGCAGATCAACAATTACTTCATGCAGCTCAAAGCCGGCTACATCAAGGACGTGAGGGGGCCGCTCACTCCCTATGAGGATAATGAGCAGCCCCTCTCTATAGCTTTCAGGGAGATAAATAAAGGCCTCATAGAGGGAACGCTGGGCTCCGAAGACAACATCAGCTCCCAGTCGCGCTCCAAAGTCATCAGCAACTCCATATCGCTGTCGGCCACCGACCTTGTGGGCGGAAGCGAAGAAGAGGACGACATAGACGGAGAGGAAGAAGAGAGCCAGGAAAGCGAAGAGCCCTACGAGGAAGTCGAAGAGGAAGTAGAAGAAGAGGTAGAAGACGAGGACGACGGAGACGAGGATATTGACGACTAATCTTCACCCCCTCAGCGCCGAATCCGTCACGGAGGGGCACCCCGACAAGCTCTGCGACAAAATCTCCGACAGCGTCCTAGACGACCTGCTTTCCCAGGACCCGTCAAGCCATGTGGCCGTGGAAACCGTGGCGTGCAAGGGCATGTTCATGGTGTGCGGAGAAGTCAACTCCGCAGGCTGGTGCGATGTGCAGAAAGTAGTCAGAAACACTGTCAAGGAGACGGGGTACACCGATTCTTCGATAGGCCTGGACTGGCAGAGCTGCGGGGTTACGGTGTCTATAACTTCGCAAAGCCCCGAGATAGACGGAAGCGTGCGCAGGAGCGGAAAGCCCGAAGAACAGGGGGCCGGCGATCAGGGCGTGGTGTTCGGCTTTGCCTGCGACGAGACGAAAGTCATGATGCCCCTTCCCATCACGCTGGCCAACCGTCTGACGATGAAGATGGCGGAAACCAGAAAGCAGGGCATCCTCCCCGCCTTAAGGCCCGACGGAAAGTCCCAGGTCACCGTGGATTACGAAGGGTTCTGCCCCAAAAAGATCGATACCGTCCTGATCTCGGCCCAGCACGATCCCGGAACCGATCTGAAGGAGTTGGGAGAAGCGGTGAGGCGGGCGGTAGTTGAACCCGTCTTGGAAGAATGGGCCGGATCTGTCGACGCATCCTCCTTCAATTTCATCTTTAACCCCTCGGGGTCCTTCGTGCTCGGAGGACCTGCTGCAGACACCGGCCTCACCGGGCGCAAGATCATAGTTGACGCTTACGGCAATGCGGGCCGAAGCGGCGGAGGCGCCTTTTCCGGAAAAGATCCCTCCAAGGTCGACAGGTCCGGAGCTTACGCCGCCAGATGGGTGGCAAAAAACCTTGTAGCTTCCGGGGCCGTCAAAAGGGCCGAAGTCCAGATTGCCTACGCCATAGGGAGGGCCGATCCCGTCGCCCTCGACATCGAAACCTTCGGGACGGAGGCTGCGGGCCTAACTCCTGCCAAAATCAAGGCGGCAGTGGAGGAAGTTTTTGATCTGAGGCCCGGAGTCATCATAAAAGATCTCGACCTTTTGCGCCCGATTTACTCCCCCACTGCCTGCTACGGACACTTTGGGCGCGAAGAAGCCTGTTTTACCTGGGAGAAGACGGACCGCGCCAATTTGCTCAGGGATCTTCTTTTGCGCTAAATGAGCCAGTGCCTCCTGGCAGCCGAGATTCTGCCCTTCCGTCCGGGGCCCGCCCCCTACCCTCCGCTCGACTACGCCGTTCCTCCCGATTTGGCCCCATATGCCAAGCCGGGCGCCCGCGTTCTTGTACATGTTCAGGCGAAGGCGATGGAAGGGCTTATTTTGCGATCCTTTCCTGCGCAAGAGAGCCGGTTTAAAAAATTGAAGCCCTTAGATTCCATTTTTCCCGTCCCGGGTATGGACGAAGAGGGGATAAGGGAGGTCAGGGCGGTCTCCGAATTTTTTGGGGGGCATCTTGCCAACATTTTGGATCTGGCGCTTCCGGCCAGGGTGCAATATGTGGAAAAGGAGCTTTCCTGCCCTGCAGAGTGGAGCCGCCAAAACCAAGAGGCCCTTTTGCGCCTCCTGCCACCGGCAAGGCAGGCCTACAGCCAAATCCCCGATCTCGAAAAGGCGTTTTCAGAGCGCGGCAATCAGAGTTTCGTATGGGATTTGGCTCAGGGGCAGGGGAGGATTTTTGAAGATCTCTCGCTTTTGGCCCTTCTGTCAAAAAAGTTCGGGTATTCATTTCTGGCCTGCTTTCCCTCGAATAACCTTTTTGCGAGGCTGAAAGAGGCCTTCGATGAATGCGGGCTTTCCCCCTTTTTTGCAGGATCGGCCGAGGGCAAGGCCGAAAATTACAGGGCGTTTCTGGCCTGCGCGTCCGGAGGCGCTCAAGTACTGGGCACGAGAAAGGTCATGCACTTTCCCGTCAAGGGTCCCTGCGTGCTGGCAGACGTAAACTGTTTCGGCTCCGGCTCCACCGACGGCATTGCGCCCTATGCAAATGTGAGGGACGTGCTGTCTATAAGGCATAAAGTGCGCGGCGGAATCAGAATCTCAATGGCTTACTGCCACGGAGCCGTTCAGGAAAAGTGGTTGGAAGACGGGGAGGCCTGCCACATCTTTCCCGCTCTCAAGCCCCGCCTCCGGCCGGCATGCTTTACCCGCGCGAGCATCCTGGAATCGGGAGATCGCTTCCTTCACCTTCCCAGCTTCCTGGTGGAGCGCCTCAGGAAAAACGGATCTGAGGATAAAAAATCCCTGCTGGTGTGCCCGGCGGGAAGCGGGACTGTTTTTTACCTCTGCCCCGAATGCAGCTCTTTTATCAAATGCCCTTCGTGTGGAGGCGCAGCCAAGGGAGAGGGAGGAGTCCCCACATGCCGATCCTGCAGAAAAAAGGGCGGAGAATGGGAATGCAGAAAGTGCAGGAAGACTTTTTCCTCCGCTTCCCTGATCCCTCTTACAAGGGGACCCGAGCGCGTCAGGCAAGAGCTTAAAGACCTGTTGAAGGACGAGGCCCTGAGGAATACGGAAGTGGCCGTAGCGGGGAATCTGCCCCAGAAGCCTTATTCTTTGGTGGCAATTTTGGACGCCTGGCTCTCCTTCTTCTCGCTACACCTGGATTCTGAAACTGCGGTGCTCAACTCCTGGATGGAGGCTTCGTCCCTCGCGTCCGATCAAGTCATCCTCATAGGCGAATGCCAAAAAGAGCTCCTCTCTTCTTTTTCCAACTGGAACTGCGACTTTCCAAAGTGGGAGCTGCAGGACAGGAAACGCTCAGGACTTCCCCCCTTCAGGGCGCCTGTCAGCATCTGGGGCAGGGGCGGAGAGCCCCAAAAGGCCGTGGAAGAGGTTTTAAGGCTTTTGGCCGTCCCCTCCGGAAAGGCGGAAGTTTTGGGACCTATGGCTTCGCGCCGGGGGGAAGAGCTGTGCATACTGCTGGTCCCCCCTTCCTTTTCCGCCTCTCTGGGAGGGGTGATAGAAAAGCTTTCAGGGCCGAGGGGAAAACTGCAGGCCCATTTCTGGATTGATCCTTATTGCTTCGGTTGCAGATAGTGGATAATTGAATAAGTGAAAGCTAACGATACAGACAGGAAAATCCAAAACGTTATTTTTGACTTCGGCAACGTTTTGGTCAGATGGGACATATACGGGGCGCTGATAAGCAGGTACACGCCCGAACTTATAGATCAATTCCGCCTCAACGAGGTTTCGGGCTTTGAGGATGCGAACGTCTTTTGCGATCTGGGAGAGCCCCTTAAAAAAGCTGTAGACCTCATCCGCAAAGAGCACGGCGAACCCTGGGGAGAGATGATGGAGTGGTACATCTCCCACTTCCCCGATTCCATACTGGGCGAAATTGCCGGATCCAGGCAGCTGGTGAGCGACCTGAAGGAGGCGGGAATCAGAGTGTTTGGCCTCTCCAACTGGTCCGCCGATCTTTTTGAGAGGGCGCTCCCGCGCCTTCCGGAAGTCATATTCATGATGGAAGACAGGGTGGTGTCAGGATACATTCACCAGAGGAAGCCCGACAGAAACATTTTTGAAACGGCGATAGCAAAGTTCAAAATAGACCCCTGTGCGACCGCTTTTATAGACGACAGGCAGGAAAACGTGCAGGCGGCAGACCAGATAGGGATGGCAGGCGTGCAGTTTAAGAGCCCCGAGCAAATAAGGGAGGACCTCAGAGCCCTGGGGATCGCCATCCCCGCACTCAAAGGCGAAAAGTAGGCCGAAGGGGGACGAATGCGGACGGTTTTTGCAGGTTCCACCCTTCAGGCTGCAGAGTGCTTAAAAGAGCTGATATTGACCCAGGACGTGCGCCTCGTTTTGACTCGCCCCGACGCCCGCAGAGGGAGGGGCAGGAAAGAATCTTCCAACCCCGTAAGGCAGGCCGCCAAAGAGCTCGAAATCGAGTGCTTCGACGCCAACCCCTCCGATCCGGCCTTTGCCGAAAAGCTGAAAGAGAAGGAAGTGGAATGCGGGGCGGTCGTGGCCTACGGGAGGCTGATTTCCCCCCGCCTTCTCTCGCTTCTGCCGAAGGGGTGGTACAACTTGCACTTTTCCCTGCTGCCCTATTTTCGGGGGGCCAACCCTGTTGCGGCATGCGTTCTGGAAAAGTATGCGCACTGCGGCGTCACCGTCTTCAAGCTCACCGAGGGCCTGGACGAAGGTCCGTGGGTTTTAAAGGAGCCCTACTCCCCCCTTTCCCCCCTCACGGCCGGAGAACTTACCCAAGAGCTCGCAAAGATAGGCAAGAAGGCCCTCGCCCAGGCTCTCTTAAAAGTTGAATCCGGGGAGGCGGCCCTCACAGTCCAGCAGGACCTGCCCGGTCTGAAGTACGCAGGAAAGATAGGGAAACAAGAGGCCCGCATCGATTTTTCGGGGAAGAGAGAAGAGATATTCTACAGGGTCCTCGCCTTCAATCCAAACCCCATGGCCTGGGCTGAGGCCGAGGCCGGGGGGCAAAGGACCTACGTCAAACTGAACAGGCTCGGCCTCAGCCGCCCCGATCTTCCCCGCGCCGCCGCAGGAAAAATCGCCTCCTTTGCGGGAAGGGCCTTTGTCAGCTGCGCCGACGGATGGCTGGAGCTGCTTGAAATAACTCCGGAATCGAAAAAGAAGATGAGCGGGGAGATGTGGCTGAGGGGCATAAGGGGAGGGGCCGAATTTCTTCGGCCCCTCCCCTGAATTTAACAAATGCTCGGCCTGAAGCCGCCCCGCGCCTTCGCTACTTATTGCCCTGGACTGCGTCCTTGAGGGTCTTTCCAGCAGTGAGCTTCACAATTTCCCTTGCGGGAATCTCCATGGCTTCGCCTGTCTGCGGATTCCTTCCGCTCCTGGCGGCCCTCTCCACCCTTTCAAGGCTGAAGTATCCGGCCAGCCTGACGTCAATACCCTTTTGCGCGCACTCGAGCAGGGTGTCCAAGAAAGCATCCACAGCCTTCTTCGCCTCTTCGCGAGTAAGGTCCGCTTTCTGGGCTACGCTGGCCGTTATCTCGGTTTTCCCGTAGTACTTATCCATCTGTCTTCCTTTACTGAAAGTACGACTTGTCATAAACATAATAAACTCGATTCGGATAAAAGCTTATAACAGCTGCCTTTTTTCCATGTACTTCATATAAAGGGCCCCCAGCGCCATCCTCAGCCAGTAGGTAGCGAGGCGGAAAAGCAGGGTGGCGGAGACTGCTATGGCGCTCGGCACCCCCACTCCTATAAACGTCGTAGAGAGCACCGTCTCTATGGCCCCCAGGCCTCCCGGAGTGGGGACGGCCGACCCGATCCCGTTTGCAAAGAGGAACAAAAAGAGGGTCTCTATAAAGTTCAGGTGGTAGCCGAAGGCCAAAAGGGAGAACCAGAAAGCCATGTCGAGGGCGGTGTTCTGGATGACAGATCCCATCATGGAAATCAGAAGGGTCACGGGGTGGGAGAGGAGCTTTCCTAGCATCGATCCGTAGGACTTTAAAACCGGAAGGCACTTCTTCTTTATCCAGTTGCGCACGGGCCGGATGGCCATGGAGAGCGCCACGAGGCCGACCAGCACTCCGACCGCCACGATGATGATCATTTTATTGGGGATGAGGTTGTGGAAGACGTTTTGGCCGGTGAAGAAGCCCAGGACTATAAACATGAGGAAGGTGGTGGAAAACTCCGTGACAGTGTCTGCGCTGGCTATGGCCGTGGCCTCGGTATTTTTGTATCCGATCTTTCTGAGAAACGTGATGTTTACGGCTATCGGCCCCGCCATAGCCGGCATCGAGACTGCTGCAAAGCTCGCCACTGCCTGGGTGCCCAAGATCCCCAGGTGATGCCTTTTCCGTTTCGCCTTGTCTATAAATACCCCGAACGCGATCCCAGATCCCGTCCACGCGAGAAGCCCTATGGCGCAGGCCGCCAGCGACCACCACGGATTGGCCCCCTCTATGGCCTTTATTACCTGCTTGAAGTTGAGCTGGGTGAAGACCACGACGAGGGCTATCGTCACCAGGAGGACCGTGATGAAGCGCCTGAGGTTGAAGCGGGCGAGGCGGACGGTCTGGAGCATCTGATCCTCTTGCCTGGCCTCTTCGTCCAGAGCCGTCTTGATGGGCTTTAGGACTTTCTTTCTCCACCCTTTTCCCTTTTTCGTGGCTTTGGGGATGACGATCCTCTGGGCGTAGGGGGAGAGGAGGGCGAGCGCTTGGGATCCTAAGACTTCTTTTGCGGCGGCCATCGTCTCTTCTACGCCGGTCAGAGTGGCAAAGAGGGCCAAAAGCTGGATCATGTCTATTCTTTTGTGGGCAGGACTGGAGATCATGTCTCCCCCGGACCAACCCACCAAAAAGAGCCGCCCCTGCGCATCTCTGGCCAAAGAGAGGGGGGAAATGTTTCGGTGTGTGAGGCCTTTTTCATGCATGGAGTGCAGAGAAGAGATGAGGCCCTTCAAGTCCTCTTGGGAAATAGATCCGCGCTTTGGCCTCTGGGGGGGATCGGGGGGCACTTCAAAGACGATGAAGGCCGAATCGGATACTGAGCCCAGCCTCGCCGGCCGCGGGCCCCCGCCCCCGAGGTTTTCGAGCGCCATCAGGACGGCGTAGTGGTGTTCGGCCATGGCCACTACAGACCTTTCGCGCCTTATCGTCAGCCCCTCCATTTTTATGGCGTCCCACATCTGTTCCAAATACCTGAGGGAGTGCTGCTGCTCGTCATTTACGGCCATGAGGTAGGATTTGCCGCCGGAGGTGAGAGAGTAGTACCTCGAGCGCCTCGCTCCGTCGCAGCAGATCTCCTGCCACGCTTCGGGCTCTATCCTCTCCAGCTTTTCCACTTCCATTCCGCATCCCGCCAGGGCCGAGGCGAGCTGCGAACCCCACGCCCCGGATCCCGGGGTCCCGAAGGCGAGCCTGAAGGCGAGGCCGATCCAAGCCCCCATGAATATGGCCATGAGCGCCGCAGGGACGGTGGAAAGCGATGCTATCACCACTATCGCCAGGGTCGCGTAGTACACTTTCCACGCCCACCCCAGCTTGTTTCGCATGCTCCTTCCGTTTGAAGCCGTGAGGAAGGCCATGACGGTCAGAGAGGCGTCGAAAGTTCCCGCCCGAAACGATACCCCTCCCCCTACAAAGCTTTCCATCCGGTAAAGGGAAAAGAGGTGGGAGCATACGATTGAGACGCAGAACCCCCCTATCAGGGCCAGGGCTGAAGTCAGGGAGGGAATCCACATCTTCTTGGACAGGAGCTGTATGAAGACCGCAATGACGACGAGGGAGAGGACCAGGTTGAACAGGAGGGAGAGGGGGAGGAGGACCAGCCAGGAGAAGGGGTAGGAGACCCTCTGCACATCGCTCTCTATGCTGTTTGTGGTGGTTTTCAGAAGAAGTGAGCTGACTACTACCAGCGCGGCGAGAATCAGGAAGAGGGCGAGTTTTGCCAGATCCCCCCAGTCCCTTATCCGCTTGGGCGCATAGTCAAAAATTTCAGGGGATTTTGCCGCCTCGGCCGCGGGCTTTTGCGCTACCACGGCTTTGTCACCTTCTGGCTCTGGGGTACGGCCGTAGACGAATCGGCCGTAGAAGAGGGGTTCTGGGTGTTGGAGGACAGAAGGGTGTTGAGCTTTTGCTGGTTGTCTGCCTCGTTCTGCCTCTGCTGGGTTATCTGGGTCCGGTTTTGGGTGGAAGCGGAGGAAGAGGAAGGTGAAGCGCTGCCCGATCCGCCGGGAGACGACTTGTAGCGCAGATCTATCTCCTGGCTTACCTGGTTGGCGATCTGTATGGCTTTTGCTATGGCGCTTTTGGTGGAGGGCAGCTGGAGGGCGGAAGTCTCCTGCTCCTGGTAGAGCTGGGAGAGTACATGGGCCTGGGATTCTTTTAAGGAAGCCAGGTTGGGGTTGTCCAGCTGCAGCGCGAGGATGTCGCTTTTCAAAAGGGCCGAAGTCCCCTCAAAGTTTTTTGCCACGCTCCAGTTGAGGAAGAAAAAGTAGGTGAGGAAAGCCAGCGCAATCCCGCCGCACGCGGCCAGTATCCCCCTCCACTTGGGCAGTTTCGTCCTTCCGCTGCGCCTGAGCCGCCCTTCTTCCCTCTTTCTCACTGGTATTTCCTTTGCTTGAAAATATCCGATCCGCATTCCCACAGGAGGAGTGCGGCTATGACTATTGCCAGGGGCCAGACTTGGATATTGCGCATGGAGTGCTTGCGATCCGTCTCCTGCACCAGGAAGCGGTGGGAGACGTAAGCGGAAAGCGAGGCGGCCGTGGTGGTCTGGTCCAGGTGCAGATAGGTGCCCGAAAACTCGTCTGCGATTTCTTTCAGGTTCTGGGGATCCAGTTTGGAAATGGCGGGGGTATTGCTTCCGGGCTCGTCTAAGTACTTGGGGTTGGATTCGCCCTGCCCGCTGGACAGATCCTGAGGCGAGATGAAGGGGACCTTTCCTCCCTGCACGCTCCCCACCCCGAGCGCCGCTCCCGCATCCACGAACTGGCGCAGGGGGCTGAAAGACGAAGCCTGAACGTCCCGGGTCTGCTCGCCGTCCGAGATGTAGTAAAGAACGATGATGTTGTTGGGGTATTGCTTGTGGACCTTCTGCATAGCCAAAAGCAGGGTGTCTACAGGCTCGCTTAGCTGCGTGCCGTTGGAGGCGTCAGTGGGCTCCACCGCGAGAACCTGGAGCCAGTTTTGAACTGCCCCCACGTCAGTGGTGGGAGGAAGGGCGAGGGTTGCGGAAGCCCCGAAGGTCACCCCCGCAAACGCCGCCCCGGGATACATGGACACCAGGTTTTCCACCGCATCTTTGGCGGCGTCAATTCTGGGTATAGCGGCGGCAGAGCCGTAGTGGGCGTCGTCTACCGCCATGGAGCCCGTGACGTCTACGGCGAAGAACACGTCGGTGTCGGATACGGCGTTGGAGGAAGAAGAGGTGATGATGGTGGGGCCGAGAGTCAAAAGGATCGCAAAGATCGCTATCAGCCACCGCCTCAGCCAGTCTAAGTGCGTGGCGTCAGAGGAATTTCTGTGCCTCCAAAACATCCAAAACCCCGCACCGCAGCAGACGAGGATAAGGATGTCTAAGGCGACGGTTAAAAACCAGCTGTGCAGAAGGGGAGTAAAGGCCAATCCGCTCACCTCCTAACCCAGCCCAAAAGGAGGAACAAAAGGCAGATAAGGCCTACAAGCACTATCACCCAAATGTCCGGATTGTCGGTAATGTCCACGGTCGGCTCTTTTGTCTGCTGGCGTATCTTCTGATCCTCTATGTTTTGCACCAGTTCCTCAACCGACTGGCCGTTTTGCCTGGAAAAGAAAGATCCTCCTTCCCAGTCGACCTGCTGCTTGAAAGCTACGGCATCCGGAGTGGAGAGGTTGGAAGTTTCCCCTATGTACAGGCCGTCTACCCTGATGGAATTGAGTTTTGCCAGCCTCATGGCCTGATGGAGGGTATAGACGGGGCGCCCCGCCAAAATGTTGTCGGTGGCAAGGACTATGGAGGCCGGGGCCACCCTGGCCTGCGTAGTCTGGGCAGAGGCGGAAAAGCCCGGGAACATATTTTCGCAGCTCACCAGCCCGTCTCCTATAAGGGAGCTGGACCCCTTCATGTTGTCCGTTCCCGACAGGAAATTGTTAATGTCCTGGTACTGCTGCGTAGTCATGTTGTTTATGCTCGTCTGGTTGACGACGCCTTTGAGCGCCGTGAGGGCGCTGTTTAGCTCGCTTGTCACGAGGCTGTAGTCGTTGGTCAGGGGAAAGACGGTTTTAGAGGTTGAGTTGAATATGCTCATGCCAATCCTTTCCGTCTTGAACTTTGAGACGAGCTGCAGGTAACTGGCTATGACCTGCTCGTCGAATGGCAGCGCCGATCCGGACACGTCCAGGCACAGGACGATGTTTCTCGAAATGCTGGAAGTTTCCAGCTTTTCGATGGAGCTGGGGCGCGAAACCAGCCCCATGGCGCATCCGAAGGACAAAAGCGCGAGGGTAGTGCAGGAGACTACCAGGGCTTTGTAGGTCCTGTACTGGCTCCATGCCGTCCCCTTCAGGCGGGTTTTCAAGCCCCAGCTAAGCAGCTTTATCCCGGGGGTCTGCTTTCTGTGCTTGTTGCCCAAAGCCTGAAGAGTAGTCTTCAGCCTCTCTTTGGAACTGAGGACTTTGGCGGCATCGGGCTTCAGGTATTTGCGCCTGGTGAACCAGAAGACGACTGCGAGCAGGATCACAAGCAAAATCCCCCCGACAAGCAGCGCCCACGGCCACCTCAGGACAATTCCGCTCACGAGTTCCACCTGCTTATCAGGTCTTCTACCCAGTTGGCGGCGCTTTCCACTGTCGCTTCGTCGGCCGCCCTGTCGACTTCCGAATCGGCGTATTCGGGGGGGTAGAGGGCGGAGATGGTCTGCCTAAACATTTCATACCTCCTCCTGTTGCTCACCGGGGCCCATTCGAGATCGTGGAGAGTTTTGGAATAGAGGTTGAGATCCATCTCTTCCGAGACAAACCCCCTGGCCAATTGGGCGAGGCGGGCGTAAGCGTCCACCTCTTCCAAATCCCCCTCTTCATAGGCCTTCTTCACGTCTTCCACCTTCTCTATCCACTCTGAGGCGTCCTTCTGCTCGGAATGCCTTCCCTGCGCCTCTTTTTTGGCCTTGGGAGGGATGATGAGGGGGAGGACGATTATGGCGGCAGTCAGGATCAGGGCTATGATTCCGACTGCCATGAGAAGCGGGCTGTAGCCCAGTGACGGGACTGCGCTGGCACTTATTTTCACGCTCTACCCCCTCAGCATGCTGGATCGTTGTGGCTTAGGTCCGCGCATGCGCTGGCCCACAAAGTGGATAAAAGTGGAAAACATCTCTTCGCTGCTTCCCACCCTGAGCAGTATGTCCCCATGGCGCACCAGCGCTTTTGAAAAGGCGTTGGCCAGGACGTCGCTGCGCGCATCGATCTCTTTTGAGAGGGCTTTGCTCTGGAGGAAAGAGGGCATGAAGCGCCCCGACGAGGCGTCCTGGACGTCCTGATTGTCGGGGTCGAAGGGGTTTATCGGCTCCACCGATACGAAGATCAGGGTGTGGCGCTGGGAAATGGAGGCTATGAGCTGCTCGTGCCTGGCGTCCATCGCCCCGTCGTCTGTGGCGATGACTATCAGGCCGTTTCCCTGCCGGATGCCCTGCACGTACTGCAACAGGGAGGTAAAGTCCCGCTCGGCGGGCTTCAGATCCCTGAGGGACGCCTCCAGGACGTGATCGAACTTCTGATATCCCCCGTTGAAGGGGATGCGGGAAATAGTCTGGCTGTCGGCGAGGACGAGCGAGATGTCGTCCGACCTTTTCAGGCTCACTGCTGCAAACATCCTCAGGGCGTTGGCCGCGACCGTCAGAAGGGTCTCCCTTCCCCGGGCGGTGCCGCCCATTTGGGCTGAAGCGTCCAAAATCAGCCAAAGGGTGGAGGCCACTTCCCTCTGCCTGTTGACCACGATCGGGCGCCCGCTCCTTCCGGAGGCCTTCCAATCTACAAACTGTATGCCTTCTCCGGGCTCGTAGGGCCGCAGGTCCGAATAGTCGTACCCTCCTCCCCTCTGCCTCGAAGCGTGCTCACCTTCCAGCGACCCTAGGGTCCTCATTGCGGTGGGCAAAGACAGCCTGGATCCGAAAGCCTCTATTTTTGCCCTCAGAGGATCCTTTTCACTCATGGGACGGGTACCACCTCCAGGACCTTGGCTATCACTTCATCGGTCGTGAGCCCGTCGGCCAGGGCCTCGAAAGTCAGAAGAATCCTGTGGCGCAGGATGTTGGCCGCAAAGTACTTGATGTCTTCGGGCACCACGTATTCGTGCCCCTGCATCAGGGCGGATGCCTGGCCCACCCTTATTAGGGCTATCGACGCCCTGGGCGAAGCCCCCAACCTCACTATCTGCTGCAGGCCCCTTATGGGTTTGCTCCCCTCCCCGCGGGTGGTCTCCACCAGATCTACCGCGTACTTTATGACCTGCGGGCTGACGTGGACCTTTTTGGCCGCCGATCTCAGGAACCTGACATCGGTTATGTCGATCTTTTGGGCAAAGTGGGGGTCGAACCTGTCCTTGCCGCGGGAAATTACGAGGTTCAGAATGCTTTGCTCCTCCTCTTCGGAGGGGTAGGTCATGACGGCCTTCATGAGGAAGCGGTCCATCTGCGCCTCGGGCAGGTTGTACGTCCCTTCCTCTTCGATCGGGTTTTGGGTGGCTATGACCATAAAGGGATCGGGCAGCTCTATCCTCTCTCCCCCGATGGTCACCGCCCCTTCCGCCATGGCTTCCAGCATCGCCGACTGCGTTTTGGCGCTGGAGCGGTTGATTTCGTCCAGGAGCACAAAGTTCGCGTTGATGGGGCCTATCTGGGTGATGAGGCACTGGGTCTGGAAATCGAAAATCTGGGAGCCGACGAGATCTGAAGGCATGAGGTCGGGAGTGCACTGGATGCGCTTGAACGTCCCCGATACGGCCTGCGCCAGGGTCTGGGCGGCCGTGGTCTTGGCAAGCCCCGGGACCGACTCTATGAGCACGTGCCCTCCCGAGATCAAGGCGGCTATGAGGGTCTCTCTGAGGTCGATTTGCCCTACGACCTGGGTCGAAAAGCCCTCGCGCAGTATTTTGACCGCGCCCGTGGCCCTGTCGACTTCTTTGCTGGTTAAAGCGGCCTTGTCTTCGGCGGCGGGATAAGAGGGAAAAAGTGACATATTTCTACTCTACAAAGCCTTTCTATGTACCCGATCTCTTTCTTATAAACGATTTTAAAACCCTGATCCTAAATTCCCGCTCCAGTTAACGGGCTTTAGCCCCAATTCTTTGAGCGCCCGGTTGGCCCTGGAAAAGGGCCGGGAGCCGAAAAACCCGTAGCGGGCCGAGTAGGGGGAAGGGTGGGGAGACTCTATTACGGCCGCGCCCTGCAGTTCCGGAGCCAGACGCCTGGCGTCCGCGCCCCACAAAATGGCCACGAGCTCCACTCTTCCTTCGCGGCTCTTCTCTTTTACCAGGGCCTTTATGGCAAGTTCCGTCACTTCTTCCCAGCCCTCTCCGCGGTGGCTGTGGGAAATTCCGGCTTCCACCGTCAGGCACCTGTTTAAAAGCATCACCCCCTGGTCCATCCAGAAGGAAAGGTCCCCGTTTTTGGGGTGGGAGCCTATGTCGCTGTCCATTTCCGTGTAGATGTTTCTGAGGCTGGGGGGAATTTTGGACGCCTTGTCCACCGAAAAGGCGAGGCCTACGGCATCTCCGGGGGTAGGGTAGGGATCTTGCCCCACGATCAAAACATTCACTTTTTCCATGGGAATTTGAAATGCCCGAAAGATGAGGGAGGGGTCGGGAAGGTACCTTTTTCCTGCGGCCGCCTGCTCCCTCAAAAAATCCCCAATTTTGCGGATCGTCCCTTCGGCGGGAGCCAGGGCCCGGGCCCATGACGGATCCATTATCTCCGCCAGTTCTCTTCTCAAAGCCATATCTCAACTTTACTTTTTAGTATTCGTATGGCAAATAATATAAAATCTGAAATTCAGAGTAGTAAATTGCTCGACTTTCAAAGAGGTGCGCATGGCTTCTAGCTCCAAGGGAGACTCCGGATTCGCCGATGAATTTGAAAATCCTCCCGCCGGGCCCGTAGGAGCACACAGGGGCCCCAAGAGCAGGTGGCGCAGGTTCCTGCCTTATTTTGTGGCCCTATGTATAGCGCTGGCTTTCGGATTTGGGGCCTGGGGCGTGTGGACGGAAGTTGGCATAAGAAACAGCCAGCACGGGGCCGAAGCCCTTCAGCCCATGGGGTCTCCCGTAAACAAGGGGACCGTCGTCATAGTTTACAATGCCACTGAAGTTTCGGGGCTGGCCGGGCAGAACCGGACCACCTTGCAAAACCAGGGCTTTTCCAACGTTTTGGCCCAGGACTGGCCAAATTCCCAGGCGCCCACTTCCAACGTCGTCTGGTACAACGGCGCCGATAACGAAAACACGGCCAACCAGGTTGCCGCCGATTTGGGCATAACCCAGGTCGTCGAACAGAGTTACACCCTGAACGCCCCCATAGAAGCGATATTTGTCACCCCCTGAGCGGAGGAGCGCCAAATTTGGCACTCTCCCTCCATGAGTGCTAATCTCTATAAATAACAGGCCTGCGCAGGCGCGTAGCTGACGGCGCCCTGCCGCAGGCGCGTAAAGGTTTAAATTTTTGGAGGGTAAATGGCTAAGATCATAGCTTACGATCAGGAGGCCCGCTCCGACATGCTGGCCGGCCTGGACAAGCTCGCAAACACCGTTAAAGTCACCCTTGGCCCCCGCGGGCGCAACGTGGTCCTCGACCGCACTTACGGCGCCCCCACCATCACCAACGACGGGGTGTCGATAGCAAATGACATAGAGCTGGAAGATCCCTATGAGAGGATCGGCGCGGAGCTGGTAAAGGAAGTCGCAAAAAAGACCGACGACGTGGCAGGAGACGGCACCACCACCGCGACCGTGCTCGCACAGGCCCTGGTGCACGAGGGACTCAAGAACGTAGTGGCCGGATCCAACCCGATAGCCCTCAGGAAGGGCATTGAAAAGGCCACCGAAGCCATCGTCAAGGAGCTTTTGGCCAACGCCAAGCCCGTCGAGACCAAAGAGCAGATCGCGGCCACCGCCACTATCTCCGCAGGCGATCCCGAAGTGGGCAAGGTAATCGCCGAAGCCCTCGACAAGGTGGGCCAGGACGGCGTCGTCACGGTAGAAGACAACAACAAGTTCGGAATCGACCTCGAGTTCACCGAGGGGATGCGTTTCGACAAGGGCTACATCGCCTCCTACTTTGTGACCAACCCCGACGATCAGACCGCCGTCCTCGATCACCCCTACATCCTCTTCACCAGCAGCAAGGTCTCCAGCCAGCAGGACATCATCCACATAGCCGACCTCGTGATGAAGACCGGAAAGCCTTTGCTCATCATCGCCGAGGACGTCGACGGAGAAGCTCTGGCCACCCTCATCCTCAACAAGATCCGCGGCACTTTCGCCTCCTGCGCAGTCAAGGCCCCGGGATTTGGGGATCGCAGGAAGGCAATGCTTCAGGACATGGCCATCCTCACCGGCGGCCAGGTCGTCTCTTCCGATCTCGGCCTCAAGCTCGATTCCATCGACATGTCCGTATTCGGCACTGCCGAAAAGGTGACCGTTTCCAAAGATGAGACCACCATCGTCGGCGGCGGCGGCAAGAAGGAGGACGTGGACGCCAGGATCGCCCAGATCCGCAAGGAAATAGAGGCCACCGATTCCGACTACGATCGCGAAAAGCTCCAGGAAAGGCTTGCCAAGCTCGCAGGCGGCGTGGCCGTAATCAAGGTGGGCGCCGCCACCGAGGTGGAAGCCAAGGAGCGCAAGCACCGCATTGAAGACGCCGTGCGCAACGCCAAAGCGGCAGTGGAAGAGGGCCTGGTTCCCGGAGGCGGAGTAGCTCTGATAGAGGCCGCAAAAGGCGTGGAAGGCATGGTGGAAGATCTGAGCGGTGACGAAAAGACCGGCGCCCAGATCGTCATGAAGTCCGTGTCTGCGCCCATAAAGCAGATCGCCGAGAACTGCGGAGTGAGCGGGGACGTAGTGGCCAACAAGGTCCTCTCCCTGCCCAAGGGCGAAGGCTACAACGCCGACAACGGCAAGTACGAAGATCTTTTGGCCGCGGGCGTGGCCGATCCGGTGAAGGTCACCCGCTCCGCCCTGCAGAACGCTTCCAGCATCGCGGGCCTCTTCCTGACCACCGAAGCCGTGGTGGCCAACAAGCCCGAACCCAAGACTGCAGCTCCGCAGCCTCAGGGCATGGATTACTAAAGCGCGCTCCTTTGCATGAGGCCCCCCGGATGCCCGTGGGGGTCTGTTTTTTTATAAAGTATTCTGAATAAAATCTGAAAATTGTCCTATAATAGTCAACTATGGACAAGGACAATATCGGCACCATTGTGGTGGTGGATGACGACGAGGACATACTTTATACCCTCAAAGAGGGGCTGAGGTTCCGCCTTCCCTCCTTCAAGGTGAAGACCGCTACCAACAGCAAGGATGCGATAGAGCTGATAGAGCTAAGCAAGCCGGATCTGGTGATACTGGACGTTATGCTCCCCGACAGGAGCGGGCTGGAAGTGTGCAAGACAATCCGCAGGAACGACAAGCACATCCCGATAATCTTTTTGAGCGCGAAAGACGCGCCCAAAGACAGGATTTTGGGATATGCAGCCGGAGGCAATGACTACGTCACCAAGCCCTTCGTATTCGACGAACTGACCTGGAAGATAAAAAAGACGCTGGAAATGACCAAGCCCCAGACCAAGCCCAGGCCCGTCATATCCATAGCGGACCTGGAGATTAATGAAGATGCGCTGGAAGTGACCCGCCACGGCAAGCTCGTGCGCCTCAGCCCGACTGAGTTCTGGCTTTTGGACTACCTTGTGAGAAATAAGGACAAGGCCCTGAGCAAGGGGGAGATCATATCCCACATCTGGGAGGGGAAGGTAGTGGAGGTCCCCATTGTGGACTCCTACATCTCCTACCTCAGAAAGAAGATAGACGGCGTCACCTATACAGACGAAAACGGAGAGGAAAAAAAGGTTGAGCCTCTGATTCAGACGGTAAGGTCTGCAGGCTACATGATAAGGTCCCCGAAAGAGGCCAAGGGATAGCCGGAGGGGAAGTTGACAAAAGGCCGGGAAAGGCAGAAAGAACCGCAGCGCAGTCCCGAAAAAGTGAGGGCGAGCGGGATTCCCCTGAATCTCCAGCTCATTGCCACCCTCTTCGTCCTGCTGGCCATAGGGATCTCGGTTGTGGCATTCGCCACAAAAGAGCTCATATGGAACTACACGGTCAACAGGATCGACAGCCAGCTTTCCTCCCAGGCCCAGATGATCGTAGACAACGTCGAACCCTTTTCCTCAAAGTCCGCGGCCCTTCCCACCGACTATTTCCTTCAGATACGCAATAATCAGGGAGACATCCTCAGCACCCCCCTCGTCCCCATAATGGAAGGAGGGGCCGAGAGCATGCCAAAGCTCGCCCCTTCCGGAAGCCTGGGGGACCTCGGATTCGGCATCCCCGTCACTGTGGCTTCGCAGGTCATCTCTCAGGGGACCTCTCCCTCTTCCTACAAGGAAGTGAGGGCGGACTGGAGGGTTTTAAAGCTCCACTGGTATCAGAGCGGGACGGGGCAATCGGGGATTTTGTACATAGGCCTCTCCCTCTACGATGCACAGGAGACGGCGTGGATGGTGATCTACTACTTTATAATCGTGGGGATCATCATCATCCTCATCGCCCTGATCATAGGATCGCTGATTATTTCCAAGACTCTCAGGCCCTTGAAGCAGATAGAGAAAATTGCGGCCAATATTGCAAACGGAGACCTTTCGCAGAGAATTCCGGTTCTCCCCGAGAGCACGGAAATCGGGAGCCTGGCCAGTTCTTTAAACATCATGCTTTCGAAGATTGAGAACAGCTTTAAGGCTCAGAAAGAGACAAATGAACAGATGAAGCAGTTCATCTCCGACGCCTCCCACGAGTTAAGAACTCCTCTCTCCGCCATAAGGGCCTATGCCGAGCTCTACAAAATGGAGCGGGAAGAGGGCGAGGATCTGGCAAAGGCAGACGAAATAGTGGAAAGAATCGGAGCTTCCAGCGCCAGAATGACCGAGCTGGTCACCGATCTGCTGTCCTTGGCGAGGCTGGACGAAGGAAGGGGGATAGACCTCACCCAGAGCGTGGAACTGGATTCGCTCATCCTCGACAGCGTCGAAGACCTTATGGTGCTGGATCCTCAGAGGAAGGTGTCGATGGGGACGCTGGAATTTCTGTCCGCCTTCGCCTCCTGCAAGGATCCGGATCCCCTCGTCTCCTGCACGCGCTTTGTCCCCGGAGAACTGCCTCAGATCACCACCTACGGAGACGCTACGAGGCTGAGGGAGGTGTTTACCAATCTTGTGGGCAACATTCACAAGTACACCCCTTCAGACTGCCCCGTGGAAATCTCCCTCTCCTCGGTCCGGGCGGATATTTCCTTTGCCGACTGCAGGGAGCTGGAAACGGCAGAGGCCCCCTTGGAGGCTTTTTGCGGGGCCATGCAAAGATCCATGCGCTCGGGAACGGGGCTTCCGTATGCGCTGATAGCGGTTTGCGATCACGGCCCGGGAATGACGCCCGATTCCATAGGCAGGATCTTTGAACGTTTTTACACTTTCGATCCTTCCCGAACCCGCAAAAAAAGCGGGACGGGGCTCGGAATGGCGATAGTGAAAGCCATCATCACTTCCCACTCCGGATTTATCTGCGCCAGACACACGCCCGGGGGAGGGCTGACGATAGTGATCGCCATCCCCATCACAGGCTCCCCCCTTCCCGCCCTATCCTCCCAGGAGGCCGGGAAGGAAAAAGGCCGAAAGCAAAATTGATATCATTAGTTCAAAAGAAGGTTAAAGGAGGAGGCTGTGCCAACTGGTAAAATTCGCTGGTTTGACAGCAAGAAAGGCTACGGGTTCATCGTGGGGGAAGACGGCAAAGAGGTATTTATCTCGCCCAACAGCCTGCCATCGAGCTTTACTCCGAAATCCGGTATGAAAGTGGAGTATTCCGAAGTGGAAGGGGCGAAAGGCCTGCAGGCCTTCGACCTCCACCTCGTGCAGAGGACGGTCCCGCGGAGACATACCAGCGATGAGATGAATGCGATTATAGAGGATCTGATAAAGCTTTTAGACTCCACCAATTCAAAGTTGAAATACGGCAAGTGGCCCGATCCCCTCACTTCTGACAGATTGGCAAAGATGCTGAGGGCCGTGGCCGATGATTTTGATATAGACGACTGAATTGCGCCCCGGCGTCCAAATACGGCAGGCACAAAAGAGCAACAGGAAAATCGGGAACTGCAGGCGCCCTGCAGCCGGCATAGTCCGCAGGGCGCCTGCAGACGGAAAGGAAGCTTAATTGTTTGAACGGTTTACAGATCGGGCCAAGCATGCCATGGCTTTAGCCCAAAGGCAGGCCCATTCTCTAAATCATGCCTACATCGGCACCGAGCACATCCTTCTGGGGCTTCTGGAAGAAAAGGAGGGGATCGCGGCCCAGGTGCTCGCCGAAAAGGGCATCACACTGGACAAGGCTCGCGAACAGGTGATCGACATGATCGGCATGGGGGACAACCCCGATGCCAAGCATCTGCCCTTCACTACCAACGCCAAAAAAATTTTGGATCTCAGCCTCAGGGAGGCCCTCCAGCTGGGGCACACCTACATCGGCACCGAGCACATCCTTCTGGCCCTGGTAACCCAGGGGGGAGGAATCGGGGCCCAGGTTCTGATGCAGCTGGGGGCGGATCTGGACGACATAAAAAGCGCTACGGTCAGTGCCATACGCGGACAGAAGAGCGAGGATGACAGGCTGGCCAACGCGGGAGGAGTTGAAAACAAGACCGAGCCTTCCGTCTCGGCCATGCTCTCCCAGTTCGGAACCGACCTCACCCAGCTCGCCCTCCAGGGAAAGCTGGATCCGGTGATAGGCAGGGAGGACGAGATTTTGGACGTCATGACCGTCCTCTCCAGGCGGACCAAGAACAACCCCGTACTTGTGGGAGAGCCCGGCGTGGGCAAAACCGCCGTCGTAGAGGGTCTGGCGCAAAAGATTGTGGCCCAGGACGTCCCCGAAACCCTCAAAGGAAAGCAGATCTACTCTCTGGATCTCGCTTCCCTTGTCGCAGGCTCCAGATACCGCGGCGACTTTGAAGAGAGGCTTAAAAAGGTCATAAAGGAAATCCAGACCCGGGGCAACATAATCCTCTTCATAGACGAGATCCACCAGATTGTAGGGGCAGGATCTGCCGACGGGGCCATAGGGGCCGGAGACATGCTAAAGCCCATGCTGGCCAGGGGGGAGCTGCAGACCATAGGGGCTACGACCGTTTCCGAGTACAGAAAGTACATCGAAAAGGATGCCGCCCTGGAGCGCAGGTTCCAGCCTATAACCGTTTCCCAGCCCTCCGTGGCGCAGACTGTGCAGATCCTGCGCGGCCTTCGCAGCCACTACGAGGGCTTCCACAAAGTGACCATAACGGACGGCGCCCTCCAGAGCGCAGCCGAGCTCTCCGCCCGCTACATCCAGGACAGAAACCTGCCGGATAAAGCCATAGACCTCATAGACGAGGCGGGCGCGAGGATGAGGATAAAGCGGCTCACTGCGCCCCCGGAGATAAAAGCCCTTGACAGGGAGATCTCCGAAGCCGGGCAGGAGGCCAGGAAGGCGGCCGACGCCAAGGACTTTGAAAGCGCCGCTGCGGCCAAGGAAAAGGCCGAAGCCCTCACAAAGGTGAGAGACGAGAAGAAGGCGGAGTGGGAGAAGACGCGCGCCGCAGACGGCCAGATGGTCATAACCGAGCAGGAAGTGGCGCAAGTTGTGAGCCAGAACACCGGAATTCCCGTCTTCAAGCTCACCGCCGAAGAGAGCAAAAAGCTCCTCGTCATGGAACAGGCCCTCCATTCCAGGGTCGTAGGCCAAGACGAGGCCGTCAACGCCCTCGCCAAGTCCCTCCGGAGGGCCCGGGTAGGGCTTAAAGATCCCAAGAGGCCTACGGGCTCCTTCATCTTCGCCGGACCTACGGGCGTGGGCAAGACCGAGCTTGCAAAGGCCCTCGCCCAGTTCCTCTTTGACGATGAGAACGCCATGATCCGCGTGGACATGTCGGAGTTCTCCGAAAAGTACGCCGTCTCCAGGCTCTTCGGCGCCCCTCCGGGGTACGTGGGGTACGAAGAAGGCGGGGAATTTACCGAGAAGGTCAGAAAGAAGCCCTTCTCCGTGATACTTTTCGACGAGATCGAAAAGGCCCACCCGGACGTGTTCAACACCATGCTCCAGATCCTCGACGACGGGCATCTGACAGATTCCCAGGGCCGGAAGGTGGACTTCAAGAACACCATCATCATCATGACCACCAACATCGGCACCAAGGACATCTCCCGCACGCAAAATACCGGCTTCTCCCTTTCCGACAACTTCGAGGCCAACTACAAGAACATGAAGTCGAGGGTGGAGGCCGATTTGAAGCAGCACTTCCGCCCGGAGTTTCTGAACCGCCTGGACGACATAATCGTCTTCCAGCAGCTCACCCTCCCGCAGATAAGGGAGATTGTCGACATCCAGCTTTCCGAGCTCGAGGGGAGGCTGTTTGCCAGGAACATGTCTGCAGACTTCACCCCCGGGGCCAAGGAGCTTTTGAGCCGCAAAGGCTTCGATCCGCTCCTGGGCGCCCGCCCGCTCAGGCGCGTCATCCAAAATGATTTGGAAGACAGAATCGCGGAAGGCATCTTGAGGGGGGAGTTCAAAGAAGGCCAGATTATAAAGGTCGGAAGCGAGGGGGACGAGTTCACCTTCTGCGCCGAAGATTCCCAGGCCGAGAGCGGGAAGGCGGAGTTGGCCCCCTCCAATAGCTGATGACCGGCTGCTCGCATATGAAGCTGGGCGGGAGGCTGGCAATGTTTGCTACTTTGCTGGGCTCCGCCTTTTTCTGTCTGTTCAATGAGACGCTGCTTTCGGTGGGAGACGACGTCCTCATGCGCCGCTTCAACCTGAACTATGTCACCGTGCAGTGGACGATGGGAGGGTTTTTGGTGGCCATGAGCGTCACCGTCCCCCTCCTAGCCTTCTTCATAAAGGGGTACTCCACGAAACTGGTAGTGTCTCTCGCCCTTTCCTTCTGCTGCGCGGGGCTCGCCATAGACTTTTTCAGCCCTTCCTTTTGGATTCTCATAACCGGCAGGGTGATAGAGGGGCTCGGAGCCGGATTTATAACCCCCCTCCTGTTTTTCTCGGCCCTCACCCTCTTTTCGCCCAAATACCGGGGGCACGTGATTTCCATCTGCGGGATAGCCTGCGGGCTGGGGCCCTCCCTGGCCCCGAGTTATTCGGGGGCCATCTTGAACGCCGGAGCCGACTGGCACTTCATCTTCCTTTTCCCTTTTGTGGCCTGCTTCGCGCTCCTGTGCCTTTCCCTGTTTTTTGTGAAAGACATTTCCCCGCATCTCTCCCCTTCGCCCGACGGCCTTTCGGTCCTCGAGACCCTTTTAAGCTTCCCGTGCCTGATAATCGGCATAGAGCTCTTGGCCGACAAAAACCTGTGGGGCCTGCTGCTTTTGGCCGTAGGCCTCTTGGCCGGAGGAGCCTGGATTTTGAGGCAGTTCAAGCTGGGGCGCAGGAAGTCTGAGGGCGTCCTTGTGGACCTTTTCTCCATCGCAAAAAAGCCCATCCTTTTGGGGCTTCTTTTAATTTTCTGCCTCCAAATCGCAAATATGTGCCTGTCGGTGGTCTATCCTCTGGCAATAGAGCCGGCCTTCCGGCTCTCTCCGGCCGCCGCCTCCTCCATGCTCATGGCGCCTCTGGCGATTTCCCAGGTTTTCGCGCTCCTGGCGGGAAAGATTTACGACCGGTGGGGGGCAAAGTCCCTCCTCTTTTCGGGATTTTCCCTCATGTCCGGAGGCTTTTTCGCCCTTTCCCTGCAGAGGCGCGTATTTGGCGGCGGAGTGGCGTTTACCTTCATTTTCGCCCTCCTCTGCTTTGTGGGAGTGGCTTTGAGCACCCTGGCCGTAGAATCTCACATCTTTTCTCTCCTGCCTTCCAAAACGGCCGATCTGTCTACGGCCGAGCAGGAGAGCATGCAGATAGGCGGGGCTGTGGGAAGCGCGGCGTGCATGGCGATCTTCCAGGCGTGCGACCCCGCCTCGGCTCCGCCCCAAAGCTACCTTTCCGCCTTCTCCAGCCTTTCGATCGTTATGACCTGCCTTTACATTTTCTGCCTGGCCGTCAGCTGGGCGCTCTTGTTCCCTAGAAAAGGGGGGAAAAATGCAAAAACTTGCAGTAGTTGTGACCACGTATAAAAGAAACGAGCTTTTGAAAAAGCTCCTGGATTCTTTAAAGCCCGAACGGCCCTGGAAAGTGGTGATTGTAGACAACGATCCCGATGGCGGCGCGGCCTCCCTCTGCCTGCCGTTTAAAGAAGAAATGGAGAGGGAAGGCGTCGGAACCGAATACCTCCCCCAGAGGGAAAACCTCGGCGGGGCGGGAGGGTTCTGGGCCGGAATGAAAAGGGCGTATGAACTGGGGGCAGAGTGGTTTTGGCTCATGGACGACGACGTGCAAATCCTGCCGGGAGCCATAGAGAAGCTGGATAAGTGGACATCCAAAAGCCCGATGGTGCAGGGATCTCGCCTCAACGCCGACGGGACGCCCTTCTATTGGCAGTACAGGTTCGTCGTGCCTCTGGCCGTTCCCAACCCCTTTGCAGCCAAAGACTGCAGGCCTTTCAGGCAGGCCAATACCTGCTGCTTTGAGGGAGTATTGGTGAAACGGGAACTTGTCAGGCGCATAGGCTTTCCGGATCCCAGGTTTTTTATCTACTGGGACGACACCACTTACGGGTACCTGGCTTCAAAAGTCTGCAGGCCAATCGTAGTGCCCGACCTCATTTTGCAGCGCACCCGCGCCATCAACAATTTGAAACTGTCGGGAAACAGGCGCCTCAACTCCACTTCCGACCTCAACCGCTACTACATAATGCGAAACCGCGGGTATATGATGCGCTACCTCTCCCTCTTCGGAGACTTCGACCCCCTGCTCTTCGGGCTCGGAACTTTCTTCACTTTTCTGAAGGAAGTCGTGAGGATTGCAGTTTTGGATCGCAGGCCGGAGGCTTTCCCCCCCTTAGTGAAGGGGTGGGCGGATTCCAGAAAGATCATGAAAGACCGATCCTGGAAGCCGGCAAGGGCGATGCAAAAAAAGAGTTTGGAAAAAAGTTAGGCAGGTTCCGGAAGGGAAAGGCGGGTCTTTACTGGCCCTGCTTGTCCAGTTCCTCCCAGTTCTGAAGATAGGCAAAGCCGTTATCTTGGGATTTGTAGGTCAGCTTGACGGTTATGGGGAAAGTGTTTTTTCCTGTGGTGTGGAATCTGTAGCTCCTCATAACAAGCATCCCTATAAAGGAGTCCAGTTGTTCATTTGGAAGCAAATAATCAGCGTGCTGCTTTAAAAGCTGCTCGGAAATGGCTTTGAGCAAGCCTTCTATGCTGTGGTAGGCATGGGCAATGGTTATTGTTGTTTCACTCATTTCATCTTCCTAAGAGGCGCCGCATATTCCGATCCTTAACGGCAAGGGTCCGGCCGCGGCGGCAATAATGCCAACAACTTAATAGTCTAGCTTTTTCATTCTATTTTGACGCCGTCTGCAAACTCCGTATTTCATCCTCGGCTGCCCGCCTCTCGCGTTTTGCCGGGGAGGTAAAGTGCGATCGGCTTTTTGCAGATTGAAAGTGTGCGCCTTCGATCGGACCTAAATAAACTCGCCTTCTTTCAGATCCGGAAAGGCTTCTGCGATCTTGGCCATTTTCCGCTCCCTTATTTCGCTGTTTTCAATGTCGGATATCTTATGTGACAGCTCTTTTAAATCTCTCCTGTTTGAATCCAGCTCTTTTTCTTCTGTTTGTATTTGCGAGCGCAGTTTGTCGATTTTCCTAATGCGCCCTTTTATTCCTTACACGAGTGCATCTACGTCCACGGATTCAAGTTGCCTTTGCACGGCAAAATGCATTGCCCTTTCGCGTTCCTCCTCCTTTTCCTCCGCGAGTTCGTCTCTGGATCTGGCAAGGTCTGCGAGCCTGTCGTACTGCTTGTTTGCAAGCGCCTCTTCATACGCCGCCTCAGCACTGTCCAACTCTTCTTGCCTTGAGAAGGGAGGGAGCGACGGAGGGAGGGAAAAATGGGCCGGGGCTCAAAGGCGCTTTGTGGCAGCGGCTTTTGCCTTAGCGAAGGTCGCGAAAGGGGGATGCCGTCCCTCTCGCAGTTCTCGTAAAAACGGTCAATGATAAACTGGGCGACTTCCACCTTGTCTTCCCGGCTCATCCCCATCTCAAATCCCCGGTTGGAAAAATAAGAGTCGGCTTCTTCCAGGGCTGCGCAAAACTGGGAATAAGCGTGGCCCGGTGAGACCTGGGTATAGGTTTTTGTGTTGGCTCTGCCCAGGGTCGAATCCAAGGCCCAGCTTATATGTGCCAGATTTGTACCTGTAGTGCCTGTCCATCTGCGATTGCAGTTAAGCATATTTTGGAACAGAGGCATAGATCTGAGGGTGGGATAGTCATTTATGTCTACTTTGGGCATATTTCTCCTTTTTTACGCCTGCTTTAGCCCTTAACCCCGGAGGGGTGGAGCTGGATGTCGACGGCATCATCTTCAGCCCGGACTTCGTACTGCTTTTCAGGCAAATCGTAGACATTTACATCCTGATGGCCTGTAGAAAAGACATTATTTTCCAAGTAGTCGCTTTGGCCAAACAGCAGCTTTTCAAGATCGCAAGCCAAGAATTGGGAGCATTTTCCGTTCTTTTTCATTAAGCTTTCGATCTGCCTTATGCGTATCAGGTCTTCCACTCCATCCGTCTCGTCGTCGGGCATAATGACAAATAAATAATCCCTGGCTCGGCTTACAGCCACGTTAAGAATATTCATCTTGTTCAGAAACGTCTTAGAAGAACTGGGGTTTTTGGGCGGGTTGAATACAACGAAAATGATGTCGCATTCATCGCCCTGGAATTTGTGTATTGTACCCGCCTGAATCTTTATTTCTTCAGGGATTTTTTCCCGGCTTATAAGTTTGTCCATTATATCCGCCTGCGCTCTGTAGGGAGATATTACCCCGATCGAGACGGGAGTGCCTGGATTAAACTGGGAAATTTTGTCCGCAAGAAAGCGAATATACTCCACGGTCAAAAGGGCAGAGTAAATCTGGTAGGGACTTTCCTGCAGCTTTTTTACCTGGTAGATGCTTTCGTACTTTCTCACAGGATACTTGATTATGTTCAGCGGACTAATGCCGAGGCTTTCAAGGTGAAGGTCTTTCCTTTTTTCAAAATTGCGGTCATGTTCCAGCATTCCGTTATAAGCAAAATTAGAGAAAACTTCTCCAATTTCCGGAATTGATCTGTACTGGCGGCTTAAGGGTACAACTGTGTAGGGGTGCGGAATAGTGGAAGGATTTTCAAAGGAGTTCAGCTTTACCAGGCTGTAGATATTTTGATCCTTCCATTCGTTTCGCTTCACTATGGGTTCGATTTGGAAGGGGTCGCCAGCGATAATAAATTGCTTTGGCTTTTGCTTGTAAAGCAGAAAAACGATGTCTGCCAAGGGAATCATGGAGGCCTCATCGACTACTATGTAGTCCCACTCTACGTCTTTTAGGTATACTTCTTTTCTTCTACTCGAAATTAAGTAGTCATATGGGAACCTGGCTATCGTCGTAACGGCTACACATTTTTGTATAGAATCTATATCTAAGTTCTTTTCTCGAAAAACGGGGCTTTTTCTATTTCTGCGTCTTCGGTAGTACCTATACGGGCAAGCCAATCATTATACGAATCGTCGTTTCCGGAGACTTGCATAATCTTTTTTACCAATACGTCGGCAGCTTTATTGGTAGGAGTTAGCACAAGTACTTTGCAAGAATCTTCCTTTTCCATTAAAGGGCGAAGAATTTCTTTTGCAAGATAAGTAGTCTTGCCGGTGCCTGGAGGGCCTACAAGAAACTCGATGTTTTCACAAAGGTTCTGTTGCATATTAAAGTCGTCCGGAAGATCCAGATTCGCAAATTGTTCCGTTAAAGTATCAAGTAGAAAGTCAGGATTTTTTACATCAATAGTGGCGTACGTGACCTTTGAAAAGTCGATTCCTTTGATCTGCTCTTCTGTTTTTGCCTTTACCCTAAGCGTGTTGCCTTTTACACTAACCACCTCAATTTCAGGGCTGCGAGTCTTCCCATTTTCCATATGCAAATCAAGGGGAATATTAGGAATGTCCTCTATCGACTGGGGTATATACCTATTAGGACGTCTTAGGATAATTGTTCGGGGGGAGGCAGGATCGGGATCTTTTTCAACTTTGGAAAAACTGATGCTCACTTCCGGCTTTCGGGAAGATAGGCCCTCTTTTTCTAGGGAAAGAAGCGCCTTGAACCACCCAAAAGAGTACTTGGGAAGCTTGGAGGCGTTAGTTACCTTTTCCCTTAACTGGTTGAGGCTTTCAATCTCAGATTGTTTCTTTTGTATGTTTTTGTCTATGGAGTCGGAATCTAATGAGTTATCTTCTTCCTGCTCATCATTTTCATCCGAGTAGGAAGATGAAGAAGTTGAAACCGTGGAGGGAAGAAGCGTAGTTTTGTGAGAAGACGGAGATGAAAATTCGTTTCCCTTTGGAGCGGCAATGTTTTCTGTGGATTCAGCAGAAGGAAGGGTGTCGCGGGGAGAATCTTCATTTGCGATTTCTGCATTTTCCCTAACTTGTTCTTCTCCTTCTTCTCCCTGTTTTTTTAAATTTTCAATCATCGCAAGTGCCCCGGCAAGTGCCTTGCGCTTTTGTTTAGGAGGCAGCTGATCTAATTCAGCCATCAATTCTTCTGTAGGAGATTTAGCTGGAGTTTTGATTGCAAAAATCTCTAAAAGTTTTGGAGAAGGATCATAATCATCTACACTTTCCGGATCAAACTTTTCATTTTTTGTGTAGTTCCAGGCCAACTTCCTAAGTTGCGTTTCAACCTCGGATGCATACAGCTCAACTTGATCGCGACGATAGAACCAATGATGCTCCCCGGACGGAAAGCGATTTTTAGATCCGTAAAATACACTATCCGTCCCGATCTTCCAATCTCCAGAGAAAGAGTAATAAGTCGCTTTTTCTAGCAGTTTTTTCATTTCTTCCCATAGAAGTTTTGCTTTGCTTCGGTTTTTCTGGAGTATTTTTGCTATTTTATCCTTTTCATCATTGGAATAATAATTATCATCAATTAATTCGGACAGATCGCAAGAAGGCATTCCTTCGATAAATTTATTAAGTCCGTCTATTTGAGGTTCTAGCCATATGTTGTAGCTCCAGGAAGGCTTCCAGTTCGCATCTTCCAAAGTGTCAGGATCTCGCACGCAATAAGAAACTTGAGGGTCTACTTTTACTCCTAAATCTTTTAGAAAGTCTTCTAGAAGATCCTTATTGGGTTGTTCGCCTATTATCTGCACATATTTTTTTTCTGATACAAAGTGGGTAGAGGGCGAATTGGCAAACCACTCTTTTAGTTCTGGAGTGGGAAGATAAAGTTCATTTGCTTTTGCTCTATGCCACTGTCCATCGGGATCGCAGTACGTTAAGAAGCTGCACTCCTTCAAAAGATCTATAAATTTTTCCTCTCGATGACTGCAGTAATAATCGAAAAATAGCTTGAAATTCTTATGGGACGTTTCAATACTGATATTTGAATTTGCATCAGTATCTTTGTATAACGGAATAACTTTGTTATAAATATAGTCACCCCAGGAGGGGGTTGTAATTCCTATACTACTAAAAAAGTTCTTTAATTCCTCTTTATCCCAAAGAGATTGTGCCAAATAATGGTATTCATCGTCGGTTGTTACATCAGAAGGCAGAAATAAGACCTCCATTCCTTTTTCGTCAAACGCAGACATGGCATGTCCGTGCTGATCCAGAAAAATAGGCAGTCTTTTAGCCTTTCTGCGACGATCTTTATCTTCATCAATCCATTTATAAAAATCTATCAACCACTCAATTGATTGAGCTTCAATGAAAGGGGCAGTGATTTTATCGAGAATGTCTAACTCACTAAGATGCTGATGGGTAACAGCATCTATAAATTCTCTTATATCCCTTTCATCTTGGGTCAGAGATCCGTGAGTATCCCTACTAATGGATGGAAAGGCCCATTTAGCCTGGGGGTCGCCACAAAGCTGTTCCAATTGCTCATTGCTGAACAAATCTGTCATTTTGCTTGACGCGGCCCAATAAGCATGCGGCTTGGAGGTGTATCCCTTTCTGGAAGGAAGCACGCTCTCGGTTTCGAAAATTTTCTTTGTATCTTCATAAAACGGAGCCCACATACTCCATGAATAGTAAGGTTTTTTATAAGGAATGATTGAAAGTATGTGGTCGTCTACTAAGCGATTTTCCTTGTCTTCCCCAATCTGCTTTAAAAGCACAATAGATTCAGCTGCCAAATCTGCCAGCAGTTTTATCATTTTCTCGTTGTGTGGTTCATATCGCTTTATGCTTTCGCGACTGTTGGTAAGCAGGAACGGGGCCTGTACTATAAAGTGAAGATCGGTTTCCTCTTTTGTCGGGAAGAAACAAAAGGCGGGCATATCGACAGGGCAAAGGCAAGTCTTACCATCTCTTTCTTCCAAAAAGAAGCCGACAGAATACTTATTCTCCTCTTCATCCTCGCGCGTAAAGAGCCAAAGCCTGTTTTGGTTCTCGCTATCTCCGAACCTGTTTGTGCAGCAAATTAATTCTGCTGTAATATCTTCAAATTGACGCGAGTCCTCTATTTTTTTCTGATAAATCCCTTCGGCATTGCCTATCGCGTATCGTATTTCCCGCAAATGAGGCAGGAAAAGCAGAGGATAGGAAAGATTTTGAAGCTTGGAAGATATATCCTTAGTGGCCTGCTCGGGAGTTTTATCAGGACTGTCGAAAGGAAGCATGAAAAGGGTTTCATCCGCCCTTCTGCCTGTAAAATCCTCTTCCAAAAGACCGGGTACAACAAGTCTTTCAATCCTAAACTTAAATTTGTTGTCATAAATGCGGGGATTTCTGGTATATGTGTAAATAGACTTAATTCCTACCCCGTATTTTCCTATTTTATTTTGGTCATTTTCCTTAGTTGAAGCTCCCCAGGCGGTAATGGCATTGATATCGCCAAGAGGCTTTCCCTTTTCGTCCTCGTCGACATCGGTTACAGAAAAATGTCTGGATCCATTATGGGCAAATATTAGATATTTATTAGGCTCAAGAATAAATCTTGCTTTCTCTGCCTTCGCGTCATCGGCATTTTGAAGTAACTCATAGATAAAGTGCGCGACATCGGAATATTTGTCAGCCATATCCCTGCTGGCGCCCCTCATAGAACGCTTTTCTATAACTCGTGCATTTTCTTTTCTGTCTTCAACAAGTTTTTCAAACAGTTTTAGCTCATCCTGGCTCATCATAAGGCTAATCTTAGGAGTTGTACGGTTCTCGTTGCAAGGTTCATGCATATTTTTGAAAGGTATAAAAGCAGATGGCAAGATTTTCCAAAAGATCCGATACCGGCCGCTTGAATGTCATTTCGCAAGAAGAGCTCAAAATCGGCAAGATTGCCCAGCTAAACGATTCCAACCCCACTCATTTCGGGTTGGGGATTAAAAAATTCGGGGAGTACGATCCGAATCCTAAGGGAGGTCCGGGGGCGAGGGAGGCTTTAGCAAAGTTTTTGTCCAACAGGAAGGACAGAATTTCCCCCCTCTTTCTTCCGCCTTCCCCTGAGCGGCTTTACCTTATCTCTTCCACCTCGCAGGGCTACAGCTGGCTTATGAAGCTCCTTTGCGATCCCGGAGACAAGATCGCCTACCCCTCCCCCGGCTACCCCCTGATCCCTTCCATAGCCAGGATAGAGGGGGTGCAGGCCGTGCCCTACTTCCTCCGCTTCGACGGGTCCTGGTACATAGACCTCCCCTCGGTAGAAGGGGCGCTTTCAGATCCGGATGTGAAGGCCCTGGTCCTGATCCACCCAAACAACCCCACGGGGAGCTACGTTTCCAAAGAGGAGTTTAAGGAAATAAGCGGGATGTGCAGGGAAAAGGACGTCGCCCTGATATGCGACGAAGTCTTCTACGACTACGGCTTTGCCACCGGCCTTCCCGGAAGGATCTCGGGAACCGCCGAAGCCCTGACCTTCGCGCTCGACGGCTTTTCCAAGCTCCTCGCCTCCCCGCAGATAAAGACCGCGTGGATTGAAGTGTCGGGAGGGGAAGAGGAAGTGGCGGAGGCTGAAGCGCGGCTCGACTTTATAGCCGACAGCTTCCTTCCAAACTCGTGGTTCCAAAACGAATCCACTCCCGGGCTGCTTGAAATGGCTCCCAAAAAGACGGAGGAAGTGAGAAAGAGGGCCGAAGACAACCTGAAAGTGCTGAGGAAGGCTTTTTCCGGAAAAGATCTCGCCTCCTCCCTCATAGAGCCCCAGGGGGGCTGGAGCGCCCTGGTCAGGTTCGCCTCCACCATAGATGAAGACGCCCTGGTAACGGAGCTGATCAGGAAATACGCGCTTTCGGCCCAGCCCGGGTACTTCTTCGATATGCCCTTCAACTGCGTCGCCGTCTCGCTTCTGCCTTCTGTGGGCGTCAGCGAGTCTAGAATTAAAGTGCTAATCGAGGCTATCGAGGCTTTGAGCCGAGAGTGATTAGGGGTGAAATGAAACACGTAATTTTGGATTGCGACCCGGGCCACGACGACGCGCTGGCGCTCTTCATGGCCATGGGCGATCCCGATATAGACCTCATGGAGGTCACGACCGCCGGCGGGAACCAGAGCCTGGAGAAGGTGACGAAGAACGCCCTCTCCCTGATAGAGCTGGTAGGGGAAAAGGTGCCCGTATATTCGGGCTCCCTGACCCCGCTCGTGAAGGCTCCCAAGTGGGCAGGCTACATCCACGGGGAATCGGGCCTTGACGGGGTGAAGCTGGATTCGCCCAAGACCGAGGTGGCAGGAACGGACGCGGCAGCCGAGATAGTCAGGACGATAATGGATCATCCCGACAAGTACGTCACCCTGATTACGACCGCCCCCCTGACCAATATCGCCCTGGCCGCGCTCCTGGAGCCCAGGATCTGCAGCAGGGTAAAGGAAGTCATAATGATGCTGGGCGCCGTACACACGGGAAACGTCACCCCCGTGGCCGAGTTCAACGCCTACACGGATCCCGAAGCCGCCAAGGTGGTCTTTGAAAGGGAGTGGCCCATAACGATGATCGGGCTCGACGTCACCCACCAGGCCATCTGCACCAGGGATGTGCAGGCCAGGCTCGCCGCCGCCAACCCGGGGCTCGCGGAAGTGGTAAACGGACTTATGGATTACTTCAGAGAATCCTATAAGGACGAAGAGTGCTTCCCCGATCCCCCCACCCACGACCCGTGCGCCGTGGCCTACGCCCTGGACCCCTCAGTGGTCAGGACCGTGAAGGCGCCCGTGTACGTGGAGACGAAAGGCGAAGTCACTTGCGGGATGACCGTGGCGGATCTGAGGGCGCAGGCCCCCAAAGACTGCCGCACCCAGGTAGGCCTCTCCCTCGACACAGAAAAATTCTGGAATATGGTGGCAAAAGACCTTGCCAATCTGAAAGTAGGAGGCAGGAAATGAAAAAGCTGATACTGGATCTGGACACCGGCATTGACGACACTTTGGCCATGTCTCTGGCCATGGCGAGCCCGGAAGTGGATCTGATAGGCATTATCGGGACTTACGGGAACGTGTACATGGACCAGGGCCTCAGAAACGACCTGGCCATAACCGATCTTTTCGGCAAGAAGATCAAAGTCTACCGCGGGCTGGACCACGCCCTGAAGAAGGACTCTTTTGAAGTGATGGAAATTTCCTCCTTCATCCACGGCAAAAACGGGATAGGCGAGTGCCAGATAGAAGAGTCGGAAAGGATCCCCGAAGAAGAGGACGGCATAGACTTCCTCATCAGGGCCGCACACGAGTACAAGGAAGATCTGATCTACGTCCCCACCGGCCCCCTCACCAACCTCGCCGCCGCCCTGCAGAAAGACCCCTCCATAAGCTCCCTCATAGGCAGGGTGGTCTTTATGGGAGGGGCGCTCACCGTCCCGGGGAACGTCTCGGACTGGAGCGAAGCCAATATCAACCAGGACCCCGACGCGGCGGACTACGTCGTAAAGCACATAGACTGCACCATGGTGGGCCTTGACGTCACCCTGCAGACCCTCCTGACTACAAAAGAGACGGCCAAGTGGAGGGAGCTGGGCACGCCCCGCGGAAGGTTCCTGGCGGATGTCACCGACTACTACATCAAGGCCTACGAAGTCACTTCCCCCGGCCTCGGGGGCTGCGGCCTGCACGATCCCCTGGCTGTAGGCGTGGCGATATGCCCCGACCTCGTAGATTGCCTGCCTATAAACCTGATGGTTGAAACCGAGCCGCCGCTTCGCGGAAGGACCATAGGAGACGTCTCCAGGCTCTCTGACCCCGTCAAAAAGAACCGGGTCAGCGTCAGGGTGAAAAAGGAGCAGTTCCTGGATATGCTCGTCTCCAGGCTCTCCGGCCTGGCCGCCTGATTAATTCTGCTTTTTAGGCGCGGGGGCCCTGTAGATGGACTCTATTACGTCCTTGTAGTGGGCCTCCACCTGTTTGCGCCTGACTTTCAAAGACACCGTCAGCATCCCGTTTTCAGGGGTGAACTCTCCGGGGAGGATCACGAACTTCCTGATGGATTCTGCCCTCGATACGGTCTTGTTTGCCGCATCCACCGCGCTCTGGACTTCGCTTCTGACTACGGGGTTCTCGCTGGCTTCTTTCAGGTCCTTGCAGGGCTGGAGCCCCTTGGACTGGAGCCACTGATTCACATCCTCCAGATCCAGCGTCACCAGCGCCGACACGAACCTCCTGTTGTTGCCGATGACCAGGCACTGCGCCACTACCGGGCAGCATTCCACCCTCGCCTGCAGGGGTGCGGGGGCCACGTTTATGCCTCCGGCCGTAATTATCAGCTCTTTCTTTCTGTCGGTGACAGAGAGCCTCCCCGCCTCGTCTATGTCGCCCACGTCTCCGGTGTGGAACCACCCGTCTATGAGGGACTGTTCGGTGGCTTCCTCCATGTTGTGGTACCTTTTCATGACGCTGCGGCTCTTTATGCAGATTTCCCCGTCTTCGGCGATGCCCACAGTCATTCCGCAAAGAGGCGCCCCCACGGTGCCGATCCTCCTGTTTGTGGGGGTTTCCACCGTGACGGGCCCGCAGGTCTCGGTCATCCCGTACCCGTTCAGGAGGGGCATGCCGATTCCTGCAAAGAAATGCGCGAGGGAGGGATCTATCGGGGCGCCCCCTGTGATGCAGAAGTCGGCATTGGGTCCGAAGACTTCGAGAATCTTGGAGTAGACGAGCTTTTTATAGAGCGAATAGCGCATCTTGTCTGCAAAGCCCAGAGATCTCCCCTCCTGCTCCCTCTCGCTCCACAACCGCGCCAGACGGGCGGCCCTGGCGAAAACGTGCCCGGCGTACCCTGTGCCCGCCTTCTGGCTGGCGGCGTTGTAGACTTTTTCAAAGATCCTGGGGACCGCCAGAAGGAGGGTGGGCTTGAAGGACTGGAAGTCCTGGATGATGGTCGTAAAGTCGGATGTCAGCCCCATCTGCAGCGTCCCCGCAAAGGCCAGCATCTCCATGTACCTGGCGAACACGTGGCTTAAGGGCAAAAACATCAGGATGCGCCTGTCGGGAATATTGCAGGCGCGGGGGATGTACTGAGTGCCTGAGAGGGCCGCAAAGACGAAGTTGGAGTGGGTCAGTTCGGCGCCCTTCGGGGTGCCGGTGGAGCCGGACGTGTAGACGATGGTCGCCACGTCATCCCCCTTGACTTTCCCTGCGGCCTCTTCAAATTCCTCGTCCGTTACGTTTTTACCGAAGGCCTCTATCGCGGCCAGGGCCCCCTCCCCTATCGTAAAGGCCTCTTTAAGGGAGGGAATGTCGCCCTTGACGCTCTCTATCTTGGATCTCAGGTCTATGTTTTCCGCAAAGGCGTAAGATACTGAAGAATCATTGAAAATCTGCTTTACCTGGGCGGCCGAGTTGGTCTCATAGACGGGGACTACCACAGCTCCTATCGCGAGCAACGATGCGTCGAGAGCCACCCACTCCCAGCTGGTGTGGGAAAAGATCGCCACCGCATCCCCTTTTTGGATGCCTTTTCCGAGGAACCCTTTGGCGAGCCTGACTACCAGATCCCTGAATTGTACACCGTTAAAGCCAATCCATTTGCCTCCCTCTTTGTAACACATGAGGGGGGTGTCCGGCAGGCGCTCTGCCCTGCCCTTTACAAGTTCGAAAATGCTTTTGTCGCTGTCGATTGGCTGAGGCAGAGGCGTGGTATACTGCTTGACGATTTGCTGATCCATAGATTCTATAGTAGTAGAAACTTAAAGATACAGGAAATTTTAATAATTACAGAGGAGAATTTATCCTGAAGTAAATTCCGATGGATTTTCTCAAAGTTTTTGCTAATTTGGAGAAATGCTGACGAAGAAAAAATCCACCGCCAGGGCGCTTTGGGCGGCCGCCTCTTGCGTTTTAATCCTCCTCTCCCTGTCAGCCTGTGGAAATTCGCGTCCGCAGGCGGCATCTTCCTCCAGCCAGTCTTCCACTGCTTCCAATGTTTCCGCCGCACCGGGGACGATGTCCAGCGCGTTTCGGAAGGGCGGGATTTGGTTTCTCTCCGCAGCCCCTTCCCCTTCCGCCTCCATAAGCCAGGCCTTCTACTTTGAAGGCGGGAAAGTGACGGTGTTCCAGTACCTCTACGGAAGCGGGGTAAACTTTTCCGACATCTCCGGAACCCTTTCCCAGGAAGAATCCGAACTTTACCAGTGGGACTCCAAGGGCTGGAGCTCCCTTTTTCCCGAGACGCCTTATAAAAAGCCCGAGCCCACTTCCTACTCTTTAGAGCTCCTGACAAATGAAGACAAGAAGGCCGGGGCGGTGGAAATTTTGGAAGACCGGTCCGTAATCGACCCGGTGGACGGGGAGGCCTCCCTCGTCTCTGCCGGACAGAACGAAGGCGCCGTCCCCCAGGGCGACTTTCTCTACCTTCCCCTAACTACCCTTACTCTGGTAAATGCCGCAAGCGGAATGGGGAAGGTGGCGCCGCTGACCGGGCGCTACAGGGGGTACCTGAACTGGAACGCGCTCGTTGAAAACGTGGCCCAGAACGTGATGCTCTCTTCCCCCTCGATAGACCTGGGCAAAGAATGGATGACGACCCTCTCCTCTTCCGACTTTTCCCTGGACGGACCTAAAACTTCGGGGGTCGAGGTGCACGGGCAGCTCTCCATCAGCCAGAGCCTGGCCAAAAACGACAGGATGGCCTAAATTCCCGCCCCGAGGGCCCGGAGCTGCTCCACCCCTTCAGGGGAGATATTTTCCACGCTCCAGAGGGGATTGAAGGTCCAGTCCACTTTGAACTGGGAGACCGTTCCGTAGAGGGCGTGCGAGATTTCGGTCTCTATGGAGTCTGTAAGGGGGCACAGGGGGGTGGTCAGGGTCATAGTCAAAATCGCCCTGCCCAGCTCGTCTATTTCCACCTTGTACACGAGCCCCAGGCTCACCAGGTCTATCCCGATTTCCGGGTCTATGATTTCCCCGATTTTGTCCAGCACTTTTTTTGCCAGCTCCGTTTTTTCTTCGTCAGGGGCCGACAGCTCCGTCTTGGTGGGGTTTTTTCCCGCATTCTTGAATGAAGAAGGAGCCGAAGTCATTTTCCTTCCCCTTCCAGCGCCTCTTTCAAAGTCGTCCACCCAAGCAGGGCGCACTTTATCCTCATGGGAAACCTGGCCACGCCGATGAAGGCCGAAGCGTCCTTCAGGCTTTCAGGGGCCTCGCCTTCCCCCCGGCTGTCCATGAGCTTTAAAAAGTCTTTGTAAAGGGAAAGGGCCTCTTTCCGGCTCTTTCCCTGCATAAGGTCCGTCATTATGGAGAGGGAGGCCGTGCATATGGCGCATCCTTCGCCCTTCCAGGCGATTTTCCTTATGCTTTCCCCTTCCGTCTCCACCTTCATTTCCACTTCGTCCCCGCAGGAGGGGTTGAAGCCGGAGGCGTAAGCGCAGTGGGAAGAGGAGGCCGCCTTTCCCCCTTCCAAGTCCTCTTTTCTCCCGTGGGCCTCCTTTGCGGCCTCCAAGATGACTTCCTGGTAGAGGTTTGAAAGATCTTCCATTTATCTCCCTTTCAAAAAGTAGGGCCTGACGGCGGAAAGCAGATCCAGGAACCTTTCCACCTCCCACGGCTCGCTGTAGGCGCAAAGGGAGGCGCGGGTGGAAGAGGGGAAGCCGAAGGACCTGTGCAGGATTTGGGCGCACTGGTGGCCGGAGCGCACGGCCACCCCGTGGGCGTCCATGAACTGGGACACGTCGTGCGGGTGCACGCCCTCGAGCGCAAAAGAGAGGATGGGGGCCCTGTTGTCTTCAGACGCCGGCCCCAAAATTTTGACCCCCCGAATCGATGCCGCCTCAAGGAGGCGGCGGGTGAGATCGGACTCGTCTAGGCTGCGGCTCTCAAGGAAATCCAGCGCAGGGCCCATGGCTATGGCCTGTGAGACGGGCTGGGTGCCGGCTTCGAACTTCCACGGGGCCTTCTTGTAAACGGCCCTCTTATCCTCCCATGCGCTTTCCACCATGGATCCCCCGAAAAAGCTCGCGGGGAGCAGATCCAGCAGGGGCTTTCTCCCGTATAAAAAGCCCAGACCCGTAGGCCCGAAGACTTTGTGGGCCGAAAATGCCGCAAAGTCGATGTCCAGGGCCTTTACGTCCGTCCTCTCGTGGGCCACCGCCTGGCAGAGGTCGCTTACAACTATCGCCCCGGCCCTGTGGGCCTCTTGGGCGATCTCCCTTACGGGTGCGAAGGCCCCTGTGACGTTGGAGAGCCTGGAGACGGCGACGACTTTCGTCTTTTCCCCTATGGCTTCCTTCCAGCCGCACACTTCCCCCTCTTCTGTCATGGGAAGAAACCTTATCTTCGCACCCCGCCTGCGGGAAAGCTCCTGGAAGGGGAGGAGGACGGAGTTGTGTTCGGAGCGGGAAAGGAGGATTTCGTCCCCTTCGCCTATAAAGAGGGGGCTTTTGGGGTCTTCGACGTATCCGAGCGAATTGGCCAAGAGGTTGAAGGCGCCCGTGGCTGAAGAAGAGAAGGCTATCTCTTCGGCCCTGGCCCCCAAAAATCCGGCGACCTTTCCGCGCACATTTTCAAACTCTTCCGTGGCCTCAAAGGCCAGAGAGTAGGTGGAGCGGTGGATGGGGGCGTTGAAGGAGGAGGAAAAAATCCGCTCTTTTTCTATGACGGAGCCGAGCTTTTGGCTCGTGGCGGCCGAGTCCAGGTACGCCAGATCGGGATTGGCGGCAAAGAACGGGAAAAGATCTCGGACGGTCAAGACAGGGTCCCGATCAGTTCGTCGTACCCCTCCTCTTCTATCCTGTCTGCAAGATCTTTGCCGCCGCTCATAGCGATTTTGCCCTTGTAGAAGAGGTGGACGAAGTCGGGGTGCACGTACTTAAGGATCCTGGCGTAATGGGTGATGAGGATTATGCCGCACCCTTCCTCGTGGCTGCGGCAAATGCCTTCGCTGACAATCCTCAGGGCATCCACGTCAAGCCCTGAATCTATCTCGTCGAGGATCGCGAACTTGGGCTTTAAAACTTCCAGCTGGAGTATCTCAGCCCTCTTTTTTTCTCCGCCGCTGAACCCCTCGTTCACGTTCCTGAAGGCAAACTGGGGATCCATCTTCAGCCTCTCCATGTATCCCTTCAAAATGGAGGGCCAGCTCCTGATCGAGGGGGCTTCGCCTTTCAAAGCTTTAAGGGAGGTCCTTAGGAAGTTGGCGAGGGGGACCCCCGGCACTTCCACCGGGTACTGCATTCCCAAAAACAGCCCTTCTTTCGCCCTCTCGTCCGGGGTCAAAAGCTCAAGTTCGGTCCCGTCGAGCCTTACGGAGCCGGAGGTCGCGTAATCGGGATGGGCCATGAGGCTGTAGGCGAGGGTCGACTTGCCGGATCCGTTGGGGCCCATGAGGACGTGGATCTCGTCCGAAGAGGCCTCGAGATTTACGCCTTTCAGGATTTCCTTGGGCCCCTCCTTGGTTGCCACCGAGCTTCTGAAGTCCTTTATTTCAAGCCTGTGCGCCATTTGAAACCCCCATTTTCCTGCAAAAGGCCCTAAATTCCTCTTCCCCTTCTCCAGATTCCATGTTTGAGAGGAGTTCTTCGAAAAATCCCGAAATGATCATCCGCTTCGCTTCCTCCTCGCCAATCCCGCGGGATCGAAGGTAGAAGAGCTGGATAGGATCGAAGTAGCCCACGGAGCTGGAGTGGCCGGCGGCGACGATGTCTCCGTTTTTGATTTCCAGCTGCGGCTCCGAAAAAGACTTGGCCCCGGGGGTCAAGACAAAGTTTTTATTGAGTTCGTACGAATCGCTTCCGGGAGCGCCTTTGCCTATAATGCTTTCCCCGACCCATGCGCTCCTGGCAGAGCTTCCGATCAGCGCGCCCCTGTAAGACACCCTGGACTTGCAGTCGGGGACGGAATGGGCCACTCTGACCCTGCACTCGGTGTAGCATTCCCCGCAGGCGAAATAGATCCCGTTCATTTCCGCTTCCGCCCTGGGGCCTGCAAAGTAGGCTCCTAAAGAGTACCTGTCAAAACCTCCTCCGAGGCATAAAAGGTTCCTCTTCACTTTCGCCCCGGAAGCGATCCTGGTCGAATCGTATATGAACCTTTTGCCGTTTCCGAGGCAGATGACGGTGAGAGTAACCTGGCTCTCCTCAGGGGCGGCCGCATCCAAAAAGTAGACCCCGTCCCCTTCGCCTTCAAAGAACAGTACGGCGTCGGATTTCCCTTTTCCAAATCTCAGCGAAAGGAAGAGGGAGTCCCTTTTGCCCTTGTTTTTGACTTCTATCCTCGTCTTGCCCTCCGGGACCCGTATCGGAAAAGATCGGCCCACTGAGGCAAAACCTGCGGCCTCCACCTGGTCGCGCGGGGAGAGGAGTTTTTCGGCTTTCCCCTCCCCGGGTTCGGATCCGTTTAAAAGCACGCGGGCGCAGAGGGAAGGCTTGAAGGGCTCTTTGAACTCCTCTGCGACGTCCAACGGGGCGTACTTCCACTCCTCCCTCTTTTCCATATTCCCGAAGGCGCCAAAGTCGAATGAAGCCGTCCCCTCCGGCTCGAAAAGACCGTCATCGGTTTTCATCCAACGGCTCCTTCCATTTGCAACTCTATGAGTCGGTTGAGCTCAAGGGCATACTCCATGGGGAGCTCGTTTGACACGGGCTCGATAAAGCCCCGAACAATCATGGCGGCCGCTTCCTTTTCTTCGATCCCGCGGGATCGAAGGTAGAAGAGCTGGTCGGATGAGATTTTAGATACCGTGGCCTCGTGGCTCATCTCCACCTGGTTCTCGGAGATGTCCATAGTGGGGTAGGTGTCGGATCTGGAAATGTCGTCCACCAGCAGCGTGTCGCAGCTGACTGAGGACTTGCATCCCTGGGCCCCCTTTATCACTTTTACAAGGCCGCGGTAGGCGCACCTTCCGCCCCCCCTGGATATGGACTTGGCCACGATTGTGGAAGAGGTGTGGGGGGAAAGATGGATCATCTTCGCTCCGGTGTCCTGGATTTGGCCTTTACCGGCCAGAGACAGCGACAAAACCGATCCCTTGGCCCCCGGCTCGGTGAGGATGCAGGAAGGATACTTCATGGTGTCTTTGGAACCTATGTTCCCGTCGACCCACTCCATCTCCCCGTCTCTTTTGACTAGGGCCCTTTGTGTGGTGAGGTTGTAGACGTTGGTGGACCAGTTCTGGATCGTCGTGTAGCGGCACTTGGCCCCCGGTTCGACGACTATTTCGACTACGGCGGCGTGCAGGGAATCGGTAGCGTAGATAGGAGCCGTGCACCCCTCCACGTAGTGCACGTACGACCCCTCGTCTGCGATGATGAGCGTCCTCTCAAACTGCCCCATGTTTGGGGTGTTAATCCTAAAGTACGCCTGGAGGGGTATTTCTACCCTCACGCCTTTAGGCACGTATACGAAAGATCCCCCGCTCCACGCCGCAGTGTTTAGGGCGGCGAATTTGTTGTCGTCAAACCCTACCACCGTGCCGAAGTACTTTTCAAAGAGCTCCGGATATTCCTTCAGGCCCGTGTCGGTGTCGAGAAATACCACGCCCTTGTCGGAAAGTTCCTTGCGGATTGAGTTGTAGACGACTTCCGATTCGTACTGGGCCGCGACCCCGGCCACGAGCCTTTTTTTCTCCGCCTCAGGGATTCCGAGTTTTTCGTAGGTTTCCCGAATGCTTGCGGGGACCTCGCTCCAGGACGTCGCGACCTTGTCGGAAGCCTTCACAAAGTACTTGAACTCGTCAAAATCGAGAGAACTGAGATCTACCCCCCAGGTCGGGACCGGCCTTTTCGCAAAAGCCCTGTACCCTTTCAGGCGCAGTTCCAGCATCCACTCGGGTTCGCCTTTGTCCTTGGAAATCTGCCTTACGACTTCTTCGCTTATCCCTCTCGGGGCCGAGCTTCCCTGAAGATCCGAATCGTGCCATCCGTATCCGTAATCTCCAAATTGGGAAATCAGGCGGCTGTCCTGTTCGATTTTTTCAGGGTTCACCTTTTTTCCGGAGGAGCTGGGATCCATTTTCCCTCCTCAACTCTCCAAGGGAGTTACTTGTCCTCTCTCACCTTTTTATGTACGATTGCCGCGTCCACAAGGCCCTTGAAGAGGGGGTGGGGCGCGTAGGGGCGGCTCTTCATCTCAGGATGGGCCTGGGTAGCAACGTAGAAGAGGTTTCCGGTGACTTCCACAAATTCCACCAGTTCCCCGTCAGGGCTGGTGCCGGCAATGGTGAGCCCTGCGTCTTCGAGCGCCTTCTTGTAGGCGGAGTTCACTTCATACCTGTGCCTGTGCCTCTCCGCTATGTCCTTTTTCCCGTAGAGTGAGTACGCCTTGGTGCCCTCCTTGAGCACTGCGGGGTAGCTTCCCAGGCGCATGGTGTGGCCCATGTCCTTTGTCCCCGCTATTACGGCCTTCTGTTCTTCCATAGTGGCTATCACGGGGTTGGAGGTGTCGGGGTTGAACTCGGTGGAGGAGGCGTCTTTCAGACCCAAGACGTCCCTCGCGTACTCTATCACCATGCACTGCAGGCCGAGGCAGATCCCCAGGGCCGGGAAGTTGTTCTCCCTGGCCCACTTCAGGGTCCTTATCATCCCTTCTACGGCCCTCTTTCCGAAGCCTCCGGGGATGATCAGGCCGTCGCAGCCCTTGAGGAGGGAGGCGATCTTTTCGTCATCCGTGCACTCGTCGGCGTCAATCCAGCGGATCTTTGCATCGACCCTGTCGCCGAACCCTGCGGCCTTCACCGATTCGACCACTGAAAGGTAGGCGTCCGGAAGGTCCACATACTTGCCTACAATCGCGATCTCCACCGATCCCTTGAGGTGGGAAATGGCGTCCATTAGGTTCGCCCACTCTCCCCACTCCAGTTCGTGGGCCTTGAGGCCCAGGCGCTCCACTACGAAGGAATCCAGACCTTCTTCGTGGAGCATCTTGGGGACCATGTAGATGTTTTCCGCATCCGGGCAGGAGATTACGCCCTTCTCCTTGACGCCGCACATGAGCGCCACTTTTTCTTTTATGGACTTTGGCAAGGGGAGCTCGGAGCGCAGCACTATGGCGTCCGGGCTGATTCCCTCGCGCCTCAAAAGCATCACGGCCTGCTGGGTCGGCTTGGTCTTGAACTCCTTGGGGGCCCTGAGGTAGGGGACGAGGGAGACGGTGATGAACATGCAGTTTTCCTGGCCTATCTCCTGGCACACCTGCCTGGCCGCCTCCATGAAGGCGAGAGACTCTATGTCTCCTATAGTGCCCCCGATTTCAGTAATTATCACGTCCACGTCATCGCCGGCCTGGGAGCGCATCCTGCGCTTTATCTCGTCGGTGACGTGAGGTATGACCTGGACGCACTCGCCCAGGTACTCTCCCGCCCTCTCCTTTCTCAGAACTTCCTGATAGATCTGCCCTGAGCTGACGGACGCTTTTTGGGAGAGGGGGGTGCCGAGGAATCTTTCATAGTGACCCAGATCGAGGTCGGTTTCGGCCCCGTCTTCGGTGACGTACACTTCCCCGTGCTGGAAGGGGTTCATGGTTCCCGGATCCACATTCATGTAGGGATCCAGCTTTTGCTGCAGGACCTTTACGCCTCGGCTGCGCAGGAGCCTGCCCAGAGATGAAGAAGTTATTCCCTTTCCAAGGGATGAAACCACTCCGCCAATTACAAAGATTTGCTTAGTTATATGCCCATTGTTTGCTGTAACCATGGAATTTCATTTTACCACCGGCCTCTGAAACCCCTCGTGTCTCATACGGACGGGTTGGCCGCTTGCCACTTTTCGTACTGGGCTTTGTAGGCCTGGAACTGCTGCTCGCTGTCGGTAAAGTAGGTCTCGCCCGTGTCGAGGTTCACGGTGACAAAGTAGATCCAGTTTCCGGGGGTGGGGTTCATGGCCGCCTTTATCATCTCTGGCCCCGGGTTGCTTATGGGGGTCGGGGGGAGGCCCTGGTGCAGCCTGTCGTTGTAGGGGTTTGAGGCGTCGGTGAGCATGGATTCGGTCAGGTTTTTGGCCTGCACTCCGAAGCCGTAGGCTATGACGCTGTCCATGCCGAGGACCATGTGCTGGGCGAGGCGGTTGTAGATGACCCTGGACACTTTCCCGTAGTACTGTTCCTGGTTGACCTCCTGGCCGATTATGGAGGCGATTTTAAGCACCTTCTCCCTCTGGGCCCCGGTGGGGACGCCGAGGGAATTGAGTTCTGAAATCCTTGCGTCAACCATGGCCTTCAACAGTCCGTCTATATTCTGGTAGCTCTTGGGGTCGTAAGTGCCCGGCTGAAGCCACCCTTCGAAGCTCCCCTGCGCCGAAGCGGGCAAGATCCCCTTGCCTCCGCCGTTGAGCGCAGCCTCTATCTGCTGCTTTGTCCAGGAAGTGTATTTGAGGAGGGTGGGAATCATATCGGAGGCGCGCATGGCGCTGGTGAACACCAGCATCCCCATGGCCTTGGAGGGATCGGTGATGATGGAGATGACTTCGCTCGAGCTCATCTTGTACTTGAGGGCGAATGTGCCGGGCTGGAGCGCCTGGGAGTCGTTGCCGGATTCTACGGCGTTTTCAAACCCGTTTACAGAGGCCACGATCCCGGCTTTGACGAGGCCCTGGGCTATTTGCCCCGTCCCCTCTCCGGGGTTTATCGTGAAGTCCACGGAGCCGTATCCGGGGCCGGAGTAGTCAGAATCCACGGCGTTGCCGAACCAGGAGAACAGGCCTCCTCCGAAGCGGCTGGTCGCGATCCCCCCTGCAGCCACGACCATCGCAAAGACGGCGCAGATGATGCAGACAGTTATAATCTTCCGCTTTCTGGCCTTTCTGTCCTTTCTCTGCTCCCAGCGGCTCTTAGCGGCGGCTTCGGCGGTTGTGCCGGCTTCCTGTTCGAAAAGCTGAAAGTCGTCGAGCTCTCCCTCTTCCTCCCCTTCGCCCTCCGGCTCATCTTGGGGGATGCCTAAATCAGGATTTTCAGAGGGCTCTTTTGCTTCATCCGGCTTCTCTTCGTCACTGTCCGGATCCGGCACTTTTCCTCCCCCTTTCCCTCTCCATCGCCGACTGCAGGATCATGACGGCCGACAACTGGTCTACGACCCGCATATGGCGGTTCGCCCGCATTCCCATGGATTCGAGCTCTCTGTGCGCGCTCAGAGTCGTCAGCCTTTCGTCCGCCGTCTCCACCCTGCAGGGCACCATCTTTTCAAAGGCCTCTTTCCAGCGCAGGGCGGCCCTGGCCGACGGGCCGAAAGAGCCGTCCATGTTGAGGGGAAGACCTACCGCCACAAGGGACACCCCTTCTTCAATGGCGATTTCGCTCACTTCATCCAAGGCGAAGAAGGGATCTCCCCCGGCCTCCACGGTCCTCAAAGGCCATGCCATAAGCGATTCGCTTTCGCCCAGGGCCAGGCCTATGCGCCTTTTCCCCAGATCTACCCCCATGCACTTCATCAGGCTTTGAGGGCCTCCAGTCTCTCACTTACGGCCTTCACCCCGTCTTCGGTTTTCTGGCCCGCCTTGCCTCCGCCCTGGGCGAAGGAGGCGCTCCCGCCTCCGCCGCCCTTTATGGCCGTGCAGAAGGCCTTTACGAGCTCGTTTGCTTTTACGCCTTCGGCCACCGCCTGCCTGTTGGCCGCCGCCACAACTATGGGAGCCGAAACCGACACCCCGTAGAAGAAGCAGCAGGCCGGGCGGTTCTGGATCTTGGAAATAAGGCTGGTCGCGGCCTTTCTGAGAAGGTCTATCGTGACGTCTTCGCCCAGGTCTTCCACAAAGGCCGACTTTCCGGATGCGGCTAAGGCCTTCACTTTCTCTTCAACCTTTTCTTCCCTGAAGCCCGACAGTTCCTTTTCGGCGCTCTTCAGGTTGGAAAGAAGGGATGAGGCCCTGGTCTCGAGCTCTTGGGGCAGGCACCCCATGGCCGAAGAGAGGGCTTTGACAGTCCGGTGGTTCAGGTGGTTTTGAAGGTACGCCTTCTTTCCGACCAGAGCGTCAATCCTTCGTATGCCCGCACCGTTGGAAAATTCCGAAACTATGACAAACTGGCCGGCCCTGCCCGTGGAGGGCAGGTGGGTCCCTCCGCACAGTTCCCTGCTCCATCCGTCTTCCCCGATGGACACTACCCTGACTATCGGCGAATATTTGTCGGAGAAAAGATGCATGGCCCCTTGCTCTATAGCCTTTTCGAGCGGCATTTCTTCGGCGCTGACGGGGAGGTCTTCCATGATTTTCATGTTTACCATCTGCTCTATGGCAAAGAGCTCTTCTTTTGTCGGGGCCCTCCCTGACTTGTAGTCAAAGCTCAGGGCATCCACGTCAACCACGCTCCCGCTCTGCACGGCATCCGGCCCCATCACCTCGCGTATGGCGCGGTGGAGGATGTGGGTGGCGGTGTGGCTCCTCGCCAGGCCCGCCCGCCTTTCTGAATCCACCAGGGTCTGCACCTTCTGTCCGGCGAGAACTTCCCCTTCTTCCACCCGGCAGTGGTGGACGGTGAGGCCTTTGACGGGCTGCTGGACGTCGAGCACTTCGCACACCCCCGTGGGGGACACTATCTCGCCCCTGTCGGCAAGTTGGCCTCCCTTTTCGAAGTAGAAGCTGGAAGAATCCAAAATGAGGTCGACCATTTCGCCCTCGCAGGCCTTCTGAGCGGGGCCCTTTTCGGAGAGGATTTCAAGAATGGTCCCCGAAGAAGAGAGGGTCTCGTAGCCCGTGAATTTCTGCTCTCCCTTCAGCCTCTTTTTCGCTTCGTCGTACACCGCCACGTCCACGTTGTGCCTCTTGTTTACGGCGTCCTGGCGGGCGCGGCCCTTCTGAATCGCCATTTGGGCCTTGAAGCCCTCCTCGTCCACTTCAAGCCCGCTCTCCCGTGCGATCTCCCGGGTCAGCTCTATCGGGAAGCCGAAAGTGTCGTGGAGCTGGAACGCGTCCTTTCCGTCAATCTTCTCCTTTTTCTCAGCTTTTGCCCGGCTTATGGCGGAAGAGAGCATGTCGCTTCCCCGGTTCAGGGTGCGCCTGAAGGTCTCTTCCTCCTTTTCCGCCTCGGCCTGAATGGAGGAAATCTTTTCCTCCAGCTCCGGATACTCTTCCCTCATGGCCTTTTCCGAGACCCCCAGCAGCTCCGGAAGAAGAGCCCTCTGGGGGGCCCCAAGCAGCGTAAGGGAGCGCACTGAGCGGCGAAGCAGCCTGCGCAACACGTAGCCTCTTGCAAGATTTGAGGGCTCTACGCCGTCTGCCATGATCATCATGGCGCTCCTGACGTGGTCGGCCACTATGCGCATATGGGTGTCGCAGAAGGGATCGGATCCGTACTTCCTTCCGGAGAGGATCTCGGTTGCCTCTATTACGGGAAACACTTCGTCTGTCTCATATATGTTCTTTTTCCCGTTCAAAAGGTAGCTCAGCCTTTCCAGCCCCATGCCGGTGTCTATGTTCTTGTTTTTCAGCTCTCCGGCGATGTGCAGGTCTGTCTTGGAGCGGACGTTGTCGACCTCGTAGTTCTCAAATACGAGGTCCCATATCTCTATGTAGCGCCTGTCGTTTCCGGAAGGCCCGGTGGCCTCTCCGAATTCTTCTCCCTGATCCAGGAAAATCTCGGAGCACGGCCCTCCGGGCCCGGGGCCGCCCGTGGTCCAGAAGTTGTCCTCCATGCCGAGCTTTTGGATGTGGCTCCCTTCGACTCCGAGGGAGCGCCAGATCTCTTCCGCCTCCCCGTCCTCTTCAAATACGGTGACAAACAGCCTTTCGGGATCCAGGCCGTAGCCTCCCTCTTCCACATCGCCCGTCAGAAGGTCCCACGCCCAGCCTATGGCCTCTTTTTTGAAGTAGTCCCCGAAGGAGAAATTGCCCAGCATCTGAAAGAAGGTGCCGTGGCGGGTGGTCTTTCCCACTTCGTCTATGTCCAGTGTCCTTACGCACTTTTGCAAGCTGGCCATCCTTTTGGACTCAGGCTTTTGCTCTCCCAAAAGGTAGGGGATGAAGGGGATCATGCCGGCAATCGTAAAGAGGGTAGTGGGATTAGAGGACACTAGGGACGCGGAGGGCTTTACCAGGTGCCCGCGCTTCTCAAAATAGTTCAGAAATCTGTCTGCAATCTCGCTTGTTTTCATGGGGACTTGCCTTATCTGTTCAAAAATTTATCTGCCAGCTGTTTTTCCTTTTCCTCCATAGCGCAGGAAAACTCCGCAATCAGCGCCTGGAGGGTGGAAGCCGGAAGGTTTTCATCTTCGCCTGAAAAGAGGAAGGAGGATGCCTTGTTGGGCAGGCTGCTTTTCACATACGCCCTGGCCTTTGAAACCATAATTACGCCTATCGCCACGCCCAGGGAGAGATAGAAGAGCTTTTTCACTTTTTTTCCTCCGCGCCGGCGGCCTTACTTTTCCCCTTCATAAAGGAGGAGGCGGTCTTTTTGAAGGCGTACAGGAAGGATGCGGCCTTGATTATGGGCTTTCCGAGGATGGAAGTGTAAAGGTTGCCCAGGGCGGCCGCATTCTGGGCGGTGTACTTTACGGAGTCCGTTATGGAGTTCACATCCGAAAGGGTCTTGTTTATTTCTCCCACAGCCTCGTTGCCCTGCTTTATTACCGGCACCACTTCGTTGCCCGCGTCCTCTACGGTTTTTGCTATTGCGTCAAAAAGCCTTCCCAGTCGCACCATGGGGTAAATCAGGACGCCCGCTATGACGGCGAATGCTATAGCCGCTATCAGACCTGCTATGGCGCCTACGCTCATAATTCCTCCTACTGTTTTTTACAAGGTCTCAAACGTCAGGCAGTGCTCGAAGTCCGATTGGGTATCGAACACGCACTTGAAAATTTCTCCGTTTCCCGGCCGTTCAGTTCTCCGGCTTCCGCACTTTCTCAGAAGATCTAGCAAAGTGGAGCCGTGACAGACCTGCAGGACAGGACCTTCAGGGGAGATGGATTCGAGCCATTCGGCGGCGTCCTTATAGCCTTTTTTCAGCCTTTGCCAGTACTCCCGGCTTCCTTCGGCGTCCCGGAAGGGATCGGCCGCCTTCAAAAGATCCATCGCGCCGTCCGATCCGCATTTTTCCAGCGCCTCTTTGAAGGTCCGGATCCCCTTTTTGGCACCGGCCATGACCCAGGCTGCGGATGCGTCATAACCCTCAAAAAAACCGAAAAATTCTTCCCTGAGGTCTTTAAAACTTTTTGTGGGTATATCCAGCCCCATGCATGAAAGCTCGATTTTCAGACTGTCTTGGGCGCGCCTGAGATCGGAAGAAAAGGCGGCGCAGAACCCTGCGTCCTTCATGGCCTCGGCAGCCCGCCTGCACTGCTCCTCCCCTTCGGGCGTCAGCGGGGCTTCGCTCCACCCCTGCAGCTTCCCATAGCGGTTGAAATAGGTCTGTCCGTGCCGGACCATGTATAGGCGTATTTTCACGTATTCGATTATAAAGAATGGCATCCCATAGGGATGCCATTTGTAAGAGACGGAAGCTACCTTGCGTAGTACTCGACCACGTACTGGATATTTATCTGGATGGGCACGCTGGCGGCGTCAGGCACGCTGACGAGGGTGGCCTTGAGCTGGGCAAGGTTCACATCGAGGTAGCCGGGAGTCTTGGGGAGGACTTCCTGGTTCACTCCCTCGGCCGCGGCCCTGAGGGGGGATATCAGCTGGCTTTTGGGCTTTACCTGTATAACCTGCCCGGGCTTGACCCTGTAGCTGGGCCTGTCGACGATGACGCCGTCAACCATGATGTGGCGGTGGTCCACAAACTGGCGCGCCTGGGCCATGGTCCTGGCGAAAGTGGCGCGCAGGACGAGGGAGTCGAGCCTGGACTCCAGGGATGCTATCAAAGCTTCGCCCGTTTGGCCCTTGGTGTGGGTGGCCTTCTTGTAGGCGTCCGAAAGCTGCTTTTCGGACAGATCGTACTGGGCGCGGAGGCGCTGCTTTTCCTTGAGACGGACGGCGTAGTCGGATTCCGCCCTCTTCTTGGCCCTGCCGTGCTCACCCGGCACATAGGGCCTCTTTTCAAAATACTTCTGGGCCTTGGGGGTAAGGGCTATGCCCAAAGCCCTCGAAAGACGCACTTGCCTGCGAGAACGCTGTATGCTTGTCATTTATCCTCTTTCCGTCGTATAAAACGAACAGCAAATTGCTTTTGAGCCGGCCTACTAGGGCTAAGGCTCCGGACGGTAAGCCGGGTGCAATTTTACAGGACTTTTCAGACATCGCTCCTTCTTTGAAGCTTCCATCGTCCTTTGAAGGGGGATGGGAAGTGAGTTTGAAAGGCCTTTGTCCAAAGCGCGGGGGCCTGCATGCAGCTAAGTGTCAGGCTATGGGCGCAAGGGGCGAAGATCGCCTTCGCCTCGGGGTTTTGACATAGATCGGGGGCGCGGATCTGGCACAAGCGGTCCTGAGGGCAAGAAGTTAAGTCCGGATGCCTTTCAGGGCCGGGAATCTTTTAGCGGAGCGGTGACGGCGTGTTTTTGGCGGGCCCCTTAGGATCGAAGAGAGGCAGAATGCATTTCTTGAAACCTACAAAAAAAGGAGAAGAAAAAATGTCGGACAATGACAAAATCAAGTATGAAGACTTAGAGGCCGACCTCGCCAAGCTGGATAAAGATTACGCTAAATTCAAAGCCGACCTCGCCAAGCTGAAGGCCGATTCGGAAGAAGTGGGACCGAGAGAAATATAAATCCTGACAGGGCCGCCAATCTTTCAGGAGCGGCGGCGCGGTTTTAAAGGGCAAACGGGAAAAGCTGCAGGGAAACGCCCCTGCGCTGAACCGTTTGCCCTTATTTTTTGATCATCTCGCCGCTTCAACGCCCCTGATCCAATCGCCTTTCGGTTTCTCCGCTATTTTCTGACTGTGCAATGCCTGCGATCGCGTTGCGGAGGTGGGCGAAACCTAAACGCCCTGAAACCGGCTTTTCAGGCGCGCCCAATATATCGGCCCTTTTCAGCTTCTTTCAAAACTCCGATTTTGTTTCCCGCCTTTTTCATATTTTAAAATGCCGCCCTCTTTTTAAATTTTTAGCGTCTCCGATCCTCCGCCTTTGGAGTAGAGGATTTAAGATTTTGAGAATTTGAGACTGTCGGGTGCATCTGGGCTTTTTGCCGGAGTTTAAAAGACGCCACAGTAGATTTGACAACGGCACTCTATGGGCAAAAAAAGAGCCCGTCCCTCCAAAAGGCGGAAACGGGCTCTCCGCTCTGCAACAGAGCAGAACCCAAAAGGGCAAAATTTCATGCATTAAGTACTGATAGTACTTTCCGCCATTATATCCTAAATTTGCACAATTTGGAAAAGGGATTTAAAAAAGATTTCCGCCTTTTCAGATCCCCGTTTTGCCGTCTTTTCCTAAACTGCAGGATGCGCCCAATTTGCCATGGCATCCAGATGCGTTTGCCTCCATCGCGCACTGCCGCTCCGGGATTTTTTCTCCTATGCCCCCCTTAAATTGCTCACGCCGCTCCCGCTCTGCCGGGAAGGCGCGCGCAGGGAGCTCTGATTTTCAAAATTGGCAAAGGGCGGACACACTTTGCGGGAACAACGGGAATGATGCCCGATAAACCGCCCTGTTTAAAGTAATTTCCGGTTTGTTGTGCGCCCGGGGCGGCAGAGAAATGGCGCGACGGTATCGCACTTAAAAGATCGCCCTTACCCGGTTTCAAACCCAGGAAAACTGCAAATAGGGAGCGGGCGCCTCATCCGGCCTGGAAAATGAGTTACAGATTCTAAACCAACCGGGAGGTAAGAACTGTCACCCCCACAGTTCCAGGGATCTGTCGAAAACTGAGAGGGAAATGGAACCGTAGGCCCTGAAGTTCACCCTGATTTTATTTCCCGTAGGAGTGGAAAGGACTTTCTCCACCGTTCCCAGCCCCATGATCTTGTGGCGGACTTTAGATCCCACTTTAAATTCCGGAGCCTTGCCGTCCGAAGATGAATGAACGCGGGAGGATGCGGACGTGAGCCCGTACCCCGCCTCCGAACGGCGCGCAGAAGCAGTGCGCTCCGATCCGTAGCGGGAAGATCTGCCCAAAAAGCCCCCGAAAAGGGAGGGCTGGTAAGAATCTTCCTCAATCTCCCTTTCGGTGAGCAGTTCCGGCGGAATTTCGTCAAGGAACCTGCTCCGCTTCATGTCCTCCCTCTCGCCAAAGCGCACCCTCTCTGCCACATGGCTCAAAAACAGGTTCTTTTGTGCGCGGGTGATGGCGACGTAGGCCAGGCGCCTTTCTTCCTCCTCTTTGTTCTGGTTCTTTGAAGTTATGGACGGAAAGATGTCTTCATCCATCCCCACGACAAAAACCGTGGGAAACTCAAGACCCTTGGAAGAGTGCACCGTCATGAGGCTGACCGTGTCGCTCTCTTTCCCGTCCCCGTCCCCGTTCATCATCAGGGTGGAGTATTCAAGAAAGTCCAGAAGGGTGGCTCCAGGTTTTTTGAGGGCGAGTTCTCCGGCGGCAGCCGAAAGCTGCTCTAAGTTTGCGGTCCTGTCCTCGTCCTCATCGGCCCCCATCCTCTGAGGATCCAAAAGTCCGGAGTCCCGTATCACGGATTTGACCAGCTCTTCGAGCGGGGCGCCCTGTTGCGCTTTCAGCCTCCATGCCCTTATTTTTGCCTCAAGCGCCGCGGCCGCCTTCGCCACTCCCGGCCTGAGCAGCCCTTCCATCTTCCCCAGGGCGGACTGCATGGAAATCTTATTTTGCGAGGCATATTCCGCGATCTTTTTCTGGCTCACTCCTCCTATTCCCCTGGCGGGAGTATTGATGATTCTGAGCAGGCTTTCGTCATCTTTGGGGTTGGCCACAACTTCAAGGTACGCTATGGCGTCCTTGACTTCCTTCCTGCCGTAGAACTTCTGGCTCCCTTTGATGGTGTAGGGTATGCCCCTCTTCACAAAGGTTTCCTCCACCGCCCTGGACAGGTCGTTATTCCGGTAGAGCACCGCAAAGTCGGAATAGGGGGCGCCCGAATCGTGCATCTCGATTATCCGGGAAGCGATGTCCCTCGCCTCGTCGAAGGGGGTGTCGCAGTCGGTCAGCTCCACCCTTCTCCCGCTTCCGTTCTCGGTCCAGAGCTTTTTGTCCACTCTCTCCGAGTTCTGCTTTATCAGCGAATTGGCCACGGAGAGGATATCCGGAGTGGAGCGGTAGTTCTGCTCCAGAAGAATGGTGGCGGCGCCTTTAAAGTCTTTGGAGAAGTTGCGGATGATGGAGATGTCCGAACCCCGGAAAGAGTAAATGGACTGGTCAGAATCCCCTACTACGGTTATGGAGGCCTGGGGGGAATCCAAAAGGCGTATGAGCGAGTACTGCGTCTGATTGGTGTCCTGGTACTCGTCTACGAAGATCCGCGTAAACTTTTTCTGATATTCTTCGCGCACCTGCGCGTTGGAGCGCAAAAGCTCTACGGCCTTCAAAAGGAGATCGTCGAAGTCTACGGCGTTGTTTTTGGCCAGGACAATTTCATAATCCCTGAACGCCAGCGCCTCCACTTCGGGCCACATCATTTTCTGGTTATAGGACTGGGAGGTGCCTATGCCCTGTTCTTCAAATACGCTCTGCCATGTGCGCCCGGTATTTTTGCATTTCGAAATCCATTTCCTCAAACCCTTGAGGTTTTTCTCTTCGGCTGCCACTCCGTACTTCGCTATGACTTCCTTTACCACTTTGGCCGAGGCATCCGAATCGTAGACAGAAAAGTTTTCTCCCAGCCCTACGGCTTCCGGGTGGGCTCTCAGCATTCTAGAGCAGGCGGAGTGGAAGGTGGAGATCCACATTTGCCCGGCGACAGGCCCCACCAGGGAGGCGAGCCTCTCCTTCATCTCGTTGGCCGCCTTGTTGGTAAAGGTTATGGCCAAAAAGTTGTAGGGCAAAGCCTCCCCTTTCAGGAGCTGATAGGCTATACGCCGGGTCAGGACCCGGGTTTTGCCGCTGCCCGCCCCCGCCGAGACGAGGAGGTACTTTCCGGGATAGGTGACGGCTTTCTTTTGCTGGGGGTTGAGGTCGGAAAGGATGTTTTCAATAGGTCTGAGCATATCTGTCTTAAAACGGGTCGTAGAGGGAGGGGGATGTTAAAGGGCCTCAGCCCCTGGATCTAGTCTTTGGAAGGCTGCTGGGCTTCTTCCTGCTTCTGGGATGCGGCAGGGGCCAGTCCGCTCTGGAAATCGCTTACGCCCTTTTGAAGCCTTCCCAAGGCATCGTCAAGTTCGGAGCGCGGGCAGGCCACGTTCATCCTTAGAAACTTCCTGCCGTTCCCGCGGAACCTGTCTCCCGGAAGGAGGATGAGCCCGGTATCCTTCTCGAGGTAGTCGGCCAAATCCACGGCGCTCTTTCCGCTGGCGGCAGAGAGCAGGGCGCTGCAGTCGAGCCACATCAGGTAGGTGGCCTGCAGGGGTACGGGCTTTATTTCGGGGATGGAGGAAGCGAGGAACTCCTTTGCGTGGTCCACATTCCCCCAGAGGTAGTTTTTGAGCGCCGCCACCCAGTCGTCGGAGTCCTGGTAGGCGGCTATGGTCCCCTGCAGGGAAGTTGTGCCCGGGGAAATGATGTCGGCTATGGCGAAGCCGCGGGAGCAAATCTCCCTGAGAGCCCTGTCGGGAATGATGGCGCTGGCGGAGTGGAGGCCCGGGGTATTGAAGGTCTTGGAGGTGCTGGTCAGCATTATGGCCACATCCGTCAGATCCTTGGGCAGGCTCATCACGGGCACGTAGCTCTGGCCGGGGGCGATCACCAGATCTCCCCATATTTCGTCGCACACAACGGTTATGTGGTAGGTGTGGGCCATGCGCAGGATAGTCGTCAGCTCGCTTTGCTTCCAGCAGGTTCCGGTGGGGTTGCAGGGGTTGGCCAGAAGCATCAGGGAGGCGTGGCCATTGGAAAAGGCGTTCTCCAGAAGATCCCAGTTTATCGAGTACTCGTTGACCGAAGAATCATAGTCCAAAGGAACTTCGATGACATGCCTGCCGTTGTCGAAAATGACGTTGAAGTAGGCGTTGCACACGGGGGTAAACATGACGATGTTGTCGCCTATATTGCTCAGGCGCTGGACTATCACTGAGATGGCCGGAATGACTCCGTTGCAGTACACAATCCACTCTTTTGCGGGCTCCCAGTTGTGCATGGAAGTGCACCAGCGAACGATGGAGTTGTAGTAGTTGTCCCTGGGGATCTCGTAGCCGTAGATCCTCGTGCTTATCTTCTTTTCGAGTGCGCCTATGATGGCGGGTGAGGTCTTGAAGTCCATATCTGCGATCGTCATGGGGAGCTGTCCTTCCTGGACGTCCCACTTCACAGAATTGGTGTTCATGCGGTTTATAACCGTGTCAAATTCAAATTGATCGGGCATATTCGTTCACCTCGGTTTAAGTGTCCTATTCAATAGTACAAGTACGAAGACGAATCTAAACCAGGCGCCATTTGATGACGACAATCTGGTTTATGGACCAGAAGAGCACGCCGTAAAGGCCGCCTCCGATTCCCGAGAGGAATGCCACCATCCACAGCGGGTAGCGGCTCTTCATGACAAACATCGCCAAAAAGCCCATGCACAGGCCTATGCCGATATACAGCACGCAGTTTGACCAGAATATTCTAAAGACCCGGATCCTGTGGAGCCTCCGGTTCTCGCCCTCTATGCGGGTGACGCTCTTTTTGATTTGAGGGATTATAAAGAGGCTGTAGGCCAGTTCCACCGCGGTAAAGCACGCGGTTATGAGGATAATTTTTGAAAAGCGGTAGTTCTTTTTGTCGGCGCACCAGAACATCACGGTCCAAATGACGAAGAACGCCACCGCATTGAGGAAGTAAAGGAGCCATTTGCTGAAAGTCGGCCTCGTGTCTACCGTTTTAGCCTTTGCCCTGGCGGCCAGAACGACTTTCCTCCTTTGCTTTTTTTCGTTTTTCCTCATCAGCTGCTGGGCTGTGAGCTTCTTCTTTTTGTATGTCATTATGAACCCTTTGTTTTCTGCGGAGCGCACTCGACTACTTATCCTGTTAGACGATTAAATTATATTGATATCAAAAGGTCAAAACAGAACGAGGTGCGGAAATGAAAGTTTGTTTGGGATTTGCCCTGTTCTATATGGTTTTAGGACTCTGCCTGGGTGTTTTTGCAAGGGAATACACGAAAAGGAAGGGTCTGGATCCCGCAGAAGCCAAGAGGACCAACCTTATAGATCTTCATCCTCACACCCTGATACTGGGAATGTTCATGTTCCTGATTCTCAGCGTATTCGGATACCTCTCCCACTCTTTTGCCGCCGACAGGGCCCTGTTTGTCTGGTTTATGGTAATTTACAACATCGGCGTTCTCGGCACGGTGTTCATGCTCTTTGTGAGGGGAATGGTGCAGCTGGGGTCCAAGACGCCCGGCAAAAAGGAAAACGCGATGATTTCCGGAATGGCCGGCCTCATGCACATAATCCTCGCCGTAGGGCTCATCCTGCTTTTCTGCACCCTCTACCACTGTCTGTAAATTGAACTTTTTGCGGGGGCTTCCCGCATTTTTTTTGCCTCGCTCCGCGTTTTCAGTTCTTTCTTTCCCTTTTTCCGACTTTGGACTTTTTTGCCGCCAGGGCAAATGACGCGGCGCTGGGCAGTTCGCCCCCAGACCTATAAGAAAGATCAGTTTGTCCCCTCCGCCCCCTGTCAAAGGCAGGCTCTTTTTATCGGAATATACCGATTCTTCGCAGCCGCCCCCTTAGCTCCCTTTTTCGGGTGGAAGTTTCCCTAAATCCGGAGCATCTTTTTCCCTTATCTTCTTTTAAACTTTTCAGATATTTTCAGCGCCCCCGCCCCGGCAGTTATCAACAGCACTCCAAATACCGCAATCATAAACATGCTCACCTTCTGGCTTCCCGTGTAAGGTAAGGACCTTATTGACGCGGCCCTTAGCTCTTCTACGCTGATTTCGCTTTGTTGCGACTGGAGGGAAAAGGTTCCCGTAGCGGAGGGGGCGAGGTAGGAAGCTGCAGAGATCTGATTTGAGCCGGCAGTAAAAGATGCGTCCTGGTTCAAAAACCCTACCGCTTCCACTTCCAGACTTCCGGTTTTGGCCAGGCCCTTGGAAATCAAATAGTTGATCGCGGCCGGAGTGAAAATCACGCTTATGCTGTTTGGACTTTCGATCGAAGCAGAGGCAGAAGAGCTCAAAATCTTTACTCCGGGCACTGAAGAAAGCGGAACCGAGTCCACAGTGAAGTACTGCGAGTTTTGCGCCAAAGCCCCGTTGTAGATGCTGATTCCGGACTTTGGAGTTATCTGCAGCCTAAAGTAGCCGTAATTTCCCACCATGTTTTCCGGAGAGGGGAGGGTAGAGGAAATTTGAAAATCTATGGGACTGCCCTGGGTGTAAGACGGATTTTCTTGCACTTTTCCATCTTTAACTGCCTGGATAGTGGAAGTAGGGGAGGGGACCTGTAGAGCAGAAATGTAGAGCGTCGCGCCCTTATAGCTGCTCCTTTCGTATTTCCAGAGCTCATCTGTGGGGAGGTAGTTTACGGTAGAAGACCCCTGGCCATTGCACAAAATCCACCATCCGCTGGACATCCCGGGATCCTGGGGAAAATTGCTCTGGTAGCCTGCAAACCCGTAAAGGGCGTTGGAGGCGCTGGAATTGTTTGCCGAGAGCTGGCCGTAAAAGGTTATGGCGAACTTGTCTCCCGGTTTTAAGCCGCCTGCAGGCTTATAGGCTTTGGAAGAAAAAGTGGCCGCAGCCTCTCCGTTTTTTTCAATGTAGCTGATCGCGGCGGAGTTAAAGGCCATCCCCCAATAGGTGGAGTCTTTAGAGGGAATGGTGGAGGAATTGGAAGAAGATCCGGAAATGTACTGCTGGTTGTCTTCCTGCTGCTGGATGCTGAGGCCTCCAAAAACCGTAGAGTCGCTTTGCAGAGTGGAATTTCCCTGAAACTCCATGCCGGCCACATAGGTGGAATCGGAAAGGAAAGTCTGGATCTCAACCCCCTCTCCGGGGGAGACCTGGATTCCGTACCAGCCCGGGATTGTCAGGGATTGGGCCGCCTCAGAAGTGTTGATAAGGGAGCTTGGATCGGGGAGGGTGGCGCTCAGTTGAAACTCTATAGGCTCTCCTGGAGCATAGACGGGGTTTTTCTCCAAAAGCCCCGTGGACTGGTTTATCACGTTTAATTGGACCGAAAGGGGGGTGGAGATGCCGTTGTACTTTACCCCCACAGAGGCCATAGCTGATTTTTCCTCATAACTTTGACCGTCTTGGCTCCCTTCATAGGCGCTATAGGCGGTGTTAAAGCAGTTGGACTGCTGAAGGGGCGCCGAGGAGTTCAATTCTCCGGGAAAAGTGATGGCAAAAAGAGATCCCGGACTGATGGCGGGCGTATTTGAAGCCTGGGCGCTTCTTGTGGCGGGGGCGTAGCCGTACTTTTCCAGGTATTCCACCGAGGAAGAGGAAAGTTCTACCGTAAAACTTTGGCTTTTAGCCTCGTTTCCCTCGAGCCACGCATTTGCGGAGGTAGAGCTCACTTTCAAACCGGGAACGCTAAGGAGGGGAAGGCCCGCGATCTCAAAGTCCGACGGGCTTTCTTTGGGGTTTTCCACGCTCACTCCCGTTCGGGGGGCGTCGGTCAGGCTGAAAGTAGAGTACTTTCCAGTCATTTGAGACGGGTCCGGCAGAGCCGCTTCGAGCTGGTAGGAAATAGGGGTCTCAAGCCCGGTATAGGGGTTTTGGTTTATGTATCCCTGATCTAGCACGTTCAAATTTGCAGAAGGGGAGACGGTCAAAGTCTGAGGATAGAGGGAAACGGTTTTGCTGGAAATGACTTGTTGAGATTCGTCTTTTTGTCCAGAAGGAGCCTGGGGAGCCCATGAAAGCTGGAGTTGATCCGTTACGACTCCCGAAGCTTTGTTTGTCACAAACCCGTTGAAGACAATGGCGAACTTGTCTCCGGGCTTCAGGCCGGAGGCCCCCTGTGGGGAAGAAGGAGTGGCGGGAGCGGAACCGTACTGCTCTATCTCTTCGATTGCCGAAGGAGTCAAAACCAATTCCCAATAGCCAGATCCATCCTCGCTTCCCTCTATCATGGCGACCGTGTTTTCGCAGCTGGTCTTGAAAGCGGGCTTTAATTTGTTGCTTCCAATGGGCTGGCCCGCTATGGAAAATTGTCCGTTTTGCGAGTAAGAGGCGGAAATGTTGGTAAGGATATATTCCGGGTTTGGAAGAGCCAGGCCCTGGCCCGGGGTATTTTTAATGACTAGGTCGGCCTGATTTCCCTTCATGTCTGCGGGATTTGGAAGAGTGATTACAACTTGAAAGCGGAATTTTCCGGTGGAGCTGTTGGTCATGGCAGAAGGGTCGGAGGAAGTTTCAAGTTTTGTCGAGTAATAGTAGGGACTCGAAGTTTCTACAAGTCCGTCGGAACTGAGGAGGTTTACTTCCATCTCTTCCTGGGGATGGGTTTGCCCGCTTCCCTCCAAAGAAATCGCGATCTGGGCAGGCGAGGGGGATAGCCTGCTCCATGCCGACAGGGACTTAAAGCCCGCAACAGCCTTCAAGTAAGAAGTCTGAGGAGGATTGTTTGAGAGCTGGGCTGAAAAGGTCAGAGCAAAAGGAGAACCCGCTTTAATTCCGGGAGTGCTTGCCTGGGGCTGGGAAGCAGAGGCCGGAGCAAATCCGTCCTTTTCAATTTGAGAAATATCTTCCGCACTCAGTTCCAGTACCCAATAGGCGAACCTTCCTCCGCTGACTGTCGAATCCGAACCCGACGAAGTTTCCTCCTGCCAGCCCTCTGCAAGGCTCGAAAGGGGGATGCCGGCCACTTTTGCAGACTGAAGGTCGGTCAGGTCGAGACCTGAAGAGGGGAGGATCTTGAAGGCAAAGTAGGAGCTCTGCCCGGTCATGGAGGAGGCATCCGGAAGGGGAGAGGTGGCCTGAAAATCCAAAGAAGCTCCCGAAGAAGCGGAGAGCGCCTGATTTTTGTCTAAAAGCCCTCCCTTTATCTGCCCAAGCTCCACGTTCAGGCTCCCGTCGTTTTTGGGTTCGGGGGGCGCCATGTCAAAGGAGCCGGTAGAAAGAGAGGACCAGGAAGAGGGATCCTGGCTGGGGCTGCCTGCAAATCCGCTGTAGGCCGTCAGCCCGTTTTTACTGCTTTGCGTGGAGGAAGAGATCTTTATATAGAAAGTTATCCCGAACCTGTCTCCGGGCTTCAGGCCCGCCCCGGAGGCGGTAGGGGACTGAGCGGTGGCGGCCTTGTGTCCGTACTGTTCCAAAAAGCTTATGAAAGACGGAGAAAAGGTCAGATCCCACTGGGCCCCGGGACCGCTCCAGATATTGACGGCAGAGTTCAGCCCTGCAGCGGATACTCCGCCCACTCCTCCGCCTGTCACCATCATCGCCTCTTCCACTCCTACGGTGTTGTTGGAGCTGCTGTAAGGCTTTCCAAGATCAATACCGGCAAGAGTGGGGCTGTACTGCCCCCCTTCTATCCAAGTGCCCAGGGAGTCTAGCAGCTCGGTTTCCACTCCCCCCGACACCCGGGCGCCCACGGCAAAGTCTTTGCCCTCATTTTTCACTTCCTGCGCTGAGGGCAATGTCGCGCTCAGCTGCACGTGGTAGGTTTGAGACACCTTGAAAGTGGGATTGGTCTCTACCGTGCCGTCGGAATTTAGGATTTCCAGCTGCACGTCGGGGTTGAAGGCGTCCTGGGAGGCATAAGACTTGAGGCCGAAGATCAAAGTGAGGCCCAAGATGCACGCCGCCGCCGAAAGAAAGAGGAAAAAGTGTCTGACGCGCCTTTTGCGGGCGCCCCTGCTGAGGCCAGTGCCCATCGCTTTGCTCCTTTGTTTACCGAAAAGATGAAGTGAGGCATCGCCCCTTTTCAAAAACTGTCTGCCCTAGGCCTTCAGGCCCCGTTTGAGGTTCTTTAGCCTGAGGATCCTTTGTGCCTCCTTTTTGTCCTCTTCTTCCCTCACGGCCCTTCTCTTGTCGTACTCTTTCTTTCCCTTTCCCAGCGCAAAGGACAGCTTAACCAGGCCTTCATCGTTGAAGTAAAGGCGCAAAGGTACCAGGGTATACCCTTTCACCTGCAATTTTTGGGCGAGCTTTAGAAGCTGCTTTTTATGCAGGAGCAGTTTTCTCTTTCTCAAAGAATCGTGCCTGAAGCTGTTGGCGAAGGCGTAGCCGGAAATATTCGCTCCTTCCAGCCATGCCTCACCCCGCTTGTCTATGGAGATGAAGGACTGGGCCAGCGAGGCCCTGGAATCCCTCAAAGACTTTACTTCGCTTCCGACCAGCGCCAGGCCGGCCTCTATTTCGTCTTCCAGAAAGTAGTCGAATTTCGCCCGCCTGTTTGTGGCTATGGTTTTCGAGTCGGGCTTTTTCTTATTCTTCATGCTGCTTTTTCCACCGCATCCCGCTGGAAAGGAACCTGTCTATCTCCCCGTTCATCACGCCTTCGATGTCTGAAGTTTCCTCCCCGCTCCTGAGGTCTTTGACCATCTGGTAGGGGTGGAAGACATAGGAGCGGATCTGATCGCCCCAGCTGGCCTTCACGTCCCCAGCCATTTCTTTCCTCTGGGCGCTCTCCTCCTGCTTTTTTAGGGCGAGGAGCTTGGACTGGAGGATCTGCATGGCCAGGGCCTTGTTCTGTATCTGGCTCCTCTGGTTTTGCATGTTTATGACGATCCCCGTGGGGATGTGGGTGATTCGCACCGCCGAGTAGGTGGTATTTACTCCCTGTCCCCCGGGGCCGGAGGATTGGAAAGTGTCTACCCGGATGTCGGAATCGTCAATCTTCACTTCCTCCGAACTTTCCACAAGGGGGATGACTTCCACTCCGGCAAAGCTCGTGTGCCTGCGGCCCTGGTTGTCGAAGGGGGAAATGCGCACCAGCCTGTGGGTGCCGGCTTCGCTGGCCAAAATTCCGTAGCTGTAGGGGGCGTGGACCTGAAAAGTCACCGACTTTATCCCCCCTTCCTCCCCCTGGGAGAGGGAGAGGACGCTGGTCTCGTATCCCTTCTTCTTGCACCAGTGCAGGTACATTCTGAAGAGCATCTGGGCCCAGTCGGCGGCGTCGTTGCCCCCGGCGCCGCTTCTTATGGTGACCACCGCGTCTTTTTCGTCCCATTCCCCATTGAGAAGGGATCGCATCTGCAGGTCCTCTATCTCGCCGCGGGCCTCTTCCATCTCCTTTCCGGCCTCCTGCAGGCCCGAAGGGTCTCCCTCTTCCTGAGAGAGGGAGATGAGGACGGAAATGTCGGAGAGCTTTTCTTTAAGCGTGCCTATCTTTTCCAAAAGCGCTTTGCTGGAAGAGAGGGAGGAGAAGAGGGCCTGGGCGGAATCGGGATCGTCCCACAATCCCTCGGCCGAGGTTTTGGATTCCAAATCCTTTACTTTCTTTTCGACCTTCTCAGTGTCTATGGCCTGGCACACGGATGAAAAAAGCCCTTCCAACTCGGAAAGTTTTTGTCTTTCGTCGGGTTCGGCCATATTCACCTTGCAGTCAGCACTACGGGCCCGGACTCGGTTATGGCGATCTCGTGTTCGCTGTGCGCGCCCCTGGATCCGTCCGCGCTCCTTATGGTCCACCCGTCGTCGGGATCCTGGTAAATTTCGTCGGTCCCCTCCATGAGCCAGGGCTCTATGCAGATTACCAGCCCCGGGCGGAGCTTGAAGCCCCTGTGGGCGCGCCCGTCGTTGGGCACGTAGGGCTCGCAGTGCATCTGCCTCCCTATTCCGTGGCCGCCGAAGACGGTGTTCACGCTGTAGCCCATCTCATGGGCTACTTGCCCCACGGCGGCGGAGATGTCTCCCAAGTGGTTTCCCACCCGGGCCTGCTCTATCCCGGCCGCGAGGGCTTCCTCGGTGGCGCGGATGACCTTCCTGTCGGCCTCTCTGCCTTTGCCGCCTACGATGAAGCTGAGGGCGGAGTCTCCCACCCATCCGTTCACGCTGAGCGCGAGATCCAGGGAGAGAAGGTCGCCCTCTTTGAGGTTGTAGTCGCGGGGCACCCCGTGGAGCACGGCATCGTTTACGGAAGTGCAGATCCAGTGCCCGAAGGGCCCCGTGCCGAAGTCGGGGGCGTAATTTACGTAAGGGGAGGAGCAGTTGGGGGTGTCTTTCACCACTTTGTGCACAAACTCGTCTATTTCCAGAAGGTTCGTGCCGGGCTTTACGCTCTCCCTTAGCTCCTTGAGGGTATTGGCAACCAGCCTGGCCGCAGGCTTCATCTCTTCCACTTCCTGCGGGGTCTTAATCTCTATCATTTTCCCTCTTAAATCTTTTAATCCTCCGGCTTCCCTCGCCTGCGGCTCAGGGGTTGGGAGGGGTTCATTGCATCAGGGCCCTTTTCGGCCGGTCGGAGCGGAGGCGCCCCTTTAAAAAAGTAAAGCGGATAGGGCGAGATTCGAACTCGCGGAACCCGGAGGGTTCAATGGTTTTCAGGACCATCCCATTCGACCGCTCTGGCACCTATCCGTGCGAGAGCCATTTTAGTCTAAAGGAGGGGCAAAATAAATTCCTGGCCGCCCATGAAGGGCCTGAGGGCGGCGGGGATTTCGATTCTTCCGTCTTTGAGCTGGTGGTTTTCGAGGATGCAGGCCAGCCATCTGGTAGTGGCCAAAGTCCCGTTCAGGGTGGCGCAGTAATCGTTCTTTTCCCCGTTCCTGTAGCGCACCTGCAGCCTCCTGGCCTGGTACTGGGTGCAGTTGGAAGTGGAAGTGAGCTCCCTGTAGCGGCCCTGGGTGGGCATCCACCCCTCGCAGTCAAACTTCCGGCTGGCGCTCGAGCCCAGATCCCCCGCGGCGATGTCTATAACCCTGAAGGGTATCTCCATCTTGGAAATCATCGCCTTTTCCATCTCCAGCATCTGCCGGTGCATCTTTTCGCTCTCTTCCGGCCTGCAGTACACAAACATCTCGACTTTGTTGAACTGGTGGACGCGGATTATGCCGTGGGTGTCCTTGCCGGCGGCGCCCGCCTCCCTGCGGTAGCAGCTCGAAAAGCCGCAGTACTTGAGGGGCTTGTCTAAGTCCAGTATCTCGTCTGCGTGCATGCCCGCCAGGGCCACTTCGCTCGTTCCAACCAGGTATTGGTCGTCAGGCTCCCTGAGGCGGTATATCTCTTCGGCGTGCTGATTCAAAAATCCCGTCCCGGCCATTATCTCGGGCCTGACGAGGGTGGGGGTGATGGTGGGGATAAACCCGTTCTCCCTCCCGAACTCGAGCCCCAGCATTTCGAGCGCCAGCTCCATGCGGGCGATGTCGCCGGTCAGAAAGTAGAACCGGGCCCCCGAGACCTTGGCGCCGCGGGCCATATCTATCCCCCCGCACTTTTCCCCGAGCGCCAGGTGATCTAGGGGCTCGAAGCCTTCCTCTTCGAAGTCGCGGATTTGCCCGAACTTTTCCACGACTTTGTAGTCGTCTTCCCCTCCGTCGGGGGCTGATTTGGAGACGAGGTTGCTGAGAGTCCAGGCGCTTTCCCTGCACCTCTCTTCGGCCCTGTCGGCGTCCGCCTTCAAAAGATCCACTTTCTCCGCAAGGGCCTTGAGGCGGGAAGTGAGCCTCTCTTTCTCTTCCCGGCTGACTTTCCCGAAAACGGCGGACTGCTCCTTTTGTTCCGCCCTCGCCTCCTCCCAGCGCGTGAGAGATTCTCTGCGGAGCTTATCTAGGGCGAGGACTTCGTCTACCAGCTCCACGCTCTCTTTCCTTCTTCCTTGGGAGACCCTGAAGAGATCAGGGTCGTCTCTGAGCAGCTGCATGTCTATCATTTTCCGGCTCCAATTCGCTATTGTCCTATAAAGATATGATACAAGACCGTCCCATGCGCTTTTTGCGATCCCCAAATGCCCAAAACAGGAATTTGTAATAGATTAGAAAGAAAAGAGGGGATTTGTCGCATGGTTGGGAAAAGTCATCATTCGTTTCTGTCAAAGATTTTCAAGATCGCCTTCCTCGCTCTTTCCGCTTCGGCGCTTTGGGGGGCGCTGAGGGAGCTTTTTGCGCTCGCAAGAAGGAAAAAGGACGAAAAAGAGGTGAGGGAGAGGAGGATAGAGATACGCGAGGAGGACCACAGGGCCGACTACGCCTTCGTCATCAACCCCTCCAAACCCAAGGCGCAGCAGGCGGAAGAGACCGTGCGCGCGTTTTTTGCAAGCAGGCACATGCAGCCCCCCATGTTTATTGAAACTCTCCTGGACAAAGACGGGTACGTCTGCGCCAAAGAGGCCCTGGAAAAGGGGGCCAAAGTCGTAGTCGCCTGCGGCGGCGACGGGACAGTGCGGACGGTGGCGGGAGCTCTGTGCGGCACAGGAGTTCCGATGGGGGTCTTGCCGATAGGCACGGCGAACCTCTTTGCAAAAAACGTGGGCCTGCCCACGGAAGTGGAGGAGGCACTGAAAGTGGTGATCTCCCACGGATCCAAGAGGATAGACATGGGCAGCATGAGGTTTTTGGACTCTTCGGATCCCGATTTCAGACACCGCTTCCTCCTGATTTCCGGAATCGGAACGGACGCCGAGATGATAGGCCTCACCAATATCTCCCTCAAAAAATACCTGGGCTGGGGGGCGTACGTGATCGGGGGGATAAAGAGCTTTCTTACCCCCCATTACTCCGGCACTATCTGCGTGAAAAAGGAAGACGGCAAGCGCGTCAGCTTTTACGGGGTGCGCTTCAGAAGCTTCCTTGTGGGAAACTGCGGGAAGATCCCCCTCATCAACCTGATGCCCGCAGCCTCCTATACCGACGGGATTTTGGACTTCAAGCTCGTAGACACCCGCAAGGGCCTGCTGGGGTGGGCGGAGCTGATAAGCGGGCTGTTTTACCAGTCGAAGGCCAAAGATCCCAATGGCCAGATCCCGCTCTCGGACGCCTTCACCATGAAGGAAGTGCGGGGGGTGAGGGCAGATCTGACCCTGAGGGAAAAGGCGCCGGTGGAACTCGACGGGGACGCAGTGGGAAGAAGCGCCAGGATTGCGGTGGAGGTCGAAAAGCAGGCCCTCATCCTCCGGGTGCCGGCTCCTTCCCGAGATCTCGACGCCACAGGCTACATAGCCTTGGGGGGTCTGAGGAGAAAGATTGCCGGAGCTTAGATATTTAAGCCCTGTATCTTATGCTTGTCTTATGGAATATACGCGAGCCGGAAAGCCGGCAGAAAAAAGGGATTTGGCAGATCCCGATCTCTTGGTGAGCAAATACTACGATTTGATCCCCGATCCCGCCTCTGCGGCGCAGAGGGTCTCGTTTGGAACCAGCGGCCACAGGGGCACGTCCCCGTCTTCCTCCTTCAACGAGGCGCATATAGTCGCAATTTCAAAGGCCATAGCCGAGGTGCGCAAAGAGGAAGGGGTGTCCGGCCCCCTGTTTATAGGCAAAGACACCCACGTTCTCAGCGAGTGCGCGTGGAGGAGCGCGATAGAGGTCCTCTCGGCCGCAGGGGTGCAGGTAATCACAGATTCTAGGCCCTTCACGCCGACCCCGGTCATATCCAGGGCGATAATCAACTACAACTCGGGCCGCGAGAGGATGGCCGACGGGATAGTCGTCACTCCCTCCCACAACCCTCCCGACTTCGGGGGTTTCAAGTATGACTCGACCTCCGGGGGCCCCGCGCCCGAAGGTATGACCTCCCGCATCGCAGAGAGGGCGAATGAGCTTTTGGGGCAATGGCGGAAAATTGAAAGGATTCCTTTCGAGAAGGCCGCCTCGAGCATCTGGGTGAAAAAATTCGACTACAGGCAGATGTACGTAAACGATTTGGCCAAAGTCATAGATTTCGATGCCATCAGGAATGGATCTGCCCGCATCGGCGTTCACCCCCTCTCGGGGGCTTCGATGGACTACTGGAGCGCCATTTGCGAAAAGTACGGCGTCTCTTTCACCCTCCTCAGCTCTGTTTTGGATCCGACCTGGTCATTTATGACCCTCGATCACGACGAAAAGGTGCGCATCGACCCCTCCTCGAGGGATGCAATGGCGGGAGTGGTGAAAAAACTCGAGGAGGACGGGGCCTGGGAGAGCCTGGATCTGGTCCTGGCGACCGACCCCGATGCCGACCGGTTCGGGCTGATAACCCAAAATGACGGAGTGGCGGACCCCAACCGCTTTTTGGCCGAATCGGCCCTGTACCTCAGCCGGAGCCGGCAATGGGGCAGAGAAAAGAAGGTGGGCAAGACCGTCGCCTCTTCCAATCGCATATCCAAAGCGGCCGAGAGGTACTGCTCGGGAGCATGGGAAGTGCCCGCAGGCTTCAAGTGGTTCGTCGACCCCCTCAAGGAAGGCAGAGTGGGCCTGGCCGGGGAAGAGAGCGCGGGGCTGACCCTCCTTTGCAGGGACGGATCTATCTGGACTGCCGACAAGGACGGGATCGTGGCCGACCTCCTCGCTTCCGAGATGGCATCTTCCGCATCCGGCCTGCGCGGGCTAGAAGAAGAGGAAGAGAAAGACTTGGGACCCTCCTGGTACAGAAGGGTGGACGTGCCTGCCTCAAGGGAGGTCAGGGAGGCCATAAAGGCCCTGCGCCCCGAAGAGGTCCGCTGCATTTCCATAGGCTCTGAACCTGTGCTCAACATCACAGGCGAAACCCGGGAGGGCATAAAGTTCGGTGGGATAAAGGTGGAGACGGAAAAGAGCTGGTTTGTGGTCCGCCCCTCGGGCACTGAGGCCATATACAAAATCTACGCCGAATCCTTCTCCTCGCCCGAGCAGCTTCAAAGCGCCCTGGACGCGGCAAAAGAGCTCGTCGGGAGCCTTTGCCGGGCGTAAGATCGTGAAAATCTACGTGGAGGAGGCGGTGTTCTCCCTTTTCCCCTTCCTGACCCTCTTTTGCCTCAAGGCATGTTTCGACCCGGCCCTCCCCCTTGGGGAAGAAAAAGAAGAGAGGCTGAAAAAGGAGCTCGAGTGCGCCGAAAAGCGGGCGCATCTGAGGGAAGAAAAGATGGAGGGGCTGCCTTTAGCCGACCCCGCCGCGCCCTGGAGGGAGGGGTTCAAAAAGTTCACCTCTGAGAAAGGGTCTGAAAGTTGCCTAGAATCCCTCCTGCGGGAGGCAAGGCTGGGAAGGCTGCGCCCTGCGGGGAACCTGGAGAGGCTGGCAGACGCCGTATCCTTGGATTTTTCGGTGCCGCTGGGATGTGAGGACGCTTCAAAAATCCGGGGATCTCTGGGGCTGTGCCTGAGCCGGGGAAGGGATCCTTTCCGGGCGCCCGAAGGGAAGCAAACCCTCACTCGGGAGGGGGAAGTGTGCTACCTAGACAAGCTCGGCGCGGTGCGAAGATGCATCAACTGGGAGGATTCGCAGCGCACCTCCCCTTCGCCTTCCGGCCGCCGCTTCCTGTTTCTTTCAGAATCTTTGGACAAAGACTGCACTATGCGGACCGGCGAAGCAATGAGGGATTTGGGAAGGAGGCTCAGATTTTATTTTGGAGCCGAGACGGAAGAATTTTCCCTCTCTTCCCTGCGCCCCTCAAAAAGGGTATAAAAAAGTGCCCTGGATGCGAATCGAACGCACGACACCCGCTTTAGGAGAGCGGTGCTCTATCCACTGAGCTACCAGGGCAAGCCTGTAAACATAATAACATATTTTTTGTAAACTAAAATCCTTTATGTAAAAACGCATTCGCTAAGGAGATTGATGGGCAGGAAACGAGATCGCCGCTCCGCAGCCGCTGCGGAAGCGAACCTGCAGAGGGTCCGCAGGGGAAAGTGGGGCTATAACGTGACGCAGGTGGACGAGTTCCTTTCCAAGGCCCATCAGCTTTACGAACGCGCGGAGCCCTCTTTGAGCCAGCAGTCCGTGCAGCTTTCCTCTTTCGACCTGCAAAAGGGGGGATACAAGATAAGCGATGTCGACGGGGCCCTGATGCGCCTCGAGAGGGCGATTTCAGACAAGCACACCCGCTGGGAAGTGGAATACAGGGGGACTTTAGGGTGGATGGAAGAGACGATGGGCCTCGCCTCCACCCTAAAGCCCCGCGTGCAGGCCCCGCTGTGCAAGCGCTTTGACAAGGGAAAGAGGAAGTCTGTTTCCTACGACAGGCAGCAGGTGGACCAGGTCATAGACGACTCCTGGTACACCATCTGCAAACACCTCTCCATCTCCCCCGAAGCCAAGCTGAGAGATCCGCTGGACATAGATGCGATAGACGTCTCCGATTCGATTTTCACCCAGAAAAAGGGGCGCAAAGGTTACGGGGAGCCCTCGGTGGATGCGTATCTGAACCGCGTAGTGCAGGTTCTGAACAGAATTGAATCCTTCAAGCGCCTGGGATACCGGATGCCGGATCCCTCCTCGGTGCATCCTTCCAGGAGGGGGTTTGAAGAAGAGGTGGGGGTAGGCCCCGGGGAGCGCGAAGAAAAGGTGCACCTGCAGGCATCCCCGGAACACCCGGACCTGGGATCTTTAGTCTCGAGGCTGGACGGGGCGCAGGACGATGAGAGGACTTTGGCCTCTTCGCGCCCGCATTCCCCCCAAGATCCTCCTGCCTTCACCCCCTCCGCCCCTTCTGACTCTGAATCGACCCGGGTCCAGTTTTCCTCGCCCCAGCCCTCCCTGCAGCGCAGGAGGCACGCGCAGAGCAAAAAGTTCTTCGGGTTTTCCAAGCGCCCGTCCAAAAACGAGGGAGATGAAAATTAATCTCTCCCATGCTTCCTACAAAAAAAATAAACAGAAAAAAGCAGAGGTATTACTGGTCGGCGGGACTCCGCTTTACAAGCACCCTGTGCATCTTCGTGGTGCTCATGGTCCTCTTGGCCCTGGCCTCCCAGGCCGCCAAAGTCAGCTGGAGCGACAAGCCCCTCAACCGGACCATCCAGCCTGTAACTTCCAACACGGCCGTTGACATGGTGCCCGATTCCAAATCCGTCCGGTGCACCCAGGCGCAGAAGGCGGCGGGGGTGGGCCTGTGCGCGCTGTCTTTGACCACGGGCAAGTACAAAGTCGGATTGAAACTCGAAGAATTTACGGGCGTGCAGGAAAAAACCGGCTACAAACAGAACATCCGCATCCTCATGCACTACCCCATAGGGTACAAGGGGAAGATGCCGGGGATAATATTTCTTTCCGGCGCCGGAACCGGAAGCGCCACGGGGGCGTTTCAGGACCAGGCCTACTACTTCGCTTCCGCAGGATTTCTGGCGGCCACGATCGATAAGCCCGTCTGGCACACCACCCCCATCACCCGCGACTACCCCTCGATGGCAAGGGTATATAACGAAGCTATAGGCATGATGCGCAAGTTTCCCGGGGTGGATCCTGACGCCATAGGGGTTCACTGCGACAGCGAATCGGGATGGATAGAGCCCTACATCCTGGACATGGATCACAATATAGCTTTTCAGATCCTCGCTTCCCCGATGCTGTTCGAACCGAAGAGGGCCATGGCCTTCGTAGGCGCTCAGGACTTTTCCATAATCGGCGCAAATCCCGGATACCAGTCCATGGTGAGGAAGGTGTTCAGCATAGATTTCCCGGGGCTGGGCCTGCCCGACGGGGACTGCAACCCCTTCAATTCCAGGAGCTTTTCCATTCCCACTTTCCTGGCCTACGGATCCAAAGACGTCATGACCTCCCAGGTGGACGGGATGACGAAAATAATGGAAATGGCCCAGGCGGCGGGCAATGAAAACTTCGTTCTGCGCGACTACCCCTTCGCCGACCATATCCTTCGCATAGGCGACGGCGCGGCCGGAGACACCACCCTGGCCGACCACTACCTGCAGGAGACTCTGGCGTGGAGCGCGGGAATGGTTTTGGGCTACAGGCAGACGGCCCCCAAGGTGGCCGGCCACGAGATATACCAGTCCATAGGCCTTCCCGTAATCCATTCGGATCCCGTCGGAATGTGGTACGCCATCGTCATCCACGTCCTCCTCATTCTCTTCATAATCGCCACCGCCGTCTACTCTCTGGTGGTTTTGGGCTACAAGATCGCGGCCCTGGCCAAGCGGAGCAAAAGGCCCGTGGCCTTTGCGGGGAACTTTGCAAAAGACATTCTCTTTGCGGCGATCGCCAGCTTTGTGGCGCTCTGGCTCTTTGTAGCCGCGGTGACCCAGATAATAGTCAGGGTGGCCTTCCTGGCCTGGGGCGCGGCTCCAAAGATAGGGGGCATGGTCTATTGGAGCTGGTACGTGATACAGGCCGCGTGCGTAGTGGTGGTCTGGACCTGGTCGATGGTCCTGACGACCCTCCTGGAGACTATGGCGCTCAAAGGGTGGCTGCGGGGCAAGAAAAAGCCCAAAACCCAGAGGCAGGTTGAGTTTCTGGAAAACAGGACCCACTTTTTGGCCGCCAGCAAGATGGGCGTGGGCTACATCATCATTTTGGCCGTGACGATGCTCCTCGTCCTACTCGTCCTGGCTTTCTGGGGGCTGTTCCTCTACTGATGCTCATCGAAGACGAAGGCATAGTTTTGAGGTCCTGGCCCCTGGGAGAGGCAGACGGGATCCTGTCGGTCCTCACCCGCTCTCACGGAAAAATCAGGATCGCGGCGAAAAGAATCAAGAAAAACCGTCTTATGAGCACCGCCGCCGCCCCGCTTTCCCGCTCGCGCTTCATCTACTGGAAGGGGAAAGGGGAGCTCGGGCGCCTCTCTTCCGCCTCCCTCCTCTCCCCTTTCGGCCTCGCTCTCTCCTCGGACTACCCTTCCTACCTTTCTTCCTGCCTCATGGCCGAGACGGCCGACAAGCTCCTTGAAACTTTTCAGGGCGAGGAGGGCTCGTACCTGTTGCTGTGGGGGGCGCTTGCAGCCCTGGCAAAAAGGAGGCTGGAGCCCTGGAAGGTGGTTGCCTCGTTTGAACTTAGGCTTTTGGCCCAGGCCGGCTGGGCGCCCGGCTCCGAAGAGTGCGCCGAGTGCGGGAGGAAAGGGGACTTTTTCCGCTTCAGCCTGCAAATGGGAGGGTGGGTGTGCGAGAAGTGCGCCCGGGGAGGTGAAAAAAGGTACCTCAAAAGCCAGAAGGCGCAGTTTTGCGCACTGCTCAAAGGGGACTGGGAGCGCTCCGGAGCACGCGATCCGGCGGTGGAAGGCCTGGCGAGGGACTGGGTAAATTATTATTTGGATCGCAATCTCAACTCGGAAAAAGTAATCAGGGAGAAAATATGAGCGCCCAAGAGGACTACACTTCCTTGACACGCCCGGATCCGCCTTTTTCGCATCCGGAGATCATTCCCCGTTTCGCGGGGAAAGTGCCCAGGCACGTCGGAGTAATAATGGACGGGAACGGCAGATGGGCGCAGATGAGGGGCCTGCCCCGCACCGAGGGGCACCGGGCCGCAGAACCGGTGGTCTTCGACACCATCGCCGGGGCCATAGAGGCGGGGGTGAGGTACCTGACCCTCTACACCTTCTCTACGGAAAACTGGAACAGGTCCCCTGCGGAAGTGCGGTTCCTCATGGGATTTTCCAGAGACATCATCCACCGCCGCGTGGCCCAGATGAACGAATGGGGAGTGCGGGTGCGCTGGGCCGGAAGGCGGCCGAGGCTGTGGGGGTCGGTAATAAAGGAGCTGGAGAGGGCGGAAGAAATCACCAAAGGCAATTCCGTCATCGACGTGGTCTTCGCCATAAACTACGGGGGCCGCGCCGAGATAGTGGACGCGGTAAATGAGATATTGAGGGAGGGAAAGAAAGAGGTGAACGAAAAAAGTTTTGCAAACCGCTTATATAATCCCGATATCCCTGATTTAGACTTGATCGTGAGGAGCTCCGGCGAAAAGAGGCTCAGCAACTTCATGCTGTGGCAGAGCGCGTACGCAGAACTGGATTTTGAGCCGGAGCTCTGGCCAGACTGCGGCAGGCAAGTCCTGTGGCGCGCCATAACTGCCTACTCCGGGCGCCGGAGGCGCTTTGGGGGAGTTGAAGGCGCTTAGCGCAAAAGAAGGTAAAAATGTCTAGCGATACAGATACTACCAAGACCCAGGATGCGGCCGGCGGCGCCGCTAAGAAGGATCCGAACGTGATCCTCCCCGAAGATCTTCCCGCAGACAAAGAGCACTCCACGAGAGGAACCTGGAGCTCCAACGGGGAGAAGATAGATTACAAGGCGACCGTGGGGACTCTCAGAATAGACACCGCAGACGTCAAGCCCGCGGCGAGCATTTTCTACTCCATGTTCGAAGCGGTGGACGCCGAGGGCAAATCCGACGCCTCCAGGCCTGTGACCTTCATCTTCAACGGCGGCCCGGGCGCCTCCTCCACTTTCCTGATGATGGGCTCTTTCGGACCCCAGAGGATCGACCTTCCCGAGGGCTTTGAAGGCAAGGGCGCCCCGTACAGGATAGTTGAAAACAACGAGTTCTGCCTTCTGCCCATAACCGACCTCGTGTTCATAGATGCCCCCGGAGCCGGCTTCTCCATCCTCGCCGACAAGGCTAAGAAGGACCTGTGGAGCGTCGACGGAGACATAGCGGGCTTTACCACCTTCATCAAGAACTGGTGCACCAAGTACGGCCGCTGGAACTCCCCCAAGTACCTCTTCGGAGAATCCTACGGCACCACCAGGGGGAGCCTGCTCACCCTCAAGATGCAGCAGGAAGGAGTCGCCCTCACCGGCGCCTGCCTGATTTCCTGCATCTTCGACTACTCCTACACTTTTGACGACAACGACCAGTATTACATAGGCTACCTTCCCACCTACGCCATGATTTCCCAGTACCACAAGAAGGCCGGGGAAGGAAAGAGCGAAGAAGAGTGGGCCGAGGAAGCCAGGAAGTTCGCCGAAGTCTACCGCCAGGCCCTCTCCAAGGGCAACAGGCTCGACAAAGACGACGCCAAGGCCGTGGCCAAGAAGTACGCCGAGATGACGGGGCTCCCCGAAGAGTACCTGCTCTCCTCCTCCCTGCGCGTGCCTGACGGCAGGTTCCGCAAGAAGGTGCTGCGCAGCGAAGACAAAGTGGTGGGAAGGTACGACGGAAGGGTGTCGGGGTACGACACCGACCCCGAGAGCGACGACCAGACCTTCATAGTCGACGACGCCTTCCTCTCCCCCGCCTACGAAGCCACCGTGAACGACTACCTGAGGCGCACCCTGGGCTGGGACACCGACAAGGAGCGCATCGCCTTCGCGCCCTTCGACTGGACCTCCACCGTCCCCGGCAAGGGGTGGGTGTGGACCCACAAGCTCCCCGACCACGTGAAGGCCGACGAGTGGGGATACGTTCCCTTCCCCAACACCCTCCACGACATGTGCTGCGCCATCCTCCAGGAGCCCAAGCTTAAGATCATGCTCGGCAACGGGTACTACGACATGGCCACCCCGTTCTATCAGACCGAATACGACGTGGCCCACATAGAGCTGCCCGCAGAGCTCAGGGGCAACATAGCCCTGACCTACTACAAGTCGGGACACATGATCTACACGGTCAAAGAGGCGCTCACCAAGCTCTACTCCGATCTCAAGAGGTTCTACGCGGCCGACGCCAAAGACATGCCCTCGATAGACGAGAGGCCCGCAGCCGGAAAACTTAACCTCTAACCGGGCGGATTTTTTCCTTTACAGATAATGTCAGGTTTGGTTAAAACCTGACATTATTATTTTTTGAGTACTAAAACGAAAGGGGACTTGTGGCAGACAACAAACTTGAGGCGCTGGTATCTTTGGCCAAGCAGAGGGGATTTGTGTTCCCCACGGGGGAAATTTACGGAGGCACCAGGTCCGCCTGGGATTACGGCCCTCTGGGGGTCGCTTTGAAAGAGAACATAAAGCACCAGTGGTGGTACTACATGGTCACTTCCCGCCCCTCCGTCGAGGGCATAGACACCTCCATCATCCTTCCTCCCGAAGTCTGGGTGGCTTCCAAGCACGTCACCGTCTTCAACGACCCCCTCGTCGAGTGCCTGGGATGCCATAAGCGCTACAGGGCCGACAACCTTGAAGAGGAGTGGTCTGCCAGGCACGGCGGGGAAGAGAGGAAGATTTCCTCCATCCCCTGTCCCTCGTGCGGGAAGTGCGAATGGACCGAGCCCAGGGATTTCAACATGATGCTGCGCACCAACCTCGGCCCGGTGGAAGACGAAAACAGCCTCCACTATTTGAGGCCGGAAACCGCCCAGGGGATCTTCGTCGATTTTCTCGAGGTCCTCTCCTCCTCGCGCCAAAAGCCGCCCTTCGGGATAGCCAACATCGGCAAATCCTTCAGGAACGAAATTACCCCCGGAAACTTCATCTTCCGCACGAGGGAGTTCGAGCAGATGGAGATGGAGTATTTCGTCGCGCCCGGGCAGGATGAAAAGTGGCACTCCTACTGGATAGAGGAGAGGAAGAGGTGGTACACGGGCCTGGGAATGCGGGAAGAGAACCTGAGGCTCTTCGAGCACCCCAAAGAGAAGCTCGCGCACTACTCCAAGAGGACGGTGGACATAGAGTACAAGTTCGGCCTGGACTCGCTCGAATGGGGGGAGTTGGAGGGCATAGCCGACAGGACCGACTTTGACCTGAGGACCCACTCGGAGGCTTCCGGCAGGAGCCTTTCCTACTTCGACCCGGCCACGGGGGAAAGGTACTTCCCCTTTGTGATCGAACCGGCCGCCGGCCTCACCCGATCCGTCATGGCCTTCCTCATGGACGCTTACGACGAAGACGAAGCAGTCTCAGCCGAAGGGAAGGCTGAAAAGAGGACCGTCCTGCACCTGGATCCCAGGCTCTCTCCGATTAAGGCGGCTATTTTGCCCCTCTCCAAAAAGGAGCCCCTCCTTTCCATGGCCTCTTCTCTGGCCCAAGAGCTCCGCCTTTCCGACATCAATGTGGCTTTCGACTCTGCGGGGGCTATAGGCAGGCGCTACCGCAGGCAGGACGAGATCGGCACTCCCTGGTGCTTCACGGTAGACTTCGACTCTCCTGAGGACAAGAGCGTGACTGTGCGCTACAGGGATTCTATGTCCCAGGAGAGGATTGGAATTTCCGAAGTCAAGCCCTTCATTCTCTCTTCCCTTTCCTCCCTCCGCCTGGCCCCGACCGAGATCGCATGATTCAAAGTGAAAAAAGCGAGCTGCGCAAAGAGAGAAACAGGCAGACCCTGCTGAAAGCCAAAATCGCCTCTTCTTGGGCTCCTAAAAACTCCGGCGCTTTGCCGGAAAGGGATTTTTCGATAAAGCCCCTCCGCCTGGGTCCTCTCGAGATAGGCACTCCTATGCTCCTCTCTCCCATGGCGGGGGTCACCAACTGGCCCTTCAGGGTCCTTTGCCAGAGGTTTGGCGGAGGTGGGATGTACGTGGCCGAAATGATAACCTCCAGGGCCCTTATAGCCGGCAACGAGAAAGCTTTCCAGCTGCTCAGCTTCTCTCCGGAAGAGAAAATCCACTCCCTCCAGCTCTACGGGGTAAATCCCAAAGCCGTGTACATGGCCGCCAGGATCGTACTAGACAGGGTCAAAGTAGATCACATAGGTCTGAACTTCGGGTGCCCCGTGCCCAAAATTACACGCCGCGGCGGAGGTTCGGCGCTTCCCTGGAAGTATGACCTGTTTGCAAAAGTAATCGGCGCCGCCAAAAAAGCCCTGGACGGGGCGAGCGTGGCCCTTACGGCAAAAATCCGGACAGGGATAGACGAAGATCACAAGACTTACCTCGAGGCCGGCAGAATTGCCCAGGAGGAGGGCGCCGACGGGGTCATCCTTCACGCCAGAACCTGCGCGCAGTACTACGGAGGCCACTCGCACTGGGCGGCGATAGGCGAGCTCAAGCGCGAGCTTTCCATTCCCGTGATAGGCAACGGGGACATATTTTCGGGCCGGGATGCCGTAGACATGATGCGGGAGACCGGGTGCGACGCCGTGGCTATAGGGCGGGGATCGCAGGGGCGCCCCTGGCTGTTTTCCGATATATCCGCCGCCTTCAGGGGCGAAGATCAGGTCACGGTCCCGCCCCTTGGAGAGGTGGTCTCCTGTATAAAGGAGCACTTCTCCATGATGCTCGAGTTTATGGATGGGGACCAGGAGCGGGCAGCCAGGGCGATGAGGTCGCACTTTGGCTGGTATCTGCGCGGATACCCCATCGGGGGAGAGGCCAGGAGCGCCATCATGCAAAGCGACAGCCAAGAGGAGCTGTTTTCCCTTTTGGACGGTTTGGATCCCGCGCTCGAACCCGATGAAGATGCGGTAACTTCAACCAGAGGGAGGAGCGGGTTTCAAAAGAAGGTCCATCTTCCCTACGGGTGGCTAGATTCCCACAGCCTGACCGAAAATGAAGAAGATACGCTTTTCGGATTGGACGTGCTGGATGCCTCCTACTGAGTGCCGCAGTCTGAATTTTAATATTCAACTGAATGCTATAAAGTTAAAGTTAAATGCCCGGACAATGAGAGGCAAGGCGGTGTTAAAAAGTGGAAGAAAACGCGGAGTTTGAGGACGCGGGAAGCTACAGTGACAACGGAACGGTGATCCGTGTCGTGGGCGTCGGCGGCGGAGGGGGCAATGCCATCAACCGCATGGTGGATGCAAAGCTGCAGGGCGTTGAATTTATCTCAATCAATACCGATATGCAGGATATCGTGCGCTCCAAGGCCGATCAGACAATTGCTCTGGCAGACGAGGGCAGCAGAGGCCTGGGAGCAGGAGCCGATCCCGAGAGGGGCGCCAAGGCCGCCCAGGAGCATGAAGGCGAGATAGAGGCTGCCCTGCAGGGCTCCGACATGGTGTTTATAACCTGCGGCGAAGGCGGCGGCACCGGAACGGGGGCCAGCCCCCTGGTGGCGCACGTGGCCAAGGAACTGGGGGCCCTCACGGTAGCGGTAGTCACCCGCCCCTTCTCATTTGAGGGGCACCGCCGCGATGAAGTGGCCGAGAAGGGCATAGAAAAACTTAAAAAAGAAGTCGATGCAATAATCGTTATCCCCAATGACCGCCTTCTCGAAATAGAGGGCGGCGGGGACATTTCCGTTCTTGAAGCATTTTCCCTGGCCGACAGTGCGCTGATGTCGGGAATCGAAGGAATAACCAGCCTCATCAGGGATAACTCCTATGTGAATGTCGATTTCGAAGACGTGAAAGCCATCTTGAAAGATGCCGGCACCGTCTTCTTCGGCATGGCCACTGCAAACGGGGAAGACAGGGCGGTGAGGGCCGCAGAAAAGGCCATAAGCTCTCCTTTGGTGGAAGAGAACATAAGCGGCGCCCATGGCGCGCTAGTCATAGTGGCCGGATCCAAGAGTTTGGGGATGAACGAAATGAGCGGCGCTATGGAACTTATCCAAAACGCCATAAGCCCCGAGGCCCAGATCATTACGGGCGTCACTCTCGACGACTCGCTCGGCGACGACATGAAGGTGACTGTGATAGTGGCAGGGTTTGAATCCGGAAAGTCCGAGGAAGGGGATGAATTTTCTTCCAAAGCGCCTCTGTTTAAGCAGAGCGATCCTTTGGATTCTTCCTCTTTCGCTCCGAAAGTCCCGCCCCTCAAATCCGTACATCTGGATGACAAGCAGGAAGAGGCGGGCGCAAGTTCCGCCGCCCTGCCCAATCAGTCCCAGGAAGCTGACGACGATGACACGGGGGACATCGACATCCCGCCGTTCCTGCGCTAGGAGGGGGAAATGTCAGCATCCAGCCGAATTAAAAATGCGATGTCTTACTTTGGAATGGCGGATATAGAGACCCCTCCGAGCGAGACGGGCCCTCAGCCTGAAAGCGAGGCGAATTCCGTGTCCTTTGATTCAGACACCTCCGTAGCGGCGATGGCCATTCATTCGCCCTCTCCTTCACCAGCCCCCTATTTTGCCTCCAGACCCCAGGGAGGAACTATGAACAGAATCACAACACTTTGCCCCAAAACCTACAACGATGCCCAGGCCGTGGGGAGGGCCATACGGGAGGGAATTCCCGTGGTCCTGAATCTGAGCAACGTGGAAGATGAAAAGACCGCCTACAGGATTGTGGACTTTTCCGCAGGCGTAGTGTTTGGACTACAGGGCTCCATAGAACGGGTGACGCCGAGAGTGTTTATCTTAAGTCCGGCTCAGGTGAGCATTGATGGAGGATCTAATAAGAACACTAACCATGACCCGTTTGTAAACTGAAATAGATTCGTCAGGAGGAGATGAAAACAAATGGCACTGCTAACGCCTAATGACATCAGAAACCACAGGTTCAACACAACCCGGTTCCGCGAAGGCTATGACATAGACGAAGTCGACAGCTTCCTCGATGAAGTGACCGAAACTATAGATGCTCTCAGTTCCAATGCCATGGGCAGGAGCGGCGCGGCCGCGATGCTGGAAGCCCCCCAGGGGGATGACAAATCCAAAGAGCTCGAGGACAAGAACAAGGAACTTGAAGACAAATCCAAAGAGCTCGAGGACAAGAACAAGGAACTTGCCTCCCAGCTAGAAGAGCTTAAAAAGAGCAGCCAGGGGGCGCAGGAAGATAAGGGATCTGCTGAAAGCCAGGAGGCCGCCAAAGAGATAGAAAGCCTGAAGAAGGAAAACGAGGAGCTGAAAAAGAAGGCGGACGAGCTGGAAAAGTCCGTCGCTTCGCAGCAGTCCGAGGCTCAGGAAAAGGCTTCCGACAAAGAGGTAGATAACCTCAGAAAGCAGCTCGAATCCATGAGCGCCGAAAAAGAGGGCCTCTTAAACCAGAGGTCGCGCCTCGAAAGCCAGGTCACCTCCCTGGCCCAGCAGCTTCAGGACATCAGGGGAGAGTTCCGCTCCGCCCAGCAGGGCGCCAAGGGGTTTGAAGACAGGCAGAACGCAAGGATTGCCCAGCTCTCGGAAGATTTGGAAAAGAGCAAGAAGATCGAAGAAGAGCTCAGGCGCAGGCTCGCTTCCGCAGAGCCCCCGGCTGTGACGGGAAGCCTGAGGAAGATAAGCGATGCCGGCGAGGGGAGCGATTCAGAACCCGAAAAAGCCACGGCCATGCTGGCTTTGGCCATGCAGCTCCACGACCAGTACGTCAACAAAGGCAAGGCTCAAAAAGCCCAGCTCGTAGCCGAAGGGGACGTAGCAAAGGAGAGCATGATAGAAGAAGGGCGCAAGAAGTACAACGCCCTAGTAGGCGATGCCGAAGAGTACAGCCGGCATACCCGCGAAGAGGCCGACAAGTACAGCCAGAGGATCCGCCAGGAGGCGGACGACTACTCTTCCCGCACAAGGGCTATAGCCGAACAGGAGAGCACAAAGCAGAGGACGTCGGCGGACAACTACGCCACCACTGTCCGGGCCGAGGCCCAGGCCTATGACAAGAAGGTCAGAGGGTCGGCCGACGACTACGCCAAGGCCGTCAAAGACAAGCTCTTCAATGACACCAAGACCATTGAGGCGAACCTGGAAGATCTCAAGAAGTTCGAGTCCAACTACAAGTCCAGGCTCAAAGACTTCCTCGTCCAGCTCATGAGCCAGATTTCCACGGCCGACGACTACTCTTCAGACTCCATGAAGGATTCCAATCCGGACTTCAACTGATTTAAAAAAGGCGAAGCGCAAAAAGATTGGGAGGAAGGTATTCTTCTTTTCCCTTTCCCTAATCCTTTTGGGGTCGGATCTGTGTTCAAAAGAGCTGGCGCAGTCCTATCTGGCCGGCAAAGACGTCTCTTTAGTGCCGCATTTTTTGTCCCTGCACCTGCTGTGCAACCCCGGCGCGGCCCTGGGGGTCCTCTCCTCGCACACGTGGGCCGTGGGGATGATTGAAATAATAGGGTGCGTCGGCTTTGCCATCGGCATCTTTTTGGCGGACAGCCCCCTGCTCCTGGCCGGTTTTTCCTTCGGACTGGCCGGAGGGGCCGGAAACCTCGCAGACAGAATTATCCATGCGCACGGATTTTTAAACGGATGCGTGGTTGATTTTATAGATTACGGATGGTCTGTCGGCAACGTCGCCGACATCTACCTTTTCGTCGCAGCTGTGTGCATCTGTATTTTTATTTTCTATTTTGACAAAAGGGGGAAGGATGAAAAAAACAGTGCCTCTTCCCGAAAATCTGGCCGGAGAAAGGTTTGACGTAGGCCTGGCAAGGATGCTGGGCATTTCGCGCGCCAAAGCCGAGGCCCTCATCTGCAGGGGGGAGGCCAGACTCGAAAGGGCGGCTAAAAAGAGCGAAAAGCTGGAAGAGGGGGACACGGTGATCCTCGAATCGCAAGAGCAGCGCCCCTCCTGCCCCTACCGCCCCCCGTCATTTCTTGAGATCCTCTACCAGGACTTCGACATAGTCGTAGTCAATAAGCCTGCAGACCTGGCTTCCCATCCGTGCGCGGGATGGGACGGAGACACCGTGACCGAGGCCCTGGAGAGGCAGGGGGTGAGGCTGTGCTCGGACGGCCCTGCCGGGAGGCGGGGGGTGGTGAGCAGGCTGGACGTGGGGACGAGCGGGGCAATGGTGCTGTGCAAATCAAACGAGGCCTATGTGGAGATGAAGAGGCAGTTTGCGTCCCACGAGGTGGAAAAGACGTATCATGCGCTCGCTTCGGGATACCTGAGGGGGCCGGCCACTATAGAGGCCCCCATAGGCAGGGATCCGGGCGCCAGGTTCCGCTTCGCCGTCTCCCCCTACGGAAAGGATGCCGTGACCCATTACAGGCCCCTGGAAACCTTCAAAGGCTTCACGCTCTGCCAAGTCAGGATAGAGACCGGTCGCACCCATCAGATACGCGTGCACTTTGCCTCCATAGGCCATCCCCTCGCAGGAGATTGCCTTTACGGATCCAACCCCAAACTGGATTGCGGCCTGGGCCTGGAGCGCCAGTGGCTCCACGCCAAAAGCCTGAGGTTCAAACACCCCGCCACGAGGGTGTGGATGCGGGTGGAAGCCCCGTATCCGGAGGATCTGAGGCGCTCTTTGGATATTTTGGCAAGGGGCTGAGAGTAAAGTAAAAAGAATGAGCAGCGCCAGAGATTTTGTAAACCTTCACGTACACACCCACTACTCCATGCTCGACGGAGCCGCCAGGATTCCGGACTTGGTCAAAAGGGTCAAGGAGCTGGGGCAGAGCGCCGTAGCCATAACCGACCACGGAAACATGCACGGGGCCTACGAGCTTTACCAGGAGGCGACTAAAGCGGGAATAAAGCCGATAATCGGCATAGAGGCCTACGTCACTCCCGGAACTTCCAGGCTGGACAAGACGCACGTGTTGTGGGGCACTTTGGAGCAGCAGAAGGCCGGAGACGACGTGTCGTCCAAAGGGGAGTATACGCACCTCACCCTTTGGGCCGAAAACAATCTGGGGCTTTCAAACCTCATAAAGGCCAGCAGCGAGGCGAGCCTGGACGCCTCCACCCCCCATCCGCGCATGGACTTGGAGATCCTTTCCGACTACCACGAAGGCGTCATAGCTTCCAGCGGGTGCCCCAGCGGGGCCGTCCAGACGAGGCTCAGGCTGGGGCAGTTTGACGAGGCCCTCCGGGAGGCGGCCAAGCTCCAGGACATCTTCGGGAAGGACAACTTCTACATCGAGCTCATGGATCACGGGCTGGACATAGAAAAGAGGGTGGCGGGGGATCTGATAAGGATCTCCAAACTCCTGAACGCCCCCCTGGTGGCCACAAACGACTCCCACTACGTCCGAAAAGAGGATGCCGAGGCGCAAGACAGCCTGTTGTGCATAAATTCCGGATCCCAGCTTTCCGATCCCAAGAGGTTCAAATTCGATGGCCAGGGCTACTACCTGAAGAGCGGCGAAGAAATGGCCGCCCTTTTCCCCGACATCCCTTCGGCCCTGGAGAACACGGTTGAGATAGCCGAGAGGTGCTCGGTCATGTTCGAAGACGGCCAGGACGGGGCGTTTATGCCGGAGTTTCCGTGCCCCGAAGGGTGGGATGAGACAAGCCTGTTTTTGAGCGAAGTGAAAAAGGGGCTTAAAAAGCGGTACCCGGAGGGGATACCGGAAAAGGTGGCAAGGCAGGCCGACTACGAGAGCGGGATAATCTGCCAGATGCAGTTTCCGGGCTACTTTCTGGTCGTGGCCGACTACATAGACTGGGCCAAAAGGCACGGGATTCAGGTGGGACCCGGCAGGGGTTCGGCGGGCGGATCGGTAGTCGCCTACGCCCTCGGAATAACGGAACTGGATCCCATGAAGTACGGCCTCATTTTTGAAAGGTTTTTGAACCCCGAAAGGATATCCCTCCCCGATATAGACTGCGACTTCGATCCCGAGGGGCGGGGTGAAGTTCTAAAATACGTGACCGAAAAATACGGCAGGGACAAAGTCGCCCAGTGCGTCACATACGGAACCATAAAGACCAAGCAGGCCATCAAGGACGCCAGCAGGATTATGGGGTACGAGTTTTCAATGGGAGAGAAGATCGTCAAGGCCCTCCCCCCGGCCAAGGGCGGAAAAGACATGACGCTGCAGGAAATCTTCGATCCCAAAAACCAGCGCTACGCCGAGGCGGCGGAGTTCAGGAAGCTTTACGAAGCAGACGAGGACGTCAAAAAAATAGTGGAGAGGGCCGAAGGGATAGAGGACCTGATACGGCAGACCGGGGTCCACGCCTGCGCCACGATAATGTCGTCGGTGCCCATAAAAGAGATCGCCCCGATGATGAAGAGAAGCGACGGGACCATCACAACCGCCTTCGAATACCACACCTGCGAGACCCTGGGGCTGGTTAAAAATGACTTTCTGGGCCTTTCCAACCTGACAATCATAAAAAACGCGCTGCTGAACATAGAAAAGACCCATGGCAAGGCGCCTTCGATGGAGGGGCTGCCCACTGACGACAAAAAGACGTACGAACTTTTGGCCAAGGGCGACACCCTCGGCGTCTTCCAGCTAGATTCTGAGGGCATGAGGGCGCTTTTGCGCCAGCTTTCCCCCGACAAGTTCGGAGACATTTCCGCCGTGATCGCCCTCTACCGGCCCGGGCCCATGGATATGAACTCACACATCAACTACGCCAAAAGAAAGAACGGGGAGCAAAAGATAGAGCCCATAAACGCGGAGGTGGAAAAACCGCTCTCCGAAGTTTTGGACGAAACGTACGGACTGATAGTCTATCAGGAGCAGGTCCAGGCCGCGGCGAGGATCCTGGCGGGATACTCTCTTGGCAAAGCCGACGTCTTAAGAAGGGCCATGGGCAAAAAGAAGCAGGACGTTTTGGACCAGGAAAAGGTGCCCTTCTTTAAGGCCATGAAGGAGAGGGGGTACTCGGAGAAGGCGGCCCGGGACGTGTGGGACGTGTTCCAGCCCTTTGCCGGCTACGCTTTCAACAAGTCCCACTCGGCCTGCTACGCCATGATTTCCTACCGCACTGCATACCTTAAGGCCAACTACCCGACCGAGTTTATGGCCGCCCTCCTGGAAAACGTCAAAGACGAGAAGGACAAGACCGCCATATACCTGTCCGAGGCGAAGAGGATGGAGATAAACGTCATGGATCCCGACGTAAACGAGAGCCAGAACCAGTTTGCCCCCGTGGGGGAAAACGTCATCCGCTTCGGGCTATCGGCCATAAGGAACGTGGGGGAGAAAGTAGGAGAAGCCATCCTTGATGCCAGGCAGGGCGGGCCCTATAAGGGGTTTGCGGACTTTCTCATGCGCCTCCCCCCTTCTGTTTTGAACCTGCGCGCCGCGCAGTCGCTGATAAAGGGGGGAGCTTTCGATTCCCTTGAACAGGGCTCCGGCCTCACCCGCCGCGCCCTGTTCGATGCCAGCGAGAGGGTATTAAAGCAAGTGGCGGATATGAAAAAGAAGAGGTCGGAGGGGCTTATCGACCTGTTTTCCGCCAGTTCTCCCGGGCAGGCGCAGATCAAAATCCCCCGGGAGGAAGAATGGGGCAAAAAAGAGAAGCTCAGATACGAGAAGGAGATGCTGGGCCTTTACCTGAGCGACAACCCCCTTTCAGGAGAGGAAAACGCCCTCCGCGCCGCTTCCAGCATGACAATAGCCGATTTCCTCAGAGAGCGGCCTGACGATCAGGTGAGCCTCGCCGGCATTGTCACTGCAGTCAACAAGAAAGTTTCCAAGTCGGGAAAGACCTGGGCGATTTTGACCCTGGAAGATTTGGAAGCTAGCATCCAATGCCTCCTTTTCGGCGACACCTACCAAAAGTTTCAAGACGAGATCGCAGAAGACTCCCTGATAGTGTGCTGTGGAAGGAAGCAGGAAAAGGAAGACGAAATAGAGCTGCGGGTGCAAAATGTGCACAATCTTTCCGAAGCGCCCCAGGTTCCGGATTTAAACCCTGACGAGCGCCCCGCTTCTGCTCCTTCGCCCGCTTCTTCGCCTGAAAAGGGCGCAGGGAAAGGAAAGGGATTTTGCATAGTCGTCCAGAGCGCGCTTGCCACGCCGCGTTCCATCTCGCAGCTCAAAACCCTTCTTGAAAAGTACAGAGGGCAGGAGGGCGTCGTTTTGAAGATAGCGGGCGAAGGCGGAAGGGTTGCGACGATTAATTGCACAGACCGCCTGAAGGTTTCTAAAAACAAAAGCCTGATCGAAGGCGTAAAAGAGTTATTCGGTTCGGACTGTATAGGGTATTGAGGATCTGAAGATGGAAGAAAACCCAAAGGGCGATCAGGACATATTCGGTGAGCTTTCGGAGCTCGGGATGCAGGAAGAATCCGTCCCTCCTTCCGGAAAGAAGAGGAAGTTTGTCTGGCTCTATATTTCCGGAGCCATAGTCATTCTGATAGTGGCCCTCCTGATTTACTGGGGAGTGAGCTCCCACTCTTCCTATTCCACTCCCGGATACAAAAGCGCGATATCTTCTGCCAGGCAGGAGGAGGCAAATTTGAAAGGAATTCTCTCTTCCACTTCTTCCGCCCAGCAAGAGCTTTCCAAGGACCTTCCAAGCTCTTCGAGCGTTCAGGCCTTTAGCCAGACGTGGAACCTGGCAAACGAGATGGTGTCGTCTTTGCCCTCCTACATCACTTCCGCGCCCAAGAGTGCGCAGGAAGCCGAGAGCTACACGCAGGCCATAACTCAGTGGGTCCAGCAGGCCAAAAACTACGGCTACGAGCTCACGCAGCAAGCTCAGGATGCCGGAATATACGGGGCAAAGGCCCTGTTTTCCACCCAAAAGAGCAACCTTGAGGCCACGCTGAAAAAGGTGGGGGCATCCGCTTCCTCCTCTCTCTCATCCCAGGCGCAAAAGCTCTTGGCCGAGCCACAACCCTCTTCACCCTCCGCCATGGTCTCAATGGCTGAAGAAATGAAGAGTCTTTCGTCCCAGCTTTCTAAGGAGTAAAAATGGAAGAAGAAGATGATTTTGACGAAATCCTAAACGAACTGGAAAAACAGTTCGAAGAAGGGGATGAAGTCGAGGAAGAAGAGGCTCCGAAAGAGAAGGCGCCCAAAGAGGAAGAGGAGCCCCGGGGCAGGGAGCAAAGCGGCAAGGAGGAGGACGAGGGAGAGCTTTTTGACGACTTAGACGAGCTTTCCAAGATGGCCGGCGTAAAGCCCAAGAGCGCAGCAATCATCAGCGCTCTCGACAGCGTCTCGCTGTGCAGCCTGTGCACGCTAAGCGAAGTGCCGGCAGACTGCTTCGGCACGCCGTGGGGAACTTTTGCCGTTTTGGATGTTTCAAACAGGGATCCGGAGCAGGACGCCGCCCGTCTCACGGAGCTCTTCAAAGACCTGCAAATTGTACTGATCTACAACAGGGATCAAAAGCTCGTCGCCAGGGGTTACTGCAATGGAAAGGGGGGCGAAAAGATCGCTCCTCCCCTCATACTGCGCAGGATGCCGAACCTGGAATCCTACCTTGTGGGAATAGAGAGCCTAAAAGAGCTAAAGGAGAAACAGACGGCCGTAAGCAGCTCTTCTATCACCAAAGAAGAAGCCCTTTCCCTTCTGAGGCAGATTTTTAAGAGCGATTTTTAAGAGTTAAGTTTTTTCAGCCTCTCCAGGCTCGCCTTCTCTTTGGACCCCAGCTCCTGGGCCCAGAGGGAGATGAGGAACTCTTCGTACATTTTCCGCGCCTCCTTCTCCTTTTCTCCTCCCTGCAGTTTTTCGGCGATCTTTTTGGCCTCTCTGGCCTGTGCCGACCACTGGCGATCGCGCGAAGCGTTGGTTTTGGCCTTTTTGAGCCTCAAAAGGTCGGCTTCAAGATAGCGCGGGATTTCCCTGACCTCTGTCGGCCCCATCTTAAAAAGGGCCTCTTTTGAAGAGAGGGAAGAGAGGTGGTTCCTTACCTCGTCTACCGTTGAAAGCATGGACAGGGGGGAGGAAGATGCCTCCCGCACCACTTCGTTCCTCTTTTGGGCGATGTTTAAATACGCTTTCCCAATTTCCAGGGCTTCAGATTCCAAGCGCCTGTGCAGAAGCTCCTGGGCAAAGTAAAATTCCTCTTCCCCCTTGGGAAGCGAGGGGAGCAGAGAGAGAGCGGCCTTCCTTTCGATATCCCGGCAGAGATCTTTTTTGTCTTCAAGCGAGCAGAGAAGAAGCCTTTCTTTGGGGCTAAACAGGCTAAGCAGCCTTTCTTCGGGGACGTGGCACTTTTCCAAAAGCCCTTCCAGTATGACTTCGTCTCTCTTTTTCGAAAGCCCCGCCTCTTCCAGCACCTTTCCGGCTTCCAGCACCTTTCCGCTTCTTTTCAGGCTCTCTACTTCGCTCTCTACCCTCTCTGCCCTCTCCACTTCTTCGACGGGGACATATTTTTCCTTCAGCTTCTTCAGATCTTTTGAAACTTCCAGAACTTCCTTCCTCTTCCCCCATCTCTCCACGCTTATGTTGCACACGAGGTACGGGGGAATTTTGCCTTTGACTTCTCCCCAGTCTATGGGATCCAAAATGGAGTACCTCTCTTTGAGAAACCCGCTCAGGGAAGAGAAGAACTCCCCCTCCTTCGCCATTTCTTTTTCCACCTCTTTTGCGGCCGAAGAGAGCGGGGAAATCTGCATTCGGATCTTTTTCGGCAGCGCCTTCAGGGCGCTGAGCGCCAGTTCCGGCCTGTAGCCAGGAGGTATGGGTATATTTTTTTGCTCCAGCTTGGAGAGGAGGGGGAGCGGGACGTGCAAAGTGACCCCGTCTAGCGGATCGGAGGGCGAAAAGGCGTAGGAGAGGGGCAGGGAGGCACCTGCCACGTTTGCAAACCCCGGATACATCTCTTCATCCCTCTTCTTTTCGATCCTGAACCTGAGCGCGGCTTTTGAAGAGGGATCCCGCTTTTGCCAGTCCATGAGCGAGCGGACGTCCACCACATCCTCGGGGAGCCGCTCTTGGTAGAACTCTTCCAAAGATGAAGCATCAAATCCGGTGCGGTTTCGGGCGGCCTCCTCTTCAGCTTCGCTTAAGACCTTCAGGTTCTCCTTTACAAAGCCGTCGCCGGCAAACCCCTTTACTTCTCCCGAAGCGAGCGCGCAGGCCAGAAGCTTTCGGCTTTCTGCGGGAAAGAGGGCCTTTGCCGACACCGTTTTCTGCATGACGTCCAGGCCGTACACGCTCAGAGTCCTCTTTGTGACGGCGCATCCCGCCCCTTCGCTCCAAACAGGAGCCGAGTAGCGGTACTTTCCGACGCGCCCCGCCGACGCCTCTATCCACTCGGGCCTGACTTGCCCCACGCCCCGGGCCCAGAGGCGGGTAGTGTCTTGAAGGTAGGCCGCCACCACCCACTCCGCCTTCTTTTTGTAAAGGGCCGACGCCGGAGACACTTCGAACTTCATCCCCTTTGTCCCTCTGTAGGATATGCGCCTGTCCTTTTTGTCTTTTGGCTCTTCCAGGCGGCCGATGTTTTGCAAAAGCGAGGGCAAAAGAGAGAGGTGCACCCTCTCCCCGTCCCACCTGAAGCGGGTCCTCTCTTCCTCACCCCCGTCCTCTTCCGATTCGGGAAGGACCCTTCCCACTTCGGTCTTCCTCTGCCTTAAGACGGAGGAAAGCTGGGAAAAGAGCTCCTTCCACTGGTAGGCGCGCTGGTAGCTGAGGAAAAATGCCGCGCACTTCTTTCTCAGGCTCTTTCCTTCGGATTCGAACAGGAAGTAGAAGAGGTTTAGGGCAGAGAGGAAGTCGGAAGAGGGGTCCTGGAACATTTTCTGCATCCTCTTCGCCTTCTCCGGCTCCTCGGCAGATTCCCTGAAGATGTCGTTGACGCTGAAAAAGGAGACTATGGCCAGGACCTGGGCCAAAATCCTGGGCCCGTACTTTTCGGCTTCCACCACCATCCTGGCGAGCCTCACGTCCACCGGCAGGTCTGCCATGAGGTACCCGGTCCGGGTGAGTTTTATAGTTTCGCGTTCCACTTTCACAGCCCCCAGGTCTTCCAGCTCCCTTAGGGCAGAGAGGAAGTCGCGCATATTTGGCTTGTCCAAAAACTGAAAGCCCTCTATCTCTTCCACGCTCCTCGCCACGCCGGAAAAGATCATGTGGAGCACTACCTGGCAAAGGTCGGTCCTCAGTATCTCCGGCTCACTGTAGCGGGGGCGGGAGAGGTAGTCTTCTTCGGAGTAGAGCCTTATGGCTATCCCTTCGCTCTCCCTTCCGCAGCGCCCGGCCCTCTGATCGCACCTGTCTTGGGAAATTTCCTCCACAGGAAGCCGCTGGATGTGGCTGGATCTGGAGTAGCGGCTCACTCTGGCCGTCCCGGGATCCACGCAGTACTTTATCCCGGGTATCGTGAGGGAGGTTTCGGCGATGTTGGTGGCAATGACCACCCGCCTCTTTGCGTGCGGGGCGAAAATCTTCTTCTGGTCCTTGGATCCCAATCTGGCGAACAGGGGAAGAATCTCCACTTCCTCCCTGTACCTGGCCGGAAGCGCCTTCTCTATGGCCTCGGAGAACTCCTCTATCTCCCTTTGACCCGAGGCGAAGACGAGGATGTCGCCCTCCCTGTCAAAAGTTATCTCCTCTATTGCGGCCCTGGCCACCTGCTGGGCCGGGTCCAGATCCTGGGACTTGAAAACGCCCGTTTCGCACAGGGCTTCAGGACTGCCGTAAGGCTCGTAGAGGATTTCGACGGGGTAAGTCTTGCCCTCTACGCTTATAATGGGGACTTCCTGCCCTAAGGCGGATTCGAAGAAGGATTTGAATTTCTCCGAATCAATCGTGGCGCTCGTCACCACAAGTTTCAGGTCGGGGCGCCGGGGGAGGATCTTTGCCATAAACCCCAAAAGGAAGTCGATATTCAAGCTCCTCTCGTGGGCCTCGTCTATGACCACCGCCCCGTAGCGGCGCAGCAGCGGGTCGCGCCTGATTTCGGACAGCAGTATCCCGTCGGTCACGATCTTAAGCTTGGTCTGAGGGCCGAGCTTCTCTTCGAACCTCACCTGGTATCCGACTTCGCCACCGACTTCCGTTCCGATTTCCTTGGCCACCCTCGCGGCTATCTCCCTTGCCGCCACCCTCCTGGGCTGGGTGTGGACGATCTGCCCTTTTCCTTCGGCTCCGATCTCCAAAAGCATTTTCGGAAGCTGGGTGGTCTTCCCGCTCCCGGTCTGGCCGGAAAGGATTGTCACCTGGTGGGAGGAGACGGTGGACTTTATCAGGTCCCGGGCTTTGGAGACGGGAAGATCGGGATAGCGGAACCCTACCTGCAAACTTCTATCACCCTGTATCCCTTGCTGCTCTTTATCTTTTTGGCCTTCCATCCCTCTTCTTCCATCCAGTCCATAAGGGAATCGGATCCCAGATGCCGGCTGACGACAAGATAGGCCTTTCCCCCTTCCTTCAGGCGTCCGATCCACGACGCCAGGAGCCTGCGCATCGCATCCTTTCCGATCCTCACGGGGGGGTTGGAGTAGATGAAGTCCAGAGCCGGGGGCTCTTCGCCCTCTTCCATGACTTCCACGTTCTTCAACCCCAGCCTTTCGGCGTTTTCCCGGCACAGTCCCAGGGCCCTCTCATTTACGTCCGCGGCCCAGATTGTGCAAGAGGAGTTTTTCATGGCAAGGTCCAATGCCACGGCCCCCCACCCGCACCCAAGGTCCAGGACGTTGGAACCGGCGCCGGGGGCGGGGGCGGCTTTCAAAAGGACCTCCGTGCCGCGGTCCAGCCCGGAGGCGGAAAAGACGCCCCGGTCCGTCAGAACCTTGACTTCCCTTCCTCCTAAATTGACGCAGATTTCCCTCTTCCTGCTCTCGCACGAAGGATTTTTTTCAAAGTATTGATTCGACAAATTTTCTTTTTCTCTTTTTGCGGCCCTCTCCGGGGCCGGATCCGGTTAGTAGTATTATGTAAATAATTTACAACATTTTTAATTACGAGAGGTCTCCATGTACAATTCAAAGATTCATTCTACGAAATTGGCCATTATAGGGGCCGGAGCCGTCGGATCCACCGTAGCTTTTGCGGCTGCCCAAAAGGGCGTGGCCGACTCCATAGTCCTGGAAGACATAGATCTCAAGCGCGCCAAAGCCGAGGCGGCCGACATCCAGCACGGCCTGGCCTTCCTTCCCAAGGTCCACCTCGACGCTTCGGACGACGTGGAAATCTGCAGGGGCGCGGATGTAGTGGTAGTCACTGCAGGCGCCCACCAGAAGCCCGGGCAAACCCGCCTGGACCTTGCAAAGTCGACGGTGTCGATGATGAAGGCGATCGTGCCCCCGCTCGTGAAGGTCGCCCCCGATGCCATATACCTGCTCATCACCAACCCCGTAGACATCATCACCTACGCCACTTTGAAGCTCTCCGGCCTCGATGAGGGCCAGGTATTCGGATCGGGCACTAACCTGGATTCGGCCCGCCTCAGGTTCCTCCTCTCCAAGCACACCGGGGTGGACGTGAAAGATATCAACGCCTATATAGCGGGCGAGCACGGCGACAGCGAAGTGGCCCTCTGGAGCAGCGCCACCATAGGGGGCGTCCCCCTCCTCGACTGGACCCCGCTTCCCGGATTCGAGCCTCTGACCGAAGAAGTGAGGAGCCGGATCCACTCCGACACCAAGAACGCCGCTTACGCCGTAATAGACGGAAAGGGCGTCACCAACTACGCCATAGCGATGTCGGCAGTGACGATCCTTGAGGCCATTTTCAAGGACGAAGACAGGGTGCTGCCCGTCTCTTCCCTCCTCAAAGACTTCCATGGAATCTCGGGGGTGTGCATGTCGGTGCCCAGCATCGTCAACAAGAACGGCGTCGCAGCGCAGCTGCCCACCCCCGTGAACGCCTCCGAAAAGGCGGGCCTCGAGACCAGCGCCTCCGTGCTCAAGGATTACATTTCCCAGCTGGGACTTTAGTTGCCCTCATCTTGCGCCCACGCCAAGGCGATAATCGTGGGGGAGCACAGCGTGCTATACGGATCGTGCGCCATAGCGGCGCCTCTGCCGGGGCTGAAGATCGAAGTCGACTGCTCTCCCACGATTTTTGAAAGCTCCGTCAACACAGACGGGTTTTGCGGGAGGCTGAGGGACCTTCCCGCCAACTTCTCGGGAATCTCCCTCGTGGCATCGCGGCTTTTGGGCGCGCACTGCGCCAACCTCCACTTCAAAAGTTCAATCCCGCAGGGCGCGGGGCTCGGATCTTCTGCCGCGAGCGCTTTGGCTTTGGCCAGATCCCTGAACTGCGCCCTCTCTTTGGGGCTCAGAGAGGAAGAGGTAATGAGGATCTCTTCGGAGGCCGAAGACGCCGTGCACGGCAAGGCCAGCGGACTGGATCTGGCTGCCTGCGCCTCTTCTGTGCCCATCCTTTTTTCCTCATCTTCCGCCACCTCCCTTCCCCCTCTGGGGGCCTCCCTTTTGGTCGTATACAGCGGAGAGGCGGGGAGGACCCAGAGCGCCATCAAAAAAGTCGCCTCCTGTCCTCAGAAAGGCAAAATTATGGAGGGGCTCTCTGAGGCGTGCCTGAGGGCCAAAGACGGCTGGGGGGATCTTGAAGAAGTGGGGCGCGCCATGAGCTGCGCACAAGGGCTGTTGCGGGACCTCGGCCTTTCTACTCCAAAGCTCGAAAACATTGTGGGAAGGTGCGAGGATCTGGGCGCCCTCGGCGCAAAGCTCACCGGATCCGGACTGGGGGGATGCGCCATAGGCCTCTTCAGGGACGGACCCTCGGCCAAGGCTGCCAGGCGCGCCTTCCCCGATTTCGACACCTGGGTGGAGGAGGTCTGATGCCCTCTTTTGCCCGCGCCCACACCAATCTGGCCCTCGTCAAATACTGGGGAAAAGAAGACGAGGCCCTGCGCCTCCCCTCCGCCCCCAGCCTCTCTGTGACGTTGGACGCTTTTTATACCGACACGCGCCTTTCCAAAGCCGACACAAACGAGTTCGTTTTGGACGGAAAGAAAGTGGCGGGCCCCGAAGCCGACAGGGTCTTTTCCTACCTCTCCCGCCTCTTTTCCCTCTTTTCCCTCCCCAAAGAGGGCCTGCTTGTAGAATCTCGGAATTTCGTCCCCAAGAGCGCCGGATTTGCCAGTTCGGCTTCGGCTTTTTGCGCCCTGGCGGCGGCATTTGCAGAGGAGTTCGGGTTGGATCTGACCCGAAAGGAGCTTTCGATCGCCGCCCGGCTGGGGTCGGGATCCGCCTCCAGGTCCGTATACGGCGGGTTTGCGGAATGGAAGGAAGGGGGGACGGGGGAGAGCTTCGCCTTCCCTCTAGACGAGAATCCGTCTATGGGCATATCCGTCCTCTTCCTTTCTTTTGGGGGAGGGGAGAAGGAAATCTCTTCCACCGAAGGCATGAGGCGTTCCAAGTTTTCGCCCTTCTTTCCCGTCTGGAGGCAGGAGTGCAGGAAGGCCTGCGGGGAAGCTGAAAGCGCCATAAAGGCGGGAGACTTTGAAAAACTGGGAGAAGTGGCTGAAAAAAACGCCTGCCAGATGCACGCCCTCGCCCTTTCCTGCGGCTTTTCCTACCTATCCGGCCTCTCCCTGGAGGCCCTCCGCCTGGCCCAGAACCTTAGGAAAGGCTCCGTTCCCTGCTACTGGAGCTGTGATGCGGGGAAAAATGCGGCGCTTTTGTGCCAAAAGGGGGATGCAGGGCGGGTGAAGCAGGCCGTCCGGGAAGCCATGGGGGCCGGAGCGCGCCTCTTTGAGGCCGGGCCCGGGAAGGGAGTGGAGGCCTGGCGTGAGGTTTGAATCTTCAGGAAAGCTCTACCTTTGCGGGGAATACGCCGTCCTCCGGCCCGGATCTTTCGCCATTTGCGCCCCCACAAAAAGGAAGCTCTGGGTAGAGGCCCGAGAAAGCGAGGAAGCGTCCCTGTCTTCTCCGCTCTTTGCGTCTCCCATCCGGTATGCGTGGAGGGGAGGGGACCTCGTCTCCACTGTGGCGCCCGAAAAGTGCTTCGCGCTCTTTGCCGTGAGGCTCTTGGAAGGTTTTTGCAGGCGGGAGACGGGGAGGTCGCTCAGAGTCGAAATCACAATCGGCAGCGGGCTGGAGGCGGGAGGAAAAAAGCTCGGCTTCGGCTCGTCTGCGGCCCTTGTCGCCGCTTTGGCAAAGGCGATGACTTTCCTTTACGGGGTCCCGCTTTCGCAAGAGGAGATCTTAAAGCTTGCCATCCTGACCCATTTTTCCTGGCAGGGGTCGGGATCGGGGGGAGACGTGGCGGCGAGCCTGCTGGGCCCCGTATTCTATTCCTCTTTTGACCCGCTCTGGCTTTCCTCCCGCCTTTCCCCGGAAAGCGTATTTAAAAATTGGCCCGGGCTTTTTGCGGAAAAACTTTCCTTCCCTCCCCTCTCCTCTATCGCCTTCTGGACCGGCATCCCCGCCTCCACTTCCTCCCTCATTCGGGCCGTCAGGCCCGGAGGGAGGTTCGCTTCGCACTCAGACAGGCTCTGCCTCATGGCCAGGGAGGGGATCTTGAAGGGCAGGGCGGATCTTGTAGAAAGGGCGTTGGAAGCGTCCAGGTACAACCTGGAATCTTTTGCCAGGAGGAACCGGATACCCTTGGAGGGCGCGTCTGCGAGGCGGGCAATCGCAATCGCAGGGGCCCTCGGCATTGCCGCCAAGACATCGGGCGCCGGCGGCGGAGACTGCATCCTCGCGCTCGGAGGCGCGGAGGAATGCCAAAAGCTTTCCCGCGCGTGGAAGGCTGTCGGATTTAGCGTATTTGACGACGTTTTGGATCTGAAGAGGGAGAAATGAACGAAGAAGCCCAATCGGCCGCATCCAGGAAGAGAGACCACATAGTCCTGGCCCGCTACGCCAGGAAGCCCAGGCGCAACGACTTCGACAGGATTTTTCTGGTGCGTCCGGCCCTCCCGGAAACTGAGGCGGCCCTTTCAAATGCGGAATGCGACTTTTTCGGATTCCGTGTGGCGGCCCCTTTCTTCATAAACGCCATGACGGGCGGAGTAGAGGAGGGGGACCGCATCAACAGGAGCCTGTGCAGGGCGAGCGAAAAAAATAAAATCCCCATGGCGTTCGGATCGGCGAGCTTCGTCGAGCGGGACCCTTCAGCCTTAAAGGGCTTTGAAGAGGCGAGGAAACTTACAAATCAGCCCGTGCTGGTCAACGTCAACGCCGACACTTCCCCCAAGACCGTCAAGACCCTCATAAAGGCGCTCGACCCCATAGCCCTGCAGATACACGTCAACGCCGTCCAGGAGCTCGTCATGCCCGAGGGGAGCCGGAAGTGGAAATGGAAGGAAAAGATAGCCGAAATCCGGCAAGAGGCCGGGATACCCGTGATAGTGAAAGAGGTGGGATTCGGATTCGACGTGTCCTCCATTAAAACTCTGGCGCAGATGGGAGTTGAAGCCATAGACGTGTCGGGGAGGGGAGGGACGAATTTTTGCACGATAGAAAACAGCCGGCGCGAAAGGGGCGATTTTTCCTACCTTTCCGAGTGCGGATTTTCCACGGTCCAGTCCCTTTTAAACGCCCGCTTCGCCCGGCAGCTCTTAAACCCCGAGGAAGGCGGAGAGAAAAAGGCGATGCCGGCAATCATTTCCTCGGGCGGGATACGCAACCCTTTGGACGTCTTAAAGTCCCTGGCCCTGGGGGCGCGGTGGGCGGGGGTGAGCGGAAGATTTCTTTCCACCCTCCTGGAGAGAGGAGAAGAGGCGCTGCAAGAGGAGATGGCGGAGTGGAAGGAGCAGCTTTCCGGGCTCATTGCCCTCTACGGCGCCTCCTGCCCCGAAGAGTGCGCGAAGACGGCGTGGATATGCGATGCGGAGCTTGAATCCTATGTAAGACAGATGGCCAGGCTCGCCGGCCGCGGGGAAAACTGATGCTCTGCCCGTTCTGTAAGTGCCCCGACACCAAGGTCGTAGACACCCGAGAGAGCGACAACGGAAGCTCGGTGAGGCGAAGGAGGATGTGCCCAAAGTGCCGCAGGAAGTTCACTACGGTAGAATCCACCCAGCTTCTGGTGTGCAAAAAAGACGGCTCTTTCGAGCCTTTCAACAGGGGGAAGATAACAACCGGCGTCTTTAAGGCCTGCAAGGGGAGGGGCATAGACTACGCCTCCATAGAGGCCCTGGCCCAGGAAGTGGAGGAAGACATCCGCTCCCGCGGAGACGGGCAGGTTTCCAGCCGCCAGATAGGCCTGTCGGTCCTCGGGCCTCTTAGAAAACTGGACGCAGTGGCCTATTTGAGGTTTGCCAGCGTGTATGAAAACTTTTCCGCTCCCGAGGACTTCGTCAGGGCGGCCAGGGAGCTGGAGGCTAAATAAAGGCCCGATTCTTCTTTTTTACTATTACCAGCTTCTGGGTGGGGCGGGTCATCGCTATGTAAAGCCTGCTGGCCGCAATCTTCCTCTCCTCCCCTTCCCCTTCGGGCTCGGGGGGATCCATGAGGACAACGGCGTCGTACTCTATCCCCTTTATCTCCTCCGTCCCCCTCACGGCGATCTGGCTCTTCCACCCGTTTCGGGTGAGCCTGTCGGCCTCGGCCTTCCCGAATTCTTTTTCAAGGGCCGCATTCACCCTGGCAGACATTTTCTCCACGTCCTTTTTCTCCGTTATCAGGGCCACGGTGCCCATGGAAGAGTGAATGAACTTTTTGGCGCACTCTACCAGCTTTGAGACCGCCTCTTTTTCAATGTCTTCGCTCTCCACCTTTTCCAAAGAGCCTTCCACGCTTCTGACAGCCTTGATGTCTTCGGAGTTGAGGCCTTCCCTCTTGGCAAATTGCGAGGCCTCTTCGACAACTTCCCTGGGGTTTCTGTAGTCGATTTCCAGGGGGCACAGCGTCCAGTCTCTGCCGAATACCGGAGAGAGGCTCTTTTTCCAGCTGCGCGTCCCCGCCAGGGAGCTGGTTTGGGCGACGTCCCCCACTATGGTGAAAGACTTTGAAGCCGACCTCTTCCGAAGCATTCTCCACTGCATGGCCGTGAGCTCCTGTGCCTCGTCGACTATTATGTGGCCAAACTGCCACTTTCTGTCGAGAGCAGCCTGCTCTACCACGGACTTTCGCTCGGAAGGGGAAAGGGAAGAGAGAAGGTCGGATGCCGACACGAGCGAGGGGGAGACCCCGAACATCGCCATGGTCGACTTTGCAAATTCTTTGTCCGCCCTGCTGGCGGAGGGGCCTTTCTTTCTGACTTCTTCTTCTCCCAAAAGGTCCATGGCCGTGTCGAGGAGGGGAATGTCGCCTTCGCTCACCTTCCCCTTTTCCCGCATCAGGCTCTGAACTTCTTCTTCGCTCATCCACGGCGCCAGAGTTCCGAGCTTGGCGGGCTTGAAAAAAAGATCGTCCAAGAGCCAGCGGGCAGAGAGGGGGAGCCAGGAGAGGTTGAGCGCGAGGCGCACCTGCGCGTTCTCGCGTATCTGCTCTTTTACAAATTCCGCGTCATCTCCGGAAATCTGCCCCCCCGCCGCCTCTTCGTACTTGGAAAAGAGGAGGGAGCACATGGAATCTACAAAGGCCCGCCTGGCCACTTCGTAGGGCCCCGCGGACCTGGCGAAAGCCTGCCCTTTGGCTATCTCTTCCGGCTCCAGTTTCAGCTTTATGCCGTTTACGGAGATGGCCGGAAGTTCTCTTGGGATCCTTATGTGCCGCTTAATAGCGGATTTGATGACCTGCACCATGCGCAGGTCTCCCTTAACTTTGGCGGCCAGGGGGGAATCTTTGCAGTTCACTGTGACCCCCGGAAGCATTTCCGACATGGTGCGGATGAGGATGTCGGTCTCCCCCAGGCAGGGCAGGACGTCGTCTATGTAGTGCACGAAGGCCTGCGAGGGGCCGATTATCAGTACCCCGCTCGCCTCCAGCTCCTTTCTGTAGGTGTAGAGCAGGTAGGCGGCCCTGTGCAGGGCGACGGCGCTTTTGCCCGTCCCGGGCCCTCCCTGCACCACCACGGTAGAATTCAGGGGCATGCGGATTATGCGGTTCTGCTCCCGCTGGATGGTGGAGACGATGTCGCCCATCTTTCCGGTGCGGCTCTCTTCGAGCGCCGCCATGAGGGCCCCTTCGCCGCTTAGTATCCCCTCTTTGAGGGCCTTTTCGGATTTTTCCGGGCTGAGGTCCAAAAGCTCGTCTTCCAGCTTTACAACCTTCCTGTTTTCGAGGGTGATGTGGCGCCTCAGGGCGGCCCCCATGTCATCGAAGAACGTGGCCTCGTAGAAGGGGCTTGCGGCCTTGGCCCTCCAGTCGAGCAGAATCGGTTTTTCGTTTTCCAACAGGCCCATGCGCCCTATGTAGCGCTCCGATCCGTCTTTCATGCGGAGCTTTCCGAAAACCAGCCTGTACTCTCCGGCCCGGAGCGAGGAGAGCCTGTCTTCGTACATGGTCGCAAAAGAATCCCTCTCCGTCATGGAGGTGAGGTTTAGCTCTTTTTGCGCCCTGGTGGAACTCAGCCTCTTTGCAACTAGGCTTTTCAATTCGTCGAAACGGCCGTAAATCAGGTCTACCTTTTTCTGTTCCGACCCGTATGGGTCCGCTTTTCCCGCTCCGCTGTTAGTCATGACTTATTAGAATGCCTCTTGTATAACCGGATTTTGAAGGTAAATTATGGAACAAGATTTCACGCATCAGCCAGTGATGCTGGACAAATGCCTAGAAATTTTAGATCGCAATTTGGACACTCCCCGCTTCGCGGTCGACTGCACCCTGGGCCTTGGAGGGCACAGCGAAGCCTTCCTCAAAAAGTTCCCCTCCCTGTTTCTCGTAGGGATTGACAAGGACGGGGAGGCCCTGCAGATCGCCAGAAAGAGGCTTGAAAAGACGGGGAGGATCGCCTTCGTGCACGATTCTTTTGCAAACCTCTCTTCCATCCTCTCCTCTTTCGGCCGCGATCCCGACTTCATCTTCGCCGACCTCGGCCTTTCCAGCCTCCAGATAGACAAGGCCGAGAGGGGGTTTAGCTACATGTCTTCCGGCGCGCTCGACATGCGCATGGATCCTTCTTCCCCCCTCACCGCCAGAGAGGTTATAAACTCCCGCAGCCGGCAGGATTTGGAGGAGATTTTCAGGTCCTGCCAGGAGCCCCGCGCCGGGCTCCTGGCCCGCGCCATAGTGCGGGAAAGGGAGAAAGGGGAAATTTCGACCACGGGGAGGCTGGCTGAAATCCTGGACGCCAATACGCCTTACAGAGAGAGGCTGCAGACCAAAAAGAGGGTCTTTCAGGCGGTGAGGATGGAAGTGAACGGGGAAAAGGGAGATCTGGAGCGCCTCCTCGCCTCCTCCCTTGAGGCTTCGCGCCCGGGGACCGTAATCATGGTCGAGTCCTACCACTCCGGCGAAGACAGGCTGGTCAAGCGCTTTTTCGCATCCGGCATTTCCCCTTCCGCCCCGCCCAAGTTCCCCGTCGCCCCCGAGCCCTATTTTGAGGATCTCACGCGGGGGGCCCTCAAAGCCGGGGAGGGGGAGGTGGCTTCCAATTCCCGCTCCCACTCGGTGCGCCTGAGGGCCGTGAAGGTGATTGGGCGCCCCGAAAGGGTCAAGAAGCAAAGATTATAATCGGAAGAGTTTGAGCAAAAAGGTGAGAGGATGAACAGGCTGGCAGATATCTCGTACCTACGTTTGACCATCGGATACATCGTGCGCACCTTCGGCGCCGTCTGCGACAAGCCGTTTGCCTCATGCGTCACCTTTACCTCCATCGCCACAAAGGTGCAGGAAGTTACGCAGGGATCGCTGTTCGTCCCGGCCTGCCCCCTCTCGGAGGACGGGCCCCTTTTTCAGGCCGAGAAGTCGGGGGCGTATGCGATAGGGCTGGAAAAGGGCGAAGAAAAAGCCGCCCGCAACCTCGACATCCCCATAATCTACATGGACAACTGGCGGGAAAACCTGGGGCTTATAGCCTCTTTCCTCATGGGGGACCCCTCCTTGAAGATGGCGGTCTTCGCGTGCTTCGGAATGGATTCGAAGCCCGCCGCCCCCGTCCTCTCCCAGCTCCTGCACATCCTCGGCAACCCCGTATGCCTTCTGGACTTTGAAAATTCGTTCATTCAGGAAAGGCCGCTGGATCTTTCCTACCCGTTGGACGCGGTGGACGTGCAGAAGGTTGAGGCTCAGGCCGTGGAGGAGGGGTGCTCTGCCATGGTGATCTCGGCCAACCCCCCCACGCTTTCCCGCCTGGCGCTTACGGGGACGCATGTGGACGTGTGCACGGGAAGCCGGGTGCTCGACCTGATTTCCAAGCCCGGCACCCCCCGCACCCTCCAGCCCCAGGAGGAGCCCCTCTACGGATCGGTCTTCGACACCTCCACACGCGTAGTGGCTTATGCCAACGACCCCTTCGGCCTTTTGGACACCGACGCCTTCAACCAGCTCATAGACGTGGTGCCCATGGGGAGCACCCCGGTGCGCACGGCCATCTCCATGGCGCTGTCGGCGGGGATAACTACGGCTTCCATAAGGAAGGCGGTAAGCATAGCCGGCAAGTTCCCCAAAGAGAGGGAAGCCGGAAAAAGAACGGATTGCCCGGGGGAGGGCCATGATAAAGACAAGTCTTGAAGAAATAGCGCGCCTGACGGGAGGAAAGCTGCTGGGCGGATCGGGGGAAGTTTGCGTCGGGAGTGCGTCGATATCGACGGCGGCTCCGGCAGACCTCTTTATAGCCGTCAGGGGCGAAAAGACGGACGGCGCGCTCTTCATAGCGAAGGCCTTTGAAAACGGGTTTAAAGCCGCCCTCACCCACGCCCCAGATCCTCTCTGCCCTATGCCCCAGATCGTGGTCAAAGATTCCGTAGACGCCCTCTCAAAGCTCGCAAAAGCCAACCTTGAAAAGAGGAGGGAGAGGCCGGGGTTCACCGAGATCGCCCTGACAGGATCGGTGGGTAAGACCACTACCAAAGATATCCTCTTCCAGCTCTTTTCGCCCTTCGCCCCTACGGCCGCAAACGAGGGCTCCTTTAACAACGAGCTGGGGCTTCCCCTGACGTGCCTCAAAGTGGACGGCCAAACCCGCTACCTAATAGCCGAAATGGGAGCAAACAGGATTGGCGACATCTCCCGCCTCTTTTCCATCGCCCCCTGCGACGTGGCGCTAGAGCTCAGGGTGGGCTTTGCCCACGAGGGGGAGTTCGGATCCAGAGAGAACATATTCCGGGCGAAAAGCGAACTTGTAAAGGACTTAAAGCCTTCCGACACCGCCGTCCTCAACGCCCAAGACAGGAGGGTGAGGGAGATGGCCCCGCTGACCCGGGCCAAGGTGCGCTGGTTCTCTCTGGATTTTCGGCCCGGGATGGAGGCGTGCGCCCGAAACCTCGAAGTAGACGAGCTGGGCAGGGCGAGATTCGATCTGGTGCTGGAAGGGAGGCCGGCCGGCAGGGTCGCCCTTCCCCTCTTAGGGGAGCACAACGCCTCCAACGCCCTGGCGGCCGCCGCCTGCGCAAAGGTGTGCGGGATAGCCGATGAGGAAATCGCCTCCGGCCTCTCGGGGCTGCGGGGCGTAAGCCCGCACCGGCTCAGCCTCTTTGAAAGCGGGAGCTTTGGCAAAAAGTGCCTCGTTTTGGACGACACTTTCAACGCCAACCCCGATTCCATGTCGAACTGCATAAAGATCGCAGAGAGGATGGCGAAAAAGAAGGGGATGGACCTCCTCTTCATACTCTCGCCCATGCTGGAACTGGGGGAGAAAAGCGAAGAGTACCACAGGCAGGCAGCCAGGGCCGTCAGAGATTCTTCAGCCGCTTTGATAGTAGTGTGCCAAGATAAAGAAAAAGACGCCCTGGCCGGGGCCTACATGGAGGAAGTCGCCGGGGCCAGGCTGGCCAGGAGCCTTGAAGAGGCGAAAGAGGAGGCGGAAAAGTTTGTGCGCAGAGCCCAACGGCCCCTCGTGGTCCTCAAAGGCTCCCACGCTTTCCACCTGGACTCTTTGGCCGATGACTTGGAAAAGGGGAATTAAGTGGAGGCCTATATAATCGCGTTCGTCTGCTCGCTGGTAGCCTCCTTCTGCCTGACCCCGGCGGTGATAGCCGTCGTAAACAAGCTCCACTACGGCCAGTACATTCGGCAGGACGGACCCCAGAGCCACCAGGTCAAAAGAGGCACCCCGACTTTAGGCGGAGTGGCGATAATACTTTCCATCCTCATCGGCTGGGGGGCGGCGGCCATTTTCCGATACGCCGTCCACAGGACCGTCCCCACCCCTTCGGCCCTTTTGGCCCTTTTCTGCCTTGTGGGCTTTGGGCTTATAGGCTTTATAGATGACTTTTTGAAAGTGAAAAAAAAGAGGAACCTGGGCCTGACCATCCACGCCAAGCTGATCTTGCAGGTCCTCGTGGCATCCGGCTACGCGGTGCTCTCCCTGCTCTTTCCCAGAAAGGCCCCCGTCAGGGTGGGCCGCACCTCCATCTCCTGGATAGCGGATTCCTCCATAAACCTGGCCTTTGCGGGAAACGTTTTGGGGATAATACTTTTCATAATCTGGGTGAACTTACTCATGGCGGCCTGGACCAACGCGATAAACCTCACAGACGGCCTGGACGGCCTCGCCGCCGGATCGGGGCTGACGGCCTTCATAGGCTTTGCCATCATCGCCTTTTGGGAGAGCTACCACCTCATAGGCTCCGCCTCCCAGGGCTTTAAGTACGTGGCTTCCGATCCCCAGGATCTTGTGATCATAGCCCTTTCCTGCGTGGCGGCCCTGATGGGGTTTTTGTGGTACAACGTCCACCCCGCAGAGATTTTTATGGGCGACACCGGCTCTCTGGCTCTGGGCGGCCTGTTTGCGGCCATGTCGGTCAGCCTGCACGTGGAGATTTTAGCCGTGATCATGGGAGGGCTTTTCGTCATGGAGACCCTGTCGGACGTGATACAGATAGGAGCCTTCCACCTCTTCCACAGGAGGGTGTTCAAGATGGCTCCCCTCCATCACCACTTTGAACTTATGGGCTGGCCCGAGACCCGGGTCGTCATGAGGTTCTGGATGATAGAGTGCGGGTACGTGATAATCTCCATCATCATCTTCTACTCGGACTGGCTCATCAAGAGCGGGCAAATGCGCTAAGGAGACAAAATGGCAATTATAGGAAGAAGCGAATTCGAGGGAACGGTCCTCGTGGCGGGCCTGGGGGTGAGCGGAAGGGCTGTAGAGGAGGTCCTTAAAAAACACGGGGTGAAGTGCGAGACTTTCGACGAGAAGCGCGAGGCCGACTTTTCAGATCCCCTCTCCGTGGACTGGAGAAACATAACCACTGCGGTGGTTTCTCCCGGCTTTTCCCCAGATTCCCGGCTCATAAGGACGGCGGAGGAGAATCACGTGCCCGTCATGAGCGAAGTGGAGTTCGCATGGAAGACGCGCCCCAGGGATGCCGCGGGGCGCTCCATCCCCTGGATAGGCGTCACGGGGACCAACGGCAAGACCACGACTGTCAAGATGATAACCGAAATCTTCAAGCAGTGCGGGCTGGACGTGGCGGAGGGCGGAAATACCGGCTTCCCCTTAACTTTGGCCTCTAGGAAGAAAGGCGCCCAGATCGTGGTAGCCGAGCTCTCCAGCGCCCAGCTCCACTTCACTCCCTCCCTGGCGCTGGAGGTGGCGGTGTGGACGAACTTTGCAGACGATCACCTCGACTGGCACTCTTCCAGAGAGGAATACAGGCTGGACAAGGCCCGGATTTTCGAGAACGCGAAGAGGGCCCTGGTCTATAACTGCCAGGACCCCGTCACGTCCGCCGCGGCCGCCAGCGCGAAGGCGAACCTGGGATGCGTGCGGGTGGGCTTTACCCCCGCGCGGCCCCGGCCGGCCCAGGTAGGCGTGGACGAGGGATGGATTTTCGACAACGCCTTCGCCTACGGGAGGGTGTGCAGGGTGGACGCCCTGGAAAGCCTCAAGGTCGCAGGGATCGTCCCTCTGCATCGCATTGAAAACGCCCTCGCCGCCGCGGCCGCTTCGCTCGCCATGGGGGCAAAGCCCGAGCAGGTGGCCAGGGGCCTTTCCAAATTCAAGCCCGAGGGGCACAGGCTGGAAGAAGTGGTGAAGGTCCCCAAAGAGGGGGGAGAAGTCGAATTTATAGACGATTCCAAGGCGACCAACCCCGCCTCGGCCTTAGTCGCCCTTTCCGCTCTCGAAGGCAGGGGAATTGAATGGATAGTCGGAGGGGAGACAAAGGGGTGCGACATGCTCCCCATGCTCCAAGAGGCCAAAGGGAAAGTCCGCAGGGTGGTACTTATCGGAAAAGACAGGGCCGGGTTTGCAAAAGCCCTCTTTGAGGCCGGCATCCCCTTTGATGAAGTGAAAGAGGAAGAGGGATCTGCCGCCATAAAGGAGGCCGTAAAACTCGCATTCGCAGCGGCGCTTCCGGGAGACGTAGTCCTTCTGGCCCCCGCCTGCGCCTCCAGGGACCAGTTCAGGGATATGGCAGAGAGGGGAGAAAAGTTCACGGAGTTTGCAAAAGCCCTGAAGGGCGGGGCGCTGGCATGAGCGAAAAGCTTTCCGTGGTCCTGGCCGGCGCCGGCACCGCGGGACACATCAACACCCTCATCTCCATAGCCGAGCAAATAAAGATCCTCTGCCCCCAGGCCAGGATAACGGCCGTGGGGGCGCAGGGCGGCATGGAAGAAACCCTGGTCCCGGCCAGCGGGCTGCCCCTCAGGACCATACCCAAGCTCGCCTTCCCCCGCTCCCTCTCCCCTTCAGCGGCCCTGTTTCCCGCCAAGTGGGCCAAGGAAGTAAGGGATGCGGAAAAGATACTTAGGTCCGTCGACGCCGACTGCGTGGCCGGAGTGGGAGGGTACGTTTCAGCCCCGTGCTACAGGGCGGCAAAAAAGCTCAAGATCCCCATCGCCATCCATGAGCAAAATGCCATGGCCGGGATCGCCAACAGGCTCGGGGCCAGATGGGCGGACTACATCGGCACGGCCTACGGCGGGGTAAAGCTGAGGGGCAGGGGGAGAAAGCCTGCAGAAAGGATAGGCCTGCCCCTCAAAGCCGAAGTGATAGAGGCTGCCAAAGCCCGCAGGGAAGATCCCGAAGGAGCGAGGGCCGGAGCCATAGAGGCTCTGGGGCTGAAGCCCGATCTGCCCGTGCTCCTTGTGACCGGGGGGTCCTTGGGGGCCTTGAGCATAAATAAGGCGGTGGCCGGGGCTTCCCGGGAGCTTTTGCAAGTGTGCCAGGTAGTTCACGTGTGCGGGAAAGGGAAGAGCGAAATCGTCTCCGAGCTCGTCACCCAGCTCGCCGGCAAAGACGCCCTGGGAGAGCTTTCCGCCTCCCAGGACGGCCAGTACTTCGCCCAGGAGGGCAACTACCGCATCGTCGACTATTTCCCGCATATGTCCCTGCTCTACAAAGCCGCGTCCCTCGCCATCTGCAGGTCGGGGGCGGGAACCGTAAACGAGATGGAGGCCATGGGGATGCCGGCCGTCTACGTCCCTCTTCCCATAGGAAACGGCGAGCAGAGGTTCAACGCGAAGCCCGTCGTGGACAATGGCGGGGGAATCTTGGTGCAGGATTCCAGGTTTACGGAGGGCTTTGTGAAAAAGTACATCCCTCCCCTCATAACCGACAAAAAGAAGCTGGAGGCGATGGGGGAAAAGGCCAGGGAGCTTTCCGGAGAAAATGCGGCGCTGGTCATGGCCGAGGAGATTTTACAGCTCGCAAACTACCATAAGTATCATGAGTAACCTTCCCTCCCCCTCCTTCCCTTCGCTCGAAGGGAAGGATTTGAAAGACTTGAAGTCCGTCTTCTTTTCCGGCATCGGCGGACACGGCATGAGCGTTCTGGCCAGGATTTTGGCCGCAGAAGGCGTGAAAACCGCAGGCAGCGACATAGTCCGCACGCCTATAACAAGCGAACTTGAAGAGGCCGGGATAAAGGTCTTTCCCCAGGACGGTTCGCACATGGAAGGAGCCAGGGTCCTGGTGTGGTCGAGCGCCATAGAAGAGGGCAACCCCGACATCAAAAAAGCCGTCGAAACCGGGATGCTTTTGGCGCACAGAAGCGACATCCTTTCCCTCCTCATGCGGGGCAAAAGATCAATAGCGGTTTCCGGCACTCACGGAAAGACCACTACTTCCTGCATTGCTTCCTTCATCCTTCTGGAAGCGGGAAAAGATCCCGGCTGGGCCCTGGGAAGTTCCTTTAAAACCCGGGAGGGAGCGGAGCCCGGATGGAGGAGGGGTGGAGACACTTTTGTGGCGGAAGCCGACGAATCTGACGGGAGCTTTCTGAAATACGCCCCTTCCGTATGCATCATCACCAACAGCGACGGAGACCACTTCGACCACTACGGGACAATCGAAGCCTACAGGGATGCCCTCAAGGGCTTTATAGGCCGATCGGCCAAGTGCGTGATGTGCATGGACGATGCGGGGAACCGGGAAATTTTCAAATCCCTGGAGGCGGAAGACAAGAGGAAAGTCCTGGGATACGGCGAAAGCGCGTTTAAAGACCTTAGTTTGGAACTAAGAGGCCTGGACGAAGAAAACTACGCGAGGCTGGAAAAAATCCGCCTCTTTCCCGCCTCTTCCCCCGTGGCGTCCTCTTTCACCCTTTCTTTTAAGGGGAAGAGCATTCCCGTGGAGATGAGCATTCCGGGGAGGCACAACGACTTTAACGCCGCCGCGGCCATTCTCGCCTGCGCCGAACTCGGAGTGGAACCTGAAGCCGGAGCCGGGGCGGTCTCGAAGTTTTTGGGATCCTCCAGGCGCTTCGAGCTGCTGGGAGAGGAAAAGGGCGTAAAACTTTTCACCGACTACGGGCACCACCCGGCTGAAATCGCGGCCTTTCTTTCGGCCCTAAAGTCTTCCTATCCCTCTTCCCCCATAGGCGTGATGTTCGAGCCTTTCAACTCTTCAAGGGTGGTCCAGTTTGCCGCGGGGTTTGCAAAATCGCTTTCCTTGGCGGACAAAGTGGTCCTCGCCCCCCTCTTCAAAGGCAGGGCGACGGCGCAGGACGCTCTCGGAGTGAGTTCCGAAGATATCGAAAAGGAAGCGCAAAAGATAGGCGAGGGGAGAAAATTCGAGGTTGTAAAAAACTTGGAGGATGGGTCAAAAATTTTGGCCTCCTGGGCGCAGCCTGAAAGCGTTTTGGCCACCATCGGAGCCGGCATGATCTCCAGGGCCAACCCCGAAATCCTTAACCTTCTCAGAGAAAAGAGATAAGATCGCACGTAACGGGGCCGACAGGTTTCGACGGCGGTTTACCTCATCCAGCTGGCATGTCGGGAATGCAAAGTATCCCGTAAAAGGCCTTTGCAAAACTATAAGTGCCAAGAATATAAATCGCACTGAGTTCGCCCTCGCTGCCTAGTTTGCAGTAAGGCTTACTCCCTCCGCTCATTTCGCCTTGAAGAAAGCGGGGATGATAATTTTAAAGGCTTGCCCCTGCGCCGGAGCTTACGGGCGCAGGAGGACTTCTTGAAAGCTAAGCCGTCTGTAGATTGTCTATAGAGATACAGAGGCTGAAAAACTGACTATATGGACTAAACATGTAGAAGGCTGGATAGGGGATCGTCGGACCCGGGTTCAACTCCCGGCGACTCCACTGGAAAAGTTTGCGGCAGGGACGCAGTTGTGAGCTGTATGCCATTTTGTAGAGTTTAATTCGTTTTAGATTTTAAAAGTGGGAATACATATGGGTAAAGATAAAGGCTGTTTAAATATGCAAACTGAAAAATTTTGATCCGCACATATTCTATTTCAGATTGCAGCAAACTAAGGCGGTTTCTCGCCTTTTGCTGGAGTAAAGGCAACAGTCAGTAACTTAATCTCTCAGCGTGCCAATGGGTACCACAAATACCCCGTCCGGCCTTTGATAGGCATAAGGGCAGTCTCCTACCAAAACCATTAAAAACGAAGGTTCCTTCATTTTATCCGTGTTAAGTTGAGAAGCTATGCTTTTGAGTGTTTTAGCGGCATTTTCTATAGCGTCACTTCCTCCAAGCTTAATTTCTACAAGACCGTATCTTCCATCCCTAAGATGAATTACGGCATCGCATTCCAAACCTTTTTCCGTACGAAAATGATATATATTTCCATCCAAAGGTTGTGCGTAAACTCTCAAATCCCGGATGCAAAGGGTTTCAAAAAGGAAACCGAATGTTTTCACATCGTTCATCAGATCCCCAGGACCTAAAGCCAAAGCCGCAGCAGCAATGGAAGGATCTGTAAAATAGCGCGTGCTGGAAGTGCGGATGGCGGCTTTTGAACGTAGGTTGGGGTTCCAAGCGAGGGCATCTTCAAGCACAAAAATTTTATTTAGAGCCTCCATATAAGAGGATACAGTTTCTCTGCTCATCTCAATCTGGCTATATTCTGCAATGTCCTTAGAAATCGTAGAGAATGAAACGCTTGTTCCCTGATGACGCGCCAGGGAACGCAGTAACTGTCTTGTCATAGATTCGTTGCGCGATACGTTGTCAACACGGATAATGTCTGATTTAACCACAGAATCCACATAATCTAAAGCACTTCGAATAGCATATTTTTCACTGATGAAAATTGAATCTGGCCATCCCCCGCGGCAGACCAAAAAGGCGAGATCTTTAAAGCCCACTTTGTTTCTTGCAAAAAAATTTTCCTCCTTAGCTGAAGAAAATAGTTTACTCAGGCTTATTTCTCCAGAAGATTCTCCGGATTCGTAAAGACTCATTGGACGCATCTTGATCCAAGCAAATCTTCCCGTTCCAGTATGAAGAATTTTGCTTCTGTCTGCAGGAACGGCTGATCCAGTTAAAATAAATTGCCCAAAACCAGATCGGTGATCGACCTCATATCTCACCTCATCCCAAATGCGCGGAGCCACCTGCCACTCGTCTATCAAGCGCGGAGTCGCTCCTTGCAAAAGCAGGCTCGGTTTAAGGTCAGCCAACAGGAGATTTTGTTCGCGATCATCCGTATTGCCCATATTTAGTACACTTTTGGCAAAGTGCTCGCAAGTTGTAGTCTTTCCGCAATATTTTGCCCCCTCAACCAGAATCGCCCCTTTATATTGCAGGCATTCTTCGATGGTTTTCTCTATAATCCTGTACTTGTAATTGGCTGTTTGCATGATTTAAATTATGAAGTATAAAGATTTGAGCCGCAACTTGAGAAAGATTTGAGCCGCAACTTGAGAAAGATTTGAGCCGCAACTTGAGAAAGATTTGAGCCGCAACTTGAGAAAAACGATTGGATTAGTTGGGATGTAAACGGAGAGGCAAAAGTGAAAGAACGAATTGTCGATAGTGAAGTCAGATTAATTCCATATTACAGAAATGACGAGGCCTCGCTTCCCTGGTATCAAGATTTAGATCTGTGCAGGCAGGTCGATAACAGAGACAAGCCCTACAATATAAATCTTTTGCATAGCATGTATGACTTTCTCTGCTCTCACGGAGAGTGCTATTACATTGAATACAGGGGCAAATTAGTTGGAGATGTTTCTCTGAGGGACAACGCAGAAATTGCCATCGTAGTGTGCAAAGAGTTTCAGAACCGCCATATCGGCCGGCGCTGCGCAAAGGAAATGCTGAAACTCGCAAGTGAAAAAGGAATGGAGTTTGTGAAAGCGAATATTTATTCTTTCAATCATCAGAGCAGGCGTATGTTTGAGTCGATCGGGTTCTACCAAACGGATGAAGAATGGTACCGGCACGACTTAATATGAGAAATTCGGCCTTATAGGAAAAGCACAGATAACAGAGTAGGGCGTTCATATAGGCTTACAACATCTTTGCTTCTTTGCCGCATGCATAGTTTTGCATAGTGAATGTCCGGCAAATTAACGGATTAACACGGATAGATAATCCACTTTACAATTAGAAGCAGTTTGTGACAGGGATTTTGCAGATAAGTCGGGGGAAAAATGTTTATAGCCATAAGCTGCATAGTTCTAGTGGCGATCGCAGCTTCTATAGTTTCCTACATAGTTTTAAAGTCTCCCTTCAGTTACCCCTACTTCACCCGCTCTATAGATATTTCCGGAAAGAGAAAGCCCGACATAGAGGATCTGGTAGACCAATATCTCATTGATTGCGGGATGAGAGATGTGGAAAAAGAGCGGGCCCGGGTGGCCGCATGGAAGGCCGAGTGCAAAAAAGAGATAGCAAAAAGTCCTTTTCGGGGCAGGAGGGAAAAGCAGTTTGAAGCCGTAGTAGACGACGATCACGCCTACCGCTTCACAGCTTTCAGGATGCAGACAAGGTACCAGCAGCGCAACTATCAGAGGACGGCATATAGAGTAAGAAATGAAATTGGAACCTACTCATGCAACTATGCCTACCTCGCCTCCAGAAATGCCATGCTGGCAAGCATCAATTACGAAACCACGCTGAAAAAGTACAACAGCCAGGAACAGAGAAGGCTTCTCACTCCCAAGCTTAGACAGGAAATCATGGAGAGGGACAACTACACCTGCCAAATCTGCGGGAAGTATATGCCTGACAAAGTAGGGCTGCAGATAGACCACATAATCCCCATAGCCAAGGGAGGAAAGACCGTGCCCTCAAACCTTCAGGTTTTGTGCTCTAGGTGCAACGGAAGTAAGCACGACAAACTTGGACAATGACGTTAGAGTGTAAAATTTGGGACATGGAACAAATACAATTTGCGGAGCTAAAAAGAAGATTAAAAGTCCTCAAAGACAATCTTACTTCCGAGTACGGTCCCTCATCGGACGGGATCTCCATTCGTCCTCCCGAGTGGCAAGAAAGCCAACTCGAGGCATATATAATAGAACCTTTTACGCAAGCGCTTGGATTTAAACCCGGTGACCCAAAGAGTCCCGAAACGGTCTTACCTCAGCCCTACAGAGGAGTGCGAAGTCCAAATACACGGGCAGATTTTGGCCTTTATTTAAACTCGCAACTTGTAATAGTTATAGAGTGTAAAAGGCTTAATGAGTCTTTGGACAAGGATGTTTCCCAGTTAGATGAATATTTTCGTCCCCAGACGGGTCAAATCAATACCGTAAAAGTCGGAATCCTCACTAACGGGGATGAGTTTAGGTTTTATACGGATTATGAAAACCACAACGTCATGGATTGTGAACCCTACTGGAAATTCAGGTTGTCGGAACTGTCAGATAAAGATGTACGAACCTTATTGCTCTATGCTACTGGAAATCTAGAAGAGACCCTACGCGATCTACCAGCGATTGTTTACGCCGAAAAGCTTAAGCGATGGCTGTTAGAGGGGGGCAAAGAAAATCTAGAGTGGCTTTACAAAGCAACATCTAAAGAGATAAAAGCAGATAGTCATAATAAAAAGCTATATGCAGAAAAGGTCTGGGATTTTATCTTCCCTACCAGCAATGCAGCAGAAGGTAGTTTGGACATGTTTAAGGCCAATGTCGCAGACCTCCACAGTGCAGAAGAAAAACATTCAATAGAAGGCAAAAAGATTAATTTAAGCAATCTTTCTTCGCCCTACCCGAAAATTTCTGGCTATGAAATCGAAGATATCGGTTTTGAGAGGGTGAATAATTGGGCTGAAGCGCTTGTGAGCATTATCAGAACTCTTTGCGAAAAATATGATCTGCCGGATCGTATGCAAAAGAATTTGGGATGGTTTCGACAAGTGGCGATCAATAATCCATCCAAACCCAATCAAACTTGGGTTAAAGTGACAAATGAGTACGAAGTTAATACGCACAGCAGTACTGAGGATAAGATTAGCGAGCTGAAAAAATGTTTCAAAGCGATCGGTATCAACATGAATAGGGTACACTTCTACTCTCGTTAATGCGAATACAAAAGTAAAAATAAACAACATGCAAAAGCAGACAAGCCGGGAGATTGGGCAGTTGGGGCATTCCCCTTTTGAGTTTGCTGCAACGTTATAGCCTTCATTCCATTCGATGTCTTTTATTCGGTAAATGAAAAAATATATTCCGTTTTAAATTGCAACTGTGCGGGTAAGTTCTGGATGGAGGTTATGAATGAATTCAAGATTTAATGTTAAGGAGGCAATTTCTTTAATTGTTTACCCTGACAAAGATTCCAACAAGTATTCCCGAGGTGTAGCTGGCCTTTTAACCGGCTCCGAACGCTTTCCCGGGGCGGGGGTCCTGTCTTCCAGAGGCGCTCTTCGAAGCGGGGCCGGATTTTGTAGATATATGGGGGAGGGGCAGTTTTGCAATTCCCTGGTTCTGGGAAGCTGCCCCGAAATCGTCTTAGGAGAGGGTGCCTGTAACAGCTTCCTTATAGGTTCCGGTATTCCGGATATCATGCAGGATCCGAGAAAGGATCTTGCAGAGCGCATATTTAGCGATCCTTCCATGTACCGGGGAAGCAAAGGATGGCTGGTCCTCGATGCAGGGGCTATGGATCTCGTTTTAAACTCTTCCCCTGCGGTTCCCGCGGTAATTACCCCACATTCCGGGGAACTGCAGAAGCTTTTAAAAAAGAAGGGGATCGAGGCGACGGCGGAGGATATTCTAGATAACCCCCTGCGCTTTGCAAAACTTGCCTCCCGGCTTTTTTCCTGCGCCGTCCTCTTAAAGGGAGCCCGCACTGTAGCAGCCTTGGGAGCTTTTTTGCAGGAAGTGGATGCCGACTGCCATTTTTTGGCCTGCGCTGGGACCGGAGACGTGCTGGCGGGTTTTCTCGCGGGGTTTTTGGCCGTCTGCAAGCCCGAGGGGGAGGAGGAGTTCGTCAGGGCCTGCGCCGCCGCCGCCTATCTTCACAACCTTGCAGGAAAGATCGCGAGCCAGAGCATGGCCGGGCCCGGCCGCCCGATAGTGGCGGGGGACGTGGCCGACAACCTTCCGAACGCCTTTTTATGGGTTTATGGGCAATTCAAAAAGATAAACTAGATTTATAAGCGAAGAAGAAAAAATCCACAAGGAATAAGATACATGCCTTTTCCAGTCATAACCCCGCGCCAGCAGCACAGCATGGCGGGGAGCGCAGTTGACTTTAAAAATTTAAGTTGCCAAGGGCAGAGCAATTACCTAAAGGCCCTCAGGACCTTCCCAGGACAGGCCATAGTAGATTTTTCAGCGCTCGTGGAGAATATGCGCCGCATGCGCTCCCTTTTTGCGCCTGCCGAGGTCATGGGAATAGTCAAAGCCAATGCCTATGGCCACGGCCTCATCCCTTCCTGCCTTGCGGCACTAAAGGCGGGATGCTCGTGGATAGGCGTAGCCAAGGCGCAGGAGGCCCTGGCGATCCGAAGGGGAGGTATAGGCCCCGGCATGTGCCGGGTGCTGGCATGGCTCGCCAACTGCGTCTGGGCGCCCTATGAAGAGATGATTGAAGAAGACATAGACATAGCCCTGGGATCTTTGGACGAAGTGGAAGCCGTCTCAAATGCCGCCCAAAGGGCCGGAAGGCGCGCCCGGGTACACATAGTCGTAGACACCGGCTTTAGCAGGAACGGCTTTCTTGAGGCTTCCTTTGAAAAGGCCCTTACCCTCCTAAAGAGGCTTTCGTCAGAGGGCAGGCTGCAGGTAGTCGGGATTATGAGCCACTTTTCTTCGGCCGATGCCGAAGACAAAGAGAGCGGCCGGTATACGGACCTCCAGTTTGGAAGTTTTTCAAGGTTTGCCGCAAGGGCGCGGGAGGCGGGCTTTGACAACCTTTTGCGCCATATCGCCAACAGCGCCTCCAGTTTTTCCCGCTCCCTCACCCGGCTCGACATGGTCAGGCCCGGCAACAGTTTTTACGGCTACGCCGCCGACTACGCCCTCGGATCCCCGCAGGATTTCGGCCTGACGCCGGCCCTCACTCTGGAGGCCCAATTGGCGAAGGTAAAAGACGTGGAGGAAGGGCGCTGCGTGTCCTACGGGAGGACTTACCGGACGGAAGGGGAGACCTCCCTCGCCATAGTCCCCCTGGGGTATGCAGACGGGATCTTGCGCACTGCGGGCGGATCCAACTCCCCTTCCGAAAAGTCGGGCGCGCCCGTTCGCGTGCTCACTTCCTCAGGGCCCGAGATTGCCAGGGCCTGCGGAAAGGTGTGTATGGACCAGTTCATGATCGACCTGGGGGCTCCCATGGAAAGCCTGGGCGTCATGGAGGGGGACACCGTGCGCCTCTTCGGCCCCGGGGCCGGGGAAGAAAAGGGCGAGCCCACGGCCGACGACTGGGCGAGAAGATCGGAGAGCATAAGCTACGTAATCTACACCAACCTGTCTTTGAAGATTCCGCGGCTCTACCTGAACGCCAAAAGGGAGCTGGGCGAAAAGGAACTTTCCCTTTTGGATCCTGAATGCGTGCTTTCTTAGGAGTTGCATGAAAGAACAAAAACTGGACGTGCCCTTCAGAAATCCCATCCCCAGAGGGTATTCCCTCCGCGATCTCGACAGATTCTTTGAAGAAGACGGCAAGTCGAAGCTGCGCACGGAGTTTGAAAGGGACAGGGCGCGCCTCATCCATTCTTCGGCCTTCAGAAGGCTCGGGGGCAAGACCCAGGTGAGGACTGCGGGCTACAACGACTTTGCCAGAAACCGCCTCACCCACTCCCTGGAAGTCGCCCAGATAGGGCGGCAGATAGGCTACCTTTTGGGGTGCGATCCCGACGTAGTCGACTGCGCCTGCCTCGCCCATGACCTGGGGCACCCGCCCTTTGGCCACAACGGTGAAAAAGTCCTCGCCTCTATTTGTGAAGACATCGGGGGGTTTGAAGCGAATGCCCAGACTTTCAGGATTTTGACCAGGCTGGAGCCCAAGGTGTTTAAGGAGGGGAGGAGCTGGGGTCTGAACCTTACCCGCGCCTCTCTGGACGCCTGTGTAAAATACCCCTGGACCAAAGAAGAGGCGCCCTCCTACACAAATAACGGAAAAAAGTTCTGCATCTACCCGGAAGACATGGAGGCCTTCCTCTGGCTCAAAGATCCGGGCAGGGAACACGAGCGCCCTATGGAGTGCCAGGTCATGGACATCTCCGACGATATAGCCTACTGCGTCCATGACTTTGAAGACGCCCTGGAGAGCGGGGCCGACTTGTCCTCTTTCAACCCCAATTTCGGGATGCGGGACCTTACGGATGCCATGAGGGCCTGGTACGGGAAGGGAGAAGACCCTGAGGGGCTAAAAGAGGCGTATCTTCGCCTCTCCTCCTTCAATCCCTTCTTCGGGAAAAAAGTTGACGGATCCAGGGCGTCTTTGGCCGCCCTGAAGAACCTGACCAGCGCGCTTATAGGGCGCTTCGCCTCTTCCATCATGACGGCCACGCGCAGGAAAGACGGAAACGAGCCACTGGTGCGCTACAACGCCGACCTCGAGATCCCGGAGAACACCAGGATGGAGATAGAGCTTCTAAAGGGGCTTTCGGCACTGCTGGCCACATCCGAAAAAGCCTACCTCGAAAAGCAGGCGCAGGAGAGAAAGATAGTGGAAGAAGTGGTGGAGGGCCTGATTGCCACTCCTTCCCCCGAAAAGTACTTCGAGACCCAGTACCTCGAAGACTTCAGGAAAGCCGGAAGCGGCAAAGAGAAGCTGAGGTGCGCCTGCGACCAGGCCGCGAGCCTCACCGATGCCTCCATTCGGATCCTCTGGGAAAAGATGAAGTTCTAGATGGCCTCCATTCCAAAAGCAGAGATAGACGAAGTCAGGGAGGCCTGCGACCTTTACGACATAGTTTCCGAGACGGTGTCTCTAAAAAAGAGCGGGCCGGAAGCCTATGTGGGGCTGTGCCCGTTCCATGACGAAAAGACGCCGAGCTTCTCGGTGAGGCCCTCTCTGGGCACCTGGCACTGCTTCGGATGCGGGGAAGGCGGGGACGTCTTCGACTACATAGAAAAAAGGGACGGGGTGGAATTTCAGGAGGCGGTCAAAATGCTCGCCGACCGCTGTTCCATCCCCCTCCACCTGGAAGAGGGCAAGAGCGCTGAAAAGCTCTCGACTAGGACCAGGCTTTTGGAAGTGTGCGGAGAAGCGGAGCTGTTTTTCAGGCAGAGCGCGGAAAAAGATCCCGAGGGGCACCTTGAAAAATTCCTGGCCGGCAGGGACTTCACCATGGAGCAGGGGGCGCAGTTCGGATGCGGCTGGGCGCCCAACAGCTACGACGCCCTCCTCTCCCACCTGGTGTCCAAGGGATTTGCCGTAGAAGAAGCGGTGGACGCGGGCCTGGCGCGCAAAAAGGCGGGCGGGGGCGCTTACGACTACTTCCGCGGGCGAGTCATCTGGCCCATTTCCGATTCTGCCGGCAGTGTCATAGGCTTTGGGGCCAGGCGGGTGCTAGATGAAGACAAAATAGAGGCCAAGTACATCAACACTCCCGAGACCCCCCTCTATAAAAAGTCGAGGGTGCTTTTCGGCCTGAGCCTCGCAAAGGAAGAAATCATAAGCTCCAGGTCGGCAGTGGTCGTGGAGGGCTACACAGACGTCATGGCCATGAGGTTTTCAGGGGTCAAAAACGCGGTAGCTGCCTGCGGCACGGCGTTCGGCTACGATCACGCCCAGATGCTGCGCCGCCTCATACAGGACGACGCCGTCGGAAAGATGCAGCTAAAGTCCGGAAAAGAGCAGAGCCGGGTAATCTTCGCCTTTGACGGAGACGAGGCCGGAAAGAAGGCCACCCTCAAAGCCACGAGCCTGGATTCGGCCTTCCTCTCCCAGACTTTCGTAGCCAGGGCTGAAAACGGTTTGGATCCCTGCGATCTTCGCATGGAAAAGGGCGAAGAGGCCGTCCGGGACCTGATAAAGGGCGCCAAGCCCATATACGACTTTATAATCGACAGGATCCTGGAGGATTTTGAAAAAAAAGAGGACGTGGAAAAGGCGGAGGAGATAGAGTCCTGCGCAGGAGTGGTGTCCACGATAAAGGACGCCTTCCTTAGAGAGCTCTACACCCAGTCTCTCACAAGCAAGCTCTGCACCCTGCTTTTGCCTTATGTAGACAGGAAGGTCGCCAGAGAGGTGCTGCTCTCCTTTGCAAACAAGTCTCCCGACTCGCCCGAGCTGCGCGGGCGCATAAGCTCTTTAGTGGAGAGGGCGGTCAGGACCCTGGCTCCGGAAAAGGAGTGGGTGCCTAAAGAAGGCAGAGATCCCTTCCCCTCTTCCCCGCGCCCCGCATCCGCGAGGGAGGGGATGGAAGATCCGGTCGTCCTCTGCGAGCAGCAGCTTATGGCGGAAGCCGTACAGCGCCCCGGGGATATCGACGCCGATCTTTGGGGGCAGCTGGATGAAGAGAGCTTTTCAACTCCCGTGTTCAGGGCCTTCTTTACGGCCCTGGAGGCGGCCGGAGGAATAGAGGCCGGAAAGAAGGCGCGCCCCAAGGAGTGGGTGGAAAAACTCATGGACGCCTCTCCCTCGATTCTCTACCCTGTCATCCCCGCCTTGGCATCTTCACCCCTCCCCCCTTCCTCCGGAGAGGAGGGCGAGGCCCTGGGCCGCTCTCTGATAGCCAAAGTTTTGGAGCTGGGGATAGTGAGGAAGGAAACCCGATGCAAAAAAGATTTGACGGAGGGAAAAGGGGACGTGAAAGAGATTCTTGCCAGAGTACAGGAACTTGAAAAAAAGAAGCAGGAGCTGAGGCGCATTATAAGCGGAGAGGTGAGAAGATGAACGCAGAAGAAGACGAAGGAGCAGAAAAAAGCCGCAGCAAGACCGCCCTGGTCGCGGGCATCGCCCTCGCTTTCTGCCTGATTCTCGGAGGCGTTTGGGCTATAGCCTTCTTCCACGGCAAAAGGGCGATAGACAGGAAGTGCGAGCAGACTTATTCTGAGGCCCAGGACTCCTATAAAAGCTTTGAAGGGGAGAGGACGTCGGTTCAAAACGCCTTGGAGACTTCCAGCGCCAAATCCTCTGCGGCCTTCGCCGCGCTCCAAAAGGCTCTGAGCTCCAAAACCGATTCCTCTCCGGTTCTGTGCAGCGCAGGAAAAAATGAATCGATAGAGGCGAACAGGGCGCTTATCCACACCCTTTCAGACAAACAGCAATCTTTGGCCTCCCTCTCAGCCGCCCTCCTGGACAGCGAAAAGGCTTCAAACGCCTCGGAAGAAAAGGCGCTGGCCGAAGAAGAAATTTCTGCCGCCAAGGCCGCCCTCCCCGCGCTCTCCCAGAGTTCGCAGTCTGAAATCAAATCCAGGATCTCAAATCTTGAGGATGAAATCGGCAATCCCTCTCCGTCTTTGGCGCAAATCAAAGACGCCATGCTGGCTTTGGAAGGGAGTTTAAAGGGAGCGGGGATCGGAAATTAAAAGTGCCCTGAGCCGGATTCGAACCGGCGACACGAAGATTAGAAGTCATCTGCTCTATCCCCTGAGCTACCAGGGCGCCCCTAAATTATATCATTTTTAGACTGAGACAATCCCCAGGCACGACAGGGTTATGGCCACGGCGGCCAAGATGCAGACCGCGATCATGGCAGCCCATTGCCCCTTTTTGATCTGCCCCCTTCGCCTGTAGATAAAGAGCGCAAGCCCCGGAACATAGCATACCGACAAAAGCAGCACTTCCTGCCATCCGGAGATGGCCATCCCCAAAATTTCAAACACTCCCGACACTATCCCCATGGCGAGGCCCAGGGGCTTTTTGTGCTTTAGCGAGTACATGATTTCGTACAGGCTCACAAAGGCGTAGCAGGCGAGGGCCGTGACGGAGCTGATGGCGCTGGCGAAGTTGTAGGCGTTGGAAGTTATAAGGAAGCTGAAAAGGAAAAGCGTCTCCAAGACGGCCGTGACCACCAGGGAGAAGACGGGGGCGTCCTTCCTGTTGGCCCTGGACCAAATCCCCGGCAAAAGCCTGTCTTGGGCCAAAAGGGTCGTGGTCTCCACGGGAAGCAGGGTCCAGGAGAGCAGGCCGCCCAGGCAGGAGATGATGAGCCCCGTATCGACCAGGCCCTCTCCCCACACCCCTACGGTCCTGGCCAAAATTCCGCTCATGGCGGGCTGGGGGAGGGAGGCTAACTGGGCCCTGGTCATCACTCCGTAAGGCAGGAGAGAAATAAAGCCGTAGATGAGGATGAGGGCGATGAGGCTCAAAACTGTGGCGAAGGTGGCGTCGCTCTTCTTTTTCGCCCTGGACCCCATCACGCTGGCGCCCTCTATGCCTACAAATACGAACACCAGGTATATGAGGCTCCCCTGTATCTGGGTGAAAAGCGACTTGGCCGTAAAGGGAGAGCCGGCGTTTGCCACGTTCTCCCAAAAGCGGGAGGTGAACATCCCCGCCCTGAAGGCCGCAAACATTACGATTAAGAAAACCAAAAGCGGGATGAGCTTGCAGATCGTCACCAGGGCATTTACAAACGAGGCGCTCTTGAAGCCCAGGCTGACCAGGAAGGTTATCAGCCACACCACCGCGCAGGACAGCAGTATTGAAGGGAGGTTCTGCCCTCCCTTGAAGGCCGGGATGAAGTTCCCGAGGGCGCTCATAATCATGGTGCAGAAGGCGATGTTGCTCACCCAGCTGGCCAGCCAGTACCCCCATCCCGACACAAATTCTCCAAGGGGCCCGGCCGCCGCCCCCGCATAGGCGAAAATGCCGGAATCCAAATCGGGCCTCTCCCTGGAGAGGTTGGTGAGGCAGTAGACGAGGGCTGAAAATCCCACGTCCACTATGACCCAGGCCACTATGGCAGACCCCGGGCTGGCCGCGGCGGCAAGCTGGCTCATGAGGCCGAAAATCCCGGTGCCGATAGCCGAGCTTATTATCAGGGCCGAAAGTCCCCCCTTGCCTATTTTTTGGCTTTTTTCCTGGCTCATTGGGCCTTCCTGTTGCCCCCGAAGTTGAGCTGGGTGCCGGCGGTAGTGCCTGCCGCCTGCTGCTCTCTTTGCACTTCTTCTATCCTCCCTTTCACTTTTTCAAGCATCCCTTCCGCCCTTTTGGCCAGGTACTGCCCCTTCTCCCAGGCGTGCACGCTCTCTTCCAGGTTCAGCCCCCCCGCCTGCAGGGCCTCGACCACCCTCTCGAGTTCATCTCTGGTCTCTTCGTAATTTAGCGCGTCCATGGCCTTTTTTTCGTCTTCCGTCAGTTCTTCTTTCATTTTTGAGCCTCTATTTCTTCTATCCTCAGCTTCAGCGTTCCGTCGCGCATAACTATCTTTATCAGGTCGCCTTTTTTCAGGCCCCTGGAGTCGGAGATGATGGACCCCTCTTTCTCCACGAGAGCGTAGCCGCGCGAGAGGGTGGAAAGGGGGGAGAGCGACTTTAGGGAGGCCGAGAGGGAGGAGACTTCTTTTAGCTCGTCGTCCAGGCGCATGGCCAGGGCGATGTACATCTCCCTTCGCGCGTCCCTGACTCTCTTTTCGGGCCCTTCCACGAGCTTGCCGGGGTCCTGCATGAAGGGCGCGCAGGCCAGCCTGGCGATGCGGCCCTCTTCCCTCCCTTCCAGCAGCTCCATGTACCTCAAAAGCAGGGTCTTCGCTCTTTCAAGGCGCTGCTCTTCCTGAAGGAAGGAGGGGATGATGGTCTCCGCCACGTCGGTCGGAGTGGAGCAGCGCCTGTCGACTGCCAGGTCTATCAGCGTCCAGTCTCCCTCGTGCCCTATGGCCGAGACTATGGGGGTGCGGCACCCGGCCGCCGCCCTGACCACCCGCTCGTCGGAAAACCCTATGAGATCTTCAAACGAGCCTCCGCCCCTGGCCACGACGATCACGTCCAGCCCCATTTCGTCCAGCTTCCTTATGGCCGAGGAAACTTCAGGAGGGCAGTTTACTCCCTGCACGGCCGCGTGCTCGATGACAAATTCCAGATCCGGCCAGCGAAGCAGGGAGTTGGTGGTGATGTCCTGCTCCGCCCGGGCGCCGGCTCCGCATACGATCCCGATTCTGTGCGGGAAGGAGGGGATGGGGACTTTTCGGGAATCGTCGAACAGGCCCTCTTTGGTTAGCTTCTGCTTTAAGGCCTCTATGGCCTTGAGCAGGGATCCTTCGCCTTCTTCTTTCAGGACCGTCTGCGCCATCAGGCTGAAACTGCACTTCGCCTGGTAAAACTGGGGCTTTCCGCACACCAGGATCTTGTCTCCCTGCGCCAGTCCCGCGGTCCTGCACTGATCGGCTGCGATGGAGAAGGCAGTCACCTGCATGGACACATTTTGCTCCAGGTCCTTTAAGGTGATATAGACCCCGCTCCTTTTGCCGTCTATCTGCGCTATCTGGCCCTCGACCCAGAGGATGGGCCACTTAGACACTGCCTTGCAGAACGCTGCCACCGTCCAGGCCACCCCCCAGGGGTGGTCCCTTGTGGTATCTGCGGCCTTTGCAGGCGTAAAATTATCCATGCGTTTAAGCTTACAGATATCATCTGTAAAGTATCTTGTATTGCGATCTGACTTTTAAAACAACAGGACGAACAATGCAGAAAATCTCTTCCCCTCCGATTTTGCCCCTGGACCCCGTAAAGACCATCCCGCCCTCAGATTTTGCCCAAACGATGGAAAAGGAGGTCCTTCCCGCCCTCAATGCCTGCAAGAAAGAAGCCTGGACTAAGGTCAGGGGAAGGTTTTGCGCAGTTGAAGGCACAAAGCCCGGAGGGCCGGGGGAAGGATTTGTACACTGGTCCTTTTATGACGCCTCTGCCTTTGATTCGGATCTGCGCAAAACGCCCCTGCGGCCCCCTCTGGGGACGGTCGTCGTTTCCATAGGCTTTACCCAGTCGCAAATACGGTTCGCCGAACTCGCCTTTTATTTTTTGGAGTACGGACTCAACGTCCTGATTTTGGAACACCGGGGCCACGGGCGCTCCTCCAGGCAGATACGGGATCCGGAAATTGTGAAGGTTTCGCACTGGAGGGACTACGAGAGGGACTTTGCGGCAGTCATGGAGGATGCAAAGCCCCTCCTTAGCCCTCCGCTCTTCCTCTACGCCCATTCCATGGGGGGAGCCATCGGGGCCGGGGCGGAGGAAGAGTTTCCCCTCCTCTTTGACAGGGCCGTCCTCTCTTCTCCGATGATGCTGCCCAAAATGGACTTTCCCGCCTTCCCCATGGAGGTTGCGGCGGAATTTATGTGCCTCATAGGGAAGGGCGATCGCAAAATCCCGAAGAGCACGGGGTTTGCTGCGCCCTCTTCAAAAGAGCCCCTTTCCTACAGGGCGAGGGACGAATGGTACTTTTCAAAGCGCCTGCCCTGCCCCCTGCTCCACCTTTCAGACGCCTGCTGCCGGTGGAGCAGGGAGGCTCTTCGGATGGACAGGGCGATAGCCGGTAAAAAATCAGTGCAAAAGATTTTGACCCCCACTTTGCTTTTCCAGGCCGGCAGGGACGCGCTGGTGGATCCCGGAGCGCAGGACAGGTTTGTAAACCGCGCCCGGAGTGCCGGGGTCCCAATATGGCTTTGCCGCATCCCAGACGCCCGCCACGAAATTTTCTGCCTCCCGCCAAAAGAGCTGGGGCGCTACCTTGCAAAAGTCATAGGCTTCTACCTTTCAACTTCCGAAGCGGACGCGGGGGTAGAATAAATTCGTAATTTACGGTGTTGAGAATCTGAAACCTGAAAAAGGAGAGCGGAATTTGCCAGTCTACAGATATAAATGCAGCGATTGCGGCTACGAGTTCAGCCAGTACCAGAGCTTTGAAGATAAGCCCGTGGAGGTGTGCCCGAAGTGCGGGGGCAAGGTGCACAAGGTCTACACCCCGGCGTCCATCCAGTTCAAGGGGAGCGGTTTTTACCGCACCGACAGCTCCCCGAAAAAATCTTCCAAAAAGGGAGACTGAATTTTATATGAGCCATACTTTTTAATTGAGGTATGACTTCTTACCAAATTTCTTCCTTCCACGACCAGGGCCTCTTTTCGGGATTTAAAAAATTCATCTCCAGAAGCAGCATAATCGACATGGCCATCGGCGTCGTCATGGGGACCGCCATCTCTTCGGTTGTGAGCACCTTCGTCTCCAGCATCGTCAACCCCCTCATCGCCATGATCTTCAGGAAGAAGAACATGTCTGACATCCTCACCTTTTCCTACGCCGGGGCCACGGTGTCTTTCGGGGCGGTCTTAAATGCCCTGATTCAGTTCCTTACGATCGCCTTGGCGATTTACTTTCTGGTGATAGTGCCCGTAAACAAAATGCACGACGTGTCAAAAAAACTGGCCAAATCCAAGTACAGGAGCCAGGAGCTGGACGCGATAGAGCAGGCCGCCCAGGCCCAGGGCACCGACAGCGACGAGCAGATTATAACCCTGCTCACGCAGATAAAAGAGGAACTTGAAAAAGGGGCTGCGCCCGTTACGATTTCAGATCTCGTCGAAGAGGGGTTTAAGAAAAGTACCCCTTCTTTTCAGCAAAAGAATCAAAATGAGGGGGAAGCTGGAGGTCTTTGAAGGCTCCGCCCTCTTTTGCGAACTTCAGGCAAAAACTGCTGCGGCTCTCTCCTCCGGATCTGAAACTTTTTCTGTATTTTTTACCCTTTATCATCTTCCAGATCCCCAATTCCCATAGATTTTCCGCCAGGCTTCGCATTGAGCGCCTTTGCCACCTTCTCTATCTGCCTGTCCGGATCCACAAACATTCCCACTGACCAGGCGAATACCGATCCCCACCCCAGGGATCTGAGCATGTCGGGAATGCCGCGGTAGCGCAGGCGCAGGGACGGAATCGACATGAACTTGGCATCGTCCGTAAATACCGCCAAATCGAACTCCCCTTCCTTCCTGCCTACGGCCAGAGGGATTTTGACCCCGTCCTTGTATCCCAGGTATTCCACGGCTCCGTAACCTTCGCGCCTCACCCTCTCTTCCAAATCCCTGACGAGGGTGTTGGAAGAGGCCGAAGGGGAAGGAGGCGTAAATTCCGGAGGGTTTTGGCTCCAAAACAGGAGGTCTTTTAAGAGCTTTGTGCCGGCAGTCAACCGGGACTCGTCCATATCTTCCGCCCTGAATGAAGAGACTACGTCCAGCTTGCTTTCCGCGAGGCACAGCGCCGAGAGGAGGAGCCTGTCTCCCCCCTCATCCTGCACGCGCCCGAATTGCTGCAGGAGCCTCCCATCGCTCATCTTTGAATAACCCACCGCTATTATCACGTCCCCCCGCTGGATCGAGGCGACGTTTGAGATGTCGGAAACGGATATGTAGGAGCTGACCAGCTCGGGGCACTTTTCCCGCATCCCCATTTTCTTCACAGCTTCCGCCACGCTTTCGGCGTGAGCGGGGTTCAGAGCGATTATGGAGAGGTGGTAGGAGGGCCGAAGCGCCCTCTGCCCCAGCCTGAAAGCTGCGAGCCTCGCCACGTACTCGGCTTCCTGGCTCGTGCTCTCCACCGGGCCTGAGGACCTTGGAACCCCCTGGCCTGTAAGGGCATGTCCGGAGATTTCGGTGCCGTCCCTTGAAGAAGGCGGCAGGAGCGTGCGCTCCACTCCGTTTTCCGAGAGGAACTTTTGCAGTCTCTCGTCGCATTCGGCCCACCGCTTTGCCTCAACTTTCTGCGCGCAGGGAGCCAGGGAAGCGAGGATGGGGGAGGCGGAGAGGGAAAGATCTGCCACTATGACGCAACTTTTGGCCAAAGGAAGCAGCGACATGATTTCCGAACTTTGCCCGTTTTGGCAGCCGTCCACTATCAGAACGTCGGCCAGGGGCTTGTTGGGCAGGGCCGTAGAGATGGAGGCGGGGGTGGAAGCCAGGATGGGCTTTGCGAGCCTGAACAGGGAGGGGCACTCCGCCTCGAACTGCGCCAAAGACAGGTCGAAAGAGGGGGAGGAAAGGCGGGAGTGCCAGTCGTTGGCCTCCTTGGGATTGGAATAGAGAAATTCAGAGAGCCTCGACATGCACGAGCTCTTTATCAGGGGGGAGATCGATTTGATGTGCAGGCGGTCGAGATCCGAAAACCTTTGGGCGGTTTCGGCGAGAAGGTGACCGTCCTGGCTGGCTATCAGGGGGGAAGACTGGACTATCAGATCAAATACGCTGGCATACCATGCCAGCTGCAGTTCATCTCCCGCAAAGGAGGGGTCGAGCTGGCGGGCCCTGAAGTCTGCTATCAGATCTTCCAGGCCCATATCCCTGAGCTCCCTTTCCAGGCTCTCCCTTTCCGGCAGGGTTTCAAGGGATTTTTCGGCTTTCTTGAGATCGGAAATCTTGGATTCTATTTCCTTAAAGTCCCCGCTGGAAAGGACGGATCCGGAAGAGGGTGCGGGCAGGATTGCATCCAGCGCCGTGAGGTCCGAGTTCAAAGCTTCCAGATCCGCCACCATTTCTTCCAGATCGTCGGGAACGGCCACCTTGGAGTTGGAACTGTAGGAACGCCACCTCTGGTATTGCAGGAGGACGGCCTGGAGGGTCCCGTGAAGATCTTCCACCCGCACGCCCTGCCTGATACAGGATTTGGCCTGTTTTTGAAGCCTCTTCCTCTCCCAAAATCCCATTGAGGATCCTGTTCTTTCCTCCTTGCTCTGCGTTGCTTCAAGGATAGAGGGGAGATCTAGCTCAAAAATTTCAGGAGAGAAGAGGTCCAGGGCCTTTCGAAGGTTGTTGAGCATTGTGACGTGCTTACCCCACTCTTCCACAGTGGATGCCTGTGGGAATCCGCACTCTTTAACCGCCCTTTCGGCCTGGGCCTGTATCTTAGGGAGAAGGGAAGAGGCCACTCTCTCTACCCTTTCCTTTGCCGCGGAAGCTTCTTTAGGAGTAAAAATAGAGGCCTTGTACCAGGGCGTGTCTTCCGGCTTAAGGGAAAAACCGCCGAGCCTTCCGAACCTCTCCAGCTTTTTGGAAGCCTCCTCCAGGCGCCCCTTCAGATTTTTCGCCGCGTCTTCGTCCAGCCTCACGCGGTTGCTGGGCCTTCCCTTCTTGGAACTGAGCATGAGGAGTTTTTCGAGCACCTGGTAAGCCGACAGATCCCACGGCTCGACTTTTTTATGCAGGTTTCCAAAGTAATTTGACAGCCTGGATCTCACTCCCACCAGCTCGTCTGCAAGCCGGTTGAAATTCATTACGGCTTCTTCACTTTGGAAGTTTAAAGAATCTACGAGCTGGCTGTCTACCGCCCTAGGAAATTCGGGATCGTCCACATCCAAAACGAGCCCTTCTATTCCCTCATCTTTGGCGCATTGCAGGAACGCTTCCTTTTGGGCCCCCAAAGGCGAAGAATAGATGACGCTCTTTCCTTCGCAGGCGCATCTCGAAGCGATGGCCAGAGCCAGCGCGGAACTTCCCGAAGAAGCCGGGGCGTCCAGAAAGACGTTCTGCCCCATGGATGCGAGCCTGGCGGCTCTCCTGGCGCTGTTGGGGACGTCTCCGGCTTCCTTTTCATCGTGCGGGTCGCAGTCTTCTTTGTCTTCCACCCTCTGAAGGGCTTCTTTCCCCTCCAGAAAATCCCTCAGGATTTTGACTTCGCATTTCCCCGATTCAATATCCGCCATCAGCCGGGAGGCCCTGTCTCTGATGATAATGGCCGGATTTATAAAGCAACCCACTATGGAGCGGGGCTCAGCACTGAACCCGTACACCATTTCTCCGACTTCTTTTGCCACCTGGCTTATAAACTGATCCTGGCCGGAATCCAGGTTCTGCTCCATAGAGGAAAAATCAAATTCTATTCCGAAGTCGCTCCTCATGGCATTTAAAAACGAAGGGTTCACCATGGGGCGCCGTCCGAGTTTTATGGTGTCTTTGGAAGGATCCTCCTCCGACTCCTCTACTTCAAGGGGATAAATGAGGATGGGCATTTGGCGGCTTGAACCGTTCCACCTGGCTATCCCCACCGCTAGGCTGATCTGACCATAGCCGCTCTGCTTCATTTCCGCCTTGCGCTGGGCGAGAATTTGCAAAAAATCCCTCTTTGCCGCAGTCAAAAGGGTAGGGTTGGGAAAAAGCTGCGGGAGGGTGACTTTCACGTAGGAAAGCAGCCTCGACCTTCCGTTCGGGCTGGCGTTCGAAAGGTCGAGGCCGACCTTCAGTGCCGATATGTTGCTGAGAGGATCCCTTTCTTTTTTTTCAAGGTAGGATTCATTCCATTTCTCCAGCTTCTCTAAGGCCTCCACCTTCCACAGAGGCTTTTTGGCATTTTCCATTAATCCTTCCCTCCCTCACTTTTGAACGTCTGGTACCCCCTATTGGTCTGTAGGGCCGCATTGATCACAGGATCCCCTAAAGCTTCGAGCCATGTGTAGAGATCAAAGTAAAGATATGGGTTTAATGCGAGGAAAGGCAGCATTTCGCGGTGCTTGGCCAGCTCAAATTGTTTTGCGAAGCTCTCCGTCTTTTCCGCATCCTCCGAAGTCATGCCGTTGGCCAATCTCACGATATTTTCCCGGTTCCGCCCTCCCCGGGTCAGCCTTTCAAACAGGGAGTTAGGATCCCCTGCAGCAGCCTCGGAAGGAAGGGGGACGGCGGAGGTGGAAGACGAGGGAATCGAAACGGGCCCCGAATCCTTTTGCAGCTGTTTTTCTATGGCTTGATCTACCAGCTTCGCCTTTTCTCTGTTTTCCTCCTGCATCTTTTCCGCATCGGCCTCGGATTGAGGAGAGGCCTCATCCCGCCCAGGCCGATCTTCCTCAGAGCCCCGGCCCGCATCCGAGCCCTCGCCCGCAGCTTCCTCTTTTGCCTCCTCTTCGGCTTTTTCCTGCTTTTCTTTGACTTTCTCGGCGACTCTGTCGGCATCTATGAGGAAAGTGGGCTCCTCTTCCCTTTCTTCCATGGCCTCCCGTATGTCTCTGACACTTCTGGTCGCCGAGGGTTTGGAAGAAGAGTGGGAAAACAGATCCCCGGCTTCATCGCCCTTTTCTTTTTGCGCGCTCCCATCCGTTTTTTCAAGCACAACCCCGATATTTCCCAGCTGAAGCCTGATGGGGGACTTGTCCAAAATAAACTCCTGCCCGACAGGGAGCTTGACCAAGGCCCCATTTTTTTTGACCAGGTATGTCCCGTTAGTGGATCCCAGATCTTTGATCGTCGCATTTCCCTCTTCGCCTATTTGAAGGGAAAGATGTCTTTTGCTCATGGATTTTTGGGGGTTGTCTATATTGAAGCGCCTGAAAGAGGAGCCGGGAGTGGGAAGATGCTTGGGAGTTCTTCCGATGATCACGAGGTCTCCGGGTTTGAACAGGCCGTTTTGTCCGGTATCTATAACAGTGACAAGCCAGTTTTGATCAGTGCTGACCATGTGCCCCCCAAATAGTTTTTCAAATTGGATTTGTGTGCCCGTTAAAACAGTTTTCAGTATATCTGTTTCTCTTTTTTGACTCTTGAAGGGGCCTAATTAGAAAATTAGGCAACTACTCTGTAGTTGCCTAAAACCTCTTTAAAAGGAAGGAAAGTTACTTGAGTTCCACGGTGCCGCCGGCATCCTCGAGGGCCTTCTTGGCCTTCTCGGCATCTTCCTTGGAAGCTCCGGAGAGAATGGTGGAGGGGACATTGTCGGCGAGAGCCTTGGAGTCGCCCAGGCTCTTCTTGGTGAGCTCGCGGATAGCCTTGATTACCTGAATCTTCTTGTCTCCGGTAGCGCTGAGCACGACGTCGAACTCGCTCTTCTCGTCTTCGGCGTTGTCAGCGGCAGCGGCGGCGGGGGCGGCGGCCACAGCCACGGGGGCGGCGGCAGTCACGTCAAATTCTTCCTCAAAAGCCTTCACGAACTCGTTGAGCTCGACGAGGGTCATTTCCTTGAAAACATCAAGAAGTTCTTCTGTAGACATCTTAGCCATGAAAAATCCTTTCAATTATCCTGCAACTAGTTTTCTGACTTCTTTTCGCCCAAAGCGTCGACAGTCCTCACTGCCTTTGTGGGGACGGCTACCAGCACCCTGGCGAGCTTTCCTATGCTGGCCTTCATCGCTCCGGCGAACATGGACAGAACTTCAGGCCTTGTCTTGAGATCTGCGAGCTGCTTCACTTCGTCGACACTCATCGCGCTGCCGTCTACATAGCCGCCCTTGACCTTTAATTTAGGTTCTGACTTGGAGAAATCGCGCAAAATTCTTGCATTTTGCACATAATTTTCTCCCATTATGACTATTGCAGAAGGGCCGGTGAGCTGGTCGTCTACCCCTTCCATTCCGGCTTCGCGGGCCGCGATGCGGGCCAAGGTGTTTTTGGCCACAACGTAGTCGCAGTCTTGAAGTTCGGAACGCAGTCGGGTTACCTGTGCGACGGAAAGTCCACGATACTCAGTGAATATCACAGCTTGGGAAGCTTTAAATTTCTCTGTCAGATCTTTAACTACTTCTTCTTTTGCTGACTTTTTCACAAGTTTCCTTCCTGGCATATATCCGATCCCCGGGAAACTTAACACTGACAGATTCGTTTGCAAAACGATTGAGCCTGTGATGGCGTTCCTTACGAGGAAGTTTGGAAAACAGAAAGTTTTACCAACGGTCTTCGGCTTATGCGCAAAATTATTCTATAACCTTCCCCCAACTTTTGCAGGGGACAAAATCTCCAGCATTTTCAGCACCACCCTGTTGGACTGGCGCGAATAGGAAGAAGTGTCGAAATGGTGGAAAGAGGAATACTCCATGGAGGATCCGTCGCTCACGGTCCTCAGGACCAGTGCCGGAAGGCCATTTTTGGCGCAAATCTGCAAAAATGCGCCACCCTCCATCTCCGCCCCGTCAGCCCCGGAATCTATCCTCGCCTTTTCCTTGGCCTCTGCAGAGCCTATGAACCTGTTGCTGCTGGCTAAGATTCCCGCTGCATGCGGAATTTTAAGTTCTTCCAGGGCTTTTAAGGCCGTCTTAACCAAACGGGGATCGGAACTAAATTCGCTCAGATGCGGGTTGTCCTGGCAGATAAGCTCCATATCCGCATCGAGAAATCGGACCTTTTCCCCAACTATGACTTCTCCAATTCCGCATCCGTCCCGAAGGGCGCCTGCAATGCCGGAAAAAATGAGAAAGTCAGGAGCGACGGAATCGATCAGAAACTGGGTCGCAGCGGCGGCGGCCACAAGCCCCATTCCGCTTCTGGCACAGGCGGCCTCTATACCATTCCGCCGCCCCTCAAAAACTTCCATGCCGGCCCCGGAAAAGGAAGAAAGATCTTCAAGAGAGGACTTTAAAAGTTCTACTTCTTCCTCCATGGCCCCCAGGACGGCGACTTTCACTGTTGCTTTTGCTGCGCAGCGCCGGAAGCGGCCCTCCCTTCCTGAGGGGCGCCCTTCTTCTCTTCCTGAGGAGACTTCTCTTTAGGTTGATCCTTTTCTCCTTTGGCGTTGCTTTGGGAAGCTGCCTCTTTGGATTTTGACTTATCTCCCTCTTCTTCCTCCGCCGGGGCCGGGGCCGGCATGGGGCTGAAGTTGCCGAAGGTCTTGGAGAACATGGTCCTTATTTCCTCCACTCTGGAGGTCAGGGCGGTTTCGGTGGCGTGAAGCTGCTTTATCTGCGCTTTCAGGTTGTCGATCTCGCCCTTGGCGGCCTGCCTCTGGGCCTCTATCTCATTTTTGGCATCTTCCCTGGCTTTTTCGAGTATCTGCGCGGCCTGAGCTTCTGCGTCTTTGCGTTTGGATTCCGCATAGGCTTCGGCATCCTGCTTTGCCTTCTGGGCCTCGGAGAGCAGGGTTTCGCTTTCCTTCTGACTCTTTTCCCTGTGCTGATCCAACTGGGCAAGAAGTTCGTTTATCTTCTGAGTGGTCTCCGTCTGCTGAGTCTGAATTTGCTTCCTGCTGTCTTCGTATTCCTTGGCGGCCTTGGCAAGGGTCTGAGATCTTTGCACCGTAGCTTCGTCTTCGATCTGACCGGCCTTCGCCTTGGCGTTGTCTATGATTTCGCCCGCTTGCCTCTGCGCGGCGGCCAGAATAGAGCTGGCTTCCTGCTCGGCCTGGGAGCGCTTCTGGGCGGCGGCGGCCAGCTCCTGCTGGATTTGGTCGTTGGCTTCGCTCTTCTGCTTCATAATCTCTTCATTTGCGGCTTTGCGCTTGTCGGCAATTTGGCTGTCTGCCTGCGCCTGCTTGTCGGCTATGGCCTGTTCCTGCGAGCTCTTCCAAGCGGCCATTTTCTTTTCATGCTCCTGCCTGGAATTTTCAAGCTCTATGGTCAGGCTCGTCCTCTGTTCATCGCATTCCCTTGTGGTCTGGGTGGAAAGCTGGTTGGCTTTCTCTTTAGCCTCGCTCATAAGGGTCTGGGACTGCTCTGTGGCTTTGCTCAGCATCGCGCTGGCCTGAGACTTGGCATCGGAAAGCAGGCGGGTTGACTCATTTTTCGCATTATTCAGCAGAGTTTCGGATTCATGCTTTGCAGACTCTTTAGTTGTAGCGGCATCAGCCTTCGCCCTATTGAGAAGGTCTATACTGGTCTGCTCGGCGCTGGCCAGCAGTGCCTGGGCATTGGCTCCAAGCGATGCGTAAGAATTTTTGGAGCTGGTATCTTTTTTCGCCTTCTCTTTTTCCAGTTCGGCTTCCAGATCCAATATCCTGTCGTCGTAGTTTCTTATTTGATCGCGAAGCATGCGGATGGTCTGCTCATGTTCCTGCATGGCATGATCGACTTGTTCCTTATTGTAACCGCCTCCAAAAGCGGTCGTCTTAAATTGTTCTACCATCTCTACCTTTCAAGGGATGCGAAAAGAGGCCTACAGTTAGAATCTACTGAAAATAATTTTAAATATTGTGCAACTGAAATGATAATTTCGGCGAAAACTTAAGCCTGTTTCGATACAGAAAAACCCTTGGCTCTGATGCCAACTCCAGAGATAAAAAACCGCCCCGGACCGGGGCGGTTTTTTATAAAGTCTCAACGTCTATTTCGTCGGCTGCATCCCGTTGTAGAAGGGGAGGACGACGGGCTCGGTCTCGAAGGCGGCTTTCTGCGCGTCGGTGAGGTACTTCTTGTTCACCACGACTTCGTAGGTGTACTCCTCGAACCAGGCCTGGCTCATGACCATGTAGCCCTTCTTGCCGATCTTGTCGCCCCAG
>JAGCPN010000008.1 GCA_017965665.1 Aeriscardovia sp.
TTATAATTTTCCCATCCCTATAGCTATACTTAGTGCTATGATACAAAATTTAACTGAGGCAAAAGCGAACGCTGACAAGCCGCTTCAGGAAATCAAAAAAGATCGTCTGGAAGAGCTTGAGCAGTACAGAAATGACGGGGTGCTCGAACCCTCAAACGTGGACTTCCTTTCAAAGCTTATAAGGCAGGCCCAAAGCGTGGAAGAGGTGGAAAACCTTTCTACCCTGTCTGTAATAGACAAGTCCTCAGGCCTGATCTTCCAGCCCACTTTGGAGAAGGTCCGGGGGGGGGTAATAAGCTACCTTTCCAAGAATGAAAAGCTTTCCTTCTCTTCAAATCCCGAAGGCCTCACCCATGAGCTTATTGTCGGAGACAACTTTGATGCCCTTCTAAATCTCCTCATAGAGTATAGGAACAAGATTGACTGCATTTACATAGATCCCCCCTACGGAAAAGATGCAATGGGGGGCTTTGCCGACACCAATTACGAAAATAAGATCTCCCGGGATAACCTCCTCTCCATGCTTAAACCCCGCCTGGAGTTGGCCAAAGAGCTTTTAAGCCCGGAAGGGGTTATCTTTTGTTCTATAGATGACAAAAACCAAGCTTATGTTGAACTTCTTTTCAATGAAGTTTTCGGGGAGAAAAACTTTGTGGCCTGCTGCCCAAGAAAAACGGGAGCTGGAAATGCCGCTGCACACAACGATTCCAAGCTTAGAATTCCATATGATTACCTTTTAGTGTACAAATGCTCTAATACTGTTTTTAAGAAAAAAGAAGCTGGAAAAAAAGAGTATGGGCTTTTCGATTTAGAGGGCGAGTACAAACTTGGCTCACTTCAGGTGACAGGTTCTCACTCTACCCGCGCTGAGAGGCCAAATCTCTACTATCCGATTTATGTTTCCGAAGATGGTCATTTATCCCTCTCTCCCGATCAAAACACCATAGAGACCATAGTGCCTAAGAAAGTACACGGAGAAGATGGGTGCTGGATGTGGAGTAAAGACAGATTTGAAAAAGATAACAGCAATCTTGTCTATAAAGATCATTGGATTTACAAAAAAGTCTACAAGGATGAAAGCGAAGATCAGACTAAATATCAGATTGAAAGTGCATGGCTTGATTCCCCTGACTTTAGCAACGGAAAGGGGACAAAAGAACTTCAGGAAATACTCGGAGACAATAAGTTTTCCCATCCTAAACCCGTAGAGCTTATCGAGTGGTGCGTGAACCTCGTACCTAAAAAAGACGCCCTCGTCCTCGACTTCTTTGCAGGCTCCGGCACCACGGGACAGGCAGTTTTGGAACTGAATAAAAAAGACGGAGGAGAGAGAAAGTTTATCCTCTGCACAAACAACCTGGAAGAAGACGGAAGGATAGCCGAAACGGTCACGGCCCCGCGCCTCAAGAGGGTGATGACGGGCTCCGACTACGACGGGGATGCCGACTTCCCCTGGGCGGAAAAGAACGAGCCTCTGGGCGGCAACCTCCTCGTCCTCGACATAAAGGACATCTCCGACTCTGCCTGCCCTCCTTCCCCCACCCCCTTTGACGTCATAGACGAGACCCTCTACGGTGAAAAGAAGTTCAAGACGGCAAAAGAGAAGATAGCCTGGCTCTGCGAAAACTTCGATGGTGCAGAAGAGCGGTTGGAGCCCGTCGAGAGGAAAGAAGGTCCACAATGCTGAGGGAGGTTCAAGAGCTGCAGGAAGAGGCCGTGGAAGGTATTTTGAGCGTCCTTGAGACAAAGGACGAGGTCACCTTCAAGGCCCCTACGGGTTCGGGCAAGACCCACATGATGGCAGACCTCATGAACCGGGTGCTTTCTCAAGACCCCAGAGCCGTTTTTCTCGTCTCCACCCTCTCCAAAGGAGGCTTGGCTGAACAGAACTTCGAGAAGTTCAAGGAGTACGGAAAAGAGTTTCCCAGGCTCTTCCCCTGCCTCATCTCTTCCGAGGACTTTGTCGAGGAGGCCAGGCCCTTCATACCTTCGGGCTACAACGTCTACGTCTTGGGGCGCGATTCTTACAAGCAAAAGGGAAGCAGACTGACCCAGGTCTTCCCATCCTTTCTGCGAGAAGAGCTGAAAAGGGGCAAACGCCTCTACCTCATAAAAGACGAGTGCCACCAGGCTACAAATAACCTGGACAAACTTCCTTTGCAGTTCTATAAGCAGATAAATTTTTCAGCTACCCCTAAACAAGCTCCGGATGTATCCCTCGACGCCAAAAAAGCCGAAGAGTGTAGCCTGATAAAAGCTCTCAAAGGCCCTTGGGAAGGAAGTCTGGAGGAGGCTTTGGAAGAGCTGGAAGAGGTGAAAAAGAGGTACGCCAGGCAAGCTGAAGAGGATCCTAACTTCGGAAAGCCCGTGCAGCCCTGCCTCATAATCCAGATCTCAAATAAGGAAAAGGCCGAGGAGGAGCTGGAAGAAGTGAAAGAGGTCCTTTCAAAGCACCCCCTCCTCCTCTGGGCCCTCATCATGGACAAAGACAAGGACTGTGACACAAACAACGCCATCCTGAAAAAGATGCCCCCTTCCCGGTGGGACGAAGAGCTGAAAAAAGACGACTCCTTGGCCTCCGTAGACGTCATCATCTTCAAGATGGTCATCACTGAAGGCTGGGACATCCCCAGGGCCTGCATGCTCTACCAGATCCGGGACACCAAATCCAAAATTTTGGACGAACAGGTCCTGGGCCGCATAAGGCGCAATCCCAAGCTCTTGAACTTTGAAAAGCTAAACGGGAAAAGCCAGCATCTCGTCACGGAAAGCTGGGTCTGGGGTTTAAAGCCCCCGGACGCGAGGGGGAAGGAGAAAGTAAGGCTCGCAGGACGCGAGGTGCAAAGGGAACTCAGGCTGAAAATCACCACCCTTCCCTACATCCAGGCTTTGCCCTCAGGTTTCAACCTGAAGGAGCTGGTCAGCCAGGAGCCTGACTTTAAAGAGCCTCAAAGCATCTTCTCCCTTTACGGGACATCGCAAAAAGCACCCGTCCCCGTAAAAGACCTTGAAAAAGCTTTTGTAACGGGTACCCCGGACTGGTACGAGTTCTGCTATCACCTTCCATCCATCTGCAAAAAAACCAGGGAGGCTCTGGACGACCCCTCCAACCTGAAGGTGGAAGAAGAGGAAGTCACCTTCCCGGAAGAGTCCTACTACCTTGAAAACGAAGACAGGGACAGCAACAAAACGGCTCCAGGCTGGATTTGGAAAAGGGAGGACAAAGATATCCGATTTTCTTTTGATAGCCAGGCCGAGTGCGATTGGTTTGACAAGCTCAAAGGCCTCGCAGAAGACGGCGAAGTTAAGGAGATTGAAATTTCCGACCTCTTCGGACGCGAGGACATCTATCTTTTGGGAAAGAACTTCACACCGAACTCCAAGATCTCTTATGCCTATACCATGGAGGGAGAAGCCGTACTGTACTCCTATCCTGACTTTGTGATGAAAGGTCTGGACGGAACAATCTACCTGTTTGAAGTAAAGAGCATGCTCGAAGCTAAAAATCAAAACATCTTGGACCCGGAGGCCTACAAGAAGAAGGTGGAGGCCCTGAAGAAGTGGTACAAAGCCGCTTCCGAAAAGATTGAAGGTTACGTCTTTTGCATACCCATCCTGAACCAGGATAACGAGTGGCAGATATACACCTACGAAGACGGGGAGGAGCTGGGAGGCGCAAATGAAGGCTACCTTACCCGAGGAGAGTTCAAAATACACCTGCAAAAGCAGAATAGGAGGGAATAGAGTAAGACTTTAGCCGGAGGAGTCGAGCCGCACTATCCGTCTTATGCAGCCGGCAAAAGATATACCATTCCCTGCTTAGCAGAACACAACTTCACTTCCGCTTCTCAAAGTGGATTACTGCTCTGAATTTTTTATCATTATGAACTTCGGACAGTTATTGCGATCCCGGAGTTAAAACAGGGGGAGATGATCAATAGCTCTTTTCTAAATGGATTAGTAGAACTGTAACAACAATCCTAGTAGATTTAAGGGAAAATATGCCTTTTCGGTAACAGAGTGAATTTGTGAAGAAAATAAACAGGGTAACTTTCTAAATAAAACATAAGGGTATTAATTTTTTCGGATTGGTGCAGTATCCAAGGCATAACTTAAATCGAAATCCAAACTAAAATAAATGGCTTAAAGACCTTATTAAGAACTGTTTGCCCTTATTTTTTGCAGCCAGGACAAATTTAATCAACCTTTAGAATCGAAAAGAGAATCTGAAGGAGCTGCCGAAAGCTATAAAGGCAATAAAGAAGGAGAGAGGAAACATTCAGATGCCGGAAGGTAACGGAAAGTGGGAAACAGCCGAAGCTGAATATAACACTCTGTTTGAGCAATTAAAGGAAGCTTACGGCAGATTTAAAGCCACAGACACTCAATACAGTCTTGATCAAACAAACCGTGACTGCGCCCAGAGCGAATTAGATGCAGCAAAACAACGCTTAAATGATACCGAATCTGAATGCAACACCGTTAAAGCCAAACTTGCTACTGCAAGAGCCGAATATGATACCATTAAAGCCCATCAGGGCGATGGATATACGTCTTTGGATGCCCAATATGATGCCGCCAAAGACAGAATGGACAAAGCAAAAGCTAAACTGGAAAAAGCCGAGGACAAATTTAGGAACTCCACCGGACGTAAAATCGAAAAGGCCAAAGGCAAATATGATGCAATCCGAGCCAAATATATGGCCGCCAAAGAAATAATCGATGGACTCCAAGCCAACCGAAATGCAGCTCAAAACAAGCTGAAAATAACGGAGGCGGAGTATATTGCCGCACAAACCGACTGCAATAAATCCAAAGCAAATGTGGAAGCTGCAAAAGACAAAGTAAATGAGGTTGAAGCTAAGTCCACTTCAGACTTTAATAAACGTAACTCTGATTACGTTAAATTAGATTCTGCCTGGAAAGAATGGGATTCCGCTTACTCTGAAATTCGGGACGCCGTCTCCAGATGGGAAGCTTCCACAGGCAAATCAAATGTCGCTTATGACAAGTGGGAAAATGCCTATGCAGGCGTTCGGAAAGCCTTTGCAAAATGGGAGGATATATGGAATGACTGGGGAAAGGCCCAGAAGCTGCTGAATGAATCCATAAATGAGCACGATATAAAATACGACAAATACATGGTAGCCAAAGACCGGCTGGATGCCGCACAGGCCAGGATAGACTCCGCTCAGAATGCTTATGATTCTGCACAATCAAGATATGAAAGGGCCCGAGAGGGCGAAGATAGGGCTCAAAGCAGGGAGTGGGAGATGAAAGACAAATATAGAGAGGGCCTATGCGACTACGATGCATATTGGAAATCTCAGGAAATCCATATGGCAGCCAGCAACAGAGTAGGTGAAGCAGAGGAGGCGCTTAGAGAGGCAGAAAAAAGGCTGGATGACGCTAAAGACGCTTATGACGAGTCCGAATGCAATGAGGCCTATGGTGAATACACAAGCGCAAAAATGAAAGTGGAAGATGCCGACCGACAATGGGGTGCGGCATATGAAGGCTGGGTACATGTCAGAGATAGATGTTATGCAGCGTGGGATAACTGGGAAGCCATTAAAACAAATCAGAACTGAGCCATAAGGATTGTGAGACATATAGTCTCGTCCTGTTTCAATTCTATGGCCTCTCCCACTCCAAAGAGCACAGGGCAATTTCCAAGACAGTCTTTTAAAGGTCTTCACTGTGTACCTATGCTTGTACTTCAGGAAATGTGAAAAGCCCTGAGAGAAGCTCGCTACCTTCCATATGTCCATGAGACCGTATCCAAGAGCAAAGAAGTTATATAGGTGGGGCAGCTCATAGGGGAATCAGCAGAATGCAGCTAGATAAGGCCAGAAGGGTACACACAGGTATCTGCCCTTCAAGAACATCCCCCAGGAGGCCTTTGAGTACGTTGTAAACGGGAGATCTCCCCTTGAGTGGATGGTGGATCGGTACAGAGTGAAAACGGACAAGGATTCCGGGATAGTCTCTAACCCCAATGACAGCCCCATATCCGATATCTACTATGTAGCAGACCTTATTCCAAGGCTGGTTACGGTATCCGGGAAGACACAGAAAATTGTAAATTCCCTTCCCTCCATAGACCGTATTACCTCCATGGATTCTGAAATTGAAGAAATCTTGGGGATTAAGTACACGGCGGAGGGAACCATAAAAATCTAAAATTCCGCTTACAAAGGGCAAACAAGTCAGAGTGAAGGCTGAAACCGCCTAAAGCGTTAAGCAGGCTCAACTTAAGCCATTTATCCTTCTTTTAAAGGCAAAAAAGAGCTGTGAAAAGGGATCGGCAAATATCAAATTGAAATCGACAAAGAGCCAAACGTGAATGTAATACCTTATTAAAAAAATCAGTAAACAAAAGTTTGTCAACGGTTATTGTCTCTCAGGTTAGTACACAAATTCGAACCCTAGGGCCCCGGTATCTTCAGGAAGGTAGGTGCGGGGGATGTAGATGAGGGTGTGTTCCTTAGCATTGTTTTTCTGCGGAGGCTCCAAGTGCCCCCCCCGTAATGCCATGTGGTCTTGTGTATCTGTCTCCCTTCCTGCCGGCTTCAGTAGCCCTCCGGTAAATATTACACAGTTAAAAACTAACTTTTTAATGTTTTACTTGAATATTATATCAGTTTTATGTTGCAGCGGGTGAGAATCCATGAGAGGGGGCTCCGCAGTGCTCCGTGCCACTGAAAAAGGAAACGAACTCATCTCCTTCTCCCTCCAGACCACTAAAAAATAGAAAACTCCTTTATTTCACTGATTTACAGCGATCACTGGATCAATCACCCACTTAAAGATCGAAGACCTTCTGCATACTCTCCATGGGGGAAAATCCCCCTCCAAGGCAAAATCGAAACCCTTCCTGTAACAAGTGTTGGTTGATTTGCCGAAAAGCGCTCTCGTCCCTTCAGGAGCGGTTTTTATGTTATGGGTTACTGTACTCTTTCCCGCATTCTAAATGACCTGATTCCGTTTTTGCTCCTTCAAGTCGTTTCATTTGCGCCCTTCTTCTAAACCGTCCCCCCAGAATTTCGGACTTTCCTCTTTGCTCTCCAAAAGACGCCTTCTCTTTTCCTACTTAAAATGTTTTGTGCACTTCGGTAAGACAGAAGGGGTAGATAGAGCCATGAAGAACAACTCATTTGACATAACCAGAGTGGATCCAAGATATAAAATCTGGGGTGAAAGATATAAGAAACTTACCGCGGAGTGCCGCAAAGGAGCTATAGGATTTGACGGCGGAAAAGGGAACAGAGGAAATTACCAAGATGCTATAGCGGTAAGAATATATGACAATTACGAATACCAAGGAAAAAGCTACAACAACAGTCCTTCATTTCTCACCCAAAGTTTCAACATCGGCGCTTACAAAAATCTACTTAAATACTTCCCTGATACTGTCGCATGTCTGCCGTTGTGGTATCCCGATCAATGGTATCTCAATAAAAAGATGACACTGAAAGACATAGATAGTAGTGGTCTGCACGTACGACCAGACGATACAGATGGCAGGATAACAGATACAAAGGGCATAAAGATGGGCTACGAGTGGAAAATAGGCAGATGGAACCATAAAAAGAAAGATGGTGATCCTGTAGTAATGCGTCATGAGGAGTGCAACTCTACGCTAGACTATGTAACGTATTTCGAATCTTTCTTTAATAATACAAGTCCAATAGCGGATATCAGCACTTACCGCTTTTGGCTTCTTAAGAAGGATAGAGCAGACTTTGCATATGCCATTCTCAAATATTCTATGTTCAAAGCCTGGTGCAACCTGGAGGCGGCGGGGCAAAGACACTTTTCTATAGGCATGTGGGACACTTTCCCCATTCAGGACATAGAAAAACATCTATCGCAACTTGAAAACCTTTCACCTGAAATAAGAGACTTGTTCCCAAATACTCTGACAGTAGAAGAGGCGATAAAACAAGCAGGGCAATGGCTTAAAAAAGGATGGACACAATCTGTTACCTTTGATGAGTGCATGGATGAACTGTGCGGTTTTGGGCACATTCCTCACATTCCTCAGAAATACTCAAGGGAAGAAATACTGGAAAAAAATTTCCTGTATGCATTCTACGGATAGGGCTCCAGAAGTAACTAAGCCGATCTGCTTTTCCTTTGTTCACAGCACAACAGGCAATGCTAATTTATGGGCGGATTTACTTTTTGCTTCTCGCCATTTGCACGCATTTTCTTCAGCTTTTTCATGCCCTTTGCCTACCGTTTCCGAAACCTCTTTATCGAAAGCATGTATGCCATCTACATATGACTACCTGGCTTCTCATTCCATGTAGTTTGCAACGCGTCCGGCTTTTTCTGTCCTTTTGTAATTCTTTTTTGCCCCATCCGCCATGGCTTTAGGGCGCCCTGCTCTCTCTTTTGCAGATATGCACAGTTTGTAGCGTTGCACATCCAAAGTTTTCATGTCCCTAAGAAAAATACGCTGGCCCTGACAGTTTAGTTCAAGGCTTATATCGATCATTTCATCCATGCAAGGATTCTGTGTCGTTTAATCCAGTGGGAACTCTTCATCAAAAGCAATTTGCCCCCGCCGTCCCCCTCAAAGCCCTGTTAAAATGTTTAAAAATCAAAAGAAACCCGTATATTCAGGAAAAGCCTTATGCCATACAAGAGCCTAAACTGGGAAAAAATGAGGATAGCAAAGAGCCCGGGGTGCAAGAGGGAAGAAAAGGTCCTTGAAAGCGAGGACTTCAAAGATTGCGTAGTTTCCCCAAAATGGGCCATAACGGACCAAGTCATGGAGTACGCCTCCTACGGTCCTCCCAGGGTGGAAAACCTCATAGTATACGCAGGGACTTTGAAACGAGAAAGAAAAAGTGGGAAGAAAAGCTTGAGGCCCTCTGGAAGGAGACGGGGTACGCCTTGAGGCCGGAGGCCCATATCGCTTCAAAGCGGGAGATAGAGAAAAACAACGCGTGGGACGCCTACATAGGGGCCTACAACGCAGCCATGGCGGCCCAGAGGAACGCTGGAAAGGCCTACGTAGTCCTTTACGTGGGACGCAGATATTTTGGGGACGGGGGAAGACCCCGAAGTCATAGAAAGGCTACTTGACCCCGACCCCTCAAGCGACAGGGTGAGATTGGGCGGATTGTGGTAGGAAGAGGGAAAGTCACTTTATCTGAATGCCCACAACTTCCCTCGCCTTCCCCCTTTTGGCTTCGATAAAGAGGCCCGGAATCCCCGCCGCCTCTATGGCTCTTGACACCGCCTGCTTGGAAGTTACGACCCCGTGGCTAAGGAGGCACTCATAGATCCTGGCCAGAGGGACGCGGCCCCCTTCTTTAGGGGAAAAGTAGGCCAGAATGGCGTCAGCCACTTCGTTGTTGAAATCCATGAACCTCTTCTTGTCGTCCCCGTCCCTATAAACCTGCCTCCCCGCCAGGGCGTATACGCACAGATCGTGCTTTACGCTTCCGATTAGGGCCTTTTCCTCAAGCAGAGCTCTCACTCGCGAGGCGGCCATTCCCTCGCACCCTCACGCTCCGGCCTTCTTAGTGCGATTGCGATCTTCCGCCTCCTTCGCCTTTTCTTTCTCCGTTGCAAAAGACAAAATCTCCAGAGCCTCTTTCCGGCTCCGTCCCTTTTTGGAGAGGTAGAAGAAGAGTCCGGCCCCCAGAAGCGCGCAGATTATCGCAGCCCAGGTGTTAATCCTGAGGCCCAGAAAGTACAGAGAGGAGTTAATCCTTATCTCTTCTATCAAAGCCCTGCCCACCCCGTAGTACATGAGGTAGAGGCAGAAAATCTGCCCGCTTTTCAAATATTTTTGGAAGCGGTTCCCGAAAATTGTCAAAAGGACGGCCCCGGTAAGGCACAAAATTATCGAGTAGAGGAAGGTGGGCTGAAAGAGGTGCGTCTGGGGATCGGGGCAGGGAAGATCTGTATAGCAGGTCTCCAGCTTCCCTATTGCGTCGGCCGAGTTGAGTTTCAGCCCTATGGGCCAGGTAGTGGGAAGGCCGTAGAGTTCCTGGTTGAACCAATTGCCGAGCCTCCCGAAGGCCTGGGCCACGAGGAGCGCGGGGGCGACGGCATCGGCCAAAAGGAGCGCCGGAATCTTTTTGTGCCGTCCCACAATCGCCACCGCAATGGCCCCGCCGATGAGGGATCCGAAGATTGCCATCCCTCCATGCCACACTTTCAGGATGTTTACAGGCGATCCCGTAGGGGGAAAGTAGTCCCATGGAACTGTCAGGCAGTTGTAAATCCTGGCCGCTATCAGCCCCAAAGGGACGGAAGCTAAGGTAAAGTCCAAAACCTGGTCAAAGGTGCCGCCCCACCTCTTCCACCTGCGGCTCAGTATCAGCACCGCAAAGATTATGGCGCACAGCATCGTGAGGGCGTAGAAATGGATCGTCAGAGGGCCGATTTTAAAGAAGGAGACGGTGGGGGAGGGTATGGAGGCCTCCGGCATGCTCTTCCCCCTTTCAAAAATGCGGCGCCTTGGCCGCCGGACGCGCTTTCAGCCTACAGGAAAACGGTTAAAAGCAGGTAAATGCAGGGCGCGGCCAGAAGAATGCTGTCGGTCCTGTCCAAAACGCCCCCGTGCCCCTTTATGAGGTTGCCGTAGTCCTTTATCCCCACGTCCCTCTTTATCACCGAGGCGCAAAGGTCGCCCAGGGTGCCTGCGATGGCTCCGACAAACCCCACTATTATGGCCTTCCACCAGTCCTGGGCGAAGGTGGACCTAAAGAGGATGATCCAGAAGATGACTTCGCCCACCATGCAGAAAAACAGGCTTCCGGCCAGGCCCTCGTAGGACTTTTTAGGGGAAAGCCTGGGGGTCATCTTGTGCCTCCCCAAGGTGGCTCCCACGGTCAGCCCTCCGATGTCGCTGAGGGCCGGAAGGAAGATCACCATAAACTCCATCCCGTGTTCGGGGCTGTTGGCGAGGTTTGCGGGGTGGAAAGTCAAAGGGAGGATGAGGAAAGAAGAGAGCAGGAGGAGGTAGATGGCTATAAAGAGGGAGGCGCAGGAATTTCTCAGCCTGCTGACGGGGCGGTTGAGATCCGAATCTGCGGGCTCCGAAAGGCCGCCCCTGAGCGCCACTAAAGTTAGGCAGGCAAAGAGCGAGGCCGAGAGGGCCAAAAGATGCCTGGGGAAAAAGTAGGTGCAGCAAAAGACGAACGCCGCCGAGAGGGCTATGGTGACCTGCGGGATTTTAATCCCTATCAGCCTGCAGGCCCGGGCGAGCTCCACCAGGGCCAGCACCACGAAAATGTATATGAACCAGAGGAAGCCGAAAGGGGGCAAAAAGAACAGGCAGAGCATGATTATGCCTGCCAAAGCGAATCCGACCACTATGGCGGTGGCAAGTTTCCTTCCCGTCATAAATACCCCTGGAAATCAGACGGTGAGAATCTCTTTCTCTTTTACTTCCGCCATGGAATCTATTTCGTCTGTGAACTTCTTGGTGAGCTTGTCGAGCTCGGAAAAGATCTGATCCTGCTCGTCTTCGGTGATTTCCCCGCTCTTGGCCTCGGCCTCCACTTCCTCGCGGGCCTTGCGGCGGATGTTTCTGACGGCGATCTTGGCGCCCTCGGCCTTCTGCTTTGCAAGTTTCACGTACTCTTTGCGCCTCTCCTCGGTGAGGGCCGGAAGAGCCACCCTTATGGTGTTGCCGTCCCTGGAGGGGTTGACTCCGAGGTCGCAATCTCTCAGAGCCTTTTCCACGGCGCTGATCTGGGACACGTCGAACGGGCTTATGGCCAGAGACCGCGTGTCCGGGGCGGTGATGGCTGCCAGGTTCCTGAGAGGCGTGGGGGCTCCGTAGTAGTTCACAACTATCCCTTCCACCAGGGCCGGGTTGGCCCTCCCGGTGCGGATGGACTGGAAGGCTTCTTTAAGCGAATCCAGGGATTTGCCCATGAGGGCCTTTGGTTCAGTCAAACTGTCGTCCATATTTCTGCTTTCTGTGCCCGTTACTTGAAGACTCCCCCTAATTCTATATCAGGCTCACGGCCGGCCGCACCGCTTTCACTCGGCTATCCGGGTCTGGCAGTTTCCCACCAAAGTCCCCAGCTCTTCTCCTAAAAGCACCCTCTCCACCGCATCGGGGGCTTCGAGGCCGAAGACCCTTATGGGCATGGAGTTGTCGCGGGCCAAAGAGAGGGCGGAAGTGTCCATGACGGCGAGGTTGTCCACGAGCGCCCTCTGGTAGGAGAGGGTAGAGAACTTTTTGGCCTCGGGGTGCTTGTTGGGGTCCGAAGTGTAGACGCCGTCCACTCCGTTTTTGCCCATGACCACTTCCTCGCACCCCAGCTCCAGGGCCCTCTGGATGGCCACCGTGTCGGTGGAAAAGTAGGGCATCCCGGCGCCCGCGCCCAAAATGACGACCCTCCCCTTTTCAAGGTGCCTTATGGCCTTCAAGGGGATGTAGGGCTCGGCCACCTGGGTCATGGTGATGGCGGTCTGCACCCTGACGGCCTGCCCCTCCTGCTCAAAAATGTCGGCGAGGGCGAGGCAGTTCATAACCGTCCCCAGCATCCCTATGTAGTCGGCCCTGGATCTGTCGAATCCGGCCTCGGAAAGCTCCTTGCCCCTGAAAAAGTTCCCCCCTCCGGCGACGATTGCCACCTGGACCCTGCGTTCGCAGGCGGCCTTGATTTCCTTGGCGAGGCGGCGAAGGATCTCCACGTCCATCCCGACCTTGCCCCCGCCCAGAGATTCGCCGGAAAGCTTCAGAAGCACACGCTTTGGCACTTTCTCCTCCTAACTTCAAAAAAAGAGGGGGGACGAGCCCCCCCGGCTAAAACCTTTACTCTTCGGCCTCTTGCCGGCTCTCCTCTTCGCCCTTGCCCACTTCAATCCTGAGGAAGGAAGTGATGGCGCCGCCGGCCTCTTTGGCGAGCTGGCCTATGGTCTTGGAGGGATCCTTGACGTACTTTTGATCCAAAAGCACGGTCTCTTCATAGAAGGACTTGATCCTGCCCTGAACTATCTTGCCTATTATCCCTTCGGGCTTGCCCTCCTGGCGGGCTTTGCCTTCTGCAATCCTGCTCTCGCTCTCCACCACGTCCGCGGGGACGTCTTCTTCGCTGAGCCAGAACGGGGCCATCGCTGAGACCTGGAGCGCCACGTCATGAGCGATCTTGGATCCGGCCTCGTCGGTGGCCACCAGGGCCACTATGGAAGGCGGAAACTCCGCCGACTTTTTGTGGGCGTAGAGGTTGACTTCTTCTCCTTCTACCCTTCCCACCTGGCCGAGCTTGATGTTCTCCTTGAAAAGCGCCGCCGCCGAGTCGATTATCTCCTTTACCGACTCCGTCTCTCCCTTGGCCTCGAGGAGCTGCACGCGCTCTGAGGCCCGGGTCTGGACGGCGATGTCCAAAAGCCTCTCGGCGTAGGCGATGAACTGGGGGGTCTTGGCCACAAAATCGGTCTCGGTGTTGAGCTCGATGGCGTAGCCCACCTTCCTGCCCTCTTCGTCTACGATCTTGGCGAGGGCGAGGCCCTCCTGGGCCTTGCGCCCCTCCCTCTTTCCGGCGGCCTGGACGCCCTTTTCCCTCAGGATTTCCTTCGCCCTGTCGACGTCGCCGTCGGCTTCTTCGAGGGCCTTTTTGACATCCACCATGCCGGCTCCGGTGTCGGAGCGGACCTTCTTTATGAGATCCAGCGATATTTTCTTAGCCATATGAACCTACTTAGTTTCTTGCCCCTGGAGCAGGTCGCTCTCCCATTCCGCCATGGGCTGGGCCGCGTCCTTTTCGGATCCCTTGCCGCGGCCCGCCGAAAGCAGGCCCTCGGCCACGGCGTCGGCCATGAGGGTGGTAAGGAGAGTGATGCTGCTTATCGAGTCGTCGTTTGCGGGGATGGGGTAGTCGATCTTGTCGGGATCGGAGTTTGTGTCGGCGAGGGCCACGACGGGTATATGGAGCTTCCTGGCCTCGTCGACGGCCAGGGCCTCCTTGTTGGTGTCCACCACAAACAGGGCCTGGGGGAGGCGGTTCATGTCCCTGATGCCGCCCAGCTCCTTTACGAGCTTGTTTTTCTCCCTCTCCAGGAGCAAAAGCTCCTTTTTGGTCAGGCCCGAGGCGCGCAGCTCGTCAAAGTCCATATCTTCGAGCTCCTTCATGCGCGACACCCTCTTGCTCACGGTCTGGAAGTTGGTGAGCATTCCGCCCAGCCAGCGGTCGGAGACGAAAGGCATCCCGACCCTGGAGGCCTGCTTTTCTATCACGGGGGCGGACTGCTTCTTTGTGCCCACAAAGAGCACCACTCCCCCCTTGGAGGCCATCTTCTTTAAGAACGCGTAGGCCTGGTTTATCCCGTCTATGGTCTTGAAGAGGTTGATGATGTTTATCCCGCCCTCCTGCATGAGGATGTACGGCTTCATCTTGGGGTTCCACCGGGAAGTCTGGTGGCCGAACTGCACTCCGGCCTCCAAAAGCTGGGTGGCAGTGACTTTTACCTCTGCCATGAGGTCCTCCTGTTTCTGTCGGTTTGATCCATGGCATCTAAGCGCGGAAAATTCCGACCGACAAAGATTGCCGCCCGCCATGGAGAAAAGTCTGTTCCCGCCCGCGGCAAGGGGGGAAGTTCAATAAGATTCTAGCAAGCGCTAGATATTTCTTATGGCCTTCTGCGCCCTGGCGCGCTCTTTGCCCTCGAGCCTGTCGGTGAAAAGACGGCCGTCCAGGTGGTCGCACTCGTGCTGGATCATCCTCGCCATAAGACCCTTGCCCTCGACTATGGCCTTCTTTCCGTCCAGGTCTATCCCTTCGGCCCGGGCAAAAGAGCTCCTCTGCAGGGAGAACCAGAGTCCGGGAAGGGAGAGGCATCCCTCCTCCCCGTCCTGCTGACCCGACTTATAGGTGATGCGCGGGTTTATCAGGTACCCCAGCTTCCCCCCTACGTTGTAGGTGAAGATTCGCAAAAGCACCCCCACCTGGTTCGCGCTCAAACCCGCCCTCCCGGGGTCGTCCACGGTTTCCAGCATGTCTCTGACCAGATCCCTCACGCTTTCGTCTATCCTCTCCACTTCCTCGCACTTGGTGCGCAGGACCGGATCGGGCACGGTGTTAATAGTCAGCAGAGCCAAAATTTCCTCCTTGCCTTCCAAAACTGGCGGCGTCCAACTCTTCCGATTGTCAAAAGAGAAAAACCAGGTACAATGGTACATGTATTCCCGCGTAGCTCAGTTGGCAGAGCGTTCGACTGTTAATCGAAAAGTCGCCGGTTCAAGTCCAGCCGCGGGAGCGGGTTCCGTGCTCCGGCGCGGTTTTTTTGTCTTTACAGGCCCGCCTGGGTCGGGGAGACCATTCCCGTCTCCACCAGGAGGCGCTTGAAGTTGTTTTCGTCCACCGCCGTGGCGGCCACGGCCTTGGGGGCGGGCTTTTCTCCGGACTCTTCTTTCATGCAGGAGGCCGCCACGGCGGAGGCGAAGTCGGACCTGTCCACCATGCCGGTGGACCACTCCCGGGCGTTTACGACGCTGGAAAGGGAAGTGGAGAGGACTCCGAACCCTATCAAAATGGGCCAGCTCTGCGCCTTTCTCTCCTTGAGCAGGGCCTTCGCCACTTCCTCTTTCGCTTTTTCGCCCATGTCGGAGGCCGGGGCGGGGGGCTCCTGTTTTGCGACGCTCTCCTGCGAGCTCTCTTCAGACAGGGACGTGTCGGCGTCGGCCACGGTGCCCTGGTACCCCATGTCCTTTAAAACCCCTCCGACCTGGGAGGCCACAAAGTCGTTTGAGGCCAAAATGGCGCCTATATTCGGCAAAAGCGAACGGCTCGGGGCCTCTTTGAGGGGGGAAAGGGCCTCGTTTTCCTTGGTTTTGGCCTCCGAAATGACTTTTTTGAACGCCGCCTCCACCGAGGCTTTGCTGGAGGCATCTATCAAAAGGTCCTGCCAGTTTTGCCCGTTCCAGGCGGGATCCGAGATGAGGCCTTTTTCAAAGTACCCGGAGAGCTCTGACCACATCCCTTCAAAGAGCTCGTGGGCGTCTTGGAGGCTCGAAGCCGAAGAGGGGTCATAGGAGAGGAGGATGAGGAGGGGGAAGGGCGTTACGGACGTCAACCTGTAGTTTTTGATCTTCTGCAAAAGGGAGGAGGCCTCCAGCTGCCCCACTTCGTACATCGTCGGGAGCGGCACCGACACCTTCGCGCCCGGAAGGGTGGTTACAAAGGACGCGCGGGTGGAAGAGAGGGAGGAGGCGAGGGCGGGGTCAGAATCTGGGGAGAGCAGGTTTCCGAACTCCTGCTTTACCACCCCGGGCTCGGAAGCGGGGAGGGCCACAAATATCTCCCCTTTCTTGGCCTTTTCAAGGTCTTCTTCCTCCTGCTGGGAATTTACCGCCTTCACGCTCAGGCTCTGCTGGGGCATGCCGTCTTTTTCCAGCGCCCCTTCGATGGCCTTTCCGATGTTTTGCCAGCTGTTTACGGGAGAAAACTGGTTCTGCCAGGAAGGGATGAGGATGGACACGGGCCTGTCGGGCTTTATGGAATGGGCTGAAAGCGGCTTTACGGCCTTAGCCTGTCCGCAGCCCGCGAGAGCGAGCACGCAGGAGGCGACAAGGACCGACCCGCCCTTCTTCAGCCATCCGTGAGCCATTTTGTAAGAAGCTTCCTCGAAAACGTTATTTAAGCTCTGCAGGGTCTAATATTATTAGAAATCAAACGCTGTTTCATCTTATCGGCTTTGTCGGGAGGTTTAATGAAAAAAGAGAGCGCCTCACCTCTGGTCTACGAGACCTCTCCGGAAGACAACCTGTTTTCCATCCTGCAAAAGCGCGCCGCGGCCGCTCCGGAGGGGGAGCTGGTAAAGTACAAAGACGGTGACGGAAAGTGGCAGTCTTTCACGTCCGAAGAATTTTTGAACCTCTCCTCCCTCCTGGCCAGGGGGCTTATGGCCCAGGGGTTCAAAAAAGGGGACAGGCTTGCGATCCTCTCTTCCACCCGCTGGGAGTGGACGGCCTTTGACTTTGCGGCCCTGAGCATCGGGGTCGTGGTGGTCCCTATCTACCAGACCGATTCTCCCCACCAGATCAGGGCCATTTTGAAAGGGACCGGCGCCAGGGCGGCGATTGCCGAAGACGGGGGGCAAAGAGAAAAGCTGGAAGAGGCGGAGGCTGAGGGGGCGTCCCTGGAATCTGTCTGGCTCTTTGACGAGGGGGCCGTGCCCACCTTCTGCGCCCTGGGAAAGGCGGTAAGCGACGAAGAATGGAAGGAGGCGGCCTCGAAAGTAAAGGCCGAAGACCTCGCCACCGTCGTCTACACCTCCGGATCCACCGCCGCGCCCAAGGGAGTGGAGCTGACGCACGGGATGCTGTGCTGCAACGCCTACAGCATCTGCATGACCGTGCCCCAGATCTGCTACCAGGAAGGGGGGTGCTACCTCTGCTTCCTCCCGCTCGCCCACATCTTCGCCAGAGCCATGCAGTTCGCCGTCACGGCCTGCACCATGACCCTCGCGCTCGAAGGGGACACCAAGACCCTCCTTGAGGACTTCAGGAAGGTGAACCCCACGCTGATTTTGGGCGTGCCAAGGATTTTTGAAAAAATCTACAACGCCTCGACCCAAAAGGCGGCCGGGGGGCTGTCGGCCAGGACCTTCAAAAAAGCTGTGCTGGCGGCCAAAGAGTGGTCGAAGTGCCAGCAGGAAAAGCAGCCCGTGCCATCGATGGTGGAGTATAAAAAGAGGTTCTATTCAAAGCTCGTGTACAAAAAAATTTTAAAGGCCATGGGGTCCAGGGCGAGCTTTGCCATAACGGGGGGAGCCCCTATAGACAGGGGCCTGTCCGCCTTCTTCAACGGCATGGGCCTGCCGCTGCTCGAAGGCTACGGCCTGACCGAGACCTGCCCGTGCACCTTGAACCCCGTAGAGGGCTACAAAGTGGGAAGCGTGGGCAGGCCCGTGGCCTCCTGCCGGGTGGCGATAAGCGAAGAAGGGGAGATACTGGTAAAAGGCCCCACGGTCTTCAGGGGATACCTGGGGGAGCCGGAACTTACGAAAGAGGCCATTGACGAAGAGGGCTGGTTCCACACGGGGGATCTGGGCGAAATCGACGACGACGGGTTTTTGTACGTGACGGGGAGGATAAAGGAGCTGATAATTACGGCCGGCGGGAAGAACGTGTCCCCGGCGGTGCTCGAAAGCGCCCTTAAGACCTGCCCGCTGGTTTCAGAGTGCGCCCTGATAGGCGACAAGCGCCCCTTCGTCTCGGCGCTGATAACCCTGGACCTGGGGGCGGTGAACGCCTTTTTGGAGAGCCGGCGCCTCGATCCCGCCCCGAATTTGGCGCAGGCCGCGCAAAACCCCCTCGTCTACAACCGCATCTTGGAGGCCGTAGACGAGGCCAACCGGAAGGTCTCGAGGGCCGAATCCATAAGGAAGTTCTTGATTTTAGATTCCCAGTTCACCGTCGAAAACGGCCTGCTGACCCCCTCCCTGAAGATCCGCAGGAACGCCATAGCCAGGAGGTTTAAGGGAGAGATAGAAAAGAAGATCTACTCCCGGTAGTTATTTTCGCCTCTCGAGGATCTCGTCTACAATCCCGTAGTCCTTGGCCTGCTGGGCGGTGAGGATGGTGTCCAGCTCTATGTCCCGGCCTATCTTTTCCTCGCTCTGCCCGGTGTGCTTGGCCAGGGTGGATTCCAGCCACTTTCGCATCCTCAGCATTTCCCTGGCCTGAATCTCTATCTCGCTCGCCTTTCCGAAGCTCTCCCCCATGGCGGGCTGGTGTATGAGGACCCTGGCGTTGGGCAAAATCAGCCGCTTGCCCTTGGCGCCGGCGGCGAGGATCACGGACGCCGCGCTCGTGGCCTGCCCCAGGCACACCGTGGATACGTCCGGCTTTACGTACTGCATGGTGTCGTAGATGGCGGTCATGGCGGTCATCGAGCCCCCGGGGGAGTTGATGTAGATAGTGATGTCCCGATCCGGATCCTGGCTCTCCAGGACCAGAAGCTGGGCCATGATGTCGTCTGCGCTGGCGTCGTCCACCTGCACGCCCATGAAGATGATCCTCTCCTCAAAGAGCCTGGAGTAGGGATCGGCCCTCTTTATTCCGTAGGGCGTCCTTTCCTCGAACTCGGGGAGGATGTAGCGATCCTGGAAGCCTCCAAATCCCGTTAGATTCCTCATAGTTATCTTTCTAGGTTGTCGCTGGAAGAGAGTATGTGGTCCACAAACCCGTAATCTAAGGCCTGCTGGGCGGTGAACCAGTGGTCGTAGGCGTTGTCTTTGTAGATCTGCTCCACGCTCTTGCCCGTCTGCTTTGCAGTGATTTCCGACAGCGTCTTTTTCATGTCCATGATGAGTTCGGCGTTTACGCGCACATCCGTCTCAGTGCCCCCGATGCCGCCGGCGGGCTGGTGCATGAGGACCCTGGCGTGGGGGGTTATGTACCTTTTGCCCTTGGTGCCGCTGGAGAGCAGGAACTGGCCCATTGACGCCGCCATGCCGACTGCTACCGTGGCCACGTCCGGGGCGACCAGCTGCATAGTGTCATATATGGCCATTCCGGCCGTGATGGAGCCTCCGGGGGAGTTGATGTAGAGCCATATGTCCTGCTTGGGGTCCTGGTTGGCCAGAAGGAGCATCTGCGCGCAGATGACGTTGGCGTTCTCGTCTTTGACTTCCCCTGCGAGCCAGATGATCCTGTTTTTGAGAAGCTGCCTGTAGATGGGGTGCGTCCCGGGGAGGGCTTCTTCATCCGATTCGTTTGCCTGTGTCAAATTGTCTCCTACTTGGATTTTTCAGAGCTCTTCTTCGCCTTGGAGGAGGGGGCCTTGGAAGAAGAGGCGTCCTTGGCGGCCTCGTTGGCCGTCGTCGCGGCAAGGGAGGCGGCGGCCATGGCGCGGGCTTCTCCCGTGGCCTGCTCTTCAGCTTTCTCCTCTTCGTCGCTTCCAAGGTATGAGGAAAGGTCGACCGCGTTCCCCTCGGGATCGTTGAACTCGACTTTCTTCATCCCTTCCACCATCGCCTTCTGGTGGCGGGCGGTGTTCATGGCTTCTTCCAGCTGCCCGTTCCTTATCACCATGTTTATGAACTGCGGGAGGGGCACGTTGAACTGCTGGGCGGTCACTCCGAGGAAGTGGGTGATGTCCCCTTCGGTTATCTCGGTCCCCAGGTCGTCTGCCAGCTGGTCCAAGACGATCTGCTCTTTCATGGCGTCCCTGAGTTCGGAAGCGATCTTGGCCTTCTGATCTTTGGTGATGTCTTTTCCGCCCTTGGCTTCCTGTTCCTCTATGAGGCCTTTGAGCATCTCTTCGGGAAGAGGGATATCCGCCCCCTCCAGGTAGTTTATGAAGGCCTCCTTGGCCTCCTCGGCCTCCTCTGCGTCCCTGCGGGCCTGGAGCTGGTTTGCGATGGCGCTCTTGAGTTCGTCCAGGGTGTCAAACTCCGAAGCTTCCTTTGCAAATTCGTCGTCGAGCTTGGGGAGTTCTTCCCTCTTTACGTCTTTCACCTTGACTTCCGCCCTGAGCTCTTTGCCCTTGTTTTCGCCGGACTTGGGGGTGAAAGTGAAGGTCGCTTCCTCCCCCTTCCTCATGCCGCGCAGAGCCTTGTCGAGGCCGGGGATTTCGGAGGACCCCACTTTGTAACTGGGCTCCCTCTTGGATTCGATCTCCTTTTCCCCGTCGAAGATCTTAAGATCCATGTCGACGTAGTTGCCCGTCTTGATGAGGGCGGAAGTTTCCACGAGGGTGGAGTAGTTGTGCCTGAGCTTGTCTAGGGCGTCGGCCACTCCGTCTTTCTCGCTCTGGGGGGGCTCTATGGTGAGCTTGGTTCCGTCAAGCTTGGGGAGCTTCACATCCGGCCTCACAAACAGTTCCGCCTCGAAAGAGAGGCCTTCTCCCGGATTTTGGGGGATCTGCTTTATCGTGAACTTCGGAGCGTCTATGGGGCGGATTTCGTCCTTGTGTTCCTGGAGGGCCTTCTGGTAGAAGTTCTTGACGATTCCATCCAGGGCCCTGTCAAGGATGTAGCCGTAGCCGACCTTGGCATCAACCAGCTTCGCCGGGACGTGGCCCTTCCTGAATCCGGGAATGGAGATCCTGCGCGAGATAACGTCGCGCTCCTTGTTGATAAAGGGAGCCAGATCCTCCCCTGAAGCCGTTATGTCTATTTGGACTTTCGTAGGATCTAGCCGATTGATGGTAACTTTCACTGTCAGCTCCGTTTTCTTTTGTTTTTGACATAAGTCAAGGCAATTATAAATTACTGGCTTCTATAACTTTAGCTATTAAGCCCAACCTCCAGCCGTTCACTCCGGAAGATTTCAGGAAATTTTCGCCTTCCCCTTTCGGAGGGACAGTCCAGAAGTACTCCCTTAAGATTTTGGGGCTTATGAGAAATGAGGAGGGGATGGAGAGGGATTTTGCTATCTTTTCCACCTCTTCGCTCGCCTTTTCGAGGCGGGCGAGCCTGTCGGGGTGCCTCTTTTCCCAGATCTTAAGGGAGCTTGGCACGGCAGATCCCCTTTTGGACGGGGGCGCCGCAAGGCGGGGCAGGGAGGAAGAGGGCAGAGCCAGGGCCCTATCCACGGCCTCTTTCCAAATTTTCGGCTTTATGCGGTGCTGAAGGGGGATGTAGCGGTCAAACAAAAGGTCTAACTCGCAGTTTTTTTCAACTTTCACCCTCTCGGCGGCGCCTGTCTGCCGAAATTCGCTCTCGCTTCTGGGTTTTTTAAGGGCGAGTTCGATTATGGTCTCGTCTTTCAAAACCAGCCCCGGAGCCAGGTCGAGATCCTTTGCGACTTCCTCCCGGGCCTCCCAGAGCTCTCTTACTACCGCAAGGCCCCGCCTGTCGGCGCCCAAAACCGTGATGTTCGACACCCCCCTCCAGGGATCCTGCCTCTTTTTTAAGTCGGATCCTCTGCAAAGCAGGGTCGAAAACTCCTCCCTTGCCCACTCCTCCATGCCCTTTTTGCGCAGGGCCTCCTCTTCGGCCCCTTCCAGGTCGATGAGGAACTCGACGTCCAGCGCGGCGTAGTTCCTCCAGGGCCTGGGCAGGGGGCGAAGCGACCAGTCCGCCGTGGCAAACTCTTTTTCCAGGCTTATGCCCAAAAATTCTTCTGTGCACTTGGCCAGGCCCATGCGCTCCCTGCCCAAAAACATGCAGGCGACCTGGGTGTCGAAGATGGCGCAGGGAAGCGCCCCCATCCGGGCGAAGGCCGGCAGATCCTGAACGGAATCGTGGAGCACCCACACGGGGGCCACCGAAGAGAGGAGGGAAAGATCGGCCCCTGAAGACGAGAGGGCGGGGGCGTCGAAAAGAAAAGTGGGGGTCCCCTTTTTCTTCATCTGCACCAGATAGTTTCCATGCGAATAGCGGTACATCGCCGCCCTCTCCGCATCCACCGCCACCGGGCCCGGAGCGGACCTTAAGACCGAGAGGGCCCTTTCAAAGTCCGAAAGGGAGCTGACGAGGGGAGGCACTCCCCCTTTGGGCTCCCTGACCAGTTTGAATGCAGGCATAAATCAGAAGATGGCCGAAGGCGTATCTTCTTCCCCCTTGGGATCCTGCTTGATTTCCGCCCTCTCTTCTTCGCTGCCCATCTCGTCTAGAGAATCGGACCCGGCTTCTTCGTCCCAGGACCTGTTTTCCTCGTCCCATTTGGCGTTGTCCCGGGCAGCCTTTTCGAGAGCCCTTTGGGCCTCCTCTTCTGTGTCGTAGGGGCCCATTACATCGAACAAACTCGAGATTCGGCCATACTCGACCTTTTTGGTTCTGATGTTAAAGTACCACTTCTTGTCTTCTCCCGGCCACATATGTCCTCCTCACAGTTTGCAGAGCGCTGTCTACTCGAAAAAGTGCTGGGTGATGGGGATTTGCCTGTCGTGCTTGAGGGCGCGCAGGGACACCTTCGGCCCCACCGGGCACTGCCTCCTCTTCCACTCGGCCTTGTCTACGAGGCTTATCACCTGATCGACTATGGCCCTGTCGAAGCCTTCGGCCAGCATCTCGGCCCTGCCCTTGTTCTCCTCTATGTAAGCGTAGAGGACGGAGTCCAGGGTCTCGTAATCCGGAAGCGTGTCGCAGTCCTTCTGTCCGGGGTGCAGTTCTGCGCTGGGGGCCTTGGAGAGCATGGACTGGGAAATGCAGCCGCCCTTGGTGTTCTTATAGGCGGCGATCTTGTAGACCCTGCTCTTGTAGATGTCGCAAATCGGGCTGTAGGCCCCGACGGAGTCGCCGTACATGGTGAAGTAGCCCGTGGCCATTTCGGACTTGTTGGCGCAGTTTATCACCAGACCGCCGTGCTCGTTGGAGTAGGACATGAGGATCATGCCGCGGATGCGGGAGTGGAGGTTCTCCTCGGCGCCGTCCTTGAGGCCGAGGGAATCGAAAGCGGAGATGAAGGAAGAGATGGGGATCTCTTCAAACTTGCACCCCAGGGCCTCCGCGAACTCCTTGGCGTCCGCCCTGGACTGATCGGAAGTGCAGGAGGAGGGCATGAAGATGCAGGTCACGTTTTCTTTGCCGAAGGCGTCGGCCGCCATTTCCGCGCAGAGGGCGGAATCTATCCCGCCGCTGAGGCCCACGATCGCCTTGTCGAAGCCGTTCTTGGCGCCGTAGTCTTTGAGGCCGAGGACGGAGTTGGCGTAGACCTGGCCGTCAAGGCTGTCTAGCGGCCTGCACACGTTCACGTCCCCTTCTTCGCCGGAGGGGGAAGCTCCCAGATCCCAGAAGACGAGGTCTTCTGCAAACTGGCGGGCCTGAGCGTAAAGCTTGCCCTCCCCGTCCATAACGAAGCTGCCGCCGTCAAAGACGAGGTCGTCCTGGCCGCCGACCTGGTTGACGTACATCACCGGGCAGCCGAGCTTTGTGCCCTTTTCCACGGCCAGGTCGTAGCGGGTCTTCATCTTCCCCTCGTTGTAGGGGCTGCCGTTCATGGAGACAAGAAGGTCTATCCCTTCTCCCCTCAGGTCTCCTACCGTTCCGCCTTCCCTCCAGATGTCCTCGCAGATGGCGACCCCGAACTTCTTTCCGAACAACTCCACGGTCACCGGCTTGTCTCCGGGGGCGAAGAGCCGCAGCTCGTCGAAGACGCCGTAGGTGGGCAAAAAGTGCTTGTCGTAAGTGTCGAAGATCTCGCCCTCGTGAAGGATGAAGAGGCGGTTGTGGTCAGTGGCGTACCAGATCTTGCCCTTCTGGGCCTCGAGGGAGCCGAGCCCCAGGGAGCCCACGAAGACGTAAAGATCTCCCAGGCCGTTGTCTTTCAGGGCCGCCGCCAGCTGGCGCGTGGCGTCAGAGGCCTGGTAGCGGAAGGAATTTTTGAATACCAGATCGTCTATCGGATAGCCCGTCAGGGTCATTTCCGGACATACGACTATGTCGGCATCTTGGGCCTTGGCTTTTTTGCAGGCTTTCACAACTTTTTCGCAGTTGCCAGCTATGTCTCCCACAAATGTATCTATTTGGGCCATTGCAAAACGCACCGGGCGATTTTCTACAGCCATATCCATCTTCTTTCTCAACAGACAGATTGCACCTTAACAGGTTAAGTCAGCAAAAATGGCAGCCCTTCGGGTGTAGTAATACTATATAACAAAAGATCTGGCGATTAATTTCCTATTTCTTCAAACGGGACAAAGCGGTAGTTGGAAAAGACGGCCTGCCCCTCGGCGAGGGATGCGGCGCAGTCGAGGTCGGCGCAGATGGACCAGTCCAAATCCCCGTCCCCGTCTTTTATGATCTGCCTGCAGCGCCAAAAGCCGTCCAGAGAGGCCGTGGATTCCACTGAAAAGTACTTTTCGCTCCTCGCATCCTGGGAGGTGTCTGCAGATTCGTGATCCGAATAGAACCTGTCCAGGGCCTCGTCCCAAGCGCGGACCCCCCAGCCCCAGCGCGCGTCCATATCCCCCAGCTCTTCAAACCTGTCCAAGGCTATGAGCTCTGCGCGCCTGAAGAGGGCGTTTCGGGCCATGAGCACCAGGCCCCGCCTCTCTTCCATCCAGTCCTTTTCTTCAGGCTCCTCTTGGGGCCCTTCCTGCTCATGGGCGAGGTTTCCTTCCCTGGCCCACTCGTCCAGAAGGCTGGAATCCACCCCGTCTATCAAAAGCCCCAGCCACGAAGTTATCTCGGCCAGGTGGGGCGTGTAGTACTCGTCGGGCACGGTGTGAGCCAATACCTTCCACGCATCCGAAAGGTACCTGAGCAATATCCCCTCCACCCTTGCCAAGGCGTAGCGCGAGACGTACTCGTTGAAGTTGGAGAAGGTCTCTATCATGTCCCTGAGGATAGACTTGGGGCTCAGGGCGTAGTCTCCGGCCCAGGGCATCTCCCTCTTGTACTCTTCAAAGCTCTCTTCCAGCTCGCTTTCCAGGGGCCTGGGATAGGAGATGTCCTCAATTTTTTCCATCCTCTCCTCCCATTCGATTCCCTCCGCCTTCATCTCCGCTATGGCTTTGTCCCTGGCGGCCCGCTCCTGAGCCCGAAGGATGGGGTCGGGATCTTCGAGGATGGACTCTATTACGGAAATCAAATCGAGCTCATAAGAGGGAGAATCCCTGTTTAAGAGGGGGAAGGCGGAAAAGAGGAAGGGTGAGAGGGGCTCGTTTAAAGCGAAGTTGTCCGGAACGTCGATCGTAGTCGAGTAATCCCCGTCGTTTGACAGCGTTATGACCCCGCTCTCTATCAGGGCGGAAAAAATGTCGTCGGTTTGGGAAAGCAGCCTGCTTTTTTGAAGCTCCGTCTGCGCGGAGGCTTCTATAAGTTCGGCCAGCCGCCCCTTGGCGTCCCCTCCCTGGACCACTTCCGCCAGTGCCATAGAGTGGCTAACTTTCAAATGGGCGACGAGAGTCTCGGAAGGGGATGAGGCGAGCTTTTCGAAAGTATTTTTGTCCCAGCTGGGCCCTGAGGAACTCTTCGGTAAAGCTTTCTTTTTCTTCTTGCCGTCCTTTTCCCTGGCCTCTATCTCTTCTGGAGGGGCCTGGCAGACTACGAGCCCCTCCTTGTCAAAGCCGCTGCGCCCGGCGCGGCCGGCGATCTGGCGAAATTCGCGCACCTTCAGCCGCCTGTCTTTGACCCCGTCCCACTTGACAAGGGAAGTGAAGACAACTGTGTGGATGGGCACGTTGATCCCAACTCCGAGGGTGTCGGTTCCGCAGATTAGAGGAAGTTTTCCACTCTGGGCGAGCTGCTCGACGAGGCGCCGGTACCTGGGGAGCATTCCGGCGTGGTGCACCCCCACGCCTGACGACAGCAGGCGCTTTAGGGTCTTTCCGAAGGCCGTGGTGAATTTCTCCCCCTTTATCGCCTCTTTCACTTCCTCCCGTTTCTCTTTCGACACTATCCCGAAATTCACGAGGGATTCTGCGTCCCTCAGCGCGGCCTCTTGGGAAGTGTGGACGATGTAGACGGGATCCAGGCCTTTGGAAACCAGGTCCTGCGCGATCTTCTGAATGGGATCGGCCTCATAGTCATACTCTAACGGCACGGGCCTGGGGGCGTCCCCGATGTACTCTACCTCCCTCGATGTCCTGCGGCGCAGGGTCGAAATTATCGACGAAGGATCTCCCAAAGTGGCGCTCATCAGGAGGAACTGGGAGTCGGGCATGTCGAGGAGGGGGACCTGCCAGGCCCAGCCACGCTGGGCGTCCCCGTAGTAGTGCGCCTCGTCCATGATGATGCAGCAGTTTCCCCGGGCCTGGCCCCTCAAGGACTGGTTGGCCAGGATTTCAGCCGTGCAAAAGATTATCGGCGCCCCAGGGTCGATGGAAGTGTCTCCGGTGAGCATTCCCACAAAGCCCTTGCCGAAAATCGAGAGCCCCTCGAAAAACTTTTCGTTTACAAGGGCTTTTATCGGAGCGGTATAGTATGCCCTGCGCCCCTGGCAGAGGGCCTGGAACATAAAGCCGTAGGCCACGAGGGACTTGCCGGATCCGGTGGGGGTGGTGAGGAGCAGGTGGGAATCGGAAAAAAGAGCGATCAGGGCCCTCTCCTGATGATCCCAGGGGGCCTTGCCCCCCATCTTCACCCACTCGAGGTACCTGTCTAAAATCTCCTCTTCGTCGAACGGCTCTCCCTTTAAGGGCAGAAAGTAGGAGAGCTTTTCGGCCTCACCGCTCGTAATCTACCCCGGCTTCCTTCCGCTGCAGTTCTGTAATGGCAGAAGGGGCCCCGGTAAGAAGATCTTTTCCGGCTCCGAACTTCGGGAAGGCTATGACCTCCCTTATGGTGTCTTTTCCGGTCAAAAGCTCCACACACCTGTCCCATCCGAAGGCGATCCCGGCGCAGGGAGGTGTGCCGTATTTTAGGGCCTCCAGAAGGAACCCGAACTTCTCTTCGGCCTCCTTCTGGCTTATGCCGAGAACTTTGAAGACGCGTTCCTGCACCTTTTGATCGTGAATCCTGACAGATCCCCCGCCGATTTCGTTTCCGTTGCACACCATGTCGTAGGCGTCGGAGAGGACGGAGCCCGGATCCTTGTCGAAAGTGTCCAAAAACTCCTCTTTGGGCATGGTGAAGGGATGGTGCTCGCTGGTCCACATCCCTTCACCTACCGACACGTCCCCTTCGCTTTTGGCCTCGCTGGCCTTCTTGAAGAGGGGGAAGTCGGTGACCCAGAGGAACTTGTACTCGGCAGGATCGAACATGTGGCACCTCTTGGCAATTTCGAGCCTCACGGCGCCCAGGAGCTTTTGGCTGCTCCTCTTCTCGCCCGCGGCGAAGAACAGGGCGTCGCCGTCTTTGGCCCCGGATGCCTGCATTATGCCCCGCCTCTCCTCTTCGGAGATGTTTTTGGCCACGGGTCCCAGGAGCTCCCCGTCCCTGAAGACTATGTAAGCCAGGCCCTTGGCGCCCTTCTGCTTGGCCCAGTCCTGCCAGGCGTCGAACTGGCGGCGGGGAAGCTGCGCCCCTCCCGGGTAGATCACGGCTCCGACGTAGGGGGCCTGGAAGACCCTGAAGGGGGTGGAGGCGAAGAAGGAGGTGAGGTCTTTTAGCTTGTTTTCGAAGCGGATGTCGGGCTTGTCGGATCCGTACTCGTCCATCGCCCTGTGCCAGGGGAGCTGCTCTAGGGTCCCGATATCTATTCCGCCTACGGCCCACACCTGCCTCATCACGGCCTCGGCCATGGCCATCACGTCCTCTTTTCCGGCGTATCCCATCTCGATGTCGAGCTGGGTGAACTCGGGCTGGCGGTCCGCCCTGAAGTCCTCGTCCCTGTAGCACCTGGCAAACTGGTAGTACCTCTCTATCCCGCCTATCATGAGCAGCTGCTTTAAAAGCTGGGGAGACTGGGGGAGGGCGTACCAGTTTCCGGGAGACAGCCTGGCCGGCACGAGAAAGTCCCTGGCGCCCTCGGGCGTGGACTTTATCAAAGTCGGGGTCTCAACTTCCATAAATCCCATGGAATCGAGCGCCTTTCTGGCGGCTTTTGCCATGTCGGAGCGGGTCTGGAGCACCCTGTGCATGGCTCCTCGGCGAAGGTCCAAATACCTGTAGCGAAGCCTTGTCTCCTCGGAGGGAAGGTTTAACTCTCCGCTGTTTTCCAGAGAAGTGGAGACCTGGAACGGGAGGGGGGCGGCTTCGGAGATGACTGCGATCCTGCTCGCCTCTACCTCTACGTCCCCGTTGGAGAGCTTGGAGTTTTCCTCCCCTTCGGGCCTCTTTCTGACCTTGCCCTCCACCTGGATCACGTCTTCCGCCTTCAGGCCCCTGGCCTGCTTTTCATCGTTTATGACCACCTGCACCAGGCCGGAAGCATCCCTCAGGTCTATAAACGTCACTCCTCCGTGGTCGCGGATTCTGTCCACCCAGCCTACAAGCTGCACTTCGGATCCGATCCGGGTCCCGTCGATTTCGCCCACCGAATGCGAGCGGTAATGGGTACAAGTCACGACTCTTCCTCTCTTTCTATTCCCTCACAATGATATCCGCAGCGTACTTGGGGTCGGGCTCCCAAGTGGCCGGGTCGGCCTTCTTCTGTTCGCCGGTGCGGATGTCTTTGACTTCCCCTCCGTCGGAGGATATGAACCAGACGTAAGGAATGGAAAGCCTGTCGGCCCGCTTTATCTGCGATCCCAGCTTTGCCGCGGACGGCGACACTTCGCAGGCTATCCCTCTCTCCCTCAGGATCCTCGCCGCTTCGTCGCTCCTCCACCTCTCTTCCTCGCTCCACACGGTTATGAGGGCCCAAGCGGGGGAGATCCTGTCGGCTTTCACCTTGGAGAAGAGGTGGGAGAGGAGGCGGGAGACCCCTATCGACATCCCCACCCCGGGGAATGCCTGCTTAGGGGTGGATATGAGATTTTCGTATCTCCCCCCCGAGCAGATGGAGCCCAGGGCCGGATCCTCGTCAAGGAAGGTCTCGTACACGCAGCCCGTGTAGTAGTCGAGGCCTCGGGCTATGGCGCAGTCTATGCACGCCCCTTCAAAGCCCGAGCGGAGGAGTGCGCGAAGCACTGCCTTTGCGTCCTCCTCCCCTTCCCGCATGAGGTCCCTCTCGGCCGAGGGGCCTTCCACCCCCCACTTGGCCCGCAGGCTTTCAAGCTTTTCTGCAAGGACGTCGGGATCTTTTTCCTTTATCTGCGCAAGGTCCAGGCAGGCATCTGCCCCCTTCGCCCCGGCGACTTGCTCCAGAATCTGCCGGGTCTTTTGAGCTCCCAGCTTGTCTAGCTTGTCTATGCGCCTCAGCGTCTCTTCCACATCCTCTATCCCCAGGGCCCTGTAGAACCCCTCGGAGAGCTTGCGGTTGTTGATGTGCATGGAGAAGGTCCCGAGCCCGAGGGGGGAGAGGGATTTTAAGGTGTGGCACATGGCCAGCGGGACCTCGTACTCGAAGTGCGCCGGCATCTCCCCCTTGGCGACGATGTCGATGTCGGCCTGGTAGAACTCGCGGTACCTGCCCCCTTGGGGCCTTTCGCCTCTCCACACCTTCTGAATCTGAAAGCGGCGGAAGGGAAAGACCAGATCCCCCTTCCTATCAAGCACGTACCTTGCCAAAGGCAGGGTCAGATCGAAGTGGAGGCCCAGGTTCTCCTCCCCGCTCCCGGCTTTGGAAAGCCTGTAGATCTCCTTGCCGTCGCCCTTTTTGACCAGTCTCTCATAGGATTCCACGCCGCAGGTCTCGATATTTATGAACCCGTGAAGCCTGAAGCTCTCCTCTATCTTCTCCAGTACCCTTTTTTCGACGATTCTTTGCTGGGGGGACCACTCGGGAAAGCCCGACATAGAGTAGGAAGTTGGCATATTTATATATTAAGCGCGCATTTGTATAAGCGCGGCCGCAGATCCGGCTCTAAAAAAGCCTCCTGATAAGCCGGGGGCGGCATTCTGAGCGCCACTCTATAATGAGAGGTATATCCTCTTCCCAACTAAAAGGAGCAAATATGAACGCGCCTGAAAAATCCGATGAAGCGGAAGTTCCTTCCGCACCCAGTCCGTCGCAGGTCGCCAAACAAGCCGCATCTTCGCCTCTCCACTTTCCCCCCGAAGCCCTGAAGGACGCAGAAAAATGGGGGCGCGTGGAAGGGGGCGCGGTATACGTCAAAGACGGCGAGGAAGAGAGGGAAGTGGGCCCCGCAACTGCGGAAAATCCCCTGGCGTTCTACGCCGCCAAGTATCTGAGGCTCATGGACAAAATCAAGTCCTTCTCCTCCTCTTTGGAGGGGGGGGACCTGAAGAACCGCGATATTTTCTCCAAGCTTAAGGACCTGTCTGCATCCGTGAAAGATCCCAAGGCCGTAGGGGACATGCAGGCTCTCAGGGGCGCCTTTGAAGATGCGAAGGCCAAGGCGGATTCGATTATGGAGGAGAACAGGGAAAAGTACTCAGCAGCCGTAGCCAAGAGCGTGGAAGCGCACCGCAAGATTGCCGAGCAGGCCGAAGCCCTGGCCGCCTCCATAAACAGCTCCACCAACTGGAAGCAGATGGGCCAACAGTTCCAGGAGCTTTTCGAAGAATGGAAGGCGGCCCAGTCGGAGACCGCGAGGGGAGCTGCCGGCAGGGAAGCTGAGGCCCTGTGGACCCGCTTTGCGGCTGCGCGCTCGGAATTTAACCGCAGGCGCAGGGAGTGGGTGAAGGCCAGGCTCGCCAGCAAGGCCGAAGCCAAGGCCGCAAAGGAAAAGATAGTGGAAAAGGCGGAAGCCCTGGCCTCCACCAAGGACTGGGCGGCCGGATCCAGAGCCTTCGGAAAGCTCATGGACGAATGGAAAAAGGCCGGCAGGGCCGACAGGGAAGACGACGACGCCCTTTGGGAAAGGTTCAAGGCCGCCTCCGACCGCTTCTACAGCTCCAGGAACGCAGAAGGGGAAGAAGCGGGAGAAGACGAGAAAAAGAACCTGGAAGCCAAAAGGGCGCTTCTCGACCAGGCTGAAAAGCTCGTTCCCATCAAGTCCACGGGCGACATCAAAGAAGTCAGGCGCAAGCTCGAATCCATAGAAAAGGAATGGGACGCCATAGGGCGCGTCCCCAGAGATGAGGTGCGCCGCTGCGAAGACAGGCTGAAGAAGGTCGAAGATCAGGTAGAGGCCGCAGAGAGGATGGAGTGGAAGAGGACGGATCCCAGGCCTGCGCAAAGAAAGCAGCTCCTGCTCTCTCAACTCCAGTCCAAGATAGATATGCTCGACAAAGATATCAGCCGCGCCGAGGGCGACGAAAAGAAGAAGCTGGAAGAAGAGAAGGAAGAAAAGGAGGCCTGGCTCAAGACCCTTCAGGATATGAAAGACTAGGCCTTACGCCCTCTTAACTTCTATAACTCCCTCGACTTGTTCGAGGGATTTTGTTATCCGATCCAGCTGGGCCAGATTGCTTATCTTGAAGGCGAAGTAGGCCGAAACGAGGTTTGAAGTCACCTTCTGTCTCGAGGAAGACAAATTCAGGCAGGCCTTCGAAATGACGAGGGAGAGATCGGCCAGAAGGGCCCGGCGGTCGAGGGCCAGCACTTCAATCTCGACTTCAAATTCCCCGCAGGCCTCCTTCCACTGCGCGTCAGCAACTTTGTCGGGCCTCTTTTCGCTCAGTTTTACAAAGTCGGGACACCGCAGGGAGTGGATGCGCACCCCCCTCGAGTTCGTGACAAAGCCCGCTATGGGGTCTCCGGGAACGGGCTTGCAGCACCTGGCCAGCTCTATCTTTTCTCCCTTTCCCACGCCTTCGACTCTGAGGGAGTACTCTTCCGAATCGCGCCCCTCCCCGCAAGGCCCGTCCCTCAGGGCGGCCTTCACAGCCCCCGGGGGGATTTTTCCGGCCCCCACCGCCCCGTAAAGGGCGTCGAGGCTGCTAAATCCCAGACGTTTGGAAGTTTGAAGCAGGGAAGAATAGGACAAAATCCTTCCCTGCTCCAGAAGGCCGGAAAAGAGGGCACTTTTGCCTTTTTCCACGTCCTCCAGATTCTTTTCCCGGGAAAGCGACCTTTTAATTTTGTTTTTGGCCTTAGGGGTGAGCACGAAAGAGAGCCAGTTGGGGGAAGGGGAGGGATTGGGCGAAGAGGAAGTCAGAATTTCCACGCAGTCTCCGGACTTTAGCTTGGCCGAAAGGCTGGAGGGCACGCCGTTGATCTTGGCTCCCACGGCCCTGTTTCCGATTTCGGTGTGCACGGCATAGGCGAAGTCTACCGGGCAGGCCCCTTCAGGAAGGTAAATGGTCTTTCCCTTGGGAGTGAAAGTGGAGATCTCTTCGGAGGTGAGATCGCTTCTGAGGGCAGGAAGGAGCTCTGAAGGGTCCTGGAGGTCTTTGACCCAGTTGGCCATGCGCTCTATCCATTCAGGGGATTCAAAATCCCCCAGCTCCTTGTAGCGCCAGTGGGCCGCTATCCCGTATTCGTCCTCCTGGTGCATCTCTTCGGTGCGGATCTGAATTTCTATCTCCTGGCCGTTGTCGCCGAAGATGGTGGTGTGAAGGGACTTGTAGAAGTTGGACTTGGGATCGGCTATGTAGTCTTTGATCCTTCCCGGAACCGGGCGCCACCTTCCGTGGATGATTCCCATCGCCCTGTAGCAGTCCTGGGGCGAATCCACGATCACCCTTATCCCGACAAAGTCGTAGATCCTGTCGAAGTCCTTTTTCAAAATCACTATTTTCCTGTAGATGCTGAAGTAGCTCTTCAGCCTTCCGGTGATGGCCGCCTTCATTCCGCCGTTTTTCAGCTCCGCCCGGACTTCCTCCATCATTTTCCTGAGGTATTCGTCCCTGGCCCCCGCCTTGGACGCCACCATCTGCACGACTTCCCTGTAAATTTTGGGATCCAGGTATTTGAAGGAGAGATCTTCCAACTCGGTTTTGACCTTCCCCATGCCGAGCCTGTCAGCGAGATGGACGTAGATGTCGAGAGTCTCTTTGGCCTTCCTGGAAGCTTTTTGCGCGGGCATAAATCTCCAGGTCCTGGCGTTGTAAAGCCGGTCTGCGATCTTTACAACCCCCACCCTGACGTCCTGCTGCATGGCAAGTATGAGCTTTTTTATCGTCTCGGCGTTTGAGAGCTCCCGGCTGATGGAGGAGAGCTTTGTCACCCCTTCCACGAGCGAAGCCGCTTCCGGAAATTGCGCCCTGCACTCCTCCAAAGAGTAGTCGGTGTCTTCCACGGTGTCGTGCAAAAGCCCCGCAGTCACCACCTCCCTGTCGCATCCGAGATCCGCCAGGATCTGGGCTACGCCCAGAGGATGGGAGATGTAGGGTTCTCCGGAGGCGCGAAACTGCCCCTCGTGAAGGCTTTTGGCGACCCGCCACGCCTTTTCTATGGGGGCCGTATCCTCCTTGGGGTGACGGGAGGCAAAAGAGCGCAGGACCGGGGAAAGCAGATCGAAAGGATCCTGTGAAATTTCAGCCCCCAGGGCCCTCGAAGGCGGCAGGGGGCGGGGGAGAAGCCTTTTCACACGTCACACTCCCGTAGAGCCGAACCCGTCTTCACCCCTGTCGGAGGGAGGCAGGAAACCGACCCTGCAAAACTCCATCTTTTCAGTCCGGATGGCCAAAAACTGCGCGATCCTCTCGCCCCGGCAAAACTCCTGCCGCTCTTTGGAAAGGTTTATGAGCGGAACTTTGATTTCCCCCCTGTAGCCGCTGTCTACAAGCCCGGGGGAATTGACCGGGCAAATTCCCCTCTTCAGCGAGATCCCGCTGCGGGCGAGGATGAGGCCCGCCCAACCGGGCGGGAGGGCGATCTTAAATCCGCAGGGGACCAGTTTCCTCTCGAGAAAATCCAGGGCAAAGTCCTCGCTGCAGCGAAGGTCCACGGCCGCGTCGGAAAGGTGGGCGTAGCCGGGGACAAGGTCGGCGCATCCCTCCAGAGGGACGATTTCAATCCTCACTTTCCTGCCCCGCCCTGGACGCAGTCCCGGCAGATGGACTTTTTCCCGTCAACCTGTCCGAGCTGGCTTCTGTGCTTGACGAGGTAGCACACCGCGCATACGAATTCGTCGGCCTGCACGGGCATGGCGGTCGGCAGCACGGCGTCTTTCTCCTCCTCGATTTCTTCGCTCGGCAGGTCGTAGTTCTTGGCTACAGACATCTCGTCTTCGTCTATTTCCGAGTCGTCTATGTAGTCTGAAGCGGTATTCTGATCGATAAAGTCATCTGCCTGTTCGGTATAGAGGTCCGGATCGTCTTGCAGCAAATTAACCTCCTAAGAATCTGCATTTTTACCTAAATGTCTCAATTATACATTCAGGCACTTTGACGGGGGAGCGGCGCGATTTTCAAAAAGGCCGAAGGGTCCGCCTCGCGCTCTTTAAAAGAGGCTTCGCTCTGGCCCTCTTTGGGCCCTCGGGGCGGCCGGCGCGCGGGGGGGGCGCCTCTTTTAAAAGGGGCCGCAGCGCAAAGAAGGCAGATTTAAAATCCAAAAGATCCGGAAAGTGGGAGGAGGCGGGCGGGAAAAGGTTTCCGAAAACTGCCCCGCCCCCGCCTGCAAATCCCGGAAGCCGGGAGGGCAAGGGAAAATAGTAAGATAAGCTTTAGTGCGCAAACCAAGGGGGAAAGGGAAAATGAGGAAGGCAGAGTTTGACCACGTTGACGAAGAGGGGAACCTGATCCTCTCCCTGGACGGATCGCAGGTAGTTCTGGAAGCTTCTGAGCGGCTGGAAGACGCCCTGCTTTCGTCCCGCAAGATCAAGGCGCAGGCCGCCGCGCAAAAGCGCCTCGCCCCCCTCCCCATATCTAAAATTCAATCTATGATCCGCGCGGGGAAGGAGCCGGAGGAGATAGCCGAAGAGCTGCAGGTGGGAGAAGGGCTCATAGCCAAAGTGGCAGGGCACGTGGAAAGCGAAAAGCGCGCGGCCATCCAGCAGTTTCTGTCGGGCTTCTGCCAAAAGGCGCCCGTGGGCAAAGAGAGGATATCGGATGTGATTTTCCGATCCCTCTCCCGGCTGGGCGTCAAAAAGAACGCGGTGCGCTGGTCGGCCACCCGGGAGGGCCGGGGGCCCTGGACGGTGAAGGCCGAATTTGACAGGGAGGGAAACCGGTGGATCCCTGCCTGGAGCTGGGACGGACAGGACAACTCCATCTCTTCCTTAAACGAGGAGGCCAGGTACCTCTTGGAGGAAGACATGGGGCCCCTTCCCAATCCCGAGCGTCCGAAAAAACCGAATCTTCCTCCCCTGCCCTCGCAAAAAAAAGCGCCTGCAGAGGAGAAAAAGGCCCCCGCGCCGCCTGCGGCCCCCGCGCCGAAGCCGAAAGACGAGGAGGAAGCGGAAGAAGTGGAGACGGAACTTGTAGATCCGGAGCCGAAGCCAAAGCCCAGGATTGCCTTCCAGCCCAAGGGGAAGATGCAGAGGAAGGGCGTGCCCTCCTGGGATGACATCCTCTTCGGAGGAGGGGTCACTTCAACACAGCAATCAGAGGAATCCTAGCCTCCGCCTCCGTCCAGGAGCCGTGCACCCCCGGCATCTCTATTTCCTTTCCCCCAACCCCGTCGAGGAGGGCCTCCCCGCGGAAGCACACTATCACGTCCCCCAGGTAGGAGCCGCTCTCGGCCGAGAGCGGTCCGAAGACCCCCCTCTCTATGGCCTCCTGCTTGTCGAAGGCCATGGCCCAGCCTTTAAAATAGTTTTCCCACTCCAGCGCCTTTTCCCTCGCATCCTCTCCTTCTTCGAGGTAGAGCATAACGTCCCTCTGTTCTCCGGCCACGAGCTTCACCCCGCGGGTGAGGCTTTTGGGAAGGGAGGAGAAGTCGAAAACCTTCTTTCTCTCTACCATCCCGTGATCTGCGCAGATCACGAGCAGGGTGCCTTTTTTGGAAGCCTCGAACGCCTCCCTTATTTCCATGTCCGCTTCCTCCAGGGCGGCCTTCCACTCTCCGCTCTCGCACCCGAATTTGTGCCCGGCCTTATCCACAGAAGAGATGTAAAAATAGGTGAGGTCGAAATCGAAGGTGAGGGTCCCCGCGGTTTTGGCGCTCGCCATGGGATCTTTTTCCACAAAGTACTGGCTTCCGTCGAGCGCGGCGAGGGTCAGGGGGGAAGAATCGAACTTCTTTTCCCCCACCGTAGCCACTTTTTTCCCCTTTGAAGTCAGGAGGGAAAAAAGCGTGGGCTCCTTTTGCACCTCCTTTGGATTGGGAGCGTTCCTAAAACTTATCATCTGCGAGAGCCTGCCCGTAAAAGGGTTGATCTGGGTGTATCCGAAAACCGAAGTGAGGCCGGGGCAGGTTCCGGTGCCCATAGAGCAAATGGCCGCGGCCGTAGTGGTGGGAAAGCAGCTAAAGAACGGAGAAGAGCGGAAAAAACTCCTCTTCGACCTCAAAAACGGGGCATGCCCGAGGTTCTTCAAAAGATTGAAGTAACCGAGGCCGTCAACGAAGACGAAAAGGCAGGAGGCCGCCCTGGGCAGATCCAGCCTTTCCCTGCACTCTTCCGGACTTTTGTAGAGCGCTGTGGGGCAGGGAGCCCCGAGGCTGGCGGAAATTGCGGGCAAAACTGCGGGCAAGTGCCTGTAGATGTCGGAAAAAGGAAGCTCCTCGCACCACTTCTCATCCATTTCTCCCCCTTTTGACCTATCCAATAATATAAAAAAACGCGGCCGGGCCGCGTCGGAAGAGAGAAGAGGGGAGTTTAAGCCTTCTTCTTTGCGTCCATGTTCTCCTCTATCTCCTCCAAGCTCTTTCCGCGGGTCTCGGGGACCATGTACTTGACGAAGAAGATGGAGAGGATGGAGAAGGCGCAGAAGATCGCGAAGGGTCCGGCGATGTTGTTGTGGAAGGCCACAAGAAGGATGGTGAAGAACTGGGAGACGATGAAGTCGCCTATCCAGTTGGCGGCGGAACCTATGGAGGTCCCAAGGCCCCTCACCTTCAGCGGGAAGATCTCGCTTATCATTATCCAACAGATCGGGCCCCACGAGACGGCGAAGCCGATGATGAAGAGGGCGATGAAGATCATGGTGACTATGGCGCTTCCCATGCTGTGCACACCCAAGGCCAGGGTCAAAATGATGATGATGATAAAGGAGATAGCCATTTCAACAGAGCCGAAGATCAGCAGGGACTTTCGGTTGAAGCGGTTCATGATTCCCAGGGCCACTATGGTGGAAACCACGTTCACAGCTCCTATGCCCACCGAGATCCAGATGGAATTGGCGCTAGAGAAGTGGAAGGCGGACTGGAAGATTTTGGGGACAAAGTAAATCACGGCGTTGATTCCGACGAGCTGCTGGAAGAACATGAGCAGGATGGCCACCAGGACGCTCTTGCCGGAAACCGAGAAAAGCTCCTTGAAAGTCCCCTTGCCCTGGGACTTGGCAAGCACGGCCTTTATCTCTTCAATTTCCTGAGTGCCGTCCCTCTTGAGCCTTTTTTCCAGAATCTTTCTGGCCAGCTCCACCTTGCCCGCCTTTATAAGGTAACGGGGGCTTTCCGGAAGGGCGATGGAGCCTATCATGAGGGCCGCAGCGGGAAGGAGCTCGGATCCCAGCATCCACCTCCAGTCGGCCAGGCCGCCTATGTTGTGGTTCAAAAACAGGAGGTTGGCAAAGTAGGCAACCAAAATTCCGATGGTAATCATGAGCTGGAACATGGAGGCGACAGATCCCCTGTGGTCCTTATCTGCCAGTTCTACCAGGTAGGTAGGCGTCAGAGACGATGCGGCGCCTATGGCGAAGCCCAGAACGATCCTGGCTATGCTCATTTCGGCAAAATTCTGGGAAAACATGCAGAAGAAGCCGCCTGCTATAAAGAGCAGAGCCGCGATAATGAACAGCTTTTTTCTTCCGTATTTGTCGGCCAGGCCCCCTATGGCCAAGGCGCCGACCATGGAGCCTATAAGCACGCTGGCCGTTATGAACCCGAGCTGGGCTGCATTGAGCCTCCAGTCGTTTTGGATGATAGGTCCGGCGCCCGAGATGATACCCGTGTCATAGCCGAACAGAAGCCCTCCGAGGCCGCCAACAGTGTAGAGGCCCCAAGGCATAGATGTCTTCTGATCAGACATACCCTCTATTCCCCTTTGAATGAGTGCAGGTGTGAATTGATAAAAGCAAATTATATACGATTGAATAGAATGATGAAACCTTGATTGCAAACCATACTTATTGTGGAATAACTACGTAATTTGAGGATGATTTCAGGATGGGAATGGTGCTGGCCATCCAAGGAAATACCCAGGCAAATAACAGTGCAATAATGCACAGCAGGGCGAGGATGAGAAGGACCCACCGCACAGCCTTTACTCCCGGATTGATCCATCGGAGCGCAGAGTAGATGCTGTAGGGCTTGCTCCTCTTGCCCGTCGCATCCCTGCGCATGCTGGGCCACCTCCACGTGATGGCTGCGGCGATGAAAACCACGAGCCAGGCTGCCAAAAGGAAATAGAAAATGGAGCTGACGGGAGGAATGGCCGCAGTCCAGCTGTTAAAGGCCGCCGGGAAAGTAATTTTGCCCCCTGATCCCTCCTGGGCCAGGGCAGCGGGTATCCCGTCTTTTACGTACGCCCAGTACTTAAACTTTGCATATACGATCCATCGATGGGTCGGAATGCCGTAGCGCGGAGTGCAGGTCGTCAAAGTCATGAGGCGCTCCGTGGGAACGGCTCCGGGCTGGTTGGGGACGGGATCGATGACGCCAGTCTGGGAAGGCGTCACTATCTGATAACTCTGATAGTCGTAGACGTACCAGTACCTGGTAGTGCGGATTATGATCTCGTCTCCGGATTTAAAATTGCTCACATCCCCCAGCGGGGCACCATAGCCCTCCCTGTGTCCGGCCAAGGCGACATTTCCGACGGCGCCGAACATAGGGGTCGATTCGTAGTGCCCCAAGCCGTGTCTGTCGAGCTGCACGAGGCTGGTTCCCTGGACTATCAGTCTTTTATACTGCGATCCGAAGCAGGGAATATAGATTTCCCCCAAAATCGCCCCCGGAGTTTTGAGGTTCGGAAGGACGGGAGGGGCGCCGGAGGCGGGGCTGGCTATTTCATAACCTCCCGCTCCACTTGCGGGGGTCTGCCAGCTGACGGTGTCAAACTCCTGGGTCTGGGTCCTTTGGGAAATTATTCCGGTCCAGCCTATCTGCCAAATGGCATAGAGGATACACAAAACGGCCAGGGTGATGAGGATTTCCCCTATCGCCCCGATTGCGGTAAAAACCTTCTTCCTCTTTCCACGATGGGTCGTGGCTTTAGCCTTAATGTTTTGCCTCCGTTACAATCGACACGAGTTCCATTCTATTGAATCACGCTGATTGACTACACTATATAAAGATACTAAGGAGGTTTATGGAAGACGAGGAAGAGGCCAGGGAAAAGGAAGCCGAAACCCCCGAGGCCGAAAAAAAGGAAGAAGGCAGCCCGGAGTTTGACAGGGTCAACGCCCTTCTCCATCAAGACGCTTCTTCGCAGGACGTGCCCGCAAGCATCAGAAGGCTTATGGAACGTCAGGAGGATAACGACAAAAGAATCAAGAAGGCGATAAAAAAGACCAAGACCAACCCCAAGTGGTTTGTGCCGGTCTTTGCCGCGCTCCTCGTCATAGGCCTGGCCTGGGTGGTGGTGAACTACGTCACTTCCGGACAATACCCCATTCCGGGAATTAGGAATTGGAACCTGCTGATAGGTTTCGGGCTCATGCTAATCGGGTTCGTCATGACCATGTGGTGGAAATAGGGCGGAGTTGAGATTTCTCCATTAGAATTTATTAGGATCTATAAGAATAGTACAGTCCGCACTTGAAACGAGGAGGCTGGCGATGAAGTCAGGTTTTTGGAAGTTCTTAGCCATCGTGTTTGGCGCTCTGCTCACCGTAGTTCTGGGGCGCTATATTTACGCCCAAAAGCATCCGAAGAATGATCCGTGGGAAGAATCTTGGGAAAACAGCTCATCTCCTGTCGACTTGGGACTTGACGAAGATTCCGATGAAGCGGAAGAAGAAGACGGATCCGAAAAGGGCGCCGACAAGGCCTGAATTTCACGGCGCCTCCCTCAGCCCTTCGGAATTGAGAGCGTGCATCGAGGGGCTTGAAGAGGGCGGCTTGGAAGCGTGCCCCCGGGAGCTGGTCGCAAAAGCCGTCCGGTTCTGCGCCTCTCTTTTGGAAGAGGCGTGCCCGGGAGAGAGTATGGAAGTCAGGATTGTACCTTTTGCGGCCTGTAAGGTGCTGCAGGGCACCAGTCCCAATCCCCACAATCTCACTCCCCCCGATTTTCTCGAAATAAGTCCGGAGATCTTTTTAAAGCTTTCTTTCGGGTTGGAAAGTTGGCAGGATGCCCGGCCGTATCTCAATATTTCCCAGCTTTCCAGAGCGAAAGAATTGGGGGTCCTCTTCCCCCTCCTCTCTGCGGAGAAGTGAAAGTGCAAAGTTCAGAATCTCCTGAAAACAGTTTCGATGATCCTGAGACCACCGAAAATTCAATCTATACCGACGACTACCAGACCGAGGACGCCTTTGCGCAAATTCCCGCTTCCGATGAGTTTGTGGAAGAGGAAACCCAGGAAATATCGTCCGTAGAATCCAAGGAAGCTGCAGGGGGAAAGCCTATCTCCGAAGCTTTTCCGGCAATTCAAAAACTGGAGACTTTCAGGCCGAAGCCGGAGAAAAAGCCTAAAAAGCTCAAGAGAAGAAAGGAAGGGAAGAGGGTCGTAAGAAATTTGTGCAGCGGAGGAAGAAAAGAATTTAAGCTCGCCTTTGCCGCCCTCTCCCCTCTCCTCAAGTCCCTTTTTGCAATCGTCAAAAAGTCGTCGAGAGAAATAACAGTCGTAGCGGCGGGAACTGCAATCCTTTCAGGATGCCTTTTAATTCTCGGCTTTGCCAGCCTGCACGCCTAACCGATTGGATGTAAATGATATCTGCAGAAGAAGTCACGCGCGAAGAGCTTGACGAAGCCGCAAAGGAGGCCGGCATAGCCCTTCCCATAGAGCAGAGCACATACTGGATAAGGTATCAGTCCCACATAGAGGGCAGATCCCAGTGGCGCGCGCATGAGGGCGGAGGAAACCTGGTATTTAAGAACGGCGACCGGGTGATGGCCGTGGGCGTCTTTTTGGAGTTTGAGACGCATGGATACAGATTCTTAGTCTGCCAGCACGGTCCGGTATGGGCCGGCAACTACTCCGTCCAAGATGAAGAAAATCTTGCAAAAGTGCTGTCAGGCTTTGTAAAGAAAGCCGATAAAAATATAGTTTTTGCGAGAATTTCCCTCAGAGACGACATACCCGAAAGCGCCCCCATACTCTCAACCGTCACCTACGACTATACGGTCGTAGTGAACCTCTCAAGGGATCCGGAAGAGATCCTGGCAGGCATGAAGCCGAGAGGGAGGAGGGATGTGAGAAAATCTTTGCGCGAGTGCGAAGCTGTGTGCGCAGACGAGACCAAATTAGCTTACGAGGACTTTTCCCCCTATTACCGGGTGATGGCGGAAACGGCGAAGAGGGACGGGTTCACTCCGATGCCTTCTTCTAACTATGAAGAGATGCTCACAATCTTAGGCTACGACCACTGCAGGCTCTTTGCCGCGAGGGAGGGCGATGAAGTCAAAGCGTGGTCGCTTGTCACTTTGAATTCCGGAACGGCCGTGAGGTACTACGCCGCCATGCAGAGCAGCGCCATGAAGATGCACGTAACCGATAAGCTCCTCTACACGGAGTGCTGCATCCTGGGTGCGGAAGGGGTGGAAAAATACGACCTCATGGGAATTGGGAGCGACTTCTCCCCGACGCTGAAAGGGCTGAACGAATTTAAGACGAAATTCAGCAAGGATGTGGAAAAAGTGCCTCCCAGCCGGGACATCCCCATCCGCAAGACCTTTTACAATGCTTTGAAGGCAGCCAAAAAGCTTAAAAACAGGATCTGAAAAACCGAGCTAAAGCCCGCAGACCTCTTTGTTCTCTTTCAGGCCCTCTATACACACGTCCACCACTTCTTCCAAGGGCATTGCGAGCATTTGGCATCCCTGCAGAATGTGGTCCCTATCGATCTTGGCCGAAAAATGCTTGTCTTTGAATTTTTTGATTACAGACCTTCTCGTGCAGTCGTCAATCGACTTGGAAGGGTAGACGAGGCAAGTGGCGTTTATAAGGCCTGAAAGCTCGTCGACTGTGAAAAGGGATTTTTCCATCAGGGTCTCGGGCTTTTCATCGGTCCTGTCCCCCCACGCATGGCAGAGCATCGCTCGGATATAGACGGGATCTATCCCTCTCTCTTCCATGATTTCTTTCGCCTTCAGGCAGTGCTGCTCCGGGTACATCTCATAGTCGAGATCGTGAAGCATGCCGGCAATTTGCCACGGCTCTTCCTCCTGGCCAAAATGCCCCGCCATGGCCTGCATACAGGCTTCGACCTGTCTGGCGTGCTTTCTAAGCGGTGTCCCTTTAGTATATTCGCATAAAAGATCCCACGCTTCAGGTTCAGTCAACTCGGCCACAACTCCTCCAAGCCAAGAAACCTTTTATAAAAAAATAGAGCGGACGACGGGAATCGAACCCGCCTCTGAAGCTTGGGAAGCTTCCATTCTACCAATGAACTACGTCCGCCGCTGTGTATATAAAACTTTGCACACTATGGCACCCTCCATCTCGAGGACTGGGGTTGATAGGTACGCTAAAAATTGTAAAAAATTTCCGACCGTTATTCAAGCCCTGAGACCCTTTTCATCTCGCTGTCAGATTCCACTTTCACCCGCGCCTTCCCCTCGGGCTTTCCCAGGCACTCTTCATACTGTTCCAGCGCAAACCAACCGGCTTTTTTGCTGAAAGCCACCCCCTTGCCCTTCAAAAATGCTGCGGCAGGGGTGAGATCTATGGGTTTTTGGCCCTTTTGGGCCCAGTCGGAGAGGATGCAGTCCACAGTCTCGGCCGCATCCGACTTCGTAGATCCGATCAGCCCCTCGCATCCCCTCTTCGCCCAGCCGGACGCATACACCTTTTCAGCCACCCTCCCCTTTTCATTGGCTATGGTTCCCCTCGCGGCGTCAAACGGAAGTTCGGGCAGCTTTTCCGCTTCCCAGCCTATCGCGCTCACGCACAGTCCGGTTTCGAGGAAGAACTCTTCTCCCGGACAGCCCTCCCTGCGCGCCCAGATGCCTCTGAGGCGTCCTGCGGGGGCGACAACGGAGGATACAGAAGTTGAAAAATGCAGATAGCTTTTCTTTGCGCCATCCCCACCCTCCGGCGCACTTTTAAGCTCCTCCCATACGGCTCTGGCAGCGGGGGAAGAGGGGGGCTCGAGCTCGGAAAGCTGCCTCTTTGAAAAACCGTCAACAATAAGAAGGCTGCAGGCCTTGAGCTGCCGGATTTGCTGGAGGGAGAACTTATGGAAGGCGGGACTGCGGCGCACAAAGATATGCACCTGCCGGATCCGGCTCCCCGCCATCTGCCTCCATATCCGCTGGGGCATATCAGTTTTAGAAAGGGAATAGGGATCGTCCAAAAGGACCCTAGCTATGTCCAGCGCGGTATTTCCTCCTCCGACCACGGCCGCTGCACGGGTGGAGAGGGGAGGGGCGGAAATTTGGGGAAAGGCGTTGTACCATCCCGCCACCCTTCCTGCCCCACACACGCCTTCCACTCCTCTTCCCAGATTCCACTGCCTGTCCCTGCCAGCCCCCGTAGCAAAGATGAGGGCATCATAATGCTCCAGGAGGTCTTCTAGCGATATGTCCCTTCCGTAGCAGACATTGCAAAAGAGGGTTATTTTTTCGTTAGACAGCGCCTTGTCCAGAGCCTTTGAGATGAGCTTTATGGCCGGATGATCCGGCGCTACCCCGTAGCGCACGAGCCCATAAGGAGCCGGGTTCTTCTCAAAAATGTCTATATGGGCCTCCGCGCCTATCCCCAATTGCTCCGCCTTTTGGGAAAGCTGCTTTAAAAGGATGTCGGAAGCGTAAATTCCGGCCGGGCCTCCCCCTATCACTGCCACTTTCCAGGGCCTGTCCCCTTTTGCCATGTCCCTCCTGTAAAACAAAAAATATGGGAAGAGGAACTCTTCCCATATCCACTTTACTTTGCCTTTAGAACAGCCCGAAGGGATCTAAAAGACCGTAATTTTGGGAGTTCTGCTGAGTGGAAGTTGAAGTGGTCAGCTGCTCTACCTTGTTGAGGGTGCAGGAGAGGTTCAAAACCTTCCCATCCCTAATCAGCGTAAGCTTCACCACCTGCCCCAAGGTCGCGGTCCTTACAAATCCCAGAAGGGAGTACATGCTGCTGACGGACTGCCCGTTGTAACCGATTATGACGTCTCCGGCCTTCAGGCCCGCGCGAGATCCGGGGGTGTTGGGGTTGACGGACACTACCTTCGCCCCTGCGCGCGTCACGTCTCCGGCAGTCGCGGTGCCGGTGCTGACGGTGATTCCGATTTCGACATGGGTCGCATGCCCGTCCTTCAGGATTTCATTTGCAATCTGCTGGACGAGGTTGGCGGGTATTGCAAAACCTATGCCGATGGACCCTGACTGCGCGTCGCCGGAGGAGGAAGAGGAGGAAGAGAGAGTGGCGATGGAGGAGTTGATCCCTATAACGTCACCTGCGGCATCAAAGGTGGGCCCTCCGGAGTTTCCGGGGTTTATAGCGGCGGAGATCTGAATGGCGTTGGTGACTATGTTCTTTTCCGTCGCATCCGACACCTCCACCGGCCTGTTCAAAGCGGACACGATCCCGGTCGTGGCCGTATTCTCATATCCCAGGGGGTTGCCTATGGACATCACCCTTTCCCCGACGGCCAAGTTGTCGGAATTTGCAAACGTCACCGGCTGCAAGTCGGAGGGGGCGTTTTGGAGCTGAATTACCGCCAGATCCGTAGTTGGGTCGGTTCCAAGAACTTTGGCCGAGTACATGTTTCCGTTGGAGAGGGTGACCTCGATGGACTGGGCATCTTCTATGACGTGGTCGTTTGTGACTATGTCTCCCGACTTGTTGTAGATAATGCCGGAGCCCTTGGCGATCCCGTTGGAAAGCTGCACGGTTATCGCCACCACCGAAGAGGCGACTTTCTTATTGACCGCCTGCCAGTTGGGGGCCTGCTCGCCTGTGACTTTCACTGTCCCTTCCCCGCCGCTGGAAGATTCTAGCGAGGAGACGGAAGACTGCTGGGGAACGGATATAACTCCGCCGCGTATGAGCCCCCATCCCACAAGCAGCACGATCACCGCTGTGATTACGGCCGTAACTATAGCTATGAACCATCCTCTGTCTACGGCCCTGCGGGCTCCCTCGCGGCCCCCGTCCCGGCGCCCCGGGGAGCCGGGGCCGGCGGGAGGATTGGGAACGCCCGCGTACCAGCCGTTTTGCGGAGGCTGCTGGGTGTAAGGAGGGTACTGCCCTCCGTCGCTTTCACCGTATCCGCTCTGGGAAGTCTGGCCCTGATGCTCGGGGGCTGGAGGGTAGTAGGGGGGCTGGGACCCGCTTTCCCGGCCCTCATAGCCCGCCTGCCCCGATTGGGGGGCCGGAATGTGGGGAGCTGGGGGATTTGAATTTACTCCCGAATCGCTGCGGGACTCCCGATTTTCAGGATCCTCGCCCTCTGTTTGAGCCATTTGTGCCCTTTCTCTAAGCGGCAAACTTCTGCAATAAACATTTTTACTTTATTTCCTAAAAAATAAATTATGGGATAAATTTTAGAAAACGCTTAGAAAATATTCAGAAATATTCCAAACTGATAAAACATGCCCCCCACTAATAGAATTAATGGATATGAGCAAGCCGTTTTATTTCACAGTCTCGCAAAAACTCCCCCCCTCGCCCGACGGCCTTGGAAAAGGAGGAGCAAGGCACGGGCGGACCGGCAAGATCCACACCCCCCACGGAGACATCCTCACCCCCGCCTTCATCCCGGTAGCCACCCAGGCAGCCATAAAGGGCGTGCTGCCGGAGATGATGGAAGATCTGGGAGCGCAGGTCCTCCTCTCCAACGCCTTCCACCTCCACGAGAGGCCCGGAGAGGACGTGATAGACGCGATGGGGGGCCTTGGCAAGTTCATGAACTGGCACCGCCCCACCTACACCGATTCGGGAGGCTTTCAGGTGCTCTCTCTGGGGGCCGGATTTAAGAAGGTGCTCGCCATGGACACTTCCGGCCTCTCCAAGGAGGACATAGTCGCCGACAACAGGGACAGGCGCGCATTTGTGGACGAGGACGGAGTGGACTTCAAGTCCCCCCTGAACGGGGCCAAAGAGAGGTTCTCGGCCGAAATTTCCATAGGCATACAACACAAAATCGGGGCGGACGTCATCTTCACCTTCGACGAGCTGACCACCCTCGTAGATCCCAGGTCTTACCAGGAAGAGTCTCTGGAGAGGACTTTCAGATGGGCAAAAAGGTGCGTGGCCGAGCACGAGAGGCTGACGGAGCTAAGATCCGACAAGCCTTACCAGGCGCTTTTCGGAGTCCTGCAGGGGGCCAACTATGAGGACCTGAGGCGCAGGGCGGCCAGGCAGATTTCCGGCCTCAACGTGGACGGATTCGGAATTGGAGGGGCCCTGGAAAAGAAGATACTGGGCCAGATCTGCGCATGGATTGCAGACGAACTCCCCGAAGACAAACCGAGGCACGTTCTGGGGATCGCGGCCGTAGACGATATATTTGCGGGAGTCGAAAACGGCGGAGACACCTTCGACTGCGTGCTTCCGGCCCGCTGCGGGAGGAACGGGGCCATCTACACCCACCGGGGCCGCTACAACGTCACGAGGGCGGCCTTCCTGTCGGACGGGCGCCCCCTGGAGGAGGGGTGCCGGTGCTACACCTGCACCCACTACTCGAGGGCGTACGTGCGCCATCTTCTCAGGTGCAGGGAAATGAACGGGAGCACCCTGGCCACAATCCACAACGAGTACTTCTTTGTGCACCTTCTGGACGACATAAGGCGCTCGATGGAGGGGGGGTACTTTGACGAATTTAAAGAGTGCACCCTGAGGCGCTTTTACAACCTATAGCTTTTCTTTTTCTGCGGCGGGAGCCATTTTGGCCATTGCGGCCCTGAGGGAGGAATTCACGTTCTCTTTCAGCTTCCCGGCCTTGGCTGCGCTCTTTGCGGCCCAGGAAGCATAGTCGTCCAAATCTTTTTCTTCCGCTCCCGCTTTTTCCTCTTCGGCTGCAGAGCTGGTCTTCTTACTTGAAAGCTCCTGCTGGAGCTGGGAATAATCAGTGTCAGTTGTGAGATACTTCAGCTTTCGAGCGGCACGTGTCTGTTTTGCCTTCTGACGTCCGCGGCCCATTTGACCTCCCTCGTCAGCGTTAGGCAAGCTCAAAGCTTTACAGGCCTGCCTACACTATCTAAATCATCATCTTAAAGGGTAGCATAAATCCATTAAGGCATTTAAAACTTTTACGATAAGAGAAACGCCCGGACTATTATTTTAGGGTAACTAGAAATGGAGGATGAATGGACGAAGAGGACAGGCAAGAAGAGGCCAGCGCCACCTTTCTGGCCGCAAAGGAGAGGAGCTTGAAGACGGAGGAGAAAATAGCCAAATCCCCCTCCTCCTTCAAGATGATTACGGGGGACCGCCCCACGGGCCGCCTCCATCTGGGCCACTTTTTCGGATCCTTAAAAACCAGAGTCGAGCTGCAAAACAAGGGCCTCAAATGCGCAGTTGTGATAGCCGATTACCAGGTGATAACCGATCGGGACACGACCGCGCACATAGAGGACAACGTGCTGGAAATGGTGATAGATTACATGGCCTGCGGGATAGATCCGGAAAAGACCATGATCTTCACCCACTCCTACGCCCCCTCTTTAAACCAGCTCATGCTCCCGTTTATGAGCCTGGTAAGCGAGGCCGAGCTGGCGCGCAACCCCACCGTGCACGCTGAGATGCTGGCCTCCAACCACTCCCTGACGGCCCTTCTTCTCACCTACCCCGTCCATCAGAGCTGCGACATCCTCTTCTACTCCGCCGACGGAATGCCGACGGTGGTGCCCGTGGGCAAAGACAACCTGCCGCACATCCAGATAGCCCGGACCATAGCCAAAAGGTTCAATTCCAGGTTCGCTTCCGACGAGCCCGTTTTCTCTGCGCCCGTGGCTCTCCTTTCCGACGCTCCTGAAATCCCCGGCCTCGACGGCAGGAAGATGAGCAAGTCCTACAAAAACTCGATAATGCTCTGCGCCACTGCAGAAGAGACGAAAGATCTGATTAAAAAGTCCCCTTCCGATTCGGAGAGGAGGATCACTTTCGATCCGGCCGGCCGCCCCCAAATCTCGGCCCTGCTCACGACCGCCGCCCTCACCACCGGGCGAAGCGAAAGGGAGATAGCGGAAGACATAGGAGAGGGGGGCGCCGGGGCCCTGAAGAGCTATGTAGCAGAGAGCGTCAACGAATTTCTCGCGCCTATAAGGGAAAAGAGGCGGGAGCTCGAGAAGGACAGAGAGGGGATAAGGGAAATTTTGCGGGCCGGAAACGAAAAGGCCGAAAAGATTGCCGCCGCCACCCTGGAGAAAGTCAGGGAGGCCATGGAGATGGTTTACTACTGAGGAGGAAGATGGTACCCAAGAGGAGATCGCTTCGGGGCAAAGGACCCACGCCCAAGTCTGAGGACCGAACCTGGCACAGGGCCTACAGGGAGAAGGTGCAGAGGGAAAAGAGGATGGCGGCCAACCCGTACCTGGCGGCAAAGAGGCGGGGCGAAGAGAGGCGCAAGGGCGCCGAAGAAATCATAATCGGCCGCAACGCCTGCCTGGAGGCGCTCAGGACCCCCATGGCCGTAAAGAGGCTCTTTGTGGCCAGGGGCATTCAGAAAGACGAGAGGGTAGAGCAAATATGCGCCCTGGCCGCCAAAAAGGGCATCCCGGTGGAAGAGCGGGACCGCGGGGAAATCGAAAGCATGGCCAGAAACAAGGCTCACCAGGGGGTGCTTTTGGAAGCCAAAAGCTACGAGTACAAAGATCTGCAGGAAGTGCTCGAGGCCTGCTCTTCCCCCCTCCCCCTCTTCGTCGCCGCCGACAACCTCACAGATCCCCAAAACCTCGGGGCCATCATAAGATCGGCTGCGGCCTTCGGGGCCGACGGGGTCATAATACCCCACAGGAGGAACGCCGGAGTGAACGCGGCCTGCTGGAAGGCGAGCGCGGGGGCCTGCGCGTTTGTGAACGTGATAAGGGTAGAAAACCTGAATCTGGCCTTGGAGAAGCTCAAGGCTAGGGGGTACGCGGTAGTCGGGCTGGATGGGGAAGGCGAAAAGGAAGTCGGCAAGACCGGCTTCGAACTCGATCCCCTGGTGATAGTGGCCGGATGCGAAGGCAAAGGCATAAGCCGCCTGACGCGCTCCAAGTGCGACATAGAGGCCAAAATCGCCATAGAGGAAAGAATGGAATCTTTGAACGTCTCAGTTGCGACGGCCATAGCCCTCTTCGCCACTGCGGAGGCTAGGAGATCTTCTTTCCCTCAAGGTCAAAGCATCTGAGGCTGGAGTGAGGGAGGAAGAAGGTCAGATCCTCTCCGGGGAAGGCCGGAGTTTTTGATGACAGAAACACTTCTCCCCCTCCCCCCTTCAAAGATCCCCTTATCCAAAATTCCTTTCCCATGTTTTCGCACCCCGACACTTTAATTTCCGGGCCCTCCTGACCTACACGGGCGTCTTCCGGCCTAAAGCCCGCCGTAAACTTTCCGGAAAACACCGGAGCCTTATAGGAAAAACCCCCGAGGCAAAACCTTCCGCCCTCGGCCTCGGCGCCTACAAGGTTCATGGGGGGCTGCCCCAAAAAGGAGGCCACGAAAGTGTTGACGGGGTCCTTGTAGACCTCTTCGGGGGTGCCCAGCTGCTCTATCTTCCCGTCCCTCATGACGGCGATCCTGTCTGCCATGGTGAGGGCCTCGATCTGGTCGTGGGTGACGTAGATCGCGGTAGTTCCTATCCTCTTTTGCAGCTCCCTTATCTCCCGCCGCATTTGAAAGCGCAGGTTGCTGTCGAGAGAGGAGAGGGGCTCGTCCATCAAAAAGAGCCTGGGGTGGCGCACCACCGCCCTCGCGATCGCCACCCTCTGCCTCTGGCCTCCGGAAAGCTCGCCGGGAAACCTGGACAAAAGCCCTTCTATCCCGCACATCTTCGCAGCCTTCCTCACCTTTTCTTCCACGTCTCTTTCTTTCGCGATTCTGAGCGCAAGGGCGATATTTCCCCCCGCGTCCAGATGGGGGTAGAGGCAGGGGGACTGGAAGACTATCGACACGTCCCGCTTTTGGGTGGGGACGGAAGTGAAGTCCTGGCCGTCAAAGTAGATCTTCCCTTTTTCGGGCCTTTCAAGCCCGGAAGTGAGGCGGAGAAAGGTGGATTTGCCGCAGCCGGAGGACCCGACTACGGCCAAAAACTCCCCCTCCTTCACTTCTATGCGCAGATCCTCTATGGTCCACGGGGACTTTTTCGAATACCTAAAACTCACGCCTTCGTAGCGGACAGAGGCCATGTCTCCTCTCCTTTTTCAGCTTAGGAGTCGAAAACACTATATTTTTTTATAGTAGTCGGAGGCTGTGACGCGGGAGGCCGAGATGCTGTTTGGAGAAGGGCCCGGAGGATACAGGATCCTTTCTAAACTCGGATCCGGATCCGGGGGGAGTGTGTACAAGGCCCAGAAAAAGGGCAAAATCGTGGCCCTGAAAATTCCGAGAATTTCAGGCACTACAGATCTCCGCCGCCTCAAAAGGGAGGCATCGGCCCTCTCCTGCGTGCGCAATCCGAACGTGGCAAAGATGGAGGAGGCCGATCTCGAGGGCCCGACCCCCTTCATAGCCACCGAATTTATAGAGGGGCAGAACCTGGCAGAAGACGTCAAAAGCAACGGAGTCTACGCCGGAAGGTACCTTGCCCTTTTGGCCGACAAGCTCGCCTTCGCCCTGCACGACGTCCACGCAGCCAATATAATCCACAGAGACATTAAGCCGGAGAACGTGATCATAGCCGAGCGCGGGCCGGTGCTGGTGGACTTCGGGATCGCGATGAACCCCGAAGAGACGCACCTGACCAGGACCGGCCTCGTCATGGGCACTCCGGGCTACATCGCCCCCGAGCTTTTGGAGGGCGGCAGGGAAGGGGCAGAAAGCGACTGGTGGTCTTTGTGCGCCGTTTTAGCCTTTGCGGCGCTCGGCCGCTCCCCGTTTGCAGGCGGAGGCGTGGGGAAGATCCTGGATCGGGAGGAAAAGGGGGAGGCCGACCTCTCGGGACTTCCCTGCGCCCTCGCGCCCCTCTTTTTAAAAGTGCTCTCCCCCGATCCCTCCGCACGCCCGCCCATTAAGAATCTGATAGACGCCATATGGCAAAATGTTTGAACGCTGCCGAAAAAAGGAGGAGCAATTTTTAACCCGCGACTGAACTGGCACAAAGATGAGCGCAAAGAGAGCCTCCCGGGAAGCGACGAGGACATAGATCTGTCCTCCTTCGAAGAACCTGAGGAAGAAGAGGCGGAAGAGGAAAAGATGCAGGCGCCGGCCTGCGAGCCGGACGCGCCCACCTCCCTCATTCCCATCCCCAGGGCCGTGCAGGGGAAGGCTTCGCCGAAAAATCCTCTGAAAGGATCCCTTGCGCCCGATTCCTCCCTTCCCCATTTCGCCTCCGCCACCTCCCCCGACTACTTTGCACCCAAAATCCGCGAGGAACAGAAATTCGATGAGGAAAAACCGAAAATGTACGGCAAGTTCCTCGCTCTCCTCCTCCTCATTCCCATTTTCTTCCTCTCCAACGCCGTTCCGATGGAAGGGATGACAGTCTCCATAATCCTGTACGCCGCATTTTACCTTTACGGCTACATCCTCGACGTCCAGGAGCTGAGGCGCCGGCGCGGCCGCAGGGCCCTGAACTGGTTTGAAGTGTCTCTCAGATCGGTCTGGTGGACGGTGAAGATACTCGTGCGCCTCATCCCCATAGCCGCCGTGTGGTTTTCAGGGGACCTCCTTTTAAACTGGCTTCTGGGCTTCCACTACCCCTCCATCGAAGCGGCCTTTTTCGGCCTCAAGTGGGAGATGAAGTTCGTCAATTTCCCCCCCCATTCCTGGGGAGGCCTCGTCTTGGGGCTATGGGCCCTCCTCTGCTGGCTCGCCCTCATCTTTTCGCGCTTCGGCACCAAAAGCGCGGACGTGGGGTTTAGATGCGCCTACAGATCGATCTACAGGGGGGTGCGGCGCATAAAGGACGAAGAAAGCGCGGGAACCGTAAACCGGGACGCGTATCTCCATCCCGGTTCAGCTAGATGTGGAATAATTTTGCTTATACTCCTGTTCGCCTTCGCTTTGGCAAGTTTGACCGTGTACCTTGCGCTGGGGGCGTTGGACTGGGGGCCAGTATTTATCGCCCGCCTGTAGGGAGAAAAAAGGAGCGAAGGACTTTTAATGGCAAAAAAGAAGGCAGCGGCCGACAGGGAAAAAGAGCTGCAGCTTCGTCAGGACAGAAAGCGCCAGACGATACTCGGGGTGATAGTGGTAGCAGTGCTCGTCGCGGTGCTGTGCGTGGTGGGGTATTTCATTTGGAGGGCCAACAGGCCTTCTCCCTCCTCCACTTCCGCCTCCACTTCTCAGCAGGAGCGTCAGGAGGCTGAAGCGGAGCTCGCCTCCGTCAAGGTCAAGCCGTCCGCAGCGCTTTCGAACGGAGGCTTTTTAATTTCCAAAAACGGCATAAACAAGCCCGTGTCCGGAGTGCCCACGATCAGCATCTACATGGACTTTATCTGCCCGGCCTGCGGGGAAGTCGACAGGGATATAGACGACACCCTTATACAAATGGTCAATGCCGGGCAGGCGAACGTGGAAATACACCCCGAGGCCTTCCTCGACGACGAATCGACCGACCAGTACTCCAGCCGCGCCGCGGCCGCCGCGGTGTATGTGGCCCAAAACGAGCCCGGAAAGCTTTTGGACGTGGTCAGGGCTTTCTTCGCCTCCGGCTACCAGCCGCAGGAATCGCAAAATTACAAGCCCGTGTCCAACGCCCAGATTGCCGCCCAGCTGGAAAAGGCGGGGGTAAGCCCCCAGGTGGCTCAGGACGCCGTAAAAGGCACTTACATCGACTGGGTGAACGCCCAGACCAGCATGGCCTCCACCGATACCGCGCTGGAGCACCCTTCGGGGCAGATGAAGGGGGAGATCACGACTCCGACCTTTATAATAAACGGCCACTACTGGCTGTTTGACGTGGCATGGAGCCAGACGGGAAGCCCCCTGACCTCCCTGCTGAAGGCCGTGGGCCTGACGCAGGCAGAAGTGGGGACGGGGGCAAAGCCGAAGCTGGGGTCCACAGGAAAACCCCTGTTTCCGACTTCCACTTCCACTTCCGCTTCTTCCTCGAACTGACCCGAGGGGATTGAAGCATAAAAAAAGGCGGGGGCTTTCACCCCCGCCTTTTAAGTCACCGCCTCCCTCAGCCTATGGCGTTGAGGGCGTTGTCGAAGGCCTCGTCCTTTCTCAGATCCAAGTGCGGAAGGCCGTAGAACTTCTGGCGGATCCAGTCTATGGAGCGGTACAAAATCGCCCTGTTGCTGTTGAGGCTCGCCCCCAGCACCCTTATGACCAGGGCGGGCCCCTCGAGCCGGGAAATCCCCATTATGGCTCCCGGGAAAGACAGGTTGTTGAAGTCCTGGAGCTCCTCTACAAGCTTTGCGTTCACCCTCTCATCAACCACTACAAGAGAGCTGTAGTTCTTATAGCCCTCAAACAGGCCCAGCTCCGCCATTTGGAAGGCGTGCGGATCCAAAATGAGGTTGTCGTTGAATATGAGATCCCCGCCGTAGGTAATCTTGGAAACCATGTGGGCGTAGCGGTACTGGAAATCTTTGTGGTTCATCGACCAGCCGGCAGTAATGCCGTCAGTGTAGAGAAGGCTTCCGCCCTTAGCCACGTCGATTTTGGTCACCTGCTTGTACTTTGAGTTTCCGTAAGGTATGACGTCGTCGGGAAGGTACTCGAGCACGGCGTCTTTGGCAACCTTGACTTTGACGTCCTGGACGGTCGTCTTTCCATCGTTGCACTTGTAAACGTAGGTGGGGGCCTGGCTGGCCACTATCGCGTGCGTTTTCTCGTGGGAGGTTATGAAGGTCTTGTAATGCTCGCCTTCTACGAACCCTCCGCCCATGGTGATGAGGAAGAACGCGAGCGTATCCTCATGGTTAAGGTGAAGGGGGGCGCTCAGCTTGGACTGGCCCCCGGTCACGCGCTTGGACGCCACGGTCCTCCCGCCACGGTAAGTAAATTCGATCTCGGTGTACCCATCGCACGGGTATGTGTAGGTCTTCAAAGTCTGCCGCCTCCCATTGACGCGCTTTTGCCCTTTTAGTCCTCAGTCAGGAGGCACTCTCTTTTGATCCAGTTGACGACCTTGTCCACGCCTTCGCCGGTCATGAGGTTGGTGAAGAAGAAGCTGCCGGGCTTGCGGAACTTCTCGGTGTCCTGCTCCATCCTCTTGAGGTCGGCCCCTACGTAGGGGGCGAGATCGGTCTTGTTGATTATGAAAAGATCGCTCTTTATCATGCCCTGTCCGGCCTTGCGGGGGATCTTCTCCCCTTCGGGGACGCCGATGATATAGATGGAGAAGTCGACCAGCTCGGGGCTGAAGGTGGCGGCGAGGTTGTCTCCGCCGCTCTCCACGAAGATGAGGTCCAGATCCGGATACCTCTTCTCCAGCTCCTCTATTCCGGCCTCGTTCATGGACACGTCCTCGCGGATGGCGGTGTGGGGGCACCCGCCCGTCTCAATTCCGATAATCCTGTCGTCTTCGAGCACGGAGTTCTGGCGCATGTACTCGGCATCGATCTTGGTGTAAATATCGTTGGTAATGACGCCTATGGAATAATCCTTGGCCATGACGGCGCAAAGGTCTTCCAAAAGCTTGGTCTTTCCGGATCCCACGGGGCCTCCGACCCCGATTATCACAGGCTTGCCGTTAGACATAACCCCTCCTAAAACTAAGACATAAACAAACGGAACACGGTGGTCTCGTGGCGAATCTGGGCGAGCTCCACCCCGGGCACGGACGCCCCCAGATAAGACTCGTCGAGATCCTCTATGGCGGAGGAGAGCTCGATTATGTCTCCGAAGATCGTGTGGAGGATGTCCTGGCCGGCCTTCTGGCCAAGAGGTATCGCCCTCACCGCGTTCTGAACCATGGTGGTGACGATGCTGTAGGAGTAGTAGCACACGCTCTGGCGGAAATCCGCCCCCTGCATGTGCATGAAGAGGGCGAAGGCTATGGCCTGGTTGCCGAAAGCCTTTTCCTCCCTAATCCTTATGCGGTACTCCCGCAGGATTTCCACTTCCTTGGCATCCAGGTGGCCGTAGAGCCGGATGAGCAGATCTATCATCTGGACCGCTATCAGGCTCGCGCCCTTTCTGGTCTCAAGAGCCGCGGCGGACAGGGTCAAAACCCTGTCTATCTGCCAGATTTTTTCGTAGTCCCCCTTGTCCAGGGCCTCCATAGTCAGCTTCACAGCCAGCCCCTCGCCCCACTTGAACTGGGTCTCCAGGTAAATGGAGAGCCATTTTTCAAATGAGGGGGCGTCATGGACCACTCCGTCCCTCAGGTAAGTCTCCATACCATAGGAGTGGTTGAAAGTCCCGATGGGGAAGGTAGAGTCGCACACCTGGAAGATTTCCAGATTCTTTTCTATCTCCCCGTATTCCTCTTTTTTGGCTGTTCGCCCTTCCATGCTGCTCATTAAGACCGCCTTTTAGAAATCAGTATCTCAGGTCTACGTGCTCCAACGGCTCGGAGAGGGTGATTTCCTCCAAGCCATAGGGGATGTGGTTGTGGTCGAGGATCTTTTCCACCACCGGATCCCTCTCAAGGATGATGGTGCCGTTCTCAATCTTTACCGGCTTGTGGGTGTTGCCCAGCAGGTGGGCGATTACTCCCATCTGGTCGATGTCTTTGGGCCTGATGACTATCATCTCCTGGGACTGGGTGTGGATGACCACCAAAGTTTCCCCTTCGTCCTCGTCCATCTTCCTGCAGATGATGTCTCCGCTCTTGAGGGGCAGGTTTTTCCTGTCGAGCCTCATGCGGTACTCATGGCCGTGATCGGAAGTGACCCGGTGGATCGGCTTGGCCAGATCCTCGTTGTCCATGTAAACGGTCTCTATATGGTACTTCCCGGCGTCCGGGTAGGTGTCGACATTGCCTATTATCTCTTCAATAATGTCGTCCATATCGCCTTCTTATAAAAAGGGACTTAGTGGGTGCAGTCCTTTTGGCGGGGCTGCACCCTTTTCATTCTATCTGTACGAAATCGTAGGAATTAGTACAGGTAGTAGCGCTGCGCGAGAGGAATGTCGTCGACAGGATCGCAGCTGATGACCTCTCCGTCGATGGTGACGGTGAACTTCTGCGGATCGATGGCAATGGTGGAGGGCGTGTAGGTGTTGAAGATCATATCGTCCTTCATCAGGTTGCGGGTGCGGTGGACAGGAAGCACGAGGCGCTCGAGGCCGAGCTCTTCCTTGATTCCGTGCTCGTAAGCGTAGGTGGACACGAAGGTCTTGTGGTTCTCGCAGAGGGCCTTGCCCTTAGCTCCCCACATCTCGGTCATCTTGATGGGTTCGGGAGTGGGCAGGGAGGAGCCGGCGTCGCCCATCTTGGCGTAGGTCACAAAGCCGTTCTGGAAGATGGCATAGGGCTTGGCGCCGAAGAAGGCGGGATCCCACATCACAAGGTCGGCGTACTTGCCGACTTCGACGGAGCCGATGTAGTCGGAGACGCCGTTGGTGATGGCGGGGTTGATGGTGTACTTGGCGACGTAGCGCTTAATGCGGTTGTTGTCGTCATACTCGCTGTCGCCCTCGAGCGGGCCCCTCTGGAGCTTCATCTTGTCGGCGAGCTGCCAGGTGCGCATGCCGACTTCGCCGATGCGGCCCATGGCCATGGCGTCGGAGGTCATCATGGCGATGGCGCCCATATCCTGGAGGATGTCCTCGGCGGCGATGGTCTGCTTGCGGACGCGGGACTCTGCGAAGGCCACATCCTCGGGAAGGGCAGGGTTGAGGGAGTGGCAGACCATGGTCATGTCGAAGAGCTCGTCAACGGTGTTCTTGCAGTAAGGATCGGTCGGGTTGGTGGAGGAGGTCAGGAAGTTCTTCTGCCCGCAGACCACCATGATGTCGGGGGCGTGGCCGCCGCCGCAGCCTTCGGTGTGGTAGGAGTGGATGGTGCGGCCCTTGATGGCGTTCAGGGTGTTGTTCACGTATCCGCCCTCGTTGAGGGAGTCGGTGTGGACGGCCAGCTGGACGTCATACTTGTCGGCGGCGCAAAGCCCGTTGTTGATGCAGGAAGCGGTGGCGCCCCAGTCCTCGTGGACCTTGATGCCCATAGCGCCTGCGCGGATCTGCTCGCCCACGGTCTCGACGTTCACGCCGCCGGACTTGGCATAGGTTCCGAAGTTGAAGGGAATGCCTTCGACGGAGCGGAGCATCTCGTGGATGTTGTACTTGCCGGGGGTGCAGGTGGCAGAAAGGGTGCCGTTGGAGTTGCCGGTGCCGCCGCCGAACACGGTGGTGATGCCGTTGTCCAGGCCCATCACTGCCAGTTCGGGGGTGATGTAGTGGACGTGGCTGTCGATGCCGCCGGCGGTGACGATCTTGCCGTCAGCGTTCATGGCCTCGGTGCTGGCTCCGACCACGATGTTGACGTTGTCCATGTTGTCGGGGTTGCCGGCCTTGCCGATGGCGAAGATCTTGCCGTCGCGGATGCCGATGTCGGCCTTGTAAATGCCGGTGTAGTCGATGATGAGGGCGTTGGTGATGACCTCATCGGCGACCTGCGGATCGGTTTCGCGCAGGGAGGTGGTGTTGCAGCCCATGCCGTCGCGAAGGACCTTGCCGCCGCCGAAGATTGCCTCTTGGCCGTAGACAGTCAGGTCCTTTTCTACCTTCGCCCAAAGGTTGGTATCGCCGAGGCGGACAGAATCGCCCGTGGTGGCGCCAAACATCTGGGCATAGGTCTTGCGATCTATTTCAAAGCTCATAAGATGTTCCTTCTTTCAAATTACTTCTGGTCGTCAGAGTGTTCGGCAGCGAGCTTCATGTTCGCCTTGCGCATGGCGGTGTAGGTCTCGGAATCGGTCTCAGGAGCGGCAAAGCCGTCGAGGAAGCAGTCGGCCTTGTTGTTGAAGCCGAAGATGCGGCGGCGGCCGCCGTAGTCCACGACCTGCACGGTCTTCTGATCTCCGGGCTCGAAACGGATGGAGGTGCCGGCGGCGATGTCGAGGTGCTTGCCCCAGGCGAGATCGCGATCGAAATCAAGGGCAGAGTTGGCTTCGTAGAAGTGGAACTCAGAGCCGACCTGTACAGCGCGGTCGCCGGTGTTGGTAACTTTTATCGAAGTGGCAGGATATCCTGCGTTGCAGGTGATCTTCCCATCTGCGAAATGAATTTCTCCAGGAACCATAAGTCTAACTCCTTACCAGGTTACTGAATGGGGTTGTGAAGAGTAATGAGCTTAGTGCCATCAGTGAAGGTGCACTCCACCTGGATCATGGGGATCATCTCGGGAATTCCCTCCATGACGTCGTCACGGGTGAGGGCGCTGTTGCCGATGGATACGCATTCGGTCCAGTCCTTCCCGTCGCGGGCAGCTTCGATGACAGCGTTAGTGATTATGGCGATGGCCTCAGGATAGTTCAGCTTGAGACCACGATCCTTGCGTTGCTGTGCCACCATGGCAGCAACTGAAACCAACATTTTTTCCTCTTCGCGAGTTGTCAAATGCATAGTTTCCTCCTTTCAAAACAGAAAATATCAAGTTTTTAGATTGTTCACAAGAGTAGCATAAAAACAAAAATATCCTAATCTTGAGCAAGATTAGGATATTTTTGATATTTATTTCGAGTTACATCAGACTTATTTTTTACTCGTTTTGGGGAGTGACAGGAGAAGAGGCGCTCTCCTGCTCAGCTTCCATGGCGAGCTCGGCTTTTTCCTCGTCTTCAACGTCGGAATCTACAAAGTAGTGCTCGTGGAGAAGGGCGGGATCGAGCCCGTGCTCCATCTGCTCCTTGGTGGTGCGGATGTGGAAGATGTGGTCGAGGATGGCCAAAATCAGCCAGGTGATGAGCATGGAGTAGGCAGCTACCAGGAGGGCTCCGGAAAGCTGGATGAGGAACTGGTATCCTCCCGCCTTCACGCCGTTGACCCTGGGATCGGCCAGGCAGCCTATGAGGATGGTGCCCAAAAAGCCGCCCATGCCGTGCACACCCCAAACTCCCAGGGTGTCGTCCCACTTCAGCTTCTTTGCCAGCATCACGCAGAAGTAGCACACTACCGCGGCGCAAAGGCCGATGATTATGGCCCCGATGGGGGTGACGTAACCGGAAGCCGGGGTCACCGCCGCGGCGCCGGCGATCGGGCCGGTCATAAGCTGCGTAAAGGACCAGTGATGCGCGCTGAAGGCGTAGTCAAGTATGCACCAAACTACCATAGCCACGATCATCGCAATTCCGGTATTGGCAAATGCGATGGCTGCCACGTTGTCGGAAGCCAGGGTGCCTCCGGCGTTGAAGCCGAACCAGCCGAACATGAGCATGGCGGCGCCGATGGCGACGAGGCCGAGGTTGGAAGGTTCGGGCTCAGGGCACTGTTCGAAGTCCTTGCGGCGTCCAAAATACCATATCGCCATAAGTCCGCTGAAGGCGGCAGTGATATGAATGACGGTTCCACCTGCAAAGTCGACAAATCCCCACTTGGCCAAAAAGCCTCCGCCCCAGATCCAGTGGGCGACAGGGAAGTAGACCAGGATCATCCAGCAGATGAGGAAGCCTATCCACCCGCCCAAATTCAGCCTTCCGGCAGTGGCGCCGGTCATGAGGGGGAGGGTGATTATGGCGAACATCAGCTGGTACATGAAGAACATGAGCAGGGGGATGGAGGCGCCGTACTTGCCGTCAATGTCGAAGATTACGTGGTGGAGGGCGAAAAACTGGACGGGGTTGCCTATAAAGCCGCCCAGATCGTTTCCGAATACCAGGCTAAAGCCCCCGAAAATCCACATAAGGCCTACCACGCCTATGGCGGAAAAGACCTTCCACATTATGGCCAGAGAGTTCTTTTTGCGCACCAGGCCTCCGTAGAAGAAGGCCAAGCCCGGGGTCATCAGGAACACAAGGATGGTGCACAGGAACATGTAAGTGATGTTCGAATAGGTCGTACTCGAATGGAGTATGGAAATTAACATACTTAAAAGTCCTAACTGAACAAAGGTTAAATCTGTTAATAATGCTAACAAACAAAAAAGGCGTCTGCAGTGCGCAGGCTGCAGGCGCCTTATCGGTTAAGAGGTTTTGCTGTAAACAAAAACCGGCTTACTTGGGCCAGGTGTTGGTCAGCATCATAAATCCGGGCACCCAAGCGGTGATTATGCCCTCTATGACGCCCAAAACGCCCACGAACTTGCCGAGGGACTTGTGCAGGGTGCACTCAATGAAGCCGGTGAGCCAGAGGATACCCCAAAGCCACCATATGATGCCGTACAAATCATTGCCGCCGTAGTGATTGGTGAAGCAAAGAATGCCGGCGGGGATGGAGTTGATCGCCACAAAGAGCGAATACCATCCGTAGAGGCGCCCGTCGAGATTGAAGATCTTGTTCAGAGCCACATAAAGGTAGGTGAAGGCGAAGAGCAGTCCGGTGGCGCTCTCATAGAACCAGAGGGCAGGCTTTCCGACACAGGCACCGTATCCGAGGGCGATGATGTTGAGGATCAGCCCCAGGCCGCCTGTGAAGAAGTTCATGATGACGTTCGACTTGTCGCCTATCTTTCCGAGGCCGTACAAGCCGTTGCTCATCAAAACCATGCCGACATAAAGTAGGATACAACCTAGCATGATCTTTCTCCTAAATCGTAAGTTCAATCCGACGTCGGGTATGAATCCCAAAAGGCCGAATTAACAACAAATTCCTCTCAAGTCTACAAAATTTTCACAACATTGTTAAATATCATGAAAATTTATAAAACCGATCAAAGATATTGTGTACTACTTTATACCTTATAAAATAAATTAATTTTTTCGACAATGCAAAGTAAATTATGGTGCAAAAATTAAAAGGATTATTTAGGGGGATAAAAAGGTCAATAAATTCATTGTAAAAAATAGGCGATCATTTGTATCGGCTTAAATGCCGCGCGGGTTTGAAGGGAAATGTGAAATTTTATATAATTCCTTCAAGCGCCTCCTTAGCTCAGTTGGCTAGAGCATCCGCCTTGTAAGCGGAAGGTCGCCGGTTCAAGCCCAGCAGGAGGCTCTCTTTACTTTATCCCCAGGGTAATTTTTTATTGTAATTGCTCCCCCTTGCTCCTATCCTAAAAAAATGACGTCAATAAGCTTTTCACACTCTGCCATCCTTAAAAGGGCTATAGAAGAGCGGCCCTACAGCGACAATAAAAAAGGGACACTGCCCGCCAGGCTGATCATCCCCCATCTTTCCAAGTGGGACACGGTAGTCACTATCGGAGACTCCGTAAACGAGGGACTGTGGGACAGCGCCGATCCCAGCGTGGATCTGACGAAATTTGAAAATCAGGAAGAGCACTGGGACGGCCCCGTGTACGGATGGGCCGACAGGCTCGCCGGGCACCTTTCCTACAGGCGGGTAGAAGTCGGCCTCAAGCCCGTCCAATACGCTAACCTCGCCATAAGAGGGAAACTTATAGAGTTCATAGTCGACGAAGAGATTCCCCAGGCCCTAAAGCTCCACCCCGACCTGGTGATAATGGACGGAGGGGGCAACGACATACTGCGCCCCGACGATGACGTGGATTCGATAATGCGCTATATAGAGCACGGAATAAAGCAGATAAGGGAGGAGGGAATCGACCTCATATTCCTCATCCCCCCGCAGGCCACGGACGGATTTGTAATGGATCTGAGCCGCTACAAGAGGGCCGACTACGTCGCCCGGCTACAGTCGATGCTGCTGCGCTACGACTGCTACGCCGCAGATCTCTGGGAGTACAAGCCCTTCAAAGATCCCCGCCTCTGGTCCCAAGATCGCATCCACCCCACGCCCGAATGCCACGAAAGGGCCGCCCAGATAGGCCTTATAGGCCTGGGGCTGGGATGCGATCCCGGATGGGACCACGGAGAGCTCTGGACTACCCTGCCCTACATGAAGTCCCCTCTGACGAGCAAGGTGAAGTCCACCCTCCAATGGGACAAAAACTACCTCACCCCCTGGCTCTCCCACCGCTACCACAACGTGAGCTCCGGAGACGGGAGGGACGGCAAAAGGCGGCAGTTAAGCCCTATGCCTCCCAGCCAGCCCCATCCCGGCAGCCTGATTTTGGCAGGAAAGTACGGGGAGCCCGACTTCAACGGCCCCAGCGACCCCGACTGGATCCGAAGCAAAGTAAAATGATTCTCGTATGAATAAAGACTTGGGGTGGAAAAAATGAGTGTGAAACCCTGGAGCCCGGGCAAATACGCCAAGAAGAGGGTGCTGAGGATTGTTGTGAGCGCGGCCGTGACCATAGCCGTTTGCTGCATCGGATTTGTCTTAAACCAGAGGAAGGCGATAGCCCTCGAGGTGGACGGCAAGACAAAAGAAGTGGTCACCTATGCCGATTCTTTGCCGAAGTTCTTAAAGGAACAGGACATACAGGTGCACACCCATGACCAGGCCGTCTCCTCTTCCGGCTACTGGCTGACCAACGGGGACGTGGTGAAAGTGAGAAGGGCCTACGAAGTCATGGTGAACATAGGCGGCCACCTCATCCCCTACTGGACCCTCGCCTCCAGCGCCGAGCAGCTGGAAAACTACTTCCTGCAAAACGACAAGGAAGCCGCCCGGATCAGCGTGAACATCCCCAACGTCTACAACGCCCTGACGGGCGGAATCAACCTCAACGCCTCAGGGCCCATAGAGGTCATAGCCTTCGGGAAGGACTACAGCGTAGAAAACGGGAACCAGCCCGCAGCTTCCATACTGGATTCTCTGGGCATCACAATAACTTCCAATGACCTGGTTTCGGTGCAACACGAGGGCGCAAAGACCGTGCTGGTAGTGGAAAGGGTGAGCTACGGCACCGAAACGCAGGACGTGATGACCTCCTATGCCGTCAAAACGGTGGAAGACCCGAACGCCTACGTCGGAACTACCGTCATAGAGCAGAAAGGCTCTTACGGAGAGCAGCAGCAGACCCTGAAAGTCACCTACATCAACGGCAAGCCTGCAGCCAGCCAGCTTTTGAGCGCAAAGGTGATAAAGCAGAGCCAGCCGGAAGTGATCGAAGTGGGGACGAAGGCCAAGCCCAAGCCCGCGCCCAAAAAGCCGGCCCAGACCCAGAAGGCAGAACCTGAAAAGAAAGCGGCCTCCACCCCACAGGAGCCGGCACAAAAGCCTAAGACCACCTCCCCTGCTCCCGAAGCCAAGAAGAGCGAGAGCGAACAAAAGCCGGCCCAGACCCAGAAGGCAGAACCCAAGGCTTCTTCCCCTGCTCCGGCGCAAAGCGCCCCGGCGACTTCCAGCTCTTCTTCCCAGAGCTCCTCTCAGGCTGCGCCCGCGACCCCCGCGCAAACTCCCCAGCCCTCCCAGTCCTCGTCCTCGCAATCCGGCCAGGCCTCCCCGCAAAACTCCTCCTCGGGATCCGGCTCTTCGGCGTCGCAGTCCGCCTCCTCCCAGGCTCCGGCGCAAAGCGCCCCGGCGACTTCCAGCTCTTCTTCCCAGAGCTCCTCTCAGGCTGCGCCCGCGACCCCCGCGCAAACTCCCCAGCCCTCCCAGTCCTCGTCCAGCTCTCAAAATCAGACGGCTCCCCAAACTGAGCCCGCCTCCTCTTCCGAACTTTCCGGAGAGCTGACGCCGGCCGAAGCCCAGACTTTCGCCGCCGGGGTCGCAGAAGATCAATACGGCTGGGGCTCCACCCAGTTTTCCTGCCTGGTAGAGCTGTGGAACAGGGAGTCGGGATGGATGTGGGACGCAGAGAACGTGTATTCCGGAGCCTACGGAATAGCGCAGGCGCTTCCGCCTTCCAAGATGGGAACAGGCTGGGAATACAACGCCAAGGTACAGATAGACTGGGGCCTTTCCTACATCCTCGAGCGCTACGGCACTCCCTGCGGAGCGTGGGGCCACGAGACGACCTACGGGTGGTACTGAGTGGGATGCTCGCCCGGCGCAGGATGGGTGAAGTCTAAAGCGGCCCAGCTCGGGGTGTCCCCCTCAAAGGCCCTCGGGCAAAACTTTATGACAGATCCGCGCTTTCTCGACCACATCGCCTCCCTCGCCCCTGCCCCGCAAAAGGGGCGGATTCTCGAGGTGGGCCCCGGGCTGGGATCTTTGACCCTCCCCCTTCTGGCAAAGGGATTTGAAGTAGAGGCCGTGGAGTTGGATTCGCGCCTGGCTTCGGCTCTTCCCCAAACCGTTCGGGAGCTTTTACCCCAATCCTTCCCCCGCTTCTCCTGCCTTCAAAAAGACGCGCTAGAGCTGGAAGAATCGGACCTGGTATGGGAAGGCCCGTTCTCCCTGGTTTCAAACCTCCCCTACTCCGTCTCGGTCCCCATCATCCTCCACCTCCTCTCTTCCTTCCCCAATCTCTCTTCCTTCCTCGTCCTCGTCCAAAAAGAAGTGGGAGAGAGGCTGTGCGCAAAAGAGGGATCCAAAACCTATGGCGTGCCAACTTTAAAGCTCGCCTGGTACGGGGAGGCGAAGATTGCGGGAAAAGTCCCGAGGTCCGTCTTTTGGCCCGTTCCCCACGTAGATTCGGTCCTTGTGGAATTTAAAAGGGAGGAAAGGCCGGAGGATCTGAAGGAAACGACCTTCTCCCTCATAGACAAGGCCTTCAGCACGAGGAGAAAGACCCTTAAAAATTCCCTCTCCCCCATCCCCCAGTCCGTTTTTGAAAGAGCCGGCATCGACCCTTCCCGCCGCCCCGAAACCCTCTCCGTCAGGGATTTTGAGGGTATAGCAGCTCTGCTCTCTTAAGATCCCTAAACACCATGGCCTGCATAGGCAAAGTGAGAAGAAAAGTCAGGCAGTCGGAGACGGGCTGGCAGATCTCCAAACCGAAAAATCCGAAGTGGGCGGGAAGAATTAGGAGGAGGGGGATAAGAAACACCCCCTGCCTGGCAAGCCCCACGAGGGAGGCTATGAGGGTGTGGCCGAGGGTTTGCTGCATCATGTTAGAACAGATGATGAAGGAGTAGAGGGGGAAAGTCGCAGAGAAAAACCTCAGAAAGTCAGATCCGTATTTCACGACCGGGACGGTATTTCTGAAGATTGCTATCAAATTCGGGGCGAAAATTTCCTGGAGGACAGAGACGATGAGGAGTAGGGCCGCCGACGCGGCCAAAATCATGTAGTAGCCTTTCTTCACCCTGGAATATTTGCGCGCCCCGAAGTTGTATCCGCACACAGGCTGGTACCCCCTCCCCATGCCGATCTCGGCTGAAGCTGTGAGAAGCAGAATCCGGTTGGCTATGGTGACACCTGCGATCGCGGCAGGGCCGAAGGGGTCGGTTACGAGGTTGAACACATCCGTAGATGCGGCCCCCATGACGTTTCTGACGAAATTCGGCATTCCGGACGACAGGATGGGGCCAAAACTTCTGAAAGAGAACTTCTTAAAGTCCAGAGCAATTTCGCTCTTTTTCCTGTAGAGGAAGAGGAGCAGGAAAAAAGAGACAGATTCGCAGATCGCCGTGGCGATCCCGGCGCCCAGCATCCCCATGCGGAAGGAAAAGATGAACAGGGGCTCCATGAAGATGTTCAAGATCGCCCCCAACGCAATTCCCGCCATGGATTCTTTCACCAGCCCCTGGAATCTGAGTATGGGATCGAAAGCGTAGCTCGTGCAGTACAGGGGACTTGCTATGAGGAGCGGGACAATGTAGATGGAGGCCAAAGGGGAGAGGGCGGGAGTGGATCCCATGATCTTCAAAATCCCGGATTTGAAGATTAAAAAGAGGGCGCCCAAAAGGCAGGAGAGGGCGAAGGCCGAAAGCACGGCGGTCGAGGCCAGCTCTTTGGACTTTTCCAAGTCCTTCTTTCCCAGAAGAACTGAGATGCGGTTGCCCGCCCCGGCTCCGAAAAGAAGCCCGAAAGCCTGAATGAGGACCATTACGGGCATGACTATCCCCGAAGCGGCCGCTGCGGCGGTTCCAAGGCGCCCGAGGTAGAAAGTGTCGGTGAGGTTGTATACCACTCCCACTATATTTGCGGCCACGGCCGGAAGGGAGAGGCGGAAGATGAGGGGGGCCAGAGGCGAGAGGGTCATCTGGGAGAACTTGTCTTTATCCCCCCCGCCCTTTCTTCCCGCCTCCCGCACCTTCAATCGCTCTCACCTTTGGAAACCGCCAAAGCCGCCCCTTCCTTCTTCAGCGCGCTGAAGACATAGGCCTGGCAGGGGAGGGCGAACGCGAAGGCCGTAAGGTCCGCTATGGGCTGCGCAATTTCCACGCCCAAAAGGGAAAGGAAGTGCGGAAGGATGAGCAGGAGCGGTATCAATACCACACCGCGCCTCAAAGACCCCACTATCGTGGAGAGGACGGGATGGTTGAGGGTCTGGGAGACCATGTTGAACATGACTATCCAGGAGGTGAGCACGAGCGTTGCAGACTGCCACCTCAGGGCCTCCGCTCCGATTTTGACCACTGCGGGATTGGTCTGGAAGATGAAGATGAAGTCCGGGGCGAAGATCAGCTGGAGGACGGCGATTACTCCGATCACCAGCGCCACCGACCAGACCGTAATCTCGTAGCCCCTGCGGACCCGGTCGAACTTCCCCGCCCCGTAATTGTATCCGCATACGGGCTGGTAACCCTGTCCCAGGCCCCCGCGCAGCGAATTTGAGAGGGTGACGATCCTGTTGACTATGGTCATGGCCGCTACGGCTGCAACCCCGAAGGGCGCCGCAACCACGTCCAGGATGTCCATGCCGAGGGCGCGCATTATGTTTCTGAAGAAAGTAGGCATTCCCGTGGAAAAAATGGGGCGCAACTGGGCGAACCTGAAGAATTTGAGTTTTATCTTCACCTGTCCCCGGGCGCGGTAAATGAAGGCCAAAAGCACGAAGGAGATGACCTGGCAGATCGCCGTGGCGATCCCGGCGCCCAGCATCCCCAGGTGGAAGGAAAAGATGAACAGGGGCTCCATGAAGATGTTCAAAATCGCCCCCGCAGAGATCCCGATCATAGATTCTTTGGCCATGCCCTGGAACCTCAAGACGGGATTGAAGATGTAAGTCAGGCAGTTTAACGGGGCGGCTATCAGGAGGGGAATCATGTAGAGGGAGGCCAGGGGCGCAACCTGAGAGGCCGCCCCCAGTATCCTGCACACCCATCCGCGCAAGGCTATACACACGGCGGCGAGGATTATGCTGACGACGAGAGTGATGTAGAAAGAAGTTGCCACAAGGGTTTCGGCAAGGCGCTTATCCTTCTTTCCTAGCGCTATGGACATCTTGTTGGCCCCGCCCATGCCGAGCATCATGCCCACCGACTTTACTGCGACCATGAGGGGCATGACCACCCCGGAAGCGGCCGCCGCTGCGGCGCTCAAATGTCCTACGTAGAAGGTGTCCACCAAGTTGTAGATGACGGTAATTATATTGGCTACCACAGCCGGACCCGCCAGTGAATAAATCAGCTTCGCCAGCGGAGATCCGGTCATCTTTTCATACTTGTCCTCACCTCGCCCGCTTAATTTTTTCACTCTTCGACCTCAAAATATTTCATCTATTCTAATGGCGCGCTTCCTTCCTTTCAACCCTTCTCCCCCACCCACCCTTCAGGCCCGTAAACGGGTTAATTCAGAAGGAAAATGTAAAATCTACTTAGAATCGCCCCAAAAAATCGGAAGAGGGTTAAATGGCGCCACCAGCTAAGGGACCTGACAGATCTGAACAGCAGGCCAGGAAAGAATACGTGAAAGACAGGCAGAAGCTCGTCTTCCGCTTCTGCGGGATAGCCCTGGCCGTAATCTTGGTGATAGCACTTCTGGGGTACTTCGGGGTATTCGGCCTGATAGCGCCCCACACCGTTGAAAACCAGAAGAACAATTTCGGAGTGACCGCCCCCTGCGCCCCTTCGGGCTCCAAGGCCCTCTCCTCTTCCAATATCACATTGGAAGTTTTGAACGGAACTTCCAACAGCGGGCTGGCGGACGCCGTCGGGGAAGCTCTGTACTTTAGGGGATTTAATGTGGACGGCATAGGGGACGCCAACAACAGCTCTGTGGCCCACACCACCATCTACGCCGGCAAGAACGCCCTGGCGGCGGCCTACACCCTGCGCGCCCAGCTGACCAGCTCCATCCTCGAACTCGACAACTCCACGGGAAACGACGTGATCCTGGTCATAGGCAACGACTTTTACGATCTGAAGCCCGCTTCCTCTGTGACCCTGAAGGAAGGCCAGGCCCTCTCCTCCATCCAGGGGTGCAAAGTGGCCTCGCAGATCCAAGACAGCCCCACCCTCTCGGAAATCGGCGAAGTCGTAGGTCCCCTGAGTTAGAGGTCCAGGTTCTCCCGGGCCCAGGCCAAAAGTTCCTTTTTCGCCTTCAGGTACCCCACGAGCCCGTTTTGCATCCTGTAGTCGAGCATGTGCTGATAGGCCAGCCCCACTTCTTTGCCGGGCCTGATGCCCAAAAGGGCCATTATCTCGTTTCCGTTCAGCTCGGGGCGGATGGAAGAGAGATCTTCCTGCTTTTTGAGCTCCTGCGCCCGGGTTTCCAGCTTGTCCATGGCCTCTTCAAATTGGAGGATTTTGCGCCTGTTTTTCGTCGTGACGTCGGCCCGGGTGAGCTTGTTTAACCGCGAATAGAGGGGGCCGGCATCCACCACGTACCTCCTCACGGCCGAATTGCTCCACGGCTCGTCGACGTAGCCGTGGAACCTGAGGTGCATCGCCACCAGAGATGAGACGTCTTCCACGGTCTTCTTGTCAAAGCACATGGCCTGCAGGCGCTTTCTGGCCATCTTCGCCCCCACGGCGTCGTGGTGGTGGAAACTGACTTTCCCCCCGCTTTCAAACTTGCGGGTGCGGGGCTTGCCTATGTCGTGCAGGAGCGCGGAGAGGCGCAGGACCAGATCCGGCCCCGGGACGTCGCCGCCTGGGCCCGTCTCAAGGGCTATGGCGTTGTTTAAAACCGAAAGGGTGTGATCGTAGACGTCTTTATGCATGTGGTTCTCGTCGATTTCCATCTTCAGAGCCGGAATTTCGGGAAGGACGACGTCCGCCACCCCGAGATCCACCATGGAGTTGATCCCAAATCTCGGGTGCCTGGAAAGCATGATCTTCACAAATTCGTCCCGAATTCTCTCGGCCGAGACAATGGAGAGCCGGGGGGCCATGGAAGAAATGGCGGAAGAAGTGGAAGATTCCAACGTAAATCCCATCTGGGACATGAACCTCACCGCCCGCATGATCCTCAAAGGGTCGTCCCCGAAGGAAATGTAGGGATCTACCGGGGTCCTCAGGATCTTGCGCCCCAGATCCAGCGCGCCTCCGAAGGGATCTACAAATACTACGTCCGGAAGGCGCACGGCCATGCAGTTTACGGTGAAGTCCCTTCTGGACAGATCCGTTTCGAGGCTTCCGGCGGGGTCAACCTGGGGCTTTCTGGAATCGGGAGAGTATTTGTCGGAGCGGTAGGTGGTCACTTCCGCGCTCAGAAAAGAGCCATCCTGGGTCCTCTTTCGCGCACCGAGGGTGCCGAAGGCCCTGCCCATATCCCAAAAACCTTCCCTGCCCCATGCCCTGAGGATGGGCTCGCTCTGCTCGACTGTGGCGGAAGTGGCGAAATCGTAGTCGTGGACGGGCCTGGAAAGCAAAAGGTCCCTCACAGCCCCGCCCACCAGGGCGAACTCAAATCCTGCATTGGAGAACATCTCGCCCAGCTGCATAATTTCGGGTTTAACTTGGAACCACACGAGATCCCCTTCCTAGACCCAAAGATCTGCCCGAACGGGCCTGTCACGCGAAGGCCGCCGTGGGGCGCTTTTTACTTGCAAGTGTAAAGAGAGCGTAGGAAAGGCGGAAAAGCGCAGACTGCAAACTTTATGCTCAAATCTTATTTATTTTACAGAAAAAATGACTATCGTGAAATGCGGATACCACCACGAAGTGGCACAGAAGGAAATTTAGAGAAAATCCTTAGGAGATACACAAATGTATGCTTTCGGTGGGTTGGATATGCCTACGCCTTCACTTCTGGCAGCGCATTACCCCGGCATCATCTCCGCGTTCGCATATTCAAAGGCCCCTCAACGCCCTGTGGACCGCCAATATTCGGCGGGAGGACTGATTTTTGACAATGACAACAGAGTTGCAGTCCTCTCCAAAAAATCCCGCAACGACCGCACGATCTGGTGCCTGCCCAAAGGGCATATAGAAAAGGGTGAGACTTTTGAAGAGACTGCGGTCAGGGAAGTGAAAGAAGAGACCGGGATCTTAGGCACGATTCTGGGATCTATAGCGACTATAGACTACTGGTTTATGAACAGCACTTACCGCATCCACAAACTGGTGCACCACTACGTGCTCAGGAGGGTGTCCGGAATCCTGAGCGTGGAAGGGGATCCGGACAGGGAAGCTCAGGGGGTGGAGTGGGTCGACCTCAACGTGTTGCCCACGCTGCTCAGCTATCCCAACGAGCGGACGATAGTGAAAATCTACCAGAAGAAGTACTGCGGCAAATGAAAAAAAATGTTGCCGGAAAAACAGCAACATTTTTTCTGATTCCCATTTTCTTACTGTTGTTTTTCGCCTTTCCGCCCGCGGCTTTCGCTTCCGGGGGGGGAGCGGAAATCACAATCCTGAAGGAGGTTCCCGCCGTCCTCCCCTCCGGGACATGGTCGGCGGAAGTAAAAATTGAAAACTCCTCCTCCCAGACCCTCCCATACGGGGTTCTTCAGGCCAGGAGCTCCCAAAGCCCGGTCTCTTCCCCCGCGGCCATAAACTCATGGGCCACGGGCCATATGAACCTTTCCACGCCGGTTCTCGTGGCCAAAGCCCCCACTTCTGCGATTGCTCCGGGAGGATCGGAGACGGAAGATCTCGAAGGTTCTGCTTCGGCTTTCGGATCCGAGTGGGGCGTGCGCCCCCTTGAATTTTTTTTCTCCACTTCTTCGGGGCAGGGAGAATCCGGCTATAACTTAAACAGCTTCGTCACGCTGGAAGGCGCTTCGAGCCTCCCCTCTCTCCCCCTCTCCCTGGTCTTTGCAGATCCCGGACCGCAGTCGGCCGATCAGAAAGGGATAAAGGAGCTTGTGAAGACGGGCGAAGGAGAGGCGTTCGTACAAAGCGCGCCGGACCTGCCTTCCGCGATCGCGGCAAAGGAAAAAGTGCAGGTGATAGAGGACGGGCGAAGCGAACAGTCCTTCAAAAACGCCTCCGCCATAGAGCAGCCCGCACAAGCGCGGCTGAGCGCCCTGGAATCTATGGAGAGCCTTGCGGAAAAGTGGCAGAAGCCGGGAAACCTTCCCAAAATTTTCGTTTCCGCTTCCCCTCTCTCCCCTTCCCAGCTCGAAGAGGCGGTGCAACTGGGTTACACAACAGTCCTGGAGAACGGAGGAAAGGGGGAATCCGTCTCGCTTCCGGAAGGTAAGGCCACCCTCCTGGCATCCGACGCCCTCCTCTCCTCCCTGGCGGAAGGGAGCCCGTCGAGCATGTGGGCAAGCGCCGAGGGAAGCGGGGCCGGCAGGGAGGCCAGGCTTGTAGCCGAGCTTGCCGCAATGCGCGGGCGCAGTGCTCCTGTCATAATCCAGATCTCCCCTTCCTCCCTTCCCTTCCTCTCCGCCCTTGAAGGAATCGGGTGGATCCGCTTTATGACCCTAAAGCAGGACGTTTCCTATCCCTGGCCCTCCACCGCCCTGGATCAGGCCCCTTCGGCTCTGCAGACTTCTCCCCAGCCCGCCCTCATCTCAAAAGTGCACTCCATTGCCGCCCTTGCCCAAAATCCTGCGGACTCAGATGCCTGGAGCGAAAACGTAGGAATGCAGGCCGCCTACGCGGAGCTGTGCGCGCAAAGCCAGAACGAAAAAGTCAGGCAGGCCGGCGGCCAAGTCCTCTCTTCCATGTCCAAAGAGCTCGGGGAGGCCGTGAAAATCTCGTCTTCCAAGAGCGTGACGGCTTTAAGCGAGTCGGCGACGGTCCCCGTGACCGTAACAAATTCCCTCCCCTTCCCGATTGAGGCAAAAGTGAGGTCTTTGGCTTCAAATTCCCAAATCACGATCCTGCCGGAAAAATCTGTGGCAGTAGACAGCGGGATGGAGGGCCAGATAGATTTTCCGGTGCAGATTCACAGCTCAATCAGAAGCCGTGTCACCTTCTGGATGGGGGAATTTTATCACCCCGTAACTAAAATTAGTACGCAACTCAGCAGCCATTTGACCGTCACCCGGTTGAATGTGATAATTCTCATCATTCCCGCAGGCCTGCTCACGCTCTTTGGGTGCATCAGGCAAATGCGCAGAAAAAAGAAGAACGGTTGACAGGTGGACACTAAAAAGACCATAAAGCGGAACAGCTTTATCATGGCCTCAGGCACCTTGGCTTCGAGGTTGACCGGACAGGGCCGAACTATCCTGCTCGCGGCCGCGCTGGGCGTGACCGGAGTGGCGGCGAACGCCTACCAGGTGGGAGGGCAGATCCCCCATGTGATCTTCAACCTCATCGAGGGCGGTCTTTTGAACGCCGTCCTGGTCCCACAGATTGTCAGGGCGTTTAAAAAAAAATCTACCTCTGAAATCGTAAACAAGATCCTGACTCTGGCCCTGACGAGCTGCCTTGTCGTCACCGTCCTTGTCATGATCTGCAGCCCCCTGCTGATAGACCTGTACATAGATCCCGGCTGGACGGAGGCGCAAAAAGCCCTGGCCAACGCATTCACGCTCTGGTGCGTGCCCCAAATCCTCTTCTACGGGGCGTACAGCGTGGTAGGGCAGATTTTGGCCTCCCAGGACAATTTCACGGCCTACGCATGGAGCTCGGTAGCCGCCAACATAATCAGCTGTATAGGCTACGGGCTCTTTTTCGCCTTTTTCGGCAACGCCGAAAAACAGGGTATGGACTTTTGGAATCAGGGAAAGATCGCCCTCACGGCCGGCATGTGGTCGCTCGGCGTCCTAGTCCAGGCCCTGCTCCTCTTCATACCCCTCAGAAAAATCGGAATAAAGCCCAGGCTGAAGTTCGGCGTCCGGGGGATAGGGCTCAGATCCATGGGGAAGGTCGCTGCGTGGACCCTGGCGGCCATCGTAATAGACCAGGGCGTGGGAGTGGTAAACACCAGGATTGAAACCACGGCCCCCCTGGCCGCGGGAAACCGGCTCATGACAGCCGGCGCTTCGGCCTACGCCCAGGCCTTTCAAATCTGGATCCTTCCCTATTCCCTCATAACCGTCTCCATAGCCACTGCGGTGTTTCCCGCGATCTCGCGTGCCGTCCAGGAGAAAAAGAGCGGGGAAATGAGGGAGCACCTGGCAAACTGCCTGCGGCAGACCGGCGTCATAATGCTCTTCATCGTAGGATGCTTTGTCGCGATGCCCGTGCCCATAATCCGGGCGCTTTTGCCGACCGTAAACACCTTCGATGCCAACCTTCTGGCGGCCCCTCTCATGGCCCTCGCCTTCAACCTCGTCCCCATCTCCGTGACTCTGCTTTTAAACAGGGTCTTTTACGCCTACGAGGACGGCAGGTGGCCCTTCATTTTGACCACCTTCCAGAACGCGGTGCAGATGGCCGTCCTCTTCTCCGGCCTCCACTTTATCCCCCCCGCTTACTGGGATATGTGGATAGCGGCCTCTATCACCCTGAGCAATATCGCCCTCATGCCCTTCTCCTACTGGGCCATCACCAAGCGCATGGGCTCCAGGCTGAAAAAGCAGCAGATTTTTTCCACCTACCTGCGTTCCTTTGCGGGGGCGTGCGTGTGCACGCTAATAGGGATGCTCATCACAGGCGGCATGGAGCGCGGCCTCAGGTTCTCCACTTCCCCCCGGGGGCACATTTCCTGGTGGCAGGCTGTTTTGACGGTCTTTGTGGCGGCCTGCGCCATGTTCATCATCTACTGGGCCCTGTGCAGGGCCATGGGAGTAAAGGAGCTAAACGGCGTATTTAGCTTCCTAAAGAGGGGCCGCAAAGGGGAGGAGGGAGCCCCCGCCCCAGAGCGCATCCCGAGGCGCGTCTCTTCCCAGGTTTGGTACTCCCAGACCCTGGAAGCATCCCTCACGCCCAGGGTTGTAAGATCTTCTAGAAGCCGACCCGTTGAGACGTTTGTATCTTTGGAAAATGAAGGGCAGATTATGATTCCATCCATCGGGGATACGATAGACAAGCGCTATACCCTCATCACTCAGTACCGCTCGGAGCTGGGCCTGAGCGCGTGGCTGGCCAACGATCACACCCTCATGAAGGATGGCCAGCTCTTCATCATTTCAGACTCTGCCAAAGTCAAAGATGTGAACCGCATAGCTTCCAGCCTCATCCTCTCAAAAGACTCCCACTGCACCAAGGTCCTGCACATACAGAACACCGACGGGGTGCTGGTGATAGTCGCAGACAAAGACCCCGGCACCGATCTTCACAGCTTCATAAAGGGGATAGGGACGGTGGAGCCCAAGGTCGCCTACTTTATCATCCATAAAGTGATAGAGGCTGCCATGAGCCTGAAAAGGCAGGGGATCTACCACCGGGCCCTCAGCTCCAAAGTCATAAGGCTGGAGGGCAGAAACGTCACCTTGGCCAACACCTCCATCTCCCCCATGCTCAAGTCCCCCGTGCCCCCGTTTGCAAAGGGCGAGGGCGAAGAAGAAAAGTGCATCCGGGACATTGTGGCCGTCATATTCGAAATGGTCACGGGAAAGGTGTTCGACCCCTCGAAAGATCCCAGGGTCTTAGCGGACATTTTGGATCGGGCGCAGGGCAAGGCCCCAGATGACATGGTGGACGTGTGCAGAAGAAGCCTGGAGCTGCACAGGGGGGAGGGGCGGAGCCACCCAATCCTCACTTTTATGGAACTCGACATGCTCCTCAAAGAGCCCGACGACGGAAGCGCCCTGCAGGAGGCGCTGAGGAGCGTTCCGGACAGCGCTCCGAGCGTGACGACTGTGGACTTTGCCCCCGTCAGCGCCTCGAGCGTGAGCGAGATACCCTCCAAGATCGCCAGCAACACTTTTGTCAAACCCGTGGTAGGGGAGGAAAAGAAGAAGGAGCAGATAAATTCCCCCTGGACTCGCCGCCAGCTCCTCTCGGAATCCAAAGAGAGCATAGAAAAAATAGATCCGTCAAGATCTGAATTTTTCAATTTCAAGGGCCACTCTTCTTCGCAGACGAGAGTAGTGGCCAACAGATCCGTAAAGCTCGTAAAGCAGTCTCAGGAACCCAGGAGGCCCTCCCCGGCGTCCCTGGCGGCCAGAGAGCCGGAGCAAAAGAAGGGAGGGGTGACAAAGAAGGCCATAATAACCTGCGCCGTAATCCTGGTGGCCTTCTTCTGCGCATGGGCAGTTTATTCGCTGCACCTGGGATCCCTGCACCTGGGCACAAAAGAATCCAACATAACCTGGAACCTGAACGACAACGACGCGCCCATTCCTGGCGGCCTGGCGGAAGAAAAGGCGGATTCCAATGTGACGGGAGCCTTCTCAAACTCCCAGTCCTCTTCTTCTTCCTCCCTCCCGCAGACCAAAGCGGCCTCGGCAGTGCCGGCCCCCGCCGCCAGCCTGCAAAGCTACCCCATAGAGTCGCTCAGAACCTTCAGCGTCCCCGGAGAAGCGGGAGTCGGGATATACATAGAGCTGGAAAGTCCGCAGAAAGTGCATGAAGTGGAAATTTCCACCGTCCAGTCGGGGGGCAAGGCGGAAATATACGCCAATTCCACCGAAAGCGACCCCCAAAACGGCCAGAGCCTGGCCAGCTTCTCTTTCAACGCCGGGACGGTGAAGGTACCCCTGAGCCAGGTTTCAAACACGCAGAACCTGGTGGTATGGATCTCCCAAATCCCCTCCGACGGGTTTGAATACAATTCGGTGCAAGTCTTCTAAATTCAGCTAAAAGCCCTTCTTTGGCCGCGTTTCAATCTCAGTTTGAGCTAATATGGGATAGTTTGACTACTTGGCACGCACGATTGCCCATTTTTTAATTACTACAGTCATGTCGCGATTTTTATAGTCATGTTATGGGTCCTTTTTTCTTTTATTCACTAAAGGAGTAAAAGGTGGAGACAACAAAACAACAAGTTAAAAAGCTGACTATGTTCGGCTTCTTCTCCATGACCGCTTCCATGGTCATGGCCATGTATGAATACCCGAGCTTTGCTACCAGCCAGTTTGCAGTAGTGTTCTTCGTCCTCTTGGGCGGCATCTTCTGGTTCCTTCCCACGGCTTTGATTTCCGCGGAAATGGCATCGGTCGAAGGATGGAGCGAAGGCGGCGTCTTCGGATGGGTCGGCAATTCCCTCCACAGCGACAAAGTCGGCTTCATGGCCCTCTTCTTCCAGTGGTTCCAAATCACGGTGGGCCTCGTCACGATGTCTTACTTTGTGATAGGAATGCTGGCCGACATTTTGAACTGGCAGGCTCTCAACAACCTTCCCTGGCTCAAGTTCCTGGCCTGCCTGGTGCTGTTTATCATAATTAACCTTCTGCAGCTGGGCGGAACCAAGCACACCGCAGTCATCGCCAAGTGGGGCTTCCTGCTCGGAATTCTGCTCACTTCCGTCATCTTCTTCATCTGCGCCATCGTCTACCTGGCCCAGGGCAACCCCGTTCAGATCACATTCGGCGCCCACCAGTTCTTCCCGAGCTTTGCAAACGTAGGAAACCTCACGATTTTCGCGACCTTCATCCTCGCCTTTGCAGGCGTCGAGGCCTCCGGCTCCCACATAAACGAGCTTGAGAACCCCGGCAGGAACTACCCCCTGACGATGTTCATCATCGTCATCCTCGCCATCGTGCTGGACGCCTTCGGCGGCCTGGCCGTGGCCTGCGTCATTCCCCAGCAGCAGCTCTCTTTGAACTCCGGAATCTTCCAGACCCTCTCGGTGCTCTTCTTCCACTTCTCACCCTACGCCACGGGCGCAATTGACATCGTCAGCCTCCTCATCGTGCTGGGCGTCATAGCCGAGATCGGCTCCTGGATCGTCGGACCTTCCACCGGCATGAGGACTTCCGCTCAGTACGGAATGATGCCCCAGTGGATCACCAAGACCAACAAGCACGACGTGCCCGTCAACATGCTCTTCGTGCAGTTTTTGGTCTTCATAATGTGGGATGCGATCCTGACTTTCGGCGGAAACGGCGGAAACGTCTCCTTCCTCGTGGCCACTACCCTCACCACCCTCATCTACCTGGTGTGCTACGTGATGATGTATGTCGGCTACTTCAAGCTGATATTTACGGAAAAGAACCTGAAGCGCTCTTACAGCATCCCCGGAGGAATAGTTGTGAAGTTCATAGTGGCGATCTGCGGAATCTGCACCTCCGTCTTCGCTTTCTGCATGTCCTTCACTCCTTCTACGGCACTCACCAGCAGCCAGACCGTGACGTTCATCGTCCTGCTCGTCGTCTGCTTCTGCATAGCCGTCATCATCCCTCTCATCATCTCCGCCTTCCAGAAGATCTACACCAAGCATGTTCCCGAGGGCGAGCTCAAGATAATGCACTATAAGCTCGTCAGGCAGCAGGCGGCACAGGCCCATCAAAACTAAGGGCGCCGCAGGCTGACCTGCCCTGCAATGCAATTTTTTCCCGGCCGGCAAGGCCGGGCTTTTTATTTTTAAAAGATTTGAAAACCTGCAAACTCAAAAACGGATTTTGCGGATAATTGGATGCGCACCATGAGCCTGTAACCTACATATAATTTATTTGGGATGCGACCTTAACCTTGGCGGTGTCTGCACAAATTGCCGACTTGCGCGGGGTTGATCATGCTGCTGATCCGGTCTGCTACATCCCTGTGTGCAGGCGCTCAGACTGCACAGAGATTCTAGGATTCCTGCGAAGTGGCGGAGGGGATTGTGGCAAGGACTGGTGTTTTCATTCGGGATCCGGGATCCGAATCCCGCAACGCAACCTTGCCTTTCAGCCCGTCTGCCGCAGACAGGGATTGGGCCGTTCTTTGTATGGCATCTCCTGCGGCGTTTTCGGCCCCAGTCCAATTCTTTTAAAGTCTCCCCATGCGCCCGTAAGACGGTTTTGAGGCGCATGGGGAGCCTTCGCTTTTTTGGGGAAGAGAGTCTGGGAGATTGCGCGAGAAGGAAGCGAAAGTGAAATGTCTAGGAGCAACTCGGTCGGAGTAAGGCGAAATCTCACCTTCTTCGGGTTTTTCGCTATGACAGCTTCCATGGTCATGGCCATGTACGAGTATCCAAGCTTTGCCACTAGCCAGTTTGCAGTAGTGTTCTTCGTCCTCTTGGGCGGCATCTTCTGGTTCCTGCCCACCGCCCTCATATCGGCCGAGCTGGCATCAGTCGAGGGCTGGAGCGAAGGAGGGGTGTTTGGATGGGTCGGCAACGCCTTGCATTCCGACAAGCTCGGATTTATGGCGCTGTTCTTCCAGTGGTTCCAAATCACCGTCGGATTTGTGACGATGTGCTACTTTGTCATAGGCATGCTCGCCGACATCTTCGGATGGCAGGCGATGAATAATGTGCCGTGGATCAAGTTTCTTTTCGTCCTCCTCCTCTTCCTGCTCATCAACCTGTGCCAGCTGGGGGGGACTAAATACACCGCAAATATCGCCAAATGGGGATTTTTGATTGGAATCCTTCTGACTTCAGTCATCTTCTTTATCGTTGCCATAACTTACCTGGCCCAGGGCAACCCCGTTCAGATCAAGTTCGGGGCCGGCCAATTCTTCCCCAATTTCTCAAATGTCGGCACTCTCACTATTTTTGCCACCTTCATTCTGGCGTTTGAAGGCGTAGAGGCCTCCGGGTCGCATATAGACGAACTTGAGAACCCCAACAGGAACTACCCTCTGGTAATGCTCATCATCGTCATCCTGGCCATCATTTTGGATGCGCTGGGAGGCCTGGCCGTGGCCTGCGTCATTCCCCAGCAGCAGCTCTCTTTGAACTCCGGAATCTTCCAAACGCTCCAGTTCCTCATGTATCACTTCTCCCCGACCCTCACATGGTTCATAGACATAATGAGCGTGCTGATAGTCGTAGGGGTCGTGGCTGAAATTGGATCATGGGCGGTAGGCCCTTCCGCCGGAATGAGGGACAGCGCCGAATACGGCATGATGCCCAAGTGGATATCTAAGGCCAACAGGCACGATGTGCCTGTCAATATGCTGATAATCCAGTTTGTGGTCTTTGTAATGTGGGACGCGATCCTGACTTTCGGCGGCAACGGCGGAAACGTGTCGTTTTTGGTAGCCACTACCCTGACGACCCTCATCTACCTGGTGTGCTATCTTCTGATGTACGCCTCATATTTCAAACTGATTTTTGCAGGGAAGAACTTGAAGCGTTCCTACAACGTGCCCGGAGGAATTGTGGTCAAGACTGTAGTGGCGGTCTGCGGGACCCTCACGTCCCTCTTCGCCTTCTGCATGTCCTTTACGCCCTCCACGGCTCTGAGCGGGAACCAAACTACGATATTTCTGGTCCTACTGATTATTTGTTTCATAATTTCCATCATCATCCCCCTCGTAATCACCGCTTTCCATAAGCAGTATGTGAAGGGGATCCCCGCCGACCAGCTAAAGCTCATCCACTACAAGCTGGTGGAAAATGAGCAGGCATCTACCCAGTCGGCGGTCAAGTAAGAAAGGAAAAGCCAAAATGGCCGGGAGTAACTCGACCGGGATGAAGCGAAATCTGACGCTGTTCGGATTCTTCGCTATGACGGCATCCATGGTCATGGCAGTGTATGAATACCCGAGCTTCGGCACTTCTGGGTTTGCATGCATCTTCTTCGCCCTCTTGGGCGGCATATTCTGGTTCCTTCCAATGGCGTTCATGGCAGCTGAGATGGCATCGGTTGACGGATGGAGCACCGGCGGCGTCTTCGGGTGGGTCGGCAACGCCCTCCACTCGGATCGCCTGGGCTTCATGGCCCTCTTCTTCCAGTGGTTCCAAATCACCGTCGGCTATGTGACCATGTGCTACGTGATCATCGGCCTGCTCTCCCAGATCTTCAACTGGCAGGCCCTCAACAACACGGCCTGGATTAAATTCATAGCCGTTCTGGTCATCTTCGGCATAGTCACCCTCCTGCAGCTGGGCGGCACCAAGTACACGACCACTATAGCGAAGATAGGATTTATAGTCGGCATTCTCGTCTCCGCCATCATCCTCTTCATCTTCGCCATAATCTACCTGGCCCAGGGCCACCCCGTTCAGATCAAGTTCGGGGCGAGCGAGTTCTTCCCGAGCTTTGCGAACGTAGGAAACCTCACGATTTTCGCGACCTTCATTCTGGCTTACACGGGCGTTGAGGCTTCCGGCTCCCACATAGACGAGCTCCAGAAGCCCGAAAGAAACTACCCTGCCGCCATGTTCATCCTGGTAGTCATAGCGATAGTGTTCGACTCTCTGGGCGGCATAGCTGTCGCCAGCGCAATTCCTGAAGAGAACCTCTCTTTGAACTCCGGACTATTCCAGACCCTGCAGTACCTGATGTACAAGGTGACGGGATCCTACATCCTCGACTGGCTCCTCGACATCGTCTGCATCCTGGTCTGCTTCGGCATCGTGGCCGAGATCGGATCCTGGATCGTCGGGCCTTCCGCCGGCCTCAGGGACAGCGCCCAGTACGGCATGATGCCTATGGGCATAAAGAAAGTCAACAAGCACAACGTGCCCACCAACGTCCTCATCATCAACTGCATCCTCGTCCTCTGCTGGGATGCCCTCCTCACCTTCGGAGGCTCCAGCGGGGCCGGAAACGTGTCGATACTTGTGGCCGAGACGCTCACTACATGCATCTACCTCGTCACATACCTGTTCATGTGCGCGGCGTACTACACGCTGATATTCAAGTGGAAGAGCCTGCACAGGACCTACAACGTCCCCGGAGGGATCGTAGTCAAGACCATAGTCGCCATCTGCGGCACCGTGACCTCCATCTTCGCCCTCGTAGTCTCCTTCTTCCCCTCGACGGCGCTCACCCCGAGCGGGCAGGTGGAGTATGAAGTCCTCCTGGTGATAGCCTTCATAATCGCAATCATCATCCCGATCATCATCTCCGCCTTCCACAAGAACTACGTCGCCAAGATCGATCCTTCCCAGATCAAGTACCTCACCTACAAGATGGCCAAGATGCAGAAGGCCCAGGCCCAGGTTCCCGCCCAGAACGCGAACACGAACGCCTGACTTGCGCAGGGCCTCTCCAGGTCTGTAGCCTAAAGTAGAATTTCGGCAAACAGGGAACTCTCTGGTTGCCGATTTTTTTATGCCGGAAGGAATGACAGACTTGAAAAACAGCATCTCCGAGGAGAGCGGAGGCGCAGGAGCGGACCCGGGCGAAGAGAGCCCGCAAGAGCCGCTTTTGAGCCTCAAAGGCGTGAAAGTAAGAAGGTGGCGAAACCAGATCCTGGATCTGCCCGACGAAAGCATAGACATCTTCCTGGGAGACACCGTCGGGCTCATAGGCGAAAACGGAGCCGGAAAGACTACCCTTATAAACTGCATCGTGGGCAAGATCGCCTACCAGGGATCTATAGAGCGGAACTTTACGATACGGGACTTCGGCGTCCAGTTCCAGTCCAACGACTACGATCCGCCCGTGAAAGTAAAAGAGCTGGTAGAGGCGGTGTGCCAAAAGAGCGCCTCCAATCCGGCCCTCAAAGCGGCCATGAAGGAATTTGAGCTAGAGGGGATCCTGCTCAAAAAAGTAAAGAAGCTGTCGGGGGGGGAGCGCAAAAGACTCACCCTGTTTTTGGCGATCTTCAAAAAGCCGAAACTTTTGATCCTAGACGAGCCCACGAGCGCACTGGACTACCAAAAGCGGCGCAAAATCCTGCACACCCTCAAAGTGGCCATGGACCAAAAGACCGTTCTGATTTCCACCCACTACTACGACGACATAGAGGATTGGGCCAATAAGATTTTGATACTGGAAAAGGGCAAGGTCGTATTCTTCGGAACCGTGAAAGAACTGGAAGACCGCTATCCCCTCTACTCGCTCGTACGCATTCCCATGGATATGCGCGAAAAGGCGGATTTCGGATCCCTCAGAGTGATAGAACTGGACGACGAAGTGAATCTCGGAGTGGTGACCCGCTCGGAGAAAGAGGAGGACGAGTTTCTCGCATCCTGCCGAAGGGCCTCCATCCCCGCCCATCGGGAGGAGAAACTCTACGGCATCTACGTTTTGGCGCTGGACGAATTTAAAGAAAGGGAGCAATGAAGTACTATTTTGCAATGAGCATAAAGAGGCTCCTGCGCGCCCCGACCGCCCTCATTTTCAACCTGGTCTACCCCGTTTTTATCGTAGTTGTCGACGGAGCTTTGTCCGGGCACCACATGGTAGACGGAAAGTCCTGGATCAACTACAACATTTCCGCAGTCATCGCCACCGGCCTCATCCCCATGGCCTGTATCGCCTTCTCGATGTACGCGGCCAGGCAGATTGGGAACGGGAGCGTGACCCGCCTCAACTACTTCGGAGTAAAGACCCGCTGGCTCATGCTGGCAGACCTTCTGGCCCAGATCGTGTGCGCGACCATGGGCATAGCGCTTGCGATGATCGTAGGCTGGCTCTGGTTCAAGTTAAAAGCCCCGGGCGCCGGATACTTTTTCGCCTATATTCTCCAGATTTTTTACGCGCTCGTCACCATCATGGTTTGGGGGCAGATTTTGGGAGTTTTGATCAGGCACGCCATGGGCACGGTGCTGGTCGGGCTCCTTGCGACTTTCTTTTTGAACTTCTGTTCCAATGCCGCCTCCGCCCCGGCAGTGGACGGCTTTCCCAGAGGGGTGAAGATAATGGCGGAGTGTTTCCCGATGAGCTGGGTCAACTATAAAATGCCCGCCATCTGGCTCGGGCACTCTTATTGGGCCTCCAAATTCCTCTGGATCGCGGCCATATGGCTGGTGGCGGGACTTATCATCCTCTGGTTCATGAGCCTGGTCGCAAACCCCTTCATCAGGGCTTTGCAAAAGCAGAAGATCCGCTCCATGGGCAAAAAGGGCAGGCCTGAAATGGCGCCGGAACTCGAAAAGTAGCTTTTTCCTTCTTACTTTGTCGCCTTTTCAGTTATAATTTCACCAACCACACAGCATCGGCTTTACTTGGAGGACAATGCATCTAGAAAACTCTGCGCAAACGCTGGAAAGGCCAAAGCAGGGCGCTGGGGAAACTTCGGCGGTCTTGAGCCTGAAGGACGTGAGCGTCCGGGCCGCAGGGACCAGGATTTTGGATCTGAGGGGGGAAGAGATAGAAATTTTCCCCGGCGACGTAGTCGGAATAATCGGAGAAAACGGGGCGGGAAAGTCCACGCTCATAAACTGCATCGTGGGCAAAATCCCCTTTGAGGGCGAGATTTCCCGCAGCTTCACCCTGGAAGACCTCGGAGTCCAGTTCCAGTACAACCCCTACGACCCCCTGCTCAAAGTGGAAGAGGTCGTGCAAATCGTCTGTGACGAAGGCGTTAAAGATCCGAAAATCAAGGCCGCGGCCGACAAGTTCGAAGTTTCCTCCCTCCTTGCCAAGAAGGTCAAAAAGCTCTCGGGAGGAGAAAGGCAGAGGCTGACGCTCTTCCTCATGCTTTTCAAGAAGCCGGATCTTTTGGTAGTAGACGAGCTGACGAGCGGAATGGATTTTCAAAAGAGGCAGGAGATGCTCTTTAGGCTCAGGAGCGCCTCGGCCCAAAAGACGGTCCTATCTGTCACCCACTACTTTGAAGAGCTGCGCGGATGGGCAAACAAGCTCCTGATACTGCAGAAAGGGAAGCTGGTCTTCTTCGGGACGGTAAAAGATCTTGAAAACCGCTACCCCTTCTACTCCTTCATCCGCTTCCCCAGACCCGTAGGGGGCTTTGAGGGGCTGCCCGGGGTCAGGATGGTGGAAGTCGACGCCGGAACCCTGGGGGCCGTGGCAAAGACGGAGGAAGAGGAAAAGGAAATCCTCTCCGCCCTTTCAAATGATCGCATCCCTGCAGAGTGCGGCAAAAAAGACCTCTACAGCCTCTATGCCCTGGCCCTTGCAGATTTTAGGGAAGGGGCGAAGGTATGAAGTACTGCATGCAGGCGAGCTTAAGGCGCATAACGCGCGTCCCCATAGCGATGTTCTTCGACTTCTTCTTCCCCCTCATGATGATCGCCGTCTTTGCGGGGGGAAACTCGACCCAGACCTACGGAGGGATAAACTTTATAAACTACTTCCTTCCTTCGGCCATCATGATGGGTCTCATCCCCCTCTCCTTGCTCTCTTTCCCCATGAGCGTGGGAAAGCAGATTGAAGACGGAAGCCTCGAGAGGCTGAACTACTTCGGGGTCAGGACCCGCACAATTCTCTCCTCCCAGATTTTGTCCCAGATCATTTTCGGGGCGGCGGGGATAGCCCTGGACATGCTCTTCTCCCTCGCCTCCTTCCGCCTCTCCTTCCCGGATCCGGCGCACTTTTTCGCCTTCCTCCTGCAGATCTTCATCGGGTTTGTCACCCTGATGGTCTGGGGAGGAGCGATGGCGCTGATAGTCAAAAAGCCGCAGGCGCTCATGAGCGTAGGGCTCATCGTAATGTTCTTCCTGCTGTTTTGCGCAGGGACTTTCGGAACCCTCTCGAGCTTCCCGTCCGTCATACAGGACGCAGCCAAAGCCTTTCCGGTGAGCTACGTATCCGGCAAACTTCCGCTCGTTTGGACGGGGCAGGATTTCTGGTGCGCAAAGTTCCTCTGGATTTCCGCCATATGGCTCGCTTCCGGCCTCGCCCTCCTTTTTGCCCTTAGCTTTTCAAACAAAAAGCTGCGCGCAAACTCCTTCCTGAGGGGGCGCTGAAAGACGGCATAAAAAAAGCGGGGACTTGGCCCCGCTTTTTTTATGCTTAATCTTCCTCTACTAGTCGAAAAGCCTCTTCTTGTTCAGCTCTTCGAGGGCGGAGTTGAAGTCGGCGATGAAGTCGTCGGCTATGGTCATGCTCATTCCGGGCCGGACCACGATCCTCTGCACGATCTCGTCTTCCCTGTCCTTGGGGAGAGGATAGGCGGGAACCTGCCAGCCGTGCATGAGCAGCTGGTCCTGCAGATCGTAGAGGGACCACTTGGGGTGGGCGTCCTTCGCCATTTCCCAGGTGATTATCGGCAGCTTCGAGCCGTCGGTCAAAACGGAGAAGTACCCGGTGTCGGCTATAGCCTTGGAAAGCTTCTCGGAAACCTTCCTCACGTTGTTCATGATGGCCCTGAAGCCCTGCACGCCGAAGCGGACGAGGTTGTAGTACTGGCCCACGATTTGGGCTCCGGAGTGGGAGAAGTTGATGGCTATGGAGTCCACGCTCTTTCCGAGGTACGCCACTGCAAAGCGCATCTCTTCAGGCAGGTATTCGGGGGTGTTCTTGCGCCAGACAACCCAGCCCACGCCGGGGTAGACCATGCCGTACTTGTGGCCGGAGACGTTGATGGAGTAGACGTTCTTGAGCCTGAAGTCCCAGGGCTCAAATCCGTCCACGAAGGGGGCGAAGAAGCCGCAGTAGGCGGCGTCGACGTGGATGTGTACGGGCAGATCCTTGTGGGTCTCGTTGTAGATGGTCAGCTTTTCGTCGAGGAGCTTTATATCGTCTACGGCGCCCGTGTAGGTTATCCCCTGGATTCCCACGATGCCGATGGTGTTTTCATCGATCATGCTCATGGCCTTGTCAACGTCCATGCTCAGCTCGTCGTGCTTGAGGTCGACCTGGCGCATCTCTATGTTCCAGTAAGTGCAGAACTTCTCCCAGACGACCTGGTAGCCGGAATCGATTATGAGGTTCGGGCGGTGGGTGTGGAGGTCGTTTATGTCGAGGCCGGCCTTTTCAGCCCTGTGCTTCCAGGTAAAGAGCATCGCAAGCCCGCCGAGCATGCAGCCTTCGGAAGAGCCGACGGTGGAAGTGCCGATGAAGTCCTTCCTGAACTTCTCGTCGGCGGGGATGTTCCACATGTGGCCAATCATGGCGACGCAGTTGTCCTCAATGGCGGCAGTCTTGGGGTATTCGGACTTGTCTATGGCGTTGGTGTTGAGGGCCTCGGTGATGAGCCTGGTAGCCTGGGGCTCCATCTGGGTGGTGCAGAAGGTGGTCAGATTCTGGTTGGGCTTGGCTTCGTTGAGCCTGTATTGCCTTATGAGCTCTTCGGCAATGTTGGGGTTGGTGGCTTTGAAGGGCATGAACTCGGTGGGCATGTCCATACCGGCTTCCACGCTGCTCAGCACGTTCTCTTCAGTGGCGTTCACCTCGGAGGCTTCTTTTTCTATAACCTCGGAGGCTTCTTTTTCTATAAGGAGTTCTTCGGGTTTTTTCTCTACTTGTTCGTTCATATGCATTGGCAGAAAACTGCCGTCTCCTTTCACGCTTAGGTGTTTGGATACTTATCCATCGTAAACCTAAAAGGCCTATGGATATAACTGGAAAAGGCGGCATAAAATTCCAGGAACGCCGCCGCATTTAATAAAATGAAAGCGTGATAGATACTTCAAACCTTTACAACGCGGTCATCATCGGCTCGGGCCCTGCAGGCTACACGGCAGGAATCTACCTGGGCAGGGCGGGGTTCAAGCCCCTCCTTTTGACCGGATCCCTCCTTCCCGGAGGAGAGCTGACCGAAACCACCCTTGTTGAAAACTATCCGGGGTTCCCCGAAGGCATCCAGGGGCCCGACCTCATGGAAAACATGAAGGCGCAGGCCGAAAAATTCGACGTGCAGATGGAAAGCGAAGACGCGGAAAGCGTGGAGGACGGGGAAGGGTGCAAGATTGTGCGCACCCATTCCGGGCAGATCCGGGCTAAGGCGGTAGTGGTAGCCACCGGCAGCGCCCACAGGAAGTTGGACATCCCCGGAGAGAAAGAGTACGCGGGGCTGGGCGTATCGTACTGCGCCACCTGCGACGGATTCTTCTTCAGAAACAAGCGCATCGCCGTCATCGGCGGCGGGGACAGCGCCCTGACCGACGCGCTCTTTTTGACCAGGTTCTCCGATTCGGTGTTTCTCGTGCACAGGAGGGACGTGTTCCGCTCCAGGGGCGTGCTCCCGCAGAGGGTGAAGGAGGATCCCAAGATAAAAATCGAGTTCAACTCCATCCCCGTAGAAGTTTTAGGAGACGGAAAGAAAGTCACAGGCTTAAAGCTCAAAGACACGCTGAGCGGCGAGGAAAGAGAGCTTGAAGTGGACGCCGTCTTCGTCGACATCGGCTCCATCCCCCAGACAGGCTTTTTGGGGACCTACCTGGATCTGGACCCCGCAGGCTACATCCTCACCGAAGGGGCGTCTTCCCGGACTTCCATGCCCGGAGTTTTCGCAGCCGGAGACTGCTGCGATCCCATCTACCGCCAGGCCGTCACGGCCGCGGGGAGCGGATGCAAAGCGGCGATAGACGCCCAGGCCTACCTTCTCAACTGATTAAGTTGCTCTCCCGGTAGAGCCTTGCGGCCTGCCTGCGATCCATGCAGGACACTCTGGCCGCGATCCTTTTCATTCCCAGCTCTTTGAAGGCTTCCAGGCGTCGAAAGCCGGCCACGAGCTCGAACTCTTCCCCTTCCTTCCTCAAAAGTATGGGGAAGAGGAGTCCCACTTTCAAAATCGAGCTCTTGAGCCCCTCACTGTCTTTGGAGCGCGAGACGTCCACAAAGTCCGGAATCCGGATTTTTTCCACGCTGACCCTGGCCGCCTTCCACGAGAGGGAAGGGGACGGGGCGAAGATCGCATCCACCCCGCGCGCGGGCTGCGGGGCTGCGGTCCTGCGCTTGGGGACCTTTCCGAGGCTCACGGCCGCCCTCTTCTGGACTTCCCCCGGGATCTTGGGAAAGAGGGTCTTAAGTCCTTTGCCCATCTGGCTTTCCATTTTCCCTTTACCTTTCCGCTATTTCCATGCACGCCTGCCTGTAGGCCACAGATGCCGGAGAGTAGGGGTCGTAGGAGGTGAGGCTCTCGCCGGCAGCGGCGGCCTCCGCCACCCTGACCAGCCTCGGAATTGAGGAGGAGAGGACCATGGAGGGATAGGCGTCCCTCACGGCCTGGCAGATCTTCCTGCTTAAAATTGTGCGCCTGTCGACCATGTTCAAAATCATCATGACTTTTTTGAGGTCCGGGTTAAAGTTGAGCCTGACAAGGTCGATGGTCTTCAAAAGCTGGCTGAGCCCTTCAAGGGCGTAGTACTCTACCTGCACGGGTATCAGAACTTCCCCGCTGGCGGTGAGGGCGTTTAGCACCAAAAGCCCCAGGGAGGGGGCGCAGTCTATAAAGACGTATTCGTACCTTTTGCCGCTCTCTTTCAGATAGGAGGAGAGTCGGTCTTTTAAGATAGCTTCCCTCCCCTTGGCCCCCGCGATCTCCAGCTCTATTGCCGACAGATCTATGCTCGAAGGCACTACGTCCAAGGACGGGAAGAGGCTGCTTTCTACAACGGCTTTCGCCATGGAAGCCTGCCCCGTCATGACTTCATATATTCCCGGCCCCTGCCGCCTGACGCCTAAAGACCCCGAGGTGTTGGCCTGGGGGTCGAGATCGATTACCAGGACCGGAATCCCTTCGGCGGCAAAGGAAGTGGCCACGTTCACGGTGGTGGTGGTCTTGCCGACGCCGCCCTTCTGGTTTGTGACCGACACCACCCGCGTGGACCCGCCCCTCTTTATCTTCCTGGAATTTACGGATCTCGCCAGGCGCGTGTCTTTGAGCAGGTCCGAGGCTATGGAAGAATCGTCCCCGATAATTCTGGAGAGTATGTCATCGGAGCTTTCAAACCCCCCGCGCAGCTCCCCTGCAGAGGGGATCCTCTCTCTCCAATCAAAGTCCTTCATCCCCGCCTCCGGATGCCGAAAGATACTACGCTCGTCTCCTCCCCGTTTTCCTGGAGGACGGAGAAGAGACGTGCGCCCGAAACGTCCTTCATCTCTTCCTTGGCGCTCTTGCCTTTGAGGGCGAACGCCGTCCCGCTGGGCTTTAAAAGGGGAGAGAGGAGATCGACGAGTTTCGGGAGGGGGGCCAGGGCCCGGCACACTGCCGCGTCGAACTTCTCTCCTCGCCACTGCTCGGCTTTGAGCTTGTAAACTTCGACGTTTTTAAGATCCAGCTCTTCTTTCATGCGATCCAGCCACGCCTTCCTGAGCGCCCTGGGCTCGAGAAGGGTGAATTTGACGGAGGGAAGGAGGACGGAGAGGACGATCCCCGGCAGCCCCGCGCCGCTTCCCACGTCTACCGCGTTTCGCGCCTTTTTCTCTTCGAGGAAGCGCGCCAGGACGGCGCAGTTTTCTATGTGCCTCTCCCACACCCTCCCGGCCTCCTTGGGACCTATAAGCCCGAGGGCAGGCCCCCGGGAGGAAAGGAGGCGGGAAAAAGCCCTCATCTTTTCGCTTTCAATTTCCATCCCGAACCCCTTTTGGAAAAGGCGCAGCTACTTTCCCTTTTTCCTGGATTTCTTCTTCACCGGCTGGACCCGCTGATAGCCCTGGATGGATCGCTGCTCCTGCTCGGCCAGCACTTTGGCCTCCTGCTCCTCTTCGATGGTGGGAAGGCCCTTTTTGGCCCTGCGCTCTATCTCCTTTTTGAGATCGCGGGCCTTCTTCTTTTCCCCTGCGCGCGAACCTGCCACGGGGAACTTGTTCACCTGCCAAAGGGTCTGGAGCAGCGACCAGATGTTGGTAGTGAGCCAGTAGATTAGGACTCCGAACGGGGCGATGGCCGCAGACCAGATGTAGAGCAGGGGCATGCCTATGAGCATTCCCCACTGCGCCTTCTTGCCCTTGCCGTTGAGCTGATCCAAGGGGGTGTTGTAGTGCATGGTGTAGAAGGTCATGTAGAACATGGACAGGCACATGAACGCCGTGATGATGCCTATCGTCCACTTGCCCCCTCCGCTGGCCGAACCGAACAGGGCGGAGAGCTTTACGTTTATAAACACCGTGTTCTCTATCTGGACCGCCACCTGCTTTGTGAAGGCCCCTATGGGCTTGGACGTTCCCTTGGCTATCGCAGAAAGCCCGAAGAGGGCGTCGTAGAGGGCTATGAACACAGGCCCCTGCACCAGCATCGGCAGGCAGCTGGTCAGAGGGTTGCCCCCCGACTCCTTATAGACCTGCATGGTCTCCCTCTGCTTGGCCTCCTGGCTGGCGGGATCTTTTTTGCCCTTGTATTTGGCGTTAATTTTGGCCAGCTCGGGCTGCATGGCCTGCATCTTGGCCATAGCATTTATCTGCTTTGTGTAGAGGGGGAAGATGCAGGCCCTCACAAACATCGTCATGAGGATTATGCTCAGGCACCAGGCAAAACCGCTCCCGGCCCCCATGCCGCAGCGCACCAGCACCCAGTGGCATCCCCACATAATCCAGGAGATCACCCACTCGAGAGGGTAGAAGATAGTGCTTATCAGGTGTATAAAGCCGCCCATCAGGCTTTACTCCTCTCGGTCGGATGCATCTGGTTTTCCATAGTGACTATCGGCTGGAGGGTAGGTTCTTCATAAGCCTTGGACCAGCGGAAACGATAAAACAGCGAGAACCTGCGGGGGACGTCGTCTATCCCCCCGTCGCTCCAGGGATTGCAGCGCAAAAGCCTGAAAGCGGCCAAAACAAGCCCCCTGCATGCGCCAAACCGCCTGACGGCGATGACGGCATACATGGAGCAACTCGGATAAAACTTGCATTTGGGCCCCGAAAGCGGGGAAACAAAGCGCCTGTAAAAGCCGATGGCGGCGCACACCGCCCTGGAGGCCGGAGAATTTTTCATGCTTCGGATGCGATCTTCAAAAAAGCGCCTTTGACTTCGCTGTGCAAATCCCAAAAACCGGCCGCCGCGGCGCTGGGGCGCGCCCGGAGCACCACTCTGGCGCCCTCGGGCAAGGACCCCGCCAAATCCCGGCAGCACGCCCTGAGGCGCCGCTTGACCTTGTTTCTCTCCACGGCGCAACCCACGGCCTTGGGCACGGAGAATCCGAAATTCACGCCCGTTCCGAATGACAGGGAATAGTGAAATACGAGGTGGGGCGAAGCCGTGCGCGGCCCGCGGCACACCTCCAAAAACTCGGAATGCTTCCTTACGCGGCCGAGGGTGGGATTCATGCGCTCAGGACTTTGCGCCCCTTGGCCCTGCGGCGGTTGATGAGATCCCTGCCGGAGCGGGTGGCCATGCGGTGCCTGAAACCGTGCTTCATGCTCCTGCGGTGGTTGTTAGGTTGGAAAGTCCTTTTCATCTACTGCTCTCCCTCTCGTCATCAGTCTGTTTTATATAATAAACATACCTATGTTACAAGCACAACAAGGAATCCCCTCCATCCGGCTTTGGAAAAAGCGGCCGAAGACATGAAAAGATAGGGCTGGAAATGGAAGAATCCCGTCAGCAGGCTGAGAAGGTCTGGACAAAGGCCAAGTCGATGCTGCTCAAATCCGAAAAACACAGAATTTACCAGGACTATATTTCCAGCCTGAAAGCCGACGCCCTCCTGGAAAACAGGCTAATCCTTCTCGCCCCCACCGAGCTCGTGCGCTCAAAAATAGAGCATGACCTGGATCTGCAGATAAAGGAGGCGCTCAAAGCAGCCTCCGGAAAAGACCTTGAGTGCCTGCTGTCGGTGTCCAGGGACCGCTCCGCAAAGCAGGGGTCAGGCGTAAGAGATCAACTCACCCACCTAGATCCCCAGGCCCGCTTCGACAACTTCATCTCAGGCACGGCCACGGCCTTCGCCCATGCCGCCGCGGTATCGGTGTCGGAAAACCCCGGGGAGGGCTACAACCCCCTCTTTATCTACGGCAACTCCGGGCTTGGAAAGACCCACCTTTTGAACGCCATAGGAAACGAAGTGGTCTCATCTCAGCCCGAAAAAAAGGTCTTCTACGTCACGAGCGAGGAATTTACAAACGAGTTCATAGAGTCGGTTAAGGAAAACCGGGGGCTGGCCTTCAACAGAAAGTACCGCTCCTTCGACGTCCTGCTGATAGACGACATACAGTTTCTCGCCACCGGAAACAGGATAGAGACCCAAGAATCCTTCTTCAACACTTTCAACGCCCTCTACGGGGAAAGAAAGCAGGTCGTAGTCACTTCCGACGTGGCCCCTAGGCAGCTGGGCGGCATGAAGGAGAGGATGATAACCAGGTTCGAGCAGGGGCTGACGGTGGACGTGCAGCCGCCGGAAAAAGAGACCCGGGTGGCGATTTTGAGGATGAAGGCCGCCACAAGCAGGCTGAAGGTCGACATCCCCGATTCCGTCATAGACTTTATCGCCGACCAGGTCACAGACAACATCCGCGAACTGGAGGGAGCGCTGCTTAGAGTGATAGCCCTCACAAACCTCAACCACCAGAGCGCCACGGTGAGCCTCGCCGGACAGGCCCTGCAAGACTACTTCACCGGCGACGTGCAGGTGGGGCCCCAGGAAATCATGGATTGCGTGGCCGCATACTTCCGCCTCTCCCCATCCGACCTGCTCTCGTCAAAGAGAGGGAAGGAAGTGGCATCCGCCCGGCAGATCGCCATGTACATCTGCAGGGAGATGACGGGGCTTCCCTTGGCCAGCATAGGCCAGGCTTTCGGGGGAAGGGATCACACTACCGTCATCCACGCCTGCCAGAAGATAAGCGAAGAAATGACCGAAAAGAGGATGGTCTACGATCAGGTCTCGGCCATCAGCGCAAGACTTCGCCGCCAGCTCTGAAGCTCTTTCTTTCTTTCTTTTTACCCTTCGTCTTCCGCCGAATTTGCCTTAAGCAGGTTTTTTTGACTGTTGCACACGCTTAGCCGAATTTTCACAATGTGGATAAGTGGCCATTTTTGGTGGATAAGTGGCCATTTTTGGTGGATAAGTGGTGAATAACTTGTGGATAACTTGTCAAAAGTTATCCACAATTGGATTTTTTGTGGATAACTTGGCATTTTCGAAAAAGTTATCCACCAGTTATCCACAAGTTATCCACCAAAACCGATCCCCGATCACCCCTACGGAGAGTAAGGGGGAGGGTCGAGTTATCCACATATCCACCGCCCCTACTACTACTACATATATAACTGTTCTTATTAATGTAGTAGTAGTAGGGATGAACACTTTTTAAGCCGAGAGAAAAAGCAAAAAAGACAGTTGCACGGACAGGTAAAAATTTTAAAATGCGCAGGCAGGCGCGGATCGGGGGGAGAAGATGTTTTAAATTACCTGGAGAAAGAATGCAGGGAAGGGGGAGGCCGCAGTTTCAAAAAACGTTCGGACAATCAGGCTTTCCCTTTGAAATGTCCTTTTTAAAACGGCAAACGGGAAATATAAGCTTAAAACGGCAGAGAAGCGCTTTTACTTTTCCGAGAGGAAAAGAAAATAGAATTTTTATACTGTAACATTGGTCCCCGGCGCCATTTTGCGGCCGGAGAGAGGAAAGACGATGCAGTTAAGGGTAGAGACCGCCGATCTGAAAGACGCGATCGCGTGGGCCAAAGAGGCTCTGGCGCAGACTCCCAGAGAGCAGGGAAAGCTGAAGTTTGAAGCCAAAGGAAACGAACTCAAGGTGACGGCCGTGGGACGCGACAGGTCCGCCTCCTGCAGCGTAGAAGCCAGAGTCGAAGAAGCGGGAGTCGCGAGCATCGATGCAGAGCTCGCCGTCAAAGGCATTCACGCCCTTCCCTCGGAATTTTGCTCCATCGAAACTGAAGGCAACGCGATAAAGATATTGGCGGGAGGATTCAAACTCCAGCTCGCCGAGGCGCAGGGAGAGGACGCATCCCTGCCCTCCCTTCCCAAGACCCAGGGCATCATATCCCCCGCCGAACTGGTGACTGCAGTGAAAAAATCCGCATTTGCCGTCGCCAAATCCACAAGGGAGACGGATGCGGTATTTAGCCGAGTCAAGATGGAGTTTAAAAAATCCGAAATCGTCTTTGTGGGCTGCGACAGGTACCAGCTGGCCAGATGCGTAACTTCCTGGAAACCCCTCGGAGAGTGCCGCGCAAGCGTACTGGCGGAGGCCTCCGACCTTAAATCCATCGCCAACCTGTTTAAGTCTCTTCCCGATGGGGAAGACGTGCGCATTGGGTTTGATCCCGAAAACCCCGCCGTCATGTCCTTTGAAGGCGCCGGCAAGATGCAGACCGTGCAGCTGCTCGACGCTTCGGACTTTCCCAACATCGAGCAGCTCTTCAAAGACGAGTACGACGTGAACGTGATTTTTGACAAAGACGAGTTCACATCCGTCTTCAGGAGGGTGGCGTCAGTGACGGAAGGCGGAGGGGCCGTCCATCTCGACATTTCCCCCGCCAAGTGCGTCATAAGCAATGTGGAAAACCGGCAGGAAGGGGAAAAATTCAACGCCAGGGCCGAAGAGACCATAAACGCCACTCTCATCGGAAGGGCTGTGGAACTGGACTTTTCCCCCAAGCTTTCGGAGGCCCTCTCTTTCCTGCCCGCTTCTCATTCCTGCATCCGGATGAGGACGAACGAAAATCTCAACCTTGTTGAATTTGACGGCCAGGCAACCAGAGACAGCCAGCCCGACCTCTCCTACAGGTACATGGTCACTCCTATCAGGGTCTGATGAAAATCGAGAGGCTGGCCCTGAGGGACTACAGGAACTGGCGGGGCCTCCTCTTGGATCCCGCTCCGGGGGTAAATGTGATATACGGCCCGAACGGGAGCGGGAAGACAAATATAGCCGAGGCCGTCTGCCTCCTCTCTTCAGGATCCAGCCCCCGGGCCAGGCTCTCTTTGCAGGTGCGCCACGGAGCCGGGGAGGCCGACGCGAAGGCGAAAATATGGTCGGGGCCGGAAGACGAATGGGTGCTTGAAACAGCGATTAAGGCCGGAAGGCTCTACGCCCGGCAGGACGGGGGGGCGTGGAAGAGCTTTTCCAAGGTCCGTCCCCTGGCCGCAGTTTCCTTCGGGCCGCAGGATCTTTTGCTCTGCTCCTCCCCTGACCGCCGCCGCCAGCTTTTGGACGAGGCGTGCTCCCAGATGTTTGCGCCCTACAGGGAGGAAAGGCGCTGTTTTGCAAAGGTCCTGGCGCAAAAGTCCAGCCTTTTGAAAAAAATCAGGGAAGAAGAGGGCCCTTCCAGGCGCAGTCTCATCTCGGCCCTGGAGGCGTTCAATTGCCAGTTTGCCAGGCTCTCAACTTCGATTACAGAATACAGGTCCCGGGCCTCTTGCCGGCTGGCTTTCGCATTCCATCAGGCTTATGGGGCGTTTTCGGGATTTGAGGCATCCCTCTCTTACGCACCTTCCCTTGGGGAGGCCCTGCAGGAGGGCGGCCTTGAGAAGGCCTCGCACCACCTGCAGGAAAGGGAGGCGGCCGAGATCGCGGCGGGCTTCCCGCTTTTGGGGCCTCACAGGGACGACTTCGAGCTCTCTTTGGAAGGTTTCCCTTTGGCGGAAGTGGCGAGCGGGGGGCAGGCGTGGATGGCCGCCCTTTCCCTTCGCATGGCGCAATTTCACATCCTTTCTCCCCTCGGGCCCGTGCTCGTCTTAGACGACGTCTTTGCCCAGCTCGACCCCGAAAAGAGGGAGCGCATCCTCTCCTCCCTGCAGGAGGGCACCCAGGTCTTCATAACTTCCACGAGCCGAGGCGACGTCCCCAGGCGGGAAGGGTGGCATGGAATACCGGTCGAATCTCTCAGATAAGGAGCCCTTCGCGTGCCTTCCGGGCCACGGAGAAGAGATCGTTTCGTTTATAGGGGGCATCTACCTTCCCTCCCTGCCCGGATCTTTTGAGGCCCGGGCCGAGAGGGCGCAAAGGAGCGCCGAAGCCTTCGGAACTGCGGGGCGTGAACCAAAGAAGGCTTCAGGGGTGCTCGGTGAAGCCCTGGGCAGGGCGGCCAAAGTGGCAGACTTTTTCTCGCAGTGGGGATCTTTTCTTCCGGATTTGAGCGGAGTGTACTCTTTTTCAAAGTTCGAAGGGGACCAGGTCGTGCTGGAATCCCCCTTCGGAGCGAGGCTCAAAAGGAAGAGGTTTGACGAGGCGGAAATCGAGAAGGCGCTGAGCGAATATATGGGCGGAGGGAGGGTTAAGGTAAAAATAGTGCAAAACTTGCAAAAACAGGCCTGATTAGGGCTTAAAACGTGTCCTAAGCATATTTTATGCTGGAATGAGCAAAGGCCCTCTGAGAGAGGATTTCAGCCTCCGCGCCCGGAGGGCCGGATCGAAAAGGGGCAATCAAGTTGGATTCCAGCGAACAAGATACCAATCTCACACAGTCCGGGAACGCCGTCAAAGCCTCCCGGCCCTCGCAGTACACCGCTTCAGATCTCAAAGTCCTCGAAGGCCTGGAGCATGTCAGAACCCGGCCGGGGATGTACATAGGCTCCACAAATTCCAGGGGCCTGCACCATTTGGTCTATGAGATAGTCGACAATTCCGTAGACGAGGCGCTGGCGGGATACGCCACAAAAATCGAAGTCGAGATTCTGCCCGAAAACGGCATAAGGGTGACAGACGACGGAAGGGGCATTCCGGTCGACGTTGTCCCCGGGGAGGGCAAAAGCGGCGTTGAAGTCGTGATGACCAAGCTGAATGCCGGAGGCAAGTTCGGCGGCGGAGGATACTCCGTGTCGGGGGGCCTGCACGGCGTTGGCATTTCGGTCGTAAACGCCCTGTCTACGAAGATGGAAGTCGAAGTCGAAAGGGACGGGTGGCTCTGGGAGCAGACCTATATCGACCACAAGCCTTTGGAGCCCCTTAAAAAGGTAAAGGAGGTGCCGGCCGATCAGACGGGCACCCGGGTGACTTTCTACGCCGACCCCCAGATTTTCAAAGAGACCACCGACTACAGTTTCGACATCATCCGCCAGCGCCTCCAGCAGACGGCCTTCCTAAATCCCGGCCTCTCTATAACCCTCAAAGACGAGAGGGCAGAGGGTGATTGGCAGGAGGCGTCCTTCCTCTACGAAGGGGGCCTGTCCGACTACGTGGCCTACCTTTGCGATTCGGGGTCTATGCAGCCTCTCTTTCCGGACGTCATCGCCCTGGAATCCGAAGACAAATCCCTGGGAATTTCCCTGGACATCGCCCTGACCTGGACGGCCAAATACGGCACCGTCCTTAAGACCTTTGCCAACACCATAGAGACCGTGGACGGGGGCACCCACGAAGAAGGGTTCAAAGCCGCCATCACTTCAACCCTCAACCGCTACGCCCGAGACAAGGGCCTGCTGAAGGCCTCCGACGAGAACCTTTCGGGCGAGGACGTGAGGGAAGGCCTGGTGGCCGTAGTCTCCGTAAAGCTCGTAAACCCCCAGTTCGAGGGGCAGACCAAGGGGAAGCTGGGCAATTCCGAGGCCAAGGCCTTCGTGCAGAAAGTGGTAAACGACAAGTTCTACTCGTGGCTGGATGCCCACCCCGCCGCGGGCAAACTCATCGTCGGCAAGGCCGCCGATGCCTACAAGGCGAGGATCGCGGCCAGGAAGGCCAGGGAGGCGAGCCGCAAAAAGTCCCTCCTGGAATCCGCCACCACCCCGGACAAGCTCAAAGACTGCGCCTATAAAAACCCCGACCTTTGCGAGCTGTTCATAGTGGAGGGCAATTCCGCCGGGGGCAGCGCGGTGTCGGGCAGAGATCAGAAGTTCCAGGCCATACTGCCCCTGAGGGGAAAGATCTTAAACACTGAGAAGGCCACGACCGAAAAAATGGTCAAGAGCGAGACTATAGAGACCCTCATAGCCAGCATAGGGGCAGGCAGCGGCCCCTCTTTCGACGTCTCCAAAGCCAGGTACCACAAGGTGATCGTCATGGCGGACGCCGATGTGGACGGGGCCCACATCGCCACCCTGCTTTTAACCCTGTTCTTCCGCTACATGCGGCCTCTGATCGACGCAGGGTACGTGTACATAGCCATGCCGCCCCTCTACAGGATTCGATGGACCAAAGGCCCCGACAGCTTCGCTTTCTCCGACGCCCAGAGGGACGAGAGGATAAAGGAAGGGCAGGAAGAAGGCAGGAAGCTGCGCAGCGAGAACGCGATACAGCGCTACAAAGGCCTGGGGGAGATGGATGCCCAAGAGCTCTGGGAGACCACCATGGATCCTTCCAAGAGGCTCCTCAAGAAAGTGTGCATGGGGGATGCCGAGTTTGCGGACGCCACTTTTGCCATGCTCATGGGAGAGGCGGTCGAGCCCAGGAGAGAGTTCATTGAGGCGGAAGCCAAGAGCGTCAAATTTATAGACGCGTAAGGGGAGTCATGAGCAGCGATTTGTTTGAACAGATGCAGCAGGAGGACGGCGAGGGCCGCATAAATCCGGTAAATATCAGCCGGGAGATGAGGGAGTCTTACCTCGCCTACGCGATTTCGGTAATCGTCGACAGGGCCCTTCCGGACGTCAGGGACGGACTTAAGCCCGTCCACAGGCGCATAATCTACGGAATGCTGGAGGGCGGCTACAAGCCCAACAAGGGCCCGACAAAGTCGGCGAGGATAGTGGGCGAAGTCATGGGCAACTACCATCCCCACGGTGACGCCTCGATTTACGACGCCCTGGTGAGGCTGGCGCAGCCCTGGGCCATGCGCTACCCACTGGTATTCAGCCACGGAAACTTCGGGTCCCCCTCCGACCCCTCCCCCGCGGCCATGAGGTACACCGAGTGCTGCATGAATCAGCTGTCTTTGGAGATGGTCAGAGACATCGACAAGGACGCCGTAGACTTCGTCCCCAACTATGACGGACAGCAGCAGGAGCCTACGGTCCTGCCATCCCGCTTCCCCAACCTCCTCGTAAACGGCTCCGCCGGCATAGCGGTCGGCATGGCTACCAACATTCCCACCCACAACCTGCGCGAGGTGGCCAACGGAATCCGGTGGGTGCTGGAGCATCCGGAGGCTTCCAAAGACGAGACCCTGGACGCCCTCATCTCCATCATCCAGGGTCCGGACTTCCCCACCGGGGCCGAAATTTTGGGCAGGAAGGGAATTGAGGACGCCTACCGCACGGGCCGCGGCGCCATAGTAATGCGCGCGAAGGTGAGAATCGAAGAAATAGAGAAGAGGACCTGCCTGGTAATAACCGAGCTCCCTTATCAGGTGAACCCCGACAGGCTCATGGCTTCCATAGTCGATCTCATAAAGGCCGGAACCATAAAGGGCATAGCCGACATGGAGGACTCCACCAACAGCAAGGAAGGCCTCAAAATCGTGCTCACCCTCAAGAGGGACGCCGTGCCCAAGGTGGTTCTAAACAACCTCTTCAAGCACACCCAGCTTCAGACGACTTTCGGGGCCAATATGCTGGCCCTTGTGGACGGAGTGCCCAGGACCCTCTCTTTGGACCGCTTCGTCACCCTGTGGATAGACCACCAGATGGAGGTTATCCGCAGGAGGACCGCCTATACGAAGAAGGAAACCCAAAAGAGGGAGCACCTCCTTTCGGCCCTGGTGAAGGTGGTCTCCAAGGTGGACGAAGTCGTGGGGGCGCTCAAAGAGAGCCGCAACTCGGAAGAGGCCAGGGAGAGGCTTAAGGCGATGCTCTCCATAGATGACGGCCAGGCCGACGGCATCCTCTCCATGCAGCTTCGACAGCTTGCATCCCTGGAAAGGGAGAAGATCGTAAATGACCACGACAGGCTCACCTCCGAAATCGAAGAATGCGACGCCATCCTCTCCGATCCCAAAAAGAGGGTGGAAATCCTCGAAAAGGAGCTGGGGGAGATTGTCGACAAGTTCGGGGACGACAGGAGGACGCAGATAGTCAGAGATTCTTCCAAAGTGGAAGACGAGGACCTGATAGAGGAAAAGTCCATGGTCTATTCCCTCACCCGCTCCGGATACATCAAGGCCACCTCCAGAGACGAGTACAAGTCGCAGCACCGCGGGGGAAAGGGAATCAAAGGGGCGTCCCTGGCGGAGGGGGACCTTGTGGACCACTTCCTGCTCGCCTCCAACCACGACTGGCTCCTCTTCTTCACCAACCTGGGACGCCTTTACAAGATAAAGGGCTTCGAAGTGCCGGAGTCGAAGAGGGATTCCAAGGGCCAGCACATAGCCAACGTCCTCCAGCTGGAGTCCGGGGAAAAGGTGGAGCAGATGCTCTCCATCTGCGACTTCGATGCGGCATCCTTCCTGGTTTTGGCGACAAGGAGCGGGAAAGTCAAAAAGACCGCCCTCTCCAGGTACGCCAACGGCCGCAGGCGGGGGCTTATAGCCATTTCCCTTGCGCCGGGCGACGAAGTTATAGGGGCGAGCCTGTGCAACGAGGATGACGACCTCATCTTCATCTCCAAAAAGGGCATGAGCATACGCTTTGCAGCCGACAACGAGCAGCTGCGCCCCCTGGGGCGCCAGGCCGAGGGCGTGCAGGCCATGAAGCTGAGGAAAGGGGACGAAGTCATAAGCATGGAGGTGGTAGCCGACAGGAACCCCAAGGAAGAGGGCGAAAAGTACCTCCTTCTGGCCACTTCCCAGGGATTTGCGAAAAAGACGCCTCTGGACCGCTACAAGAGGCAGCTGCGCAACGGCTACGGCACCAAGGCCATGAGCATGAAGGGCGAGAGGGGCTTTATAGTAGGAGCGGTCGTAGTCGGGGAAGATGAAGACATCTTCATGCCCGTCCTCAACTCCGGAAAGGTCATCCGCTTCAACAGCTCCGAAGTCAAAGACTCGGGGAGGGTGACTCAGGGCGTCAAGGCCGTGGCGCTGGACGAAGGAGATGAAGTGACCGGAGCCTTCAAGTCCGAGCCTCAGGAAGATCTCGGGGTTTGCTAGAGTATTTAGTGGATTTTAAGTTCCCGGGTTTACCCTTTTCGACATCAAGCCGTGATGAGGAGGAAAATGGCTGACAATACAGACGGGCGCTCCCCTTCCCAGGATCTGCCCCCGAGCGTGGCCCCGAGCGCCTCTAAGGCTCCGGCCGGAAGGAAGCTGCGGATCCCCAAGGCCAGGAGGATGAAGCTGTCGGTGACGAAGGTAGATCCTTGGAGCGTGGCCAAGGTCTCCTTCCTCCTCTCCATAGCCTGGGGGATAATCCAGGTGGTCTGCGCCGCCATCCTTTTCGGCGTCCTCAAAGCCATGGGGGTCTTTAGCTCCATTACAAAGCTCGTCTCCACGGCCGGGGTCTCGGCGGGGAGCTTTGCGTCGGGAAGCATCTTCTCGATAGGAAAGCTGTTAAGCATAGTGACGATCTTCTCGGTGTTCGAGATAATCCTGATAGTGATTCTCGCCACCGTGGGGGCGTTCCTCTACAACGTGGTGTGCATGCTGATAGGCGGGGTGCACGTCACTTTGGGCGACGACTGAGCCTTCTTTTCTCCCGCCTGCTCCTCAGCCCTATGGCGAGGTTCTGCCTCACCGATTCGTAGTCGAAGTTTAAAGGGGAGAAGGTCTGCACTCTGGCCCATCGGCGCAGTTCCGGGAAAGTTGCAGATACAAATTCCAGCCTGTCTTTCAGCGCCTTTTCCCAGTCCACGAGCATCTTTTCTTTGCGCATGAGAGAGCTTTTGTGAAGCCGGTAATGGTACAGGACTTTGGGAATCCTGACTATCCTGCGGGCGTTTGCAAAAATCTGGCAGATGCGGGCGGTGTCTTCCACCAGCCTCCCCTCGGGAAACCAAACCCCCTCATACGCCTTTCTCTCGGCCACAAAAGCCCACAGGTACCCTCCGATTTTCCCCCTGATCTGTTTTTTTATGATTTCCCTGCGATCCAAAACCTCGAGGCCGCGGTAGCGGTTGTGCGGGTAAAAGCTCGGCACGGGCTCTCCGAACTCGTTAATCCCGTCAAACTTGAACATGGCGATCTGCGCACTGAACTTTTTCATGGCCCACACGCACTCTTCCAGAAGGCGCGGATCCATCACGTCGTCCGAGTCGCAAAAATAAACGTACCTGCCCCGGGCCAGGGAGAGCCCGAGATTTCTGGCGCAGGCGACTCCGCGGTTTTCCGTGCGCACTACCCTCACCCTGGGATCGCGCCTTTCGGCCTCCCTGAGGATTTGGGGCGATCTGTCTCCGGATCCGTCGTCGACTGCTATAAGTTCGAGGTTCATCCATGTCTGATCCAGGATGCTTTCGAGCGTCTTTTTAAGCCATCTGTCGACGTTATATACGGTAAGTATCACGCTTACCAGATCTTGCGGCCCCTCCTCGGGGCGAAGGCTTCTCAAATCGGAATCCATAATCGAAAAAGGGCCGGACCGGCCGGCCCCGGGGAAAGCGGCTGAGCCGCCGCTATTTAAAGTTTGCCTATCAGGTTCTCGCTGGGGGCGATGGTCTCTTCGTCCTTCTTCCAGTGGGCGGGGCACACCTGATCGCCGTGTTCCGCCACAAACTGGGCGGCCTCCAAAGTCCTGAGGGCTTCTTCGCCGTTCCGGCCGATTCCCATGTTGTTTACGGTGTAGGCCTGGATGACGCCTTCGGGATCGATTATGAAGGTCCCCCTGTAGGCGTTGCCCGCATTTTCGCAGAGCACCCCGAAGAACCTTGCGAGGGTGCCCGCCCTGTCGGCCAGCATGGGATAGGTGATCTTCCCTATCCCCTCGCTGGACTTGGCCCAGGCGTCGTGCACGTAGGCCGTGTCTTCAGACACCGAGTAAATTTGGCATCCGTCGGCCTTGAACTTGGGATAGAGCTCTTCCATCTCCTCGAGCTCTGTGGGGCATACAAACGAAAAGTCGGCGGGATAGAAGACGAACACTGACCAGTGACCCAAAACATCCGAAAGGGAGACCTCGGTTATCTCCTTGTTAAAGTAGGCGGGAACTGTGAAGTCTTCAAGTTTTTTACCTATCAAGCACATAGCGGCCTCCTAGCGGGGTTGTCTGATAAAGCTTGTCAAATCAGATTAATTCCATTCTAAAAGAATATCAAACGGCCGCCGGCCTCCACGATCGGCGGGGTTGTTGGGCGCGCAGGTTAAACTTACACAAAGGCTTTACATAAGGCAATTTGCAGTTATATTATTATTGTCTTTTTAGGGTAGCCCTTCTTCTACCCTCCGGTGCGAGCGCCAAAAGGTTAAGCAAATCTATCGGAAGGAGGCAGAAATTGAAAGAAAGATTTGCATCCCTTAGAAGAAAAAAGTCAGATCTTCAGGCCGCTGCAGACGATCAGGTCCGCATCATAAAGGCCTGCCAGCAATCCCCCTCGCAAGTTCTTGAAAATCTTAATGCCTCGGAAGACGGGTACAGTTCCAAGCAGGCCTCCGCCCTCCTCAAACATTACGGTCCAAACGAACTGGCAGAGCATAAAATCAACATCGGCAAGATAATCTTCGACCAGGCAAAAGACCCCATAATGATTCTGCTGTTTGTCACTGGAGTTTTGAGTTTCTTCCTCCAGTCGGTCAGCGGGGGAATTGTGATATGCGTGATTTTGATACTGTCCCTGATGATCGGAACTTTCAACGAGTGGCGAAGCCAGCGGACTGCAGATTCGCTTAAAAAGCGAATCTCGCACACCGCCTCCTGTCTCAGGGACGGTGTGTTTTCGGAAATCGACGTCAAATTTCTCGTGCCCGGAGACATTGTGAGGATGTACGACGGGGAAGTCATCCCGGCCGACATCCGCCTCCTCAAGGTGGAGGACTTTTCCTGCGACGAATCGGCGCTTACGGGAGAGAGCCGTCCGGCGAAAAAATCTGTAGCAGCGGACCCGGGCGCGGTGAGTGTGGTGGACTGCAAGTCCTGCGCCCTCATGGGGACGATCGTTCGCGAAGGGAGCGCCACCGGGGTGGTAGTGGCGACAGGAGCTGCGGCAGAGTTGGGATCTATAGCCTGCCAGCTGGCCTCCAACCGCCTGCCCACCGACTTTCAGGTAGGCATTAAGAAGTATTCCAACTTCCTGATGATCGTGGCCCTCATAGGAACCATCCTGATTCTTATGATCAACGGCCTGCTCGGAAAGGGCTGGCTCTCTTCCGCGCTCTTCGCCTTCTCTGTGGCAATCGGCATAACTCCGGAGCTTTTGCCCGTGCTGGTCTCCACTTCCTTAAGCGCCGGTTCCAGGATGCTAGCCAAAAAGAAAGTGCTGGTAAAGCAGCTCATGTGCATAGAGGACCTGGGAGGGGTCGACGTCCTCGTGACGGACAAGACCGGCACCATCACCAACGGGCACATCAGCTTCGATTCCGCCCTCGGCCCCCTGGGCTCCCCCTTCAAGGAAGTCATGTCGCTTTCGGCGGTCTGCTCTGACTTTGAAGTCGACAACAGCGGGGACGTCACCGGCGGAAACGACCTCGACATCGCCCTGGGCGAGGCGATGGTCGAAGAGTTCGGGGCCGAAGGCGCCCGCGGAGGGGATCTGGAGGCCTTTGACGCGTTCAACCACATAACCCAGGTAGAGGCCGCGGTGGCAAATGACGTCGATTCTTCCCACCGGGGCTCCTGGCTCTTTGTCAAAGGCGCCCCCGAAAAAGTAATGGATATCTGCAAGGACGTCCCCGAGGGCGCGGAAGAATTTCTGACCTCCCTCTTCAAGAAGGGCCTTTACGTGATAGCTCTGGCCGAAAAGAAAGTTGACTGGGGCCCTGTGGACGGAAAAGAGCGGGAGATAGAGAGGGAAGACGAGCAGGATATGTCGCTGGTAGGGTATCTGACCTTCCTCGACCAGCCCAAGCCGAACGTGGCCGAATCCATAAAGAGCCTGAGGGCGCTGGGAGTCGAAGTCAAGATCGCCACCGGCGACAACGCTCTCGTGGCCCAAACGGTATGCGAGAAGATAGGCCTCGATTCGGGCCCGGCCCTCACCAACGAGGATTTCGACTCCATGAGCGACGAGGAGATCTGGTGCGCCATGGCCACTACCGCCGTCTTCGCCCGGGTGACTCCCGAACAAAAGCAGAGGGTAGTGTCGATCCTCCGCCAGCACGGCCGCACCGTGGCCTTCCTGGGAGACGGCGTGAACGACGCCCTGGCGCTCCACAAGGCCGACGTGGGGATTTCCGTGGACACTGCCGTGGACGTGGCCAAGGACGCCGCGGGGATAATCCTTCTCGACAAGGATCTGAACGTGATTGTGGACGGCGTGAAAACCGGCAGGCGCATCTTCACCAACACCATAAAGTACGTGAACATGTGCACGTCCTCCAACTTCGGCGGAATGTTCTCCACTGTGGGGGGATCTTTCATCCTGCCCTTCCTGCCTATGACCGGCGCGCAGGTGCTCCTTCAGAACCTTGTATACGACGTGGCGCAGATGGTGATCCCGGGAGACCGCATAGACAAGGATCAGGAGGCGCGCCCCACCCACTGGGACATAAAGTTCATCTACAGGTTCATGGTGCTTTTCGGACCCATCTCCAGCATTTTCGACTACACCACCTTCGCCCTCATGATCTTCTTCTTCCACGCCTGGACCAACAATGTGCCCGAGTTCCACTCGGGGTGGTTTATAGAGTCTTTCTGCTCTCAGACCCTGATAGTGTTTATAATCCGCACGCGCCGGCTTCCCTTCTGGAAGAGCCACCCGTCCAAACTGTTGACCTGGTGCACTTTGGGCGCCATAGCCCTGGCCATCGCCATCCCCTACATACCCGTGTGCGACAGCTGGTTCGGGCTGGTCCCCCTCCCCTGGATCTACTTCCCCTGGCTCGTAGCGGAAATGGCGGCCTACATCCTGCTTTGCGAACTGGCCAAGTGGTGGTTCTATAAGAAGCTCTGGCACCCGGCGCAGATAGTGCCCATAGGCGCCCCGGTCCCGGCAAAGAAGATCCTCAAGGCCGAAAAAGCTTCTTCTTCCAGAAACTGACATTCCTTTTCCGCCCGGATGGGGCGGGAAGTCCCCTGGGGAATTGAACTACAATCGAATTGGTAACGTTTTCTTAAAAGTTTTTTTCGAGGATTATGCTCAGGGGATATCGACACAAAGGGTACAGCATCGTCTTAAGGCTGATCCCGCTTCTTATGACCAGTTACGAGCTGGGGTTTGGCTCTTACCTTCTGTGCGCCGATAAAAATCTCATAGCGGGGCGCTTCCTAATCTCCCTGGGCTCCATAACTTTCGCACTTTTCTGCGTAGTAGCCACTTCCATGAGGCAGATAGAGGGCTTCGCCCGCGTGTGGTATTTCCCCGCCATGGCTTACTCTTTCGCCCTGGGAGTGTGCGTATGGGCAATAGTGATACTGGCGAAATCGAAGAGCGCGTCAGCCGTCGTTTCGGGGCACATGGCCCTGGGAGCCGGAATGATAGCCCTGTGCGTGTCCACAATCGCTTTGACTTCCCGCCACTTCCTCCACATAGCCGCCAACAACCTCCACAGGGCGGATTCTTCCGACATCGACCCCAAGTCCTATACGAGGAAGGGCGTACTGCTTTTGACCTCTATCCCCGCCTGCGTATCTCTGTGCGGGTTCATTTACGCCATCTACTCCATGGTGCTTTCAAATGTTTCCGAAAAGCTCGGCGGTCACGCGCTGGTGGCGCAGTCCTTCGTTTGCCTCTCTTTGACCTTCATAGTCTACGTTTTGGCCCGGCAGATGAACAATACTTTCCTCAAAAAGTTCAAGTGGAGGTTTTCGATATACGTAATAATCAACGGCCTGATAAACATCATCTGGGGGGTGTGCGTCCTGTGCTTCAGGACCCGGGCCTTTACAACTCCGGGCTTTGGAATGATTGCCCTGGGTCTGGTTTGCATTTCCATTTCCGGCAAAGCCCACAGGGTGGTGGGATCGTGGAAGGGAGTTTCCGAGCTCGCGTACTTTGCGGCTTATTTTCCGGTTTTCGCAGGACTTTGCGGGCTGTTTTTAAGCATTATTCTGTTTTCCACTTCCATTAACCATCCCTTCTGCCTGGATGCGGCGTATGCCGTTTCGGGCCTGTCGGCAGTATGCGTGGCCATATACGGGATAGTGGCGATCCCGGCCGTAGACCCCACTTCGTTCTAGCGCCGATTCTGTTTTTGATCCGAAAGGGAGTAAAATTTCGACGGTAGATCAATCTACTTCAAACAGCTTTGAATAGCGCATCGGCTCTCGCTCACAGGCCGGAAGGTGCGGACGTGAGCCTGTCAGCCGAAAGATGTGATTATGTGAAAGGTGGCTCGAATGACGAGTCCGATTCATGTCAATTCAGAGATAGGCAAGCTTAAGAGCGTAATTTTGCACCGCCCCGGACACGAGGTGGAAAATATTACCCCCGAAATAATGCCCAGGCTTTTGTTCGACGACATACCCTATCTGCCCATAGCCCAGAAGGAGCACGATCACTTCGCCGACATCCTCCGCGAAGCCGGAAGCGAAGTGCTTTATTTGGAGGACCTCACTGCCGAAGCTCTCGCAGACGACAGCGTCAAGGAAAGCTTTGTAGAGCAGATGCTTCAGGAGAGCGGGTACAAGTCCGGCCCTGTGTTCACTGCCCTCAAAGAATACCTGTTGTCCATGTCCACCAAGGATATGGTGGAGAAGACCATGGCCGGCATCAGGAAAGAGGATATCGACTATAAGCCCCACACCCTGGCCGGCATGGCCGAGGACGAGGACTATCCCTTCCTCACCGATCCTATGCCCAACCTTTACTTCACCAGGGATCCTGCGGCCTCCATCGGGGACGGCCTGACCATCAACCGCATGACCTATGCCATCCGCCGCAGGGAGAGCATGTACATGGAGTACATCATCGCCCACCACCCCGATTTCGCCAACAAGGGGATCCACGTGTGGAGGGACAGGTACTGCAAGACTCGCATGGAAGGCGGAGACGAGCAGGTTCTCAGCAACCACGTGATGGCCATAGGCATCTCACAGCGCACCAGCGCTGACGCCATTCAGGATCTGGCCGGCACCCTCTTTGAAGAGTCTGCTTTTGATACGATCCTGGCAGTGAAGATTCCTCACAGCCACGCCATGATGCATCTCGACACCGTTTTCACCATGGTTAACTACGATCAGTTCACCATGGACGCCGAGATCCTCGATAGCAGGGGCGAATCCGAGCTCTACCTGCTCCACCCCGGCAAGGACGGAGAAATCAAGATCGAGACCAGGAACAAGCTCGAAAAGACCCTTTGCGAGATCCTGGGCAAGAGCGAAATCGACATCATGTTCACTGGCAACGGAGATCCGATTGTGGCGGCGCGCGAGCAGTGGAACGACGGCTCCAACACCCTGGCCATAGCTCCGGGCGAAGTGGTCACCTACGATCGCAACTACGTCTCCAACGAGGTCCTGCGCAAGCACGGCATCAAGGTCCACGAGACGACTTCCAGCGAACTGGCCCGCGGACGCGGCGGCCCCCGCTGCATGTCCATGCCGATTGTGCGCGAAGATCTGAAAGACTAGGAGAGAGGAGAAACCGTGGCAAAATTTGAAAACGTATTTTACGGCCGCAGCGTGCTGGCCTGCAAAGATTTCACGCCTAACGAACTGCGCTACATGATTGATCTGGCGCTGCACCTCAAGGAACTCAAGAAGCAGAACATTCCTCACCACTATCTCGAGGGCAAGAACATAGCCCTCCTGTTCGAGAAGACCTCCACCAGGACCAGGTCTTCCTTCGTGGTGGCTTCCCACGATCTGGGCGCTAACCCCGAGTACATGGACTCCACCGGCACCCAGTTCGGCAAGAAGGAGTCGGTAGAGGATACCGCAAAGGTTCTCGGATCCATGTTTGACGGCATCGAGTTCAGGGGTTACAAGCAGTCCACCGTCGAAGGCCTTGCCGAGTTCTCCGGCGTTCCGGTCTGGAATGGTCTGACTGACGAATGGCACCCCACCCAGATGCTGGCCGACTTCATGACCATGAAGGAAAAGTTCGGCCACATTAAGGGCCTCACCCTCGCCTTCGTCGGCGACGGCAGGAACAACATGGCCAACTCCCTCCTCGTGGCGGGCACCATGCTCGGGGTCAACGTGCACATCGTCACCCCCTCCGCCCTCCACACCGATCAGAAGATCGTAGATATCGCCAACTGCTTCGCCAAGGAAACCGGCGCCAAGCCCGTCGTCACTGACAACATCGCCGAAGGCGTTAAGGGCGCCAACGTCATTTACACCGACGTGTGGGTATCCATGGGCGAAAACGACTGGGAGGAGAGGGTCAAGCTCCTCAAGCCTTATGAAGTCAACATGGACCTCATGAAGATGACCGGAACTCCCGACGACGAGCTCATCTTCATGCACTGCCTGCCCTCTTTCCACGACCTCAACACCACTTATGGCAAGGAGATCTACGAGAAGTACGGCCTTAAGAACATGGAAGTCACCGACGAAGTGTTCCGCTCCAAGTACGCTTGGCAGTTCATCGAGGCCGAGAACCGCATGCACTCCATCAAGGCCATGATGGCTGTCACCCTGGCCCCGCTCTACATCCCGGCCTACGCTGTAAACGGGTGCAACGAGTAAATGGGCAAGCGCATAGTTGTAGCCCTCGGGGGCAATGCGATAGAGACTGCCACCGGCACTGCCGAAAGCCAGGAGGAGTCCATCAAGAAGACCATGAGGTCTTTGATCGAGTTCATAAAGAACAAGGATGAACTGGTTATCACCCACGGGAACGGCCCTCAGGTAGGAAACCTCCTTCTCCAGGAGGCTGCGGGCTCTACTAAGAAGAATCCGCCCATGCCTCTGGACACCGTAGGAGCCATGAGCCAGGGCGAAATAGGCTACTGGATGGAGCTCGCCTTGGATTCCGTGCTTGCGGAAAACGGAATAGACAAGACTGTGGCGGCCATAGTGTCCCAAACCGTGGTCTCCAAAGATGATCCCGCTTTCCTGAAGCCTTCAAAGCCGATAGGGCCCTTCTACTCGCAAGAAGAGTGTGAAGAGCTCAAAAAAGAGCATCCGGACTTCGTATATGTCGAAGATGCCGGAAGGGGCTACAGGAGGGTCGTCCCCAGCCCCAAGCCTGTGAAGATGCTTCAGGTAGAGGTCGTTCGGACCATGATTGAAAACGGCATGATCCCCATCGCCTCCGGTGGCGGCGGCGTCCCTGTGGTCAGCGACGGCAAGGGCGGATACATCGGCGTCGAAGGCGTAATCGACAAGGACTTTGGAGCAGCCCAAATGGCCGAAGACGTGAATGCCGACGAGCTCATAATTTTGACTGCTGTCGACAACGTCTGCATCAACTTCAACAAGCCCGATCAGAAAGCTCTTACGAACGTGACTGTTGGAGAACTTGAAAGATACATGGCTGAAGGTCAGTTTGCAGCCGGGAGCATGCTCCCCAAGGTGCAGGCCGCCATCAAGTTCGTCAGCGCCAAGCCTCAGTGCCATGCAGTGATCACCTCCTTGGATAAGGTGGCGGATCTTGTGGCAGGCGTAGCCGGAGTAGGAACTGTAATAAGCAAGTAAGGTTCTGACCTGCTTTGCCGCCCTGCAGCGCAGGGCGGCATTTTTTGTATTCCACTTGGGTTTTCACCTCCCTTTCCCACTCATTTGGTAATCTCATACTTGAACAGCATCTTGATGTGGGGAGCGTAAATGAGAAGGCGGAGAAAATCTGCTAACAATTCTTCTAAAACTCATCCCAAACATGGAGTCGTGTTTTTAATTCTGTCCATCATGCTGATGCTGGTAGGAATTGCGATTATCGCCTATCCGATCACGCTCACTATCAGAAACTACATAGATCACGAAGCCGTGATTCATAAGCTTCAGCAAGAGGATGCAGAGATACCAAAAATCCAGGCGGAAAAAGAAATTGCGGCCGCCCAGCAATACAATGCTTCTTTGGCAAAAAGCGGGCAATACCTTATAGGTCAAGGGGCCTCAGACTTTATGACCAGCGGCATTACCACTAACGGAGTGACTAAATCTCCGGCCTACATGAATTATCTGAACATATTGAACGGGCAAAATGACGAAATAGAGGGATACGTCTCAGTTCCGGAATATGGAATTAACCTGCCGATTTATCATGGCACGGCAGAGGGATCTCTTTCCCGTGGAGCAGGACAGCTCTACGGAACTTCCTTCCCGGTCGGAGGGCCTTCTACCCGGTCGGTAATTTGCGGCCACACCGGAGTGGTGTACGCTATGCTTTTTACCAGGCTTATGCAGATGAAGATGGGAAATCTTTTCTACATAGATGTGCTGGGCCACACTATGGCCTATAAGGTTGTAAATATCAAAATCATCCTTCCATCCGACATAAATGCGATAAAGATTGTGCCGGGGGAAGATCTTGTCACCCTCCTCACCTGCTACCCTTACGGCATTAATACCCACAGACTCCTTGTCACAGGTGAGAGAGTGCCTCTGGGAGAGCTGGCCCATTCAAACCTAAACGATGGCCTGGTGATAATAATTTGGAGTGCGGCAATAGGCCTCCTCTTGTTCATACTGCTTTCCATAATCTTCAGGAGATGGAGATATTGGATGAGGATGTATCATGCCCGCCGCAGGCGCAAGCACTGAATAATTTTTCCGACACGCCGACCCCCTTGCCCTCCCTCCTGCACCGTGCGTACCATAGACAAGTCACTTGCGGAGGACGCCTCCGCACAGTTAGCAGGTTGAGAACTCAAAAGCGTTGATCGTGCAGCAGCGCCCGGCGTGCAA